>NZ_CP041217.1:4883812-5619468 GCF_006542275.1 Saccharibacillus brassicae
ACAGCTAGAAAAACAAGATGAAGCATCGAGAAATTATTCAATTCTTTTCCCTCCATTCATGTTCATGCGATCAATGCGACTTCAACGAGGCCGTGGCGTCCCGATAGACGGCCAGCCTGCGCAGTATCTTCTCGCTGGACGCGTTCAGGCCCCGGATTTCGACCGCATGGCCGCGCGCCCGATAGCGGATCATGACTTTGTCGAGCGCGCCTACGCCGGAATCGTCCCAGATCTGCGCTTCCGAGAAGTCCAGTACGATCTGTGTGTCCGCAAGTTCGAAATCGAAAGCGTCGACGAAAGAGGCCGCGGAAGCGAAAAACAGCTGGCCTCGGACGGCGTACACGGTCGTGCCGCCGGATACGTGCTGCGCAACCTGAATACGGGAAATTTGGGCCGCGAACAAGATCGCGCTGAGCAGGACGCCCGCCAGTACGCCGAGTGCCAGATTGTCGGTCAGCACGACGATCGTCACCGTGACGAGCATGACCGAGACGTCGCTTTTCGGAGCTTTGCGCATATACGCGAACGAGCCCCAGTCGAATGTGCCGATCGACACCATAATCATGATTCCGGCGAGCACAGGCATCGGGATACGTACGACGACTCCGCCGAGGACGAGAATCAGGAACATGAGAAATACGCCGGCCACGAGCGTGGACAACCGGCCGCGTCCGCCCGACTTGACGTTGATGACGGATTGTCCGATCATCGCGCAGCCGGCCATGCCGCCGAAAAATCCGGTAACGAAGTTGGCGATGCCCTGTCCGCGGGCTTCTTTATTTTTGCTGCTGCCCGTTCCGGTCATGTCGTCGACGATCGAAGCGGTCAGCAGCGACTCGACCAGGCCGACGATCGCAAGCGAGACGGACACCGGCAGAATGATGCCAAGCGTCTCCAGATTGAACGGAACGTCCGGAATGAGAAACGAAGGAAGCGACTGCGTGATCAGGCCGAGATCGCCGACCGTGCCGATCTGCGCATGGCCGAAGATGGCGACCGCGGTCAGCAAGGCGATAGCGACTAGCGGCGAAGGCACGGCTTTGAAAAAACGCGGCAGTCCGTATACGATAAGAAGGGTGACCGCGACGAATACATAGGTTAAGGTAGAGATACCGAAGAAATGCGGAACCTGCGCCATGAAGATCAGAATGGCCAAGGCGTTGACGAAGCCGATCATGACGGCTCTGGGGATGAATTTCATCAGCTTGGCGATCTTTAGTACCCCAAGCAGGTACTGGATAACGCCGGTCAGCAGCGTAGCGGCCAGCAGGTACTGCACGCCGTGGTCGCGAACGAGCGGAACCATGAGCAGCGCCATCGCGCCGGTAGCGGCGGAGATCATGCCGGGCCGGCCGCCGATGAAGGCGGTAATAACCGCGATACAGAACGAGGCGTATAGTCCGACCATCGGATCGACGCCGGCGATGATCGAGAACGCGATCGCTTCGGGAATAAGGGCCAGCGCGACGACGATGCCGGCCAGCACGTCGCCTCGGACGTTGGAGAACCATTCGGTTTTGATCGTAGACATGGGGTTAAGGCCCTCCTTTTTATACTGATCGTAGCATGGAATGTCCCAAAATGGAACCTTTTTGGTTCTTATTTGAGTACATTTATTTTTGGATATGGAATTTTGGGTAGGGAACGAGGAGAGAATGAGAATGAAAATAGGCTATATCCGACCTTATTCGGACGACGAATCGGGTACGCGTCAGCGCGAGCTTCTGGACGCCGAAGGCTGCGATATTATAGCCGCGGAAGAACAGGCTTCGGCCAAGCGCAGGATCGAATTGGAAAAAGTGCTGGACGGTTTGCGCGAAGAAGACGTACTCGTTGTGGCCCGGCTGTTCGCGCTTGCGGACTCCACCCGGCATCTGGTCGAAGTGCTGGATACGCTGGATGACAAAAAAGCCCGGTTGGTCGCGCTGCATGAACGGATCGATACGCGCGAGGCGGCCGGCGAGGCGTTTCGTGCCCATGCGCACGCGCTGCTGGAGCTCCAAGCGGACGTGGTCAGCGAACATACGAAGCGGGGCATGTACGAAGCGAAGCAAAAAGGCATCAAATCGGGCCGGCCGCGCAAACTGGACGATAATGTGAGAAAAGCGATCCAGATGTACGAAAGCCGGCAGCATACTCTGGCGCAGATCAAGGAAGAGACCGGCATCAGCAAGTCGACGCTGTACCGCTATCTGGAAAATTGAACGTCCACCTTCGCCGCAAACGTCGGGTTTCGCGGTTCTTTTCTTTGCGTGCCATCTATGGAATGATAGAAGGCGAGGAGTTGAGCGAATGTTTAACGATTTCAGAACGGACGGCGACAGTCCCGCTTATATGCAGTTAAAAGGATATATCGAAACGCTGATCGCGCAGGGCTTGATGCCGCTGCATCACAAGCTGCCTTCCACGCGCGAATTGGCCGGCCAGCTCGGCGTCAGCCGCACGACGGTCATCAGCGCGTACGAAGCGTTGGAGCGTACCGGCTGGATCGAAGCGGTTAAGGGACGCGGCAACTTCGTCTCGCGCGCCGCGCTGCATCCGGCCGAGCCGCCGGACTTGATCCGCTGGCGCGACCGGCTTAGCCCGCAAGCTTTTTTGTCGGAAGAAATGGACTTGATGAAGCACGGCATCCGCTGGGAAAAAGGGATGATCGCGTTCACGAGCATCGCGCCCGACGAGCGTCTGTTCGACGTGAACGGGTTCAAGCGCGCTTTTCTCGACCGGATGGCGCTCGAAGGAGACGTGCTGCTGAATTACGGCTACGCGCAGGGATATCGGCCGCTGATCCAATATTTGACGGCTTACATGGGCGGCAAAGGGGTCGAGACCGAAGGCAAAGACCTTTTGATCACGAACGGGTTCACCGAAGGGTTCGATCTGATGCTGACAGCGATCGGCCGGCGCAGCGGGCGAATCCTGTGCGAGAATCCGACGCACCAGACGGCGATCAAGCTGATGAAGCTGCACGGCTTCGAGCCGGTCGGCGTGACGCTTGAGCCGGACGGAATGGATATGGAGGAGTTGGAGCGGACGCTCGGCGAAGGCGGCTTCGATCTCGCCTATCTCACGCCGTCCTACCACAATCCGACCGGAATCGTCACTTCGCCGGAGAAACGGATGGAACTGCTGCGCCTGCTCGGCGAGCACGAAGTGCCGATCGTCGAAGACGGGTTCAACGAGGAACTGCGCTATTCCGGCGCGCATGCCGCTCCGCTGATCGCCTGCGCGGGCGTCGGCAACTCCGTCGCGTATATCGGGAGCTTCTCCAAGATTCTGTTCCCCGGCATTCGGGTCGGCTGGATCGTGGCGGACCGCGAGCTGATCGGCTATCTGGAAAGTCTCAAGCGCGCCCGGACCATTCATACGTCGACGCTCGACCAGGCGCTGCTATTCCAATATTTGCACAACGGCAATTTCGAACGGTACCTGAAGCGGGCGCGCACCGAATACAAACGCAAATACGAGTTGGCCGTGCAGGGCTGCCGGGAGCATATTCCGATGAAAAGCATGAGCGGCGAAGGCGGCCTGCACGTGTTCGTCGAACTCGACGAACGGCTGAATGCCCGCGAAGTGCTGGCAGCCTGCCAGGTTCGCGGAGTGGTGTTTACGCCCGGCGATATTTTTTTTACCGACGGCAAAGGACACAATACGATGCGGATCGGCTTTTCGCGTGTGCCCGAAGAACGGATCGAGGAAGGGCTTCGAACGATCGGCGACGTGGTAAAAGAACAGATGGAGCCATGGAGCCGCGAAGCAAAGCGCGGGGAAGGAGGAGTGTGAGATGAAGAAGCATGCCAACGTGGCGAAATCGAAAAGAGATCGGACGGCGCAGGCTGCGCCGTCGGCCGCAGCAGATGCGCCCCTGCGCCTGCGTACACTCAAGCCGTGGGCGGCCGGCACCGCGCTGTGTACGGTGCTGCTGCTCGGAGGCTGTATCCGGTTCGGGCCGCAGGCGGACGAAATGGAGCAAACGGCCAGCCGGCAGGCGGAGCAGCAGGAATCGGCAGCTACGGGCGAAGACGGACAAGCGGGCGGCGCAGGCGAGGCCGGGGCGGATTCTTCGGCAGGAAACGCCGAGCAAAGCCTATCTTCCGATCCAGCTTCCGATCCGGCTTCCGAAGAAGTTTCCAATGAAGCTTCCAATGAAGTTTCCGGCGAAACTTCCGGGCAGGCCGACGGTACCGAGCCCGGCACCGCCGGCAGCGGCGAAGCGGCGGAATCGTCCGGCGAATCGTCCGATTCCGCTTCGCCGGACGATTCGGCTGACGGAGCGGACGCCGATCCGATCGAAGTGAGCGTCACGCGGACCGACTCGGAGCGGACAGTGCGCTTCGACCTGCTGCGGCTGCCGTCCGGCTATTCGCTCTCCAGCCTGACGTGGGAGCCGGATGCCGAAGACGATACAGCCGGCACGGGGCCTGTCGTCTCCGGCGTGCCGGCCGCAGGCGGACTGCCCGGCGGATCGGCTGATTCGCCGGATGAAGCGGGCGCGGCAGGGACCGCATCGGGTTCGACTTCCGGCAGCGAGGCCGCTCCGGCGGTCGACGCGAATCGCGTCACGTCGACTTACCACGATGCGGTTCTGGCCGGCGAGTCGGGCACGAACGGATTTTTCGTCGATATGGACGGACAGCGCATCGGGTATCGCTACGGGGAAGCACAGACAGGCCGCACGGGAACGGTCCGGCTTGATTTTCGCGACGGCGAAGGCGGCTCGGCCAGCTGGGAATCGAGGGTGACGCTCGGCATGGCGAGCACGCAAAATCCGGCCGAAGCGGAAGCCGCGGAGTAAGAACGACGCAGCCGGAAGCCAGCCGCTTCCGGCTGTTTTTTCGTCGTTTCAAGCCGCGTCAAAGTGGATAAAGATTCAATACGAGCCGGCTCTGACGGCTCTTGCGCATACCAGGCGGAAAGTAGCCGCCGACGGTTCACGATTCGGTAAGCCAGACCGATATAAATAGATGGGGTACCGCCGAAAAGAATAGGGGCATACCCATAAATGGAAGCGGTATCAAGCGATTACACAAAAGAGGAGAGTCACCTATGAGAGTACACGAATTCAAGATCGAGGGCGACTTCGATCGTGACGAACTGCTCCGAATTTCATCGCAGGCTTCGCAGTTCGCTTCGGACATCAAGCTCGCGTTCGGAGACGAGAACAATCAGCGGATCGTGGACGTGAAAAGCCTGCTCGGCATGATGCTGCTGCCGATCCACGACGGCAGCACGGTCCGAATCAGCGCGCGCGGCAAAGACGAACTCGAAGCGCTCGAATATATGTGCGGCCTGTTCCAGCATCACGGCTGCGCCCCCCATTAGGCGCAGGCCGGGAACAAGGCGCGTGATCGCGGCGGATTCAAGCGAAGCGGACTTCGTTCGGCCTCGGCCGAACGTGCCGGATGACGCGAAGAACCGGGGCTCCATAGGGAGGCCCGGTTCTTCGCGTGCTTTTCTTCTTCTGCTCGCCCCGGCAGGGCTTGCGATTCGTACGCAAAATGCCGATATTAAAAGATGCATATCGGCCGTGAGTTTCACAAAACGGTCCGATTCGGAGGGGGCTTGGTTATCATGTTTCAAACGTTGTTCAATTTCGCCGGCATGGAACAATTCGGCGCTTGCTTGAAAGATCCGGAACTGTTGGCGCATGCGCGGCGCAGCCGTTCCGTCCTGATCCAATTTTTCGCGTCTGCCCTCGATCCGGCCGTATCGGAGCCGCTGCATGCCGAAATTTGCCGCAGTTTCCCGGGCGCGATCGTCACGGGCATTACGACGTCGGGAGAAATTTACGAAGGGCAGTTCGTATTTCATCGGACGGTCGTCGTTTTTTCTTTTTTCGAAACGTCCGAACTGCATCTCTTGTCCGAGCCGTGCCGCAAAGGGGAAGAAGCGGAAGTGGGGCGCCGTCTGGGCCTCGCCATAGCGGAACGGGTCGGGAGTTCGTCTGTCAAAGGGCTGCTGCTCTATGCGACGTCGCAGCGCATGGACGGCGCGGAACTGCTGGGCGGCATGCGCGGCAGTCTCGGCAGCGTGCCCGTGTTCGGAGCCGGAGCCGCCTCGTACGACAATAACGGCGCATCGTGGGTCATGGCCGGCGGCAAAACGTATTGGGACGGAGCGGCGGTCGTAGCTTTCTCGGGGGACGAGCTGGAGATCAAAGTCCGCGATTATATGGGCTGGGAGCCGCTCAGCCGCAAGATGACGGTGACAGAGATCGGAGATCCCAAATGGATCAAAACGCTGGACGGGGTTCCGGCGGCAGAAGTGTACGAGAAATATCTCGGCATCCGCAACGACGAAAATTTTTTCCAGCATATGCTTGAGTTCCCTTTGATCCTGCAGCGCGGCGACAAGCTGGTTGCCCGGGTGCCGGTCTCCCGCGGCGAAAACGATTCCCTGCATGTGGCGGCAGACGTGCGCGTGGGCGAACAGGTTCGGCTCGGTTACGGAACGCCCCATCATATTATGATCGCGCCGGAAGACATCCGGAACGATCTGGGCGGTTTTGAGCCGCAGGGGATTATGTTGTTCTCCTGCTACTGCCGCCAGGTGTATCTGCAGGAAGCGGTAAATTTGGAAACGAAAGCTTTCCAGCAGTTTGCGCCTGCTGCGGGGATGTACACGTACGGCGAGTTTTACGGTCAGGGCGAAGAGGTACAGATGCATAATGCGAGTCTGGTCGCCGTGGCGATGCGCGAAGGGCGGCAGACCGAGTCTTCCGCCGCGCTGCCGGAGTCTTCGGACCGGCCGACCGGAACCAAACAGATGGAGATGACGAGCCGGCTGGCCAAGTTCGTCGGCGTCGTGGTCGGGGAGCTGGAGCAGGCCAACCGCGAGATGCAGCAGCTGATGCAGACCGACCGGCTGACCGGACTGCATAACCGGGGTAAAATGGAAGATCTGCTGAGCGGAGCGATGCAGCGCGCGGAAAGCGGCGAAGAAGCGTTTGCGCTCATTCTGCTCGATCTCGACCGGTTCAAAGATATCAACGATACGCACGGCCATCTGAGCGGAGATGCGGTGCTGCGCCGTACCGCGCAGCTGCTGCAGGGTCATGCGGGCGGAACCGTCGCCGCCGGACGCTGGGGCGGCGAAGAATTTTTGATTCTGATCCGCGCTGCCGACGCGCAGCAGGCGGGGCGCTTGGCCGAGCAGATTCGGGCCGAGCTGGAGCAGACCGATTTCCAAGAAGCCGGCACGGTGACCGCAAGCTTCGGCGTCACCGCATCCGCTGCGGGCGAGCCGGTGCGGCAGCTGTTCAAGCGCGTCGACGACGCGCTCTACGCCGCCAAGCGCGGCGGGCGCAACCGCGTCGTGGTCGCGGAATAAGCGCTGCCGGCGCTGCCGCGCGGAGCCGGCTTCCGGCACACGGTCCGTGCTCGCGACCGGCGGCCAGCGGGCCGTGCCCCGCATGTGCCCCGCACCTGCGTTCATACGCCAAAAAAGACTTCCGGCGCAAGCGGCCGGAAGTCTTTTTCTAACGTGCAAAACTTGATTGATGGAACGCTTCGATGTAAGCGAACAGCGCCCGGCCGTCTCTTGGCAGCCGGTCCGCCGGCGGAACATCCGCGCCCTGCAGGTCAAGCAGCATGGCGCGGTACCGCTCCGGCACCCATACGTAATGGTGCACGTATTCCGTCGAGACGAAGCCGCAGTTTTCCCAGAAGCGCACGCGGCCGCGGCCTTCTTCGCTGTCGTCCGCTTCGGCTTCGATCAGCAGGCCGTGCACGCCGTACGTCTCCCGGGCCCACTGCGCCAGCGCTTCGACCGTACGCCGGCCGATGCCGCTCTCGCGCCGATCCGGCGATACCGCGAGGTAATCGACGATCAGCCGCCGCCGGTCGGTGCTCAGTCCGGTCAGCGCCATCGAACACGGAACGCCGCCGAGGCTGCCTTCGTGTAGGAAAGCGTCCATGCGCTCCAGCATGCGGCGGACGATCCGTTCCGGCTTGCGAATATGCGCGGGAAAAGAAGCTTCGTAAATAGGACGGACTTCCGTCCACCGTTCTTCGTTCCACGACTGTAGGGTGAGCAGCCGCAAAGAAGGGGGGAGAGAATCGGGCATGCGGACTACCTTCTTTCCGATTGATTATTGGGCGGCCGACAGCTTGAAGAATCCGAGGTCTTCCTGCAGCCCGGCGGCCATATCGCTCAATTCGCCGGCTGCGCTGCCGATCTCTTCCAGAGCGGCCAACTGCTGCTGCGTGGCCGCCGCCATCGTCTGCGATTCTTCCGACGAATGCTGCGCGACGCGGGCCACTTCCGATACCGAAGCCGTGACTTGTTCCACGCCGGCGGAGATTTCCTGGGAAGCCGCGGAAATTTCCTGCACCTGGTCGTTCACGAGCCGGGCCGACTGGCCGATCTCCCCGATCGCGCTGCTGGCGCGGTCGATAAACGTCAGCCCTTCGGCCGTCTCGGCGTCGGTCCGCTGCATCAGCTGGACCGTCTCGCCGATCAGGCCGCGAATATCGCCGATGCGCAGAGAGATCGTCTCGACCGAACCACGGGTCTGCTCCGCGAGCTTGCCGACTTCGGACGCGACGACGGCGAAGCCCCGGCCGTGCTCGCCGGCCCGAGCCGCTTCGATATTGGCGTTCAGCGACAGCAGCTGCGTCTGCCGGGCGATTGTCTTGATCGACTCGACGATGTCGTCGATCTGCTGTGAATGCGCGTCGAGGCGCGAGACGCTGCCGGCCGACAGGCTGACCGATTCGCGAATGCTGCGCATCTGCCCGACGGCGGCCGTAAGTTCCCGGTCGCCGGCATCGGCGCGCTGCGACGTCTCGGCGGCCGATTCGGCGACCGCAGCGGACGATTCCGCGATCCGGGCGATGCCCGTCGCCATCTCGCCCATGGCGAGCGCCGTGTCTTCGGTCATGCGCCGCTGATTCTCGGACCCTTCGGCGACGGCCTGCACGGCCGAAGCGACCTGGCGCATGGCCAGAGACGACTCGCGCGACACTTCGCTCAGCTGCTCCGAAGAAGCGGCGGACTGTTCGGAAGCTTCCTGGCTGCCGCGCAGCGTCTTGTTCAGCGCTTCGATCATCCGGTTGAACGAGTCGCCGACCTGGCCCAGCTCGTCGCGGGTGCCGATCGTGATCCGCCGCGACAAATCGCCACTGGCCATATCGGCGGAATGTTCGCGCAGCAGGCGAACGGTCGAGCTTACGCTGACGTAGAACGCTGCGTAGAACAGCAGCACGAGCAGCAGGGCCAGCGCGATGACGGCAACGACGAGATTGCGCTGCGTCTCCAGGCGGTCGATCCGCTGATCGAACAGCAGATCAAGCGTCGCGGTCGACTGCCCGAACAGCGCGTGCGCTTCGTCGATCGTCGAAGTTCCCGCCGAGAAGAAGGCGGCCGGGTCCGAAGACAAGGTCGGATCGTCGAACAGTTGGCTCTGCGTCAGGGACAGGAACGAGTCGATCGAAGCGGCAGACGTCTGCGCCGCAGCTTCGATCCGTGCTTCCGCTTCGGGGTTCAACGTCGCAAACTTCGCGAGCGCCGCGTTGAGCTGCTTCAGTTCAGCCGCCGCCTGGGCCTTCTTGACGGCCGTGTCGGTCCGCGCTTCCGGCGAAGCCTGGCGCTTGGTCAGTATGCCGTTTCCGCTGCCGCGGATTTGGGCGGTCCCTTCGATCAGAGTCGGCAGCCGTTTGACGACGATGTCCATCAGATAGAACGAATCGATTTCCGTATCGAGCGACAAGCCGGATTCGTCGGCGCTTTTGATCATGAAGTCGAGCAGCTGCCCGACCAGTTCGCTGTGGCGGGCGAAGCTGTCCGCGGCAGACAGAGAAGCGGTCTCGGCTTCGAGCGCCGTCCACTCGCCGGAGAGCCGCTGCCATTCGGCGGCCGAGCCGGGCAGGCCCGATTGTCCTTCGGCCTGCGTGACAAGCGCGGCGTTGGCGTCGGTCTGGGCGGAGATTTCGTCCAGCTTGCGCTGGCTGTCGGCTCCGCCTCCGCTGAGCAGCGCATTGGCCTGGCCGCGGTGCTGCTGGATCGACAGCATAAACGGCAGAGCGGCTTCGATCTGCGTCAGTCCTTTTTTCTCCAGTTCGGTCGCCTGGATTTTGGACTGGGTAGCGCTGAACCAGAGAGCAAACAGCAGCGCGAGCGGAACGGCGAACAGCACGCTGATCAGCACGAACTTCTGGGCATATTTCAATCGGGACAGCACGGACGTGAACGGGTACAGCACTTTCGACAGCATAAGCATCCTCCTCGGACGTTCCGGTTGCGGCAAAAACCGGGAACGGCATACATTTGTAGGTTATGACTGTTATATCGGAAAAAAGCCTGCAAATGATATGTGTCCGAGAAAAACAAATAAACTTAAATAAACGACGCATAAAGACCCCGCCGGCGCAGCATGCGTCGACGGAGTCCGGAATGATCGAATCGAGTGTATGGCATAAAGCCAAACATGAAAAATCTATTTAGAATCGAAAGAGTCAGTGCAGACGTTCGAAACGTTTGACCGCCCAATAAGGAAGCGAAAATGTTTTTTCGGAAGTGCTTATTTTGAAAAAGCTGTTGTTGGTCAAATCGGGATAACACGGCCCCGTATAAAATTCTCCGCTAATCAGATGCAGACGAAGGACCTCTTCCTTGAATACGGCCTTTTTGATTTCATGTCCTGCCATGATGCCGGCCCCCTTGCTGCTTATTCTTTATACCTTATACTTATATTATTGAGATTATAGGTTATATTACCCCAACATGGACGTTTCCAATCATATGACAGACAATATTATTAAACAATGGAAAAAGAATTTCATACCTGACGCCGCCGCGGTACGGAGCGGCTTTTTTTGTACCTGTTCCGTGTCTTTTTCGTGCTTTTTCCGTGACCGATCCGTGCTCTTTCCGTGGGCGTTTTGCGTCTGCTGCGTGTCTGTTTCGGCTCCGAATATGCAGGGGAATCGGCCCGCGGACGGTATCCGGTTTCCCTTTTTTATAGACGCGAAATTTTTGGCCTGCTATACTGTTGATAACGAATCTCATTTAGGTGGGGCAATGGGACCGGGTTCGAGCGAAGGCGGGAAGCCGAAATCCGCATGAAGGCATACATAACCGGCTGCCGCGCGACCGCCGGACCGGAAGCTCGCCGCCCGCCTGAAGATCAAGCAAGAATGTCCGTACGGCCCGTCGAACAGGCGTTGGCGTGCATTCGGAAAAGGGTGATGTCGTGAAATACATGCAAAACGAAGTAACCACGCGGCCGCAAAACGAAATAGACAGCGGCCGACGCGTCGCGCGCAGCCTGCGCAGCGGGGAGGACGAACCGCGATGAGACCGTCCGCTTTGCCCGAAACGCCTCAGAAAGCCGTGGAGAAAGTCAAAGTCCGTTCGCGGCCGTGGGCTGCTTCGCTGATTTTGGTCGGCGGGGTCATCCTGCTTCTCCTCGGCATGGCGGTCGCGATTGCGATCGGGGCCAAAGATATCGCGCTGCCCGACGTCTGGAACGCGCTGTTTCATTTTAATCCGGAGTTGACGGAGCACCAGATTATCCGGGAACTGCGTATGCCGCGCGTCATCGGCGCGGCGATCGTCGGCGCGGCGTTCGCCGTCGCCGGCGCGATCATGCAGGGCATGACCCGCAATCCGCTTGCCGATACCGGCCTGCTCGGGCTGAACGCCGGAGCCAGCTTTGCGCTGGCTTTATGTTTCGCTTTTTCCCCGGGACTGTCGTTTCTCGGCCTCATGTTGTATTCGTTCGTGGGCGCCGGAGCCGGCGTCGGGATCGTGTACGGCATCGGCTCGCGTTCCAAAGGCGGCCTGACGCCGATTCGCCTCGTCTTGGCGGGAGCGGCGGTGAGCGCGCTGTTCACCGCGCTCAGCGAAGGCGTGGCGCTGTACTTCAAGATCGGCCAGGATTTGGCGTTCTGGTATGCCGGCGGCGTCGCCGGCACGCAGTGGCTGCAAATCCAGATCATTCTTCCGGTCGTCGCGGCCGCCCTGCTCGGCGCGATCGCGCTGTCGCGTTCGATCACGCTGCTCAGCCTGGGCGACGATATCGCGACCGGCCTCGGCCAGCGCACCGGCCTCGTCCGGCTGCTGGGCGTGCTGATCGTGCTCGTGCTGGCCGGTACGGCCGTCTCGGTCGTCGGTTCGGTCGGCTTCGTCGGCCTGATCATTCCGCATTTGACGCGTAAACTCGTCGGCGTCGATTACCGCTGGATCATTCCGTGTTCCGCGGTGCTCGGCAGCCTGCTGATCGTATTCGCGGATCTGGCCGCGCGCATGATCAATCCGCCGCAGGAGACGCCGATCGGCGCGCTCGTCGCGCTGATCGGCGTGCCGTTCTTCCTGTATCTCGCGGTCAAAGAAAGGAGGAGCCTGTAATGGAATCGATGATTCACCAGGCCGAGCGCCGCAAGCGCAGCCGGGGGCTCCTGGTTATCGTTATTTTTATCGTGTTGATCATTGCCGCGTTTATCGTCAGCATGAACACCGGCTTTATCCGGCTGTCGCCGATGGATGTCATGCGGACGCTATTCGGCCAGGGCACGGATCAGCAGCATCTGATCCTGTTCGAGTTCCGGCTGCCGCGTATCGTCATATCGATCCTGATCGGGGCGGGGCTGGCCGTATCGGGCTGCGTCATGCAGGGATTGTCGCGCAACGCGCTGGCCGATCCCGGCATTCTCGGCGTCAACGCCGGGGCGGGCCTTATGGTCATGCTGTACGTCTCGTTCTTCTCGTCGACGGTCAGCGGCTCCGTGTTCCTGCTGCCGGTGCTTGCCCTGATCGGCGCGGGCGCCACGGCGGTGCTGATCTACGCGCTGTCTTACAAAAAAGGCGAAGGTCTCGTGCCGACGCGGATGCTGCTCGTGGGCATCGGGGTCGCGGCGGGCATCAGCGCGGCGATGATCGTGCTGACGCTGCGCCTCAATCCGGAAGAGTATCAGTTCGTCGCTTCGTGGCTGGCCGGACGGATCTGGGGCACGAGCTGGAAGTTCGTCGTGGCGCTGCTGCCGTGGCTGATCCTGTTCCTGCCGTTCGTGTTCTACAAAGCCAAAGTAATGAACGTGCTCAACATGGGCGATCAGACGGCGACGGGACTCGGCACGGCGATCGAGCGCGAACGGCTGCTGCTGCTCGCCGCGGCGGTCGGCCTGGCCGGCGCCTGCGTCGCGGTCAGCGGCGGTATCGGCTTCGTCGGCCTGATCGGCCCGCATCTGGGCCGCCGGCTCGTCGGGCCCAAGCACCAGATTCTGCTGCCCGTATCGGCGCTGGCCGGCGCGCTGCTCGTCCTCGTGGCCGATACGCTCGGACGCTGGATTTTGCAGCCGACCGATATTCCGACCGGCGTCGTCGTTGCCGTGATCGGCGCGCCTTATTTCCTCTATTTGCTGGCCAAGACCAAAGTGTAAAGTTTCATCCGGTCACGTTCTGCCCAAACAGCCGTCTTCCTGCGGGAAGACGGCTGTTAGACGTTTTTTGCATCGAACGCACAGAAAGGGATTGAAAAAAGTCCGGCGATCCCCTATCATGGAAGCGCTATCCGGAAAAGGTCATCCAAGCCGGCTGCGCGGGACGCCCGGCGTCCCGAAAACATCATGAAGAGGTGAGCGGAAGTGAAATACAGAAGATTGGGCAGTACCGAATTGAACGTATCCGTCGTAGGCGTAGGCACGTGGCAGTTCGGAGGCGATTGGGGTCAGGATTACAAGCAGCACGACGTCGATGCCATTTTGAACCGGGCGCAGGAGCTGGGCATCAACCTGATCGACACGGCCGAGTGCTACGGACCGCATCATCTCTCGGAAAGCCTGATCGGCGATTACCTGTCGCGCGGCAAGCGGGAAGACTGGATCGTCGCCAGCAAATTCGGCCATCAATGGCATGACCACTGGACGAACGCCTGGGATACGGATCAGATCCGTCTCCAGCTGGAAGAATCGCTCAAATCGCTGCGCACCGATTATATCGATCTGTATCAATTCCATTCCGGTTCGGACGAAGTGTTCGACAACGACGATCTGTGGACGATGCTGGACAAGCAGATGCAGGCCGGCAAGATCCGCAATCTGGGCATCTCGATCGGCAGCAACGACAATCTGTACCAGACCGACAAAGCGACCCAGGTGAACGCGAAAGCGATTCAGGTCGTCTACAACCGGATCGACCGCGTGCCGGAAGAGCGCGTCTTCCCGTCCTGCGAACGGCAGGATCTCGGCGTGCTGGCGCGCGTGCCGCTGGCAAGCGGTTTCCTGAGCGGCAAATACAAGCCGGGCGCCGTGTTCGAAGACAATGTGCGCAAAGGGCGCGAACGCGCGGAAGTCGACGAGAAATTGAAGCAGGTCGAAGAGATTCGCCGCAGCGAAGTGCCGGAAGGCGTAGGCATGGCGGAATGGGCGCTGGCCTGGTGCCTGAAGAACCCGGCTGTCAGCTGCGTCATCCCGGGCTGCAAAAGCGTGGAGCAGGTCGAATCGAACGCCCGCGCGGCCGAGATCGAGCTGTAAACGGGTTCCGCGTAAAAGCTGCATGACTTTTTCGCAGTAGTGGTGTAAAGTGTATGCAGGACGGTTCCCGCGATGAGTTGAGGCGCGGGGGCCGTTTTTATGTGAAAAAAGGAAGCAGCAGACGCCGCATCGGGCGCCTAAGCTTCGCGGCACCGGGCAGTCGGCGTTATTTGACGTGCTTTTTACGAGAGGAGTTTTCCCCATGCCCAATCTCGATCCGCAGCAGCTGGACAGCAAGCTTGTGTATAAACTGATGACCGGCACGATCGTGCCGCGTCCGATCGCCTGGGTGACGTCGCTGTCGAGCGAGACCGGCATCGTCAACGCGGCGCCGTTCAGTTATTTCAACATGGTGAGCTCGGACCCGCCGCTCGTCGCGTTCTCCGTCGCCCGCCGCCCGGACGGCGGCATGAAGGACACGGCGCGCAACGTGACGGACACCGCCGAACTGGTCGTGCATATTTGCGACGAGAGCCTCGTCGAAGAGATGAACAAGACCGCGGCGCTGCTGCCGCCCGGCGAGAGCGAGATCGACCTGACGCGCCTGACGCTCGTCGACAGCGACGCCGTGGCGGTGCCGGGCATCGCCGAAGCGAAAGTGCGGCTGGAATGCCGCCTGGAATCGCATCTGCCGCTCAAGGCCGACGACGGCCGCGTGACGCACGATCTGCTGATCGCGCGCATTGTGCGCTTCCGGCTCGACGAGTCGATCTACGACGAAGAGCGCGGCTACGTGCGGACCGAGCAGCTGCGTCCGGTCGCCCGTCTGGCCGGCAGCGAATACGCGGAACTCGGCCGGCTGTTCAAGATCGACCGGCCGACCTGACCGGGCCCGGCTTCGGTCCTGCGCTGGGCGAATATGCGGCGGTCGGGGCCGCCGCGTATTCGATGCCGCCTACACGCACGAAAAATCCGCTGCAATCGCCGGAGTGGCGAGAACAGCGGATTTTTTTGACGGACAAAAAGGTTTGGACGACGACGGAGCGTCTCTTACAGGATCGGCGACAGCAGCCGCGTGAACGACTCCAGCGCTTTGCGGACCAGCGGACGCAGCTTGTACTGCTCCACCGTCAGAATCTCGCTGTCTTCCATGTCGGCGCGGAACAGTCTCTCCAGCTCGCCGGCTTTGCCGGAATCGTACAGGATCGCGTTGACTTCGAAGTTCAGCTTGTAGCTGCGAATGTCCATGTTGGCGGTGCCGACCGACGCGAGGCGGCCGTCGACGACCATCGTTTTGGCGTGCAGAAATCCTTTTTTGTACAGATAGCAGTTGACGCCGAGATCGAGCAGTTCGCCGAGGTACGAATACGACGCCCAGTAGACCATTTTGTGATCGGGCACTTTGGGAATCATCAGATGCACTTCGACGCCGGACAGAATCGCCATCTTCAGCGCGGTCATCATGCTCTCGTCCGGGATAAAATACGGCGTCTGGATCATGATCGTCTCGCGCGCTTCGTCCATCATCTTGATGTAGGACAGCTTGATCGTCTCCCGGCTCTGGTCGGGGCCGCTGGAGATGATCTGCGCGCCGACCTTGCCTTCGAACGGACGGGTGACGGACAGGAACACGTTCTCGGGCAGCTTCTGGCGGACAGACAAGCTCCAGTCGTGCAGGAAGATCGCGTGCATCTGGATCAGCGCCGTACCTTCGATCCGCAGATGCGTATCGCGCCAGTAACCGAACTTTTTCACTTCGCCGAGATATTCGTCCCCGACGTTGAACCCGCCGATGTACCCGCACGAGCCGTCGATGATGACCAGCTTGCGGTGGTTGCGGTAATTCATCTTGAAGTTGATAAACGGAATACGCGACGGGAAAAAGGGAGCCGCCATGCCGCCCGCTTCGCGGAAGTCGTGCAGGAAGCGGCGTCCGATCTTTTTGCTGCCCCATGCATCGTACAGGACGCGCACTTCGACGCCCTGCTTCGCTTTTTCGGTCAGCGCGTCGATCAGGCGGCGTCCGAGCTTGTCGTTCTGCCAGATGTAATACTGGACATGGATATACGTCTGCGCGCCGGCGATGTCCGCGAGCAGCGCGTCGAATTTCTCGGTGCCGTCCGCGTAGACGGTCACGTCGTTATCCTGTGTGTACAGGGAAAAGTCGCCGACCATGTTCATATGCAGCAGCTCGCGGTAGCGCGCCGTGCGCGGATCGTTGAAATGCAGTTCTTCGTCGAGCAGCTGCTGCCGCTGGACAGAGATGCCGGGCAGCAAAATCTTTTCCTGTTCCCGGAATTGATAACGTTTGACCCGGCTCAGGTTCTGTCCGAAGAACAGATACAGGATGAACCCGGCGATCGGCAGGAAAAAGAGGACCATCAGCCAGGCCCAGGTCACGCCGATGTCGCGCCGCTCGAGGAAAACGACGGTGAGCGCCAACAATAAATTCAGGACGAGCAAAAACCAGGGGGCTTGACCGAACCAATACAATTCCAATTGCTGCAACCTCCGCTTTCGATTAAAAGTGCGTTAAAGGGATTCCACGGATGGAACCATATTCATATAGGACAATAGAAGCACTTTAGCCAGTTTACCCGATTGTGATCAATAAGTGAACAATTCAAGGCTGCTGGGACGCGAAAAAGTCAAAAAAGCGTCAAACGTAGCCCGAACGGGCCATTTGAAGACGGACGGTTTTGGTTAAAATTTAAGAGGAAAGCCATGCCGTCAAAACGGAAAACAGGAGGACGCATGAGTTATAAGCAGATCAAATGGCTGATTTTGTTCGTGCCGACGGTCGTTGTCGGCTTGTGGGAATACGTCCGGCATCAATTCCTGATGCCGGTCTTGTCCATGGACGCCGGCAATGTGCTGACGCCGATTCTCGTGTTTCTCGTCAGCGTGACGCTGCTGCGCCGGCTGTTCGCCATGCTGGAGCGTATGCAGCTTGAGCTGACGCAGGCGCGCGGCATGAAAGCGAGCCTCGAAGCGCGCGAAGAACTGGCGCGCGAACTGCACGACGGGATCGCGCAGTCGCTGTTCCTGCTGTCGGTCAAGCTTGACCGGATGGAGCGGGGCGCCGATGAAGCGGGACTCGGCGACCAGCTCGGCGCGGTGCGCCGCACGGTCCACGAAGTGGACCGGTACGTTCGCCAGGCGCTGGCGAACCTCAAAGAGCCGGCGCGCGCCGGCACGCCGCAGGCTGCGGCCGCCGGGGGAGCGCCGGCTCCGGGCGCAGCGGCGTACGCGGGCGAAGAAGCGGCGAAGCCGGAAGCGCCGCCCAAGCGCGGCGCGAGACAGCCGGGCGAAGCCGCTGCCGCAGGCGCGCCCGGCTCGGCCTATGCGGCCGAGGAATCGATGGCCGCGCGCGTCGGGCGGCTGGCGGTCGAGGCGATGATCGACGTGAGTGTCGATTGGAGCCTGCCCGACGAAGCGCTGGCGACGCGCGAGAAGGCGGAGCTGCTCGCCTGCATCCGCGAAGCGGTCATCAACGTGCGCAAGCATGCGCATGCGACGCGCACGGAAGTGACCGGCCGGGGTTCGGCTGCCGGCTGGACGGTCGAGATCGCGGACGACGGACGCGGATTTGAGGGAGATCCGCTGGCGGCGCCCGGCCGCTACGGGCTGAAGATCATGGCCGACCGGGCCGCCGAAATGGGCTGGACATTCGAGCTGGACAACAAGCCGGGACGGACTTCGGTTCGTCTGGGCAGAGGGGAGGCGAGCGTATGAACCGGTGCCGCGTATTGGTCGTGGACGACCACAAGCATGCGCAGGAAGCGATCTGCGACATTTTGTCGCTCGATCCGTCGTTCGAAGTGGTCGGCGTCGTCTCGGACGGCGCGGCAGCGATCTCTTTTACCGAACAATGGATGCCCGACCTCATTCTTATGGATATCCGCATGAGCGGCATGGGCGGGCTGGAAGCGACGGGGCGGATCAAAATGTCTTATCCGTACGTCAAAATCGTCATCATTACCGTATCCGACGATATTGCCTACCTGCTGGAAGCGCTGAAGCAGGGCGCGCAGGGATATCTGCTCAAAAATCTCGCTCCGTCGACCTGGATCGAATATTTGCGGGCGATCGTCAGCGAAGAAGCGCCGCTCAGCCGTGAACTCGCTTTTCAGATTCTCAAGGAATTTTCGGCGCCGGCCGCCGAACCCGAAAGCGGCGATACGCTGACCGGTAGGGAACGCGAAATTTTGCGGCAGGTCGCTTCCGGGCTGACCAACCGCGAAGCGGCCGAAGTGCTCGGCATTTCCGAACATACGGTCAAAAACCATCTCAAAAATATTTTGCAAAAGCTGCAGCTGCAAAACCGCGTCCAGCTGACCCGCTACGCGATGGAAAAAGGCTGGGTCGGCCGCGACGGATTCGGCGGCGAGCGCTGAACGGAAAGGAAGACACACCTTGAATTTATCGCTTAGCAGATGGAAGCGGCTGCCGCTTATGCTGCTTGCGGCATGGATTGCGGCGGCCGCCGTATTGCCGGGCTTCGCCTCGGCGCACGCTACTTTGCTGTCGTCCAACCCGGGCGACCAGACTTCGGTGGCGAACATGCCCGGCAGCCTTGAACTGAATTTCAACGAGACGATCCAGGGCGAATTCCTGTCGATCGGAGTAACCAACACCAAAGGCGACGAGATGCCGATCGGCGAAGCCGCGGTGTCGCCGGAAGATTCGCATCTCGTCACGGCAAGCGTCGAAGGCGAATTCCCCGACGGCATCTACACGATGAAATGGCGCGTCGTCTCGGCCGACGGCCATCCGATCCGCGGCACGGTCCGCTTCGGCGTCGGTTCGGACGGCGTGCTGACCGACGCCGGCGTCTCCGGCGGCGAAGATAATTATACGCCGTCGGCGGACACGGTCGTCCAGCGCGCGGCGCTGTACACGCTGCTGTCGCTGACGGCGGGCAGCATGCTGTACCTCGCATTTCTGCTGCCGGCCGACCTGCGGAGCGTCAAGCGGGCGACCCGCCCGGCCCGGATCGTGTTCTGGGCTTCGCAGGCGGGACTGCTGCTGGTTATCCTGATCGGGCTGCCGCTGCAGGCGAAGCTGTTCGCGGACGTGCCGTGGAGCGAAGCGTTCGGCCGCGAAATTTTGGCCCAGACGCTCGAAGGCACGTCTTCGGGACGGATGTTCCTGCTGCAAATCCTGCTGCTCATGCTGATCGCGGGAGCGGTCGTCGTCAACGACGTCATGGGCTGGGGCAAAAGAGGCGGCCATTGGACGATCGTCATCGTCGGCTTTGCCTTGCTGCTCGTCACCAAAGCGCTGACCGGCCATGCGGCCGGTTCGCCGAACGTGTTCGGCCAGGTCATGGCGGACACGCTGCATCTGCTCGGCGCTTCGGTCTGGGTCGGCGGCATGCTCATGCTGCTGCTGGCGCTGCCGGCCGCGGCGGGCGAAGATCCTCCGTTCTGGCAAAAAGCGTTCCGCCGCTTCACGCCGTGGGCCTTCGCTTCGGTGATCGCGCTCGTGCTGAGCGGGGTCGTCATGAGCCTTGCCCACGTACCGGCGTGGTCGGATCTGCTGACGAGCCTGTACGGCCGGCTGATTCTGGTCAAAGTCGCGCTGCTGCTCGTAATGCTGGGACTCGGGTTCGTGCATTTCCGGCGCGCCCGGCGTCAGGGCGATCGGCGCGGTACCGCTTCGCTGGCCGCCGAAATGGCCATCGGCCTCGTTGTGCTGGTCGTGGCGGGGCTGCTGACGAACGTGTCGACGCCGCAGCCTGTCGCGGCCGCGCCCGCGAACTTTGCGGCGACGCAGCCGTCCGAGGATGCGGAGAATGCGGTCATTACGCTTGAAGTCGCTCCGCTGAAGGTCGGAACTTCGACTTTCAAGGTCCGTTTTGCCGATGCGCAGGGGAAGCCGCGTACCGATTGGCAGCAGGTGACGCTAAACGTCGCGCCGCAGGCTTCGCCGGGCGACGGAACAGAGATGATCGCCGAAGCGCAGCCGGACGGCAGTTATCAAGCGACCGGCTTGTATTTCGGCAGCGCGGGAGCGTGGAACGTCGACGTGCACGGACTGTCGGAGAAGTTCGAGCAGGCCGACCGGACGTTTACGATGGACGTGCAGGACTAAATCCAGGCTGTAAAGCCGAACCATATAACAAAACAAAAGGCGGGATACAAGAAATGACAAATGCAACCGAAACGAAGATGAACCGTACGTGGAAAAAACTGCTGGCTTTGGCGGCTCCGGCTTCCGCGGCGCTGCTGATGTTCACGGCGGTGGCCAGCGCGCACGTGACGGTTATGCCGAAAGAGTCGGGTACGGGAGCCTGGGAAACGTACACGATGAAAGTCCCGGTCGAAAAAGACGTCAATACGAATAAAGTCGTGCTCAAAATGCCGGAAGGCGCCGAGTTCCAACAGTACGAGCCGATTCCGGGCTGGACGACCGCGGTCGACGAGACGGCCGGTACGGTGACGTGGGAAGCGGAAGGGGACGGCATCGCGGCCGGTCAATTCCAACGCTTTACGTTCGTCGTCAAAAACCCGGAACAGGCGGGCGATATGGCCTGGGACGCGTTCCAGTATTACGCGGACGGCAGCATCGTGGAATGGACGGGCGACGAAGACGCCGCCACGCCGCATTCGATGACGACGATCGGCGCGGAAGCCGGCGAGACGGCCGCGAACGCGCACGGCCAGGCTGCGGCCGCGGGCGAAGCGACGCCGCCTGCCGAGGCGGGTGAAGACGAAGCGGCGGTGAGCGATCCGGCGGCTGCGCCGGCCGACGGCGCCGCAGCGGAGACTCCGGCCGACACGACCGGGGCTGCGGATACGCAGGAAGCGTCCGCCGTGTCCGATCCGGCGTCGGTTCCGGCCGACTCGGCATCCGATACGCCGGCCGCGCAGTCCAGCAATACGCTGCTGTACGTGACGCTCGCCCTGTCGATCGTGGCGATCGGCTTGTCGGGCGCTGCGCTGGCAGCTCGCAAGCGCAAGTAAAACGTCCGGTTTCGGATCAACGGGACCAAACGGAACGCAAGCAAGGCGAATCCGATAGATAAGATTGAACCCAAACAAGATTCAACCCAAACGTGCGGCCGAACAGGAATCCTGTTCGGCCGCATTTTTTGATAGGCGTCTTTTTCCAACTTCGTATTCGTTTTGGCTTGGAAGTTTATTGCGAATTTTATTTCGAACTTTACTTCGAACTTTGCTGCGACTTTACTTCAAAGTTACACTTTTCCCGAACGGCGCTGATCTTCAAGCCGTAAGATGACGGATAACGTACGGCAGGAACAACAGCCAAGCACGCGCGGTGTATCGACGAAGCCGCCGCGCCTTGAAGAGAAGGAGCTGGAGAAGATGACTTTAACCCATGAAGGAAATAGTCGCCGCGTCGGCGTGAACAGCGGCGAGGCTCACCATACGATCGACCCGACGAGCGACCGGAACGCACAAGGAGTCAGCGAAGGTACGCCGGACCGGCATGCCGTGGGGGCGGCCGGATGGTCCGTAGTCTCCGCCGCCGTACTGCCGGCTTCCGCGACCTGCGGCGTGATGCAGGCGCTGCTGCTGGAGCGGCCGCAGGAAGCATGCGTCGTCGTATGCGACAGCCGCCTGCGCCCTTCCGGCATGCTCATGAGCGAGACGTTCTATATGCAGACGACCGCCGAGTACGAGCCGGACCATTTCCGCGATTTGGCGATCGGCCGCATCATGAATCCCGATCCGCTGATCGTCGACTTCGACACCCCGATCGATCTCGTGCGCGAGCGGGCGAAGAACCGTTCGTCGCGTACACGCCGGGACGCCGTCATCGTCACCCGCGACGGCCAATTTTTCGGCGTCCTCCAGATGGAACAGCTGGCGGAGTGAAGCCGCGAAGCGGCCCGGTTCCCGATTGCCGATTCCCGATTGCCGAACAAATGGCGGCAGGGAAAAACTTTTTGGCCTCCGTGCCGAGCGCCGCTTGCCTGGAATAGCCTGAAAACCCGACTCCCTAGACGGAGGGTCGGGTTTTTGGCGTGTTTCGGGAACCGCAAAGGTATAGACCCGATAACGGAAGCGAAAAAAGGCGGAGCAAAGGGGGAACAGGACGTCTGGAGGACGGCCGAGAATTGTAACGGATACGATCCGTTATCCGTTAGCCAAGCCAAGCCAAAAGCGCAGAAGTCCAAATCATGGACAGTCTGCTACATAACATGATATATTGTTATATAAACGTTAAACAGAAGCGGAGGAAAGCCTTTTGAAAGAGTTATCTTCTTCGATTCCCATGTACGAGAAAATATTCAACGAAACGCGCAGCTTGATCGAGACCGGCGTGTACCGCAGCGGCGACAAGATCCCGTCGGAGAAAGAACTGGCCGACGCCTACAACGTCAGTCGGATCACGAGCAAAAAAGCGCTTGATCTGCTGGCCGCCGAAGGCGCGATCGTGCGGATGCCGGGGCGGGGGTCTTTTGTCAGCCCGGATTCGCCCGACGGACCGCGGCCGGGGCGGGCTGCGTCGGCGCAGACTGCCGAGCGTGCCGTCCCCGCGGCGAAAGAAAAAATGATCGGGCTGGTGCTGACCGACTTTTCCGCCAGTTACGGCACGCGCCTGCTCTACAGCATGGAAGAATTCACCCGGAAAAACGACTGCTTTTTGGTGCTGAGACGCACGTTCGGCGATCAGGCCAGCGAAGAATCGGCCATCCAGAAAATGCGCGGCCTCGGCGTGGACGGGCTGATCGTTTTTCCGGCGCAGGGCGAATATTTCAATGCGGAGATTTTGAAGCTCGTAATCGCCGAGTTCCCGCTTGTCCTCATCGACCGCAAACTCAAAGGCGTGGCTGCCGCGTCGATCAGCACCGACAACGCGGAAGCCGCGGCGCTTGCTGTCAACCATTTGTTCGAACTCGGCCACCGCAATATCGCGCTGCTCTCGCCTCCGCCCCGCGATACGACGGCGATCGAGGAGCGGATCGAAGGCTTCGTGCGCGCCCATGCCGACTGCGGCATCGCGGCCGACCGCGGGCTGTGGATGAACGACATCACGGCGACGCTGCCCGATGCTTTTTACGCGAGCAATATCGAACAAGAAATTCAGCGTATCGCGGAACATCTGGAGAGCCATCCGGACATCACCGCTTTTTTCGCGATCGAATATTATATTGCGCTGTTGGCCAAAGCCGCCGCGGAACGGTTGGGCAAAAAAGTGCCGCAGGACCTTTCGATCGTCTGCTTCGACAGCCCTACGCTCAATGTGGGCGAAGGTTATCTGTTTACGCATATTCGTCAAAAAGAAGAAGAGATGGGCCGTCTCGCGATCGAGAGCGTACTGGGCATCCTCGCCGGCACCCAACCCGCTGCCGAAGTGAGGCTGCCCGCCGAACTCGTTCCCGGTTCTTCGACGGCCGCGGCGAGAAAAGGCTGAAGCGGGAGTTATAAAAGGCGACAGGCGGCTGTAACGCATTCTTCTCACAAATTTTTCGCAGCTAGGATCGATTGCGCACAGATTGGACTTTTGCTGAAACTTGAGGACTTCGCCCCCGGCGAAGTCCCTTTTTGCTGCATATACCAACATAGTGCGAAATTTTAAATAATATATTGACATTAATATGTTATGCCAATATACTCGATTTTGAGAGCGGTTACATAAAGAGACGCAGGAGATTGCAGTCTCGGAAAAGAGGGACGATACCGATGCCAAACACGCAGGAAATCCCGCAGGCCCTAAAGCGTCTGACCGCGCAGGTGCAGGCCAGGCAGGGAAAGGAAGTCGCCGAGCGGTTCGAACGCTGCCTGGCCAATACGTGGAACACGACGCTCAAGAAGCAGGAAGACGGCACCACGTTCGTCATCACCGGCGATATCCCCGCCATGTGGCTGAGAGATTCGGCCGCGCAGGTCCGGCCGTTTCTGACGGCAAGCGAAGACCCGGAGATCGGCGACCTGATCGAAGGAGTGGTACGCCGGCAGTTCCGGTACGTGCTGCTCGACCCTTACGCCAACGCGTTTAACGAAAGCGCCAACGGACACGGGCATCAAGGCGACGAGACCGAATCCGGGCCGTGGATCTGGGAACGGAAATACGAGATCGATTCGCTCTGTTACCCGATTCAACTGGCCTACCTGCTCTGGAGAAACGCCGGCCGCGTCTCGCAGTTCGACGATACTTTCCGGCAGGGCGTCAGAATCATCATCGACACATGGCGGACAGAGCAGCATCACGAGCGCGATTCAAGCTACCGCTTCGTGCGTACGAGCGGTGCGCCGACCGATACGCTGGAGCGAAACGGTCTCGGTACGAAGACCGGGTATACCGGCATGACGTGGTCGGGCTTCCGGCCGAGCGACGACGCCTGCCGATACGGCTATCTGGTGCCGTCGAACGCTTTTGCCGTCGTGGCGCTCGGGTATGCCGCGGAGATCGCCCGGGACGTGCTCGGCGATGCCGAGCTCGCGGAAGCTGCGCAAGCGCTGGCCGGGGAACTCAGGGCGGGAATCGAAGAGAGCGGCGTGACGGAGCATCCGGAATTCGGCCGATTGTACGCGTACGAAGCGGACGGGCTCGGTGCGTTCAACCTGATGGACGACGCCAATGTGCCGAGCCTGCTGTCGCTGCCGTATCTCGGCTACTGCGGCGCCGACGATCCGCTGTACCAAACGACGCGGTCATTCGTGCTCAGTGCGGACAATCCTTATTTTTACGCCGGCCAAGCCGCTTCCGGAATCGGCAGTCCGCATACGCCGCCGAATTATATCTGGCCTATCGCGCTGGCGATGCAGGGCATGACGGCGGGGGACGAAGCGGAGCGCGAGCGGATGCTGGAACTGCTCATGACGACGGACGGAGGGACGGGCTACATGCACGAAGGGTTCCACGCGGACCAGCCCGAACAGTTCACGCGTCCGTGGTTCTCCTGGGCGAACATGATGTTCTGCGAACTGGCGCTGATGTGCAGCGGAATCGTCGTCAGGAAGTAACGGGAAGGCGCGCGCCGGCGGGTCCGGCCGCGAAGCTTGCATTCGAAACGAGGAGGCGGAGAATTTGAGAAAAGTCATTGCGGCCATGGCCGCGGCGGTGCTGATGGTCGGTCTGCTGGCGGGCTGCGGAGGAAGCGGCGGAGCGGCGGACGGGCAAAGCGCAAGCGGCAAAAAGACGCTGACGCTGTGGGGCGACTGGGGCGGGGACGGGCAGGAGCAGATCCAGACGATGGTCAAGGCGTTCAACGCTTCGCAGGACAAGATCGAAGTGAAATACGTGCTGCAGCAGGACGTAATCACGAAGTTTCTGACGGCGGCGACGAACGGCGGCACGCCGGACATCGTCTTCTGGGACCGCTGGCGGACATCGCTCTACGCACCCAAAAACGTGCTGCATCCGGTCGACGAATACGTCGAGCGCGACGGTCTGGACCGGGCCGATTTTTACGAAGAAGCGCTGAAGGAATTGACGTACCAGGACAAACTGTACGGCCTTCCGCTGACCGTCGATACCCGCGCTCTTTTTTACAACAAAAAGATGCTGGACGAAGCCGGGCTGCAGCCGCCCAAGACGTGGGACGATCTGGCGAACGTCGCCAAAACGCTTACCAAATGGGACGGCAGCAAACTGAACGTGGCGGGCATGTCGCTCGGCGACCCCGGATTGTTCAGCATGTATATCCGCCAGGCCGGCGGCAGCGTCATGACCGAAGACGGCAAAGTGAACGTCAATACCGAAGCCGGCAAGCAGGTGCTTGATCTGTGGGGCCGCATGATGAACGAAGACAAAGTGTACAAAGTCGGCTTCGAAGAAGGGCTCGGCGAAGGCGCGGACGCGTTCGTGACCGGCAAAGTCGCCATGCTGTACACGGGCCCGTGGATGCTGAGCACGTACGACAAATACGGCAAAGATCTGGAATACGGCATCGTGCCGCCCGTGGCCGGTCCGGCCGGCGACACCGGAGGCAATATGGGCGGATTCGGCCTCGTCATTCCGCAGGGATCGAAAAATCCGGACGAAGCGTGGGAGTTTATCAAATGGTGGACCGCCAACAAAGACAATGCGCTGCTGTGGGCCAAAACGAGCCAGAACATTCCCGGGTTCCGTCCCGCGGTCGAAGATCCGTATTTCTCGGAAGACGAGCGCTGGAAGCCGTTCCTCGAAGCGCTGGAATACGCCAAAGTCCGTCCGACCCATCCCGGTTATTCGGTCATGGAAGAGAACGCCCTGATCCCGAATCTGGAACTGTTCCTGCAAAACAAGCAGAGCGCCGAAGACACGCTGCAAAAAGCGCAAACGGACGGCGATCGCCTGCTTCAGGAAAACGCGGTCGTGCAGTAAACACGGCAGCCTAGCCATACGGCAACGCGGTAATACGACAATACGGCAGCATCGGTAAAAAAGCACGGACCGGACTTTTCGACAGATCCGGCCCGCCACATAAAACGCGTACCTCGCCGGAGAGTCCGACAGGCGCGCACGGAGGGACAAGCGCATGATATCAGCCGGAAAATTGGAAAAATCGCGTTCGTCGGCTGCCAGACTCGGCCGGCACCAGGCGCGAATGGGCTATCTGTTCATTCTGCCGACCATGCTGCTGTTCGCGGTCTTCATGATCATTCCCGTCGGCATGGCGCTGTATCTCAGCTTCACGAATTACGACGTGCTGAGCAAGAACGACTGGATCGGGCTGGCCAACTACAGCCGCCTGCTGCAGGACAATCTGTATTGGAAAACGTTCGTCAACGTCGGCTTCTACGCGATCGTGTTCGTGCCGTTCAATCTGTTGATCTCGCTGCTGCTTGCGGTACTGCTCAACCGCGCCGCCCGGGGCGTCAAAGTGCTGCGGACGTTCTATTACCTGCCGACGCTGACGTCGGCCGTTGCCGCGGCGACGGTCTGGCTGTGGCTGCTGCACCCCGAATACGGGATGGTCAACGGCATTCTGTCCGGCTTCGGCATCGTCGGGCCCGCCTGGACGTCGCAGACCGAGACGGCGATGATCGCGATCATCATGATGACACTGTGGCAGAGCGTAGGCTCGAACATGATCATCTACCTGGCCGGGCTGCAGGGCATTCCCGACTATCTGTACGAATCGGCGCGGCTTGACGGCGCTTCGCGCTTCGACTGCCTGCGCTACATTACGTGGCCGCAGCTGCGGCCGACGACGTTCCTCGTGAGCACGATGGCGATCATCGGCGCGCTGCAGCTGTTCGACCAGGCGTTTGTCCTCACGCAGGGCGGACCGGCCAACGCGACTAAAACGCCGGTCTACCTGATCTATCAGCAGGGATTCAACCAGCTGCAAATGGGCTACGCTTCGGCGCAGGCGTTCGTGCTGGCGATGGCGATCCTCGTCTTCTCGCTGATCAGCATGCGCCTGAACAAATCGGAGGAGCCGATTCTGTAGCGCAAACCGGCTGCGGATCGGGCTTTCACCCAAGGAGGGGAATCATCAATGGGGACCGCGATAGGGCAAGGTGCGGGTTCAAGCAAACGCAAGTCGGATCGGATCAGTCCGCGGGCGCGGCGCAGATGGAACGGAGCCGCTTTCTACGTCGTCGGCATCCTGATCGCGATCGTCATGTTCCTGCCGTTCTACTGGAGCGTCATGACGTCGTTCAAGCCGGACGAAGACATGTTCAGCATGCCGATCCAATGGATTCCGACATCGTTCACGCTCGATCATTACCGCAAAGCGTTCACGACCGTGCCGTTCGGGCTGTATTTCTGGAATTCGTTTTTCCTGGCGACGACCGGGGTCGTACTGAATCTGTTCTTCGGTTCGCTTAGCGGCTACGCGTTCGCCAAGCTGAAGTTCAAAGGCAATTCCGGCATGTTCCGCCTGCTGCTGGCGGCGATGATGGTGCCGGGCATCGTGACGATGATTCCGAGCGTGTACGTGCTGCGCAACTTTCCGCTTATGGGCGGCAACGATTTGTTCGGGGACGGCGGCATGGGACTGATGAACTCGTTCTGGGGCATTATTCTGCCGGGCGCTTCCGGCACGTTCGCCGTGTTCTTCATGCGGCAGTTTTTCCTCGCGCTGCCGTCAGACATGATGGAGATGGCGAGAATCGAAGGCTGCGGCGAGTTCCGGATCTTCTGGCGCATCTATCTGCCGCTGACCAAGCCGGCGCTTGCGACGCTCGGCATCTTCACGTTCCAGGCGGGCTGGAACAGCTTCCTGTGGCCGATGATCGTATTGAACGATCCCGACAAAGCGACGATCCAAATGGGGCTGCAGGCGTTCTCGTTCAACTTCCAGACCGATTACGGACCGATGATGGCCGGGGCGCTGGTCGCGATCCTGCCGATCCTGATTCTGTTCCTGGCGCTGCAGCGCTATTTCATTCAAGGGATCGCGTTCAGCGGCATCAAGGGCTGAGGCATTAAGGCGGCTCGGCTTGGAAAAAGAAAACCCGTAACCGCAGACGAGCACATCGCATCTGGGAAAACAAAGGAGAGAGGAGCGCGATCATGACGGAAACAGGCGCAATCTGGGCAGGCCGGGCCGACGAGGCGCAGCGCGTGCTGGAAGAACGGTTCTGGAACGAAGGCTTGTCCATGTACGATATCGAGACGCCCTGCCCAGGCGGGACCTGCAACACGATTTTTCATTACTGGTGGATGGCGCACGCGGCCGACGTGCTGATCGACGCTTACGAGCGGACGGGCGAACCGTTCTACGCAAGCCGGCTCGGCAGTTTGTACGAAGGGGTGCTGGCGCGCAACGGCGGCGCCTGGCCGAACGAGCTGTACGACGACATGGAGTGGATGGCGCTGGCGTGGCTGCGCGCCTACGAAGCGACAGGCGAAGAACGGTACCGCAGCGCCGTATTACAACTGTGGGCGGATATCCGCACCGGCTGGAACGAAGAGATGGGCGGAGGCATCGCCTGGCACAAAAACCAGCCCGGCTACAAAAACACGCCGGCCAACGCGCCCGCCGTCATTCTCGCGGCGAGGCTGTACCGGACTTTCGGCAGCGAAGACGACCTGCACTGGGCGCGCCGCATCTATATGTGGCTGCAAGAGCACCTCGTGAATCCCGAGACCGGATTCGTCTGGGACGGGATGAACCGTGCCGGCGACGGAGCCATCGACTACGACTGGCAGTTTACGTACTGCCAGGGCGTGTTCGTCGGGGCGGCGGTCGAGCTGTACCGCTGCACCGGCGACCGCGCGTATGCCGCGGACGCCGCGCGCACGCTTGCTGCGGCGCGCGCGGAACTGGCCGGCGAAGACGGCGTGCTGCCTGCGGAAGGCGGAGGCGATGCCGGACTGTTCAAAGGCATCCTGGCGCGCTATGCGGCGGAGGCGGCCCTGTTCGCCGGCGAAGCGGCGGACGGTCTGTGCGAAGCCGCGACGTGGATCGGGCACAATGCGCGCGTGCTCTGGGCGCAGGGCCGGCGGGGCGAAGCGGCGCTGTTCGGCCCGGACTGGCGGCAGGGGCCGCAGGAGCCGGTCGTGCAGCTGTGCACGCAGCTCAGCGGCGTCATGCTGCTCGAAAGCGCGGCGAGGGTGGAGTCGCGGTTCGGAGCGGACCTGTTCGCGCGAGGCAGCGGCCGTGCAGGGCGGGAGCTTCGGCCGTCCGCAAATCTGTGGGACGTCCGGGCGGACGGTTTTCAGGAGACCCTGTATGCCCGATACTACAGCGGGGAGACCGGCATTTTGAACCAATGGTTCCCGGCAGGAGCCAGGCCCGCGAACGAGAACTTCTATTATTGGTGGCAGGCGCACGTCATCGACACGTTCGTCGACGCGCTGGAGCGGACAGGCGACGCGAGGTACGCGCGCCGGATCTCGGACTTGAGCCGGAACCTGCGCCGGGCGAACGGCGGCACGTTCCTGCACCCTTATTACGACGACATGGAATGGTTGGCGCTTACGCTGCTGCGCGCTTATGCGGTCACGGGCGAGGAGAGCTACAAAGCGGACGTACTGGAATTGTGGGCGGATATCCGCACGGCGTGGAACGAGTTCTGCGGCGGCGGGATGGCTTGGAAAAAAGACCAGTTGGACTATAAAAACACGCCGGCCAACGCGCCGGCCGCCATTTTGGCGGCGAGGCTGTATCGGCTGAGCGGCGACGCGGAAGATCTGGAATGGGCCGAGGAGATCTACGCCTGGAACCGCGAACATTTGGTCGACCCGGAGACGGGCTTCGTCTGGGACGGAATGAACCGGCTCGGCGACGGAGCCATCGACTACGACTGGAAGTTCACGTACTGCCAGGGCGTCATGATCGGCGCGGGCGTCGAACTGTACCGCTGCACGGCCGAGCCGCGCTATCTGGAAGACGCGCTGCGCACGGCCGAAGCGTGCATCGATCAGCTGTGCGAACCGGACACGCTCAAGCTGCCGGACGAAGGCATCGACGATACCGGATTGTTCAAAGGCATCCTGATCCGCTATCTGCGGCTGCTGTTGGAAGAGCGGCCCGAACTTGACCGGGTGCGCCGCGTCATTGAGCAGAACGCGGAGCTGCTGTGGCGGCAGGGCCTCGACGCGGATACCGGACTATGCGGTCCGGACTGGGCGGAAGTCCCTGCCGGGCCTGTGCAGCTCGCCGTGCAGCTCAGCGGCGTCATGCTGACGGAAGCCGCGGCGCGGCTTGCGAACGCCGCGTCGCCGCGCCCGCTGCTGCCGCAGCGCGGGTATTGAAAGAGCGAGGCCGATTGAAGCGGCCGACACAAAAAGGAACGGAAGCCCGGAGCTTCCGTTCCTTTTTGTGTCGTTCACTTGCCGTTCACGCTGCTGCGATCCAGCCACGCGAACATTTTCGCCAGCACTGTCAGGCGTACCGGCTGCGGCATATGATGGCCGAGGCCGTCCAGCGTGATGAGCTCGGCCGGTTTGCCGAGCCGCTGAAGTTCTTCGTACATCCGCCGGGCATGGCCGTAATCGACCTGTTGGTCTTCGGTGCCGTGCACGATCAGCACCGGGCATGGAATCCGGCTCGCCATATGGATCGGCGAACGTTCCGCGTACGTTTCGGGGATCTTGTACACGGAGCCCTGCAGCACCCTTTTCAGCATGCGGCGCAGATCGATCCGTTCTTCGTAGGTCCGGCCGAGGTCGGACAATCCGCCCCATAGAATGAGGTGCGAAGCCCCTTCGTGAATCGCGGCATCCGTGCCGTTGATCGAGCCGCGGGAGAAGCCCATGACCGCGATCTGCGCCGGATCGGCGAACGGAATCGCCTGCGCCAGCCGGACGGCGACGCGGGAATCTTCCAGATCGACGCCGCCGAAGCGGTCGTGGCCGACGCCGCTCTCGCCGCCCCGGTAGCACGGGGCGACGACGATCCGGCCGAACGAAGCGAACTCGGCCAGCCAGTCGAGCCGTACCCGGCCCACGCTGCCGATCCCGCCGCGGCAGTACACGAATACCGGATACCGGCGCTGCGGTTCAATACTTTTCGCCGATTGGACCGATCCGCCCGCGCTTGGCAGCACGCAGGCGACGGCCTGCGCCGTCAGTTCGTCGTCTCCGCATTCCCTGCGCAGGAAATCCTGGATCTGCTGGGCGGTCACCTGCAATTCCGGCGGCAGGGCGACGTAGCCCGCCACTCGAAGGCCGTCGGACAAATAAGTCACGCGATAAATCATGGACAAGCTCCTTTCGCGCCGATGCGCGCCGTTGTATAGTCGGAAGATAAGTTATATTTTACCGCGAACGCCGGACAAATTCGAATTTTCGGCGAATTTCCCGTGTTTTCCAGATAGAATTGCGTCCGTTTTCTTTTTTTTGCCGCGCGCTGATACATAATCCGTTCCTGCCCTGTCTTTCCAGTGTATATACGGCGATGAAGAGCGGCCGCACTTCGAAGGAGGTTCATCGATGGACAATTTAGCACCGGAATCCGAAGCGTTTCGCGCGGTATTCCTTGAATATTACCCCGGCGTACGCCGGAAGCTGATCGCGCTCGTCAAGGACGAGGCGACAGCGGAAGATTTGGCGCAGGAAGTGTTTTTGCGGCTGTACCGCAATCCGCCGGACGATCCGAGAGTGATCGGCGCCTGGCTGCACCGGGTGTTGACCCGGATTGCGTACGACAATACGGACAGGCTCGTCCGGCAGCGCAAACTGCAGGAAAAAGAAGAACAATACTTCGACCGTCAGCGCACCTGGGAAAGCGGCGAAGAAGCGCTCGTGCGCAGCGAAGAGCGGGAGCAGATCAACGAGCTGCTCGGCGAACTGCCCGAACGCGACCGGCAGGCGCTCATGCTGCGCTACTCCGGCTACAGCTACGCGGAGATCGCCGAAGAAGTGCGGGTGAGCCCGCCGAGAGTCGGCTCGCTGCTGAGCCGCGCGGCCGACAAGCTGCGCAAGCGCGCCGCCGGCAAAAGCAGCGGATGGGAATGGTAAAGGCGCGGGCATCGCGCATTGCGGATAGCAGGTATACAATCACGAACGATCATTTGAACTTTCGGGAGGAAACGAAACATGAACAAGCTTAACTCCGGCGAACGCGAAAACGAACGGAATCTGGCGAACGAAGCCTGGATGAAAATGGAAGAAACGCTGCGGCACGAACCGGTCAATCCGGCCTGGGCGACCTGGACGGAACGGGCCGCTCAAGCTTCGGCATCGAATGGCGCGGCGCCAACGGACGACAATCGGTCCCGGCACGGGCAGTCCGCGAACGAGCCGGACGCGAAGCAGGTTCCGTCCCTGCTTGCGGCATCCGAAGCGCCAAGCGGCGCGCAGCCGCGCACGTCCGGCTCCGACGGATCGACCGACGCCGCGCCGCCGGTATCTTTTCCGGCAGACCGCAGACGCCGCAAGCTTATGGTCCGTTTCGCAGCTGCGGCAGCCGCGGCAGTCGTCATTGTCACGGCTGTCACTCCGGCGGGTAATCAGGCGCTGGCCGGCATTTTGAACAAATTCACGATACAGGACGTCGTGCTGGTGCAGGAATCGGATCTGGAGAACATGGTGCAGATGGTGTACGGAACAGGTGAAAACCGCGAGTCTGTCAACAAGTACGGCAGCTTCGTCAGCACGGCGCTGGAAAATGGCTTTGACCCCGATGCCTCGGCGGAAGAGATCCGGGCGGGTCTTGGCTACGCGCCGATTACGGCGGTACAGGGCCGGACCGGCTCGTTGAACGCTTCCCTCGGCAGCAAGACCGAAATGAAGCTGCATGTGGCGGAAGTAAACGAGACTTTGAAACGACTCGGCGCGGAGCATCTGTTCCCGCAGGAAGCGGACGGCAAAGCGATTACGCTGACTTATCCGTCTTCGGTCATGTATAACTTCGGAACGGCCGACGGATGGGCCCAACTGACTCAATCCGAAATGCCTACCGTCCAATTCGATCCTTCTTTCCCGGTCGAAGACACGATGGATGCCGTCATCAATTTCCCTTATCTGCCTGGAGAGCTGAGAGAAAGCTTGCAGCAGGTGGCCGTATCGGACGGACGTCTGCCGCTGCCGATGTACGCGGACGGACAAGCGCAGAGCCTCGACTTTTCGGGTGTGAAAGTTACGTATGCTCAGAGCGAATCCGGAAGATCGCGGACCGCTTTCTGGGTGAAAAACGGACAGCTGTTCGAATTTGACGCGCATGATTCGTTCCCGGGCGGCGAAGAGGGCTTCCTCGACTTCGTGAAAGGACTGACGGCCCAGTGGTGACCCCGGACATTCCCGCTATTCAAACCCAGGATTTGAGCAAACTTTACGATAACGGACGCGGCTGCAGGAATATCACGTTGAGTATCGGACAAGGGGAAGCCTTCGGCTTCCTCGGTCCCAACGGGGCCGGCAAAAGCACATTCGTCAAAACGCTTGTCGGATTGGTCCGCGCAAGCGGCGGAGCAGGCACGCTGCTGGGGAATCCGATCGGCTCGCTTGAAGCCAGGCGCCATATCGGCTATCTGCCGGAACTGTACCGCTACCCCGAATGGCTGAGCGGCGAAGAAGTGATGAAGATGCATGCCGGACTGCTCAGTCTGCGGGGCGAGGAAGCGCGCAAGCGGATCAGAGCCGGGCTGGATGAAGTCGGCATCGGCAAACGCGGTTCCGACCGGGTCAAGCAGTACTCCAAAGGGATGCAGCAGCGGCTCGGACTTGCGTGTGCGCTGCTCGGCGATCCGCAGATCCTGTTTCTCGACGAACCTTCGTCCGCGATGGACCCGGTCGGACGGCGCGAAGTGCGCGAACTGCTGCTGGAATTGAAAAAAAGAGGCAAAACGCTGTTCCTTAACTCCCACTTGATGGAAGATGTCGAAACGGTATGCGACCGGATGGCGCTCATGCTGAACGGCGACATGATCCGCGGCGGCACGGTTGCGGACATGCTGAAGGTGAAGATCCGCTGGCGATTCAAAGTCGGCGGATTTTCGCCCGTCCTGCTCGATTGGCTGCGCGAGGAGAGCCGCCTGAACGTCGGGATGGCGCAGCCGCAAGACGCCGCCCCGACTTCGTGGGAAGCGCCGGTCTGGCTGGAAGCGGAACTGGACGGGGAAGAGCAGGCCGGGCTGCTGAACCTGCTGATCGTGGAACAGGGCATGACGCTGTACGAATCCGCGATGCACCGGGAGAAGCTGGAGGACTGGTTCCTTGAAGCGGTAGCGGGACGGGACCAGAGGGGGGAACAACGATGAACACGATCATCAAGGCGACGTGGCAGGAGATGCTGCGCCGCAAAATGCTGCTCATTACGCTGGTGTTGACCGCGCTGTTTCTCGGCGTGTTCTGGTTTATCGCGGATACGGTAGCGCTCGATAGCCGCAGCGGCGGCGATCTGCTCAGCCAGTTCGCCCGCCGCAGCGCGATTTTGTCGCTGGGCTTCTTTTTCGGAGGCTTCGTGATCGCTTTTCTGGCCATTTTCAGTTCGTTTTCGGTCATCTCGGGCGAAGCGGAGCAGGGCGTGCTTCAATCGGTGCTGACCCGGCCGATTCCGCGCTGGAAGTGGTACGTCGGCCGCTGGATCGGCTACGTGTCGCTGATCGGAGGCTATGCGCTGCTGCTGTTTGCCGCCATGGTGCTGATCACGACCTTCCATGCCGGCATGACGCGCGATTACGGCGATATCTTCACGTCGCTGCTGCTGTTCGTAGGCACCGTGCCGACGCTCGTCAGTTTGTCGATGCTCGGATCGAGCCTGTTCTCCGGCATCGGCAACGGCGTATTCATGACGATGCTGTACGGCGCGGGCTGGCTCGGGGGCATGGTGGAGAAAGTGCGCGGCTTCCTGCCGGTCGAGCCGCATGTGGAACAGACGCTGTCGCGCACCGGGGCGCTGCTGTCGCTGCTCATGCCGGCCGACGGCCTGAACCGCCGGATGCAGTACGTGCTGACGCAGGGCGCCGGGGAGACGATTCCTTTTCTGACCGGGGGCAGTCCGCCTTCGCAAACGTTCGTGGTCTATTCGATTTTTTTCACCCTGTTTGCGTTCGGCCTCGGATTGTGGTTATTTAAAAGAAAGGACTTTTAAGCTTTTTTTCCGAGACTGTTCTGCATTCCGAGACTACCCTGCGTTTCCCGACTGTCCATATGAAGGGAGTGCCTGTTCATGGGTCGACAAACGTACCAAATTCCGTTCGGAGCCGAGCCTGCCCGGCAATCGGTCAAAGGCACGCTGCTGTTCTACGATTCGTTCGAGGCGATCACCGACGAGCAACTGGAACAGGCCGCCGAAGTCGCGCTTGCCCGTTCGTTCGCGCAGCTGGTCCTGTATCCGCTGCACGAGGCGACGGTCAAGCGGCTTACCGGCGAAGCCGTCAGCGCTTTTTACAAACGAGACGACCGGCTGCACGAGTGGCGGCGCGATCAGCAGATCATGCGCAGCGTCACGGTGGAGAACTGGGACGGCAAACGCAAAAAGTATACGCCGCTCGAAGCGGCGCTGCGATTTGTAGACGAGAAGTATCCGTCGCCGCTATTTCTGTATCTGACCGCCGACACCGCCAACCGCTTCGCGTCGTTCGCCACGTTCGAAGAATGGATCGTGCGGATCCGGCTCGTGCTGGACGAAGCGCCGGAGCGCCCGCATCCGAGGCTTGAGCGATTCCGGCAGCGCTGGGACACGGTCGACGAGCTGCTTGCGAAGCAGGCGCCGGCCGACGCGGAGAGCAAGCGTATCGCCAAGCATTCGGGCCACGGCGATTCCCGGTAAGAGCAGGGCCGCCCGTGCCCGTGCGACGGCCCAACCGTTTCCCCGCTCGCGGAGAAACGGTTTTTTGCTGTTTACCGGCATTTCCGCGCATTTTCACGTTATTTTCAAAAAAAATCAAAGCAGGGCTCGCCAACGAACGTTTTTACGGTTATAATGAAGGGTGGCCCTGTTCTATTGTAATCCGAGCAGCAAATTCCGGCCAAATCCGTCAGTTCAATGGAGGCTATTACCGCTTTGACCACTACTTATCCGTTTGCGTTCGATCCCGCGGCTCCGTTTTTGGAACAAGCTTCCGATTGGATCGCGGACGTCTTTTACGATATTTTGCCCGAAGCCGGTTTTGAGACGCGCGATGAACAGATCTTCATGGCGTTCCAGCTGGAGCGTGCCTATAAAGAAAAAAGAACGATTTTCGCCGAAGCGGGCGTCGGAACGGGCAAGACGCTCGTCTATCTGCTGTACGCCGCGCTGCATGCCCGGTATACGCGCAAGCCGGCTGTCATCGCCTGCGCCGACGAATCGCTGATCGAGCAGCTCGTGAAGCCGGAAGGCGACATCGCCAAGATCGCCCGGTACCTCGATCTCAACATCGACGTGCGGCTCGGCAAGTCCCAGGATCAATATCTGTGCCTCAACAAGCTCGAAGAAGTGCGCGGAGCGGGCGAGGAGGAGCAGGTGTTCCAGGAGATTTACGAGGAACTGCCGCCGTTCGTCCATTTCCCGGATACGCTGCAGGCGTTCTATCCGTACGGTAGCCGCAAAGACTATCCCGAGCTTGACGACAAGCAGTGGGACCGGGTCGGCTGGGACGTGTTCCAGGACTGCCTGATCTGCCCGCGCCGCCACCGCTGCGGCCAGACGCTGTCGCGCGACCATTACCGCAAAGCGACCGACCTGATCGTCTGCTCGCACGACTTCTACATGGAACACGTATGGACGTTCGAAGCTCGCAAGCGCGAAGGCCAGCTGCCGCTGCTGCCCGAGCACAGCTCCGTCGTGTTCGACGAAGGCCATCTGCTGGAGACGGCCGCCCAGAGCGCGCTGACGTACAAGCTCAAGCATTCGGCGTTCGAGTCGATCGTCGTCCGGCTGCTCGAAGGCGAAGTGCGCGAATCGCTTGCGCTCGCGGTCGAACGTTCGATCGAGCGCAGCGACGACCTGTTCGAGCTGCTCGCCCGCTACAGCACGCCCGTTCCGGCTTCGGAGCGGAGCGAACTTCGACTGGCCGACGATCTGATGGCCGGCGTGGACCGGTTCCGCGCCGCCGTCGACGCGATTGAAGAAGAGATCGTGTTCGAGAGCGGCATGTTCAGCCTGGACGAATACCAGCTGCGCATCGTCGAGGAACATCTGGAGATGATGCAGACGGCGCTCGCGCTGTTCCGCAATCCGCAGCAGTTGATCTGCTGGACGCAGGACGACAGCGGCGATCTGACGCTCGTCCTGATGCCGAAGAAAGTGAAGGAGATTCTGAACGAGCGCGTCTTTTCCAAAAAGATGCCGATCATCTTCTCCTCGGCCACTTTGTCGGCGGAGCAGTCGTTCGACTATATCGCGGACAGCCTCGGCGTGAGCGACTATCTGTCGTTCTCCGTCGCTTCGCCGTACGATTACGAGCGCAGCATGAACGCTTCGCTGCATACGGAGACTTCCGTCGCGGCCAAGACCGATTACGTGCTCGAAGCGCTCCGGCGCCGGGAAGGCGGCTCGCTGCTGCTGTTCCCGTCGCGGGAAGAGCTGGATATTTTCCGCGCGGAAGCCGACTCCCGCGCGGAGTTCGCCGAATTCCCGATGCTGTACGAAGGCGATGCGGAGATCAGCCGCCTGATCTCCGAGTTCCAGAACGGAACGTACGTCAACTTGTGCGCGGTCACGCTGTGGGAAGGACTCGACGTGCCGGGCGATTCGCTGAATCACGTCATCGTCTGGGAACTTCCGTTTCCTCCGAACGATCCTGTGTTCGCGGCCAAGCGCCGCGAATCCGCCGATCCGTTCGGCGAAGTGGACATGCCGCACATGCTGCTCCGGCTTCGTCAGGGCATCGGCCGCTTGATCCGCACGAGCGGGGACAGCGGACGCGTCAGCATTTTCGGGCAAGCGATCCAACAACAGAACGTGCGCGAAAGAATCGGCAGCCTGCTGCCGGTCAGCGCCGCAAAGGAGAATGAATAATGGAATTTACGGAGTATACGGTTGAGAAGATCAGAGACGCTTTCGGAATCGTGCAGGGGGAACGTTACGAGTTCCTGATGGAGATGGAAGTGGACGAAGAAGACGAATTGTATACGCCGCAAGGTCTCCGGCTGCGTGTGCTGTACGGCGTGAACGGCGAAGAGAGACGGATCATCAAGCACGAGATCATCGAGCGCGGCACGCAAAAAGTGCTGGAATTCGATCTCGAAGACGACGAGCTGGAAGAAACGAAAGCTTTCTGCGCGGCGCATTACATGGAAGCCGAGAAGCAGTAATCCGCTGCGGCTTCAGGCGGCCCCGGCGGCTTGATGCCGCTCGGCGTTCCGGCGAAAAGCCCCGATGTTTCCCTCAAGGGAAGCATCGGGGCTTTTTGTCGCGTCCGAAGATTCGGGTTGTTCGCGAAGGACTACGACACGTCCCCGTCGAGTTCCAGCATCAGCAGGCTGATATCGTCTTCGAACGCCCAGTCGAGATACGCCGCCTTGAGTTTGCGGCTCAGCAGCTTCTCGATCGGCAGCTGTTCGAGGAAGCTGTCGAGCTCTACTTCCCGCTTCGTCACGCGCAGCTGGTTGTTGAAGCCTTTTTTGACCAGGCGCTTTTCGAGGCTGATCATCAATCCGTAACGCAGAATCATGACGAAGCGCCCGTCCATGCGAAAAGATTCGATGCCGAGCGGAGGTTTTTGCACGCTGCTCGTCACGAGATCCACCTGCTGATGCAGGTCGGCTTTGCCGGCGTACAAATCTTCGGGCATCGCTTCAATGACCGGATGGAAAAAGACGGCGATCATGGCTGTGTTCGTGCCGGATTTCCAGTCGATGAATACATTGGATACCTTTTTGTCCGAAGAAGCTTCGATTTTGGGCTTGAGCGACGGATAGATGAACTGGTCCAGCAGAATATGGATATGCGTGTACCGTTCGTCCGGGTCATCGGGCAGCCGGCTGTCGCGCGCGTCGATCAATCCGTGCAGCAGGAACACGACGCAGCGTTCGTTCGAATAAATTTCCGTAGACTCGGGAGGTTTACCGAATTGGCTTTTGCAAAGAAGGTCGGAATACGTCTCCAGCGAAGTGAACGATTCGGTTTCGGGCATGGTAAAGACTCCTTTCGCGGAAAAAGTCAGGGAACATGGACACGCTCAAAAAACCCTTACACGCAAATTAACCGAAAATCCGGACGATTCAACCGCTCAGCGTCTATTTTTGGCGAAATACCGTTTAGAATCGGGCAAATGATTCCGATATGTAAGAAAGAAGCCCAAATCGAAGCGGCGCAAAGAGAGGGAACAACCATGATTCGCGACTTATTCATCAACTTTTGCCTGCTGTCCACCTTTTTGTTTTTCGGAGATATGGCATACGGCAGGCTGCGCGCGCTGCTGAAGCCCAAGCCGTGGATGCTCAACGTCATGTACGGTATCGGCTTGGGCTTTTTCGGCGTCCTGCAGCTGATCTTCACTTTCGAGATGCCCAACGGCATGCTGCTCGATTTTCGCCAGCTGTCGATCATGGTCGCAGCGGGCGTGGGCGGACCGTGGGCAGCCGTCATTGCGGCGGCGCTGATCGGCACGGGCCGCGTCCTGATCGCGGGCGGATTCACCCCGGCTTCGATGCTGGGTCTGGTCGCCACGCTGCTGACGATCGCTTTCGTCCTGCCGGCGTTTCTGGTCCGGGGATCGTTCCGCTTCCAGTGGACGCTTGCGTCGGTGTTGACGACGCTGCTTGCGGCCGGGCTGCTGCTGTTCCGGCTGGGCGATTCGGCCCTGACCCTGATCGCGCTGCTCGGCGCCCTGCAGACGGCCGGCTGCGTGTTCACGTACCAGATGATCGTCCATCTGCGCAGCACGCGCCGCATACAGGATACGCTCAAGCAGGATATCGAGCACGATTTCCTGACCGGGCTGTACAATTCGCGCGGCTTCGAATCGAGATACCGGATGGCGCTCGCTTCCAAAAGCCCGTTCGCGCTGCTGCTGCTCGATATCGACCATTTCAAAAAAGTGAATGACACGTACGGCCACCCGGCCGGCGACGCGGTGCTCGAACAGCTCGGCAAGCTGATCCGCGAGCATGTGCGCAAGATCGGCTGCGCTTCGCGCAAAGGAGGCGAGGAGTTCGCGGTCATCCTCCGTCCGTGCGACGCGAAGTGGGCGATCGACCAGGCCGACAAGCTGCGCAGGCAGATCGAACAGACGCCGTTCCTGCTGCCCGACGGACGCCTGATCCCGATCACGATCTCGATCGGCATCGGCCTGTATCCGCGCTTCGCGGAAGGCGAATTGATCGAACGTACCGACCGGGCGCTGTATCAGGCCAAGCAGGAAGGACGGAACCGAGGCGTGTTGGCGGGATAGGAGGTTCAAGTCCGGCCGAACCGAATCGCTGCACGGACAGAAGCCTTGCGAAAGGCTTCTTTTTCGTTCGGATTTGTCCGAATGGTGTCCAAAGATGCTCGCCGCCTGCGGACATGCTACGATACAGGTACGCACAAAGCCGGCGCAGCGCCGGAGAAGGAAGGTCGACCATGCTTCAGCTTCAGCACATTTTCAAAACCTACACGACCGGCGACTTCACACAGACCGCGCTCGACGACGTCAGTCTTTCTTTTCGCGCCAATGAATTCGTGGCTATTCTCGGACCGAGCGGTTCGGGCAAAACGACCTGCCTCAACCTGATCGGAGGGCTCGACCGGTACGACGAAGGCGATCTGCGCATCAACGGCATGTCCACGCGGCAGTTCAAAGACCGCGACTGGGACGCTTACCGCAACAACAGCGTCGGATTCGTGTTCCAGAACTATAACCTGATCTCGCATATGAGTGTGATCGGCAACGTCGAAATGGGCATGACGCTCAGCGGGATCGAGCCGTCCGTCCGTCGTCGCCAAGCCGAAGAAGTGCTTGAACGCGTAGGTTTGCGCGACCATATGCACAAAAAGCCGGGGCAGCTCTCGGGCGGACAGATGCAGCGCGTCGCGATCGCGCGGGCGCTCGCGAACGACCCGGACATCATTCTGGCCGACGAGCCGACAGGCGCGCTCGATACGACGACAAGCGGGCAGATCATGGACCTGATCCGCGAGATCGCCGGCGACAAGCTCGTCGTCATGGTGACGCACAACCCGGAACTCGCCGAACGTTACGCCGACCGGATCGTCCAGTTCCGCGACGGGCAGGTCGTCTCGGACAGCAATCCGCCGGAAGACGAGTCCGCCGCGTCCGATTACAGCCTCAAAAAGACGGCCATGAGCTATCTCACCGCGCTCAAGCTGTCCGGCCGCAACATCGCGACCAAAAAATGGCGCACCGCGCTGACCGCGTTCGCGTCGAGCATCGGAATCATCGGCATCGCGCTGATCCTGTCGCTCTCAAACGGCTTCGACCGGCAGATCAGCAAGTACGAATCGGGGGCGCTCTCGAACTTCCCCGTGACGATCAGCCGCACGGCGGCGAATATCGATTTCACCCAGCCGCCGCCGGGCACGCCGGGCGGCGACGATGTGGCGCTGCCGGAGTTCCCGCAGGAAGCGCAGGTGTATCCGTACGACCCGACGCTTAATACGGTGCTGCACCGCAACAACATTACGGATCAATACCTGGATTATCTCGACGGGATCGACCCGAAGCTGCTGGACGCGATCTCGCTGTCCCGCGAAGCGAATCTGAACGTGCTCAAGCGGCCGGATGGCGCGAAAGCGTCGAACGTCGACTTGGGCGAAGCCGCGTTTACGACGTATCCGTCGAAGCCGGCAGGCGTATCCGGACCCAGCTATGTAGAGCAGGTATACGACGTGCTGGCCGGAGAGTACCCGACCCGACCGACCGATCTCGTCCTGGTCGTCGATGCGTACAACCGCGTCGAGACGTCGACGCTCGAAGCGCTCGGCTTCGATTACGAAGCGTCGGCCGTCGATTTCGGGCAGATCGTCGGTTCGACGTTCAAGCTGATTCCGAACGACAAATTTTATACCCGCCAAGCGGGCGGACTGTTCGTGCCGGCCGCCGCTTCGCGCTTGGATGCCCTGTACGACGATCCCGAGGCGACGACGCTTGCGATCGTGGGCATCGTGCGGGAACGGCAGGATTCGCCGATGTCCACAATGGACCCCGGCATCGCCTACTCGGACGAACTCGCCGAACAATTTATCGCGAGCGCGCAATCTTCCGCCGTCGCAATCGCCCAGAAGAACAACCAGGCGGTCAATATCGTCAGCGGCAGGCCGTTCAGCCGCGCGGGAGCGTTCTCCGAGTTCGGCGGCATGAATTTTGGGCCTCCCGGCATGGGCGGCGGATCGGCTTCGGCAGCCGTCGATCCGGCCGACGCGGCCACGCCGCAGCAGGCGCTGGCCGCGCTCGGAGCATCCGCCCAGCCGGCTTCTGTCTCGCTGTACCCGAAAGATTTTAACGCCAAAGAAGGCATCGTCGACTACCTCGACACCTGGAACGTTGGCAAAGAATCCGACGAACAGGTCGTCTACACCGATCTGGCTGCGACCGTGACGAGCCTGTCGAGCGGCATCATGAACGGTATCACGATCGTGCTGATCGCGTTCGCTTCGATCTCGTTGTTCGTGTCGCTGATCATGATCGGCATCATCACGTACATTTCCGTGCTGGAGCGAACCAAAGAGATCGGCGTGCTGCGGGCGCTCGGCGCCCGCAAAAAAGACATCACCCGCGTGTTCAACGCCGAGACGTTTATTATCGGAGCGGCGTCCGGCCTGCTCGGCATCGGCATCGCGTACCTGTTGACGCTGCCGGTCAATGCCGTGCTGAAGTCGATGACCGACCTGTCGGGCGTCGCGGTGCTTGATCCGCTGCATGCGCTGCTGCTCGTCGTGCTCAGCGTGGCGCTGACGATGCTCGGCGGATTCATCCCGGCCAAGTTCGCGTCGCGCAAAGATCCGGTGGCCGCGCTGCGCAGCGAATAAGCGGGAACAAGCGGCGAATAAGCAGCACCCGGTGATTTTGCCGAAGTCGGCGTGGGAAATAAAGGAAAGCGCCGACCTGTTTCGCCGCTGGGCCGTTTGGGGAAAAAGCAGTAGAGCAAGCCGGCCCCGGCCGGATTCACTTTCCCGACGAGGAGGAGATCCATCATGAGAAAACTTCTGCGTACGGTCGGAACGATCGTTACCGTCGTCACGACTGCCAAACAAGTCATCAATCTGGTTCAAGGCATGCGCAAAAAGCGCTAAGATCCTGACCGGCAAAGCCCCTGCACAGGGGCTTTTTTATTTGGGGAGACAGCGGGGACCCGTTTTGAAAAGAAAGGTTGACAGCAGATTGATTTTATATTATCTTTAATTCAAGAGATTCGAATTAAAAGAAATACGCCGGGAAAAAATCAACTACACTCAAGGAGGTGAATTCAAATGACGGAGAACCGAACCGAAGCCGAACAGGCGCATACGTCGCCGACATCGCCGACATCGCCGGATAACGCTTCCGCCGACCGGGCAGCCGCGTTGAAGCTGTTCGTGATCCTGTCCAAAGCGTACAAGAACGTTATGGACCTGGCGGTGAAGGATATGAAGAAGCACGGCTTGTCGCCGTCGGAATTCACCATCCTCGAAGTGCTGTACCATAAAGGGCGCTTCCCGCTGCAGCAGATCGGAGAGAAAATTTTGATCACGAGCGGCAGCGTTACGTACAACATCGACAAGCTGGAGAAGCGGGAGCTGCTGCGGCGGGTGCCGAGCCCGGACGATCGCCGCGTCATCTATGCGGAGATTACGGATCAGGGCCGGGAATTGTTCGACCGGATCTTCCCCGAGCACGCGGACGAAGTGGGGCGGATCATGGGCGGGTTGACCGCGGACGAGACGGAAGCGGCAGCCGAGCTGCTGAAGAAGCTGGGCAAAGGGACGCAGCGCGGATAGCGCTCGTTCCTTCAGCCGCAGGAAGACCGGTTTCGTCGGGGTAATACTTTGAAATCAAGAAATTCAAAAACAAAATAAAAATAAAGCATACAAATACGGTAAACATACAAAAGGAGCGATTACTCATGACTTTGCAAACGGCAGGCATCCACCATATTACGGCTTTTGCGGGCGATCCACAGGCCAACGTCGACTTTTACGCGGGCGTGCTCGGACTTCGAATGGTCAAAAAAACGATCAATTTCGATGCGCCCGACGTCTATCACCTCTACTTCGGCAACGAAGAAGGGGCCCCCGGCACGATCATTACGTTTTTCCCGTTCCCGGGAGCCCGCAGAGGGCGGATCGGCGGCGGACAGGTCGGCTTCACGACTTACGTCATTCCGGAAGGGTCGATGGCGTTCTGGAGAGAGCGGCTGCACGGCCTCGGCATTTCGGTGACGGAAGCGGAGCGGTTCGGCGAACATTACTTGCAGTTCCGCGATAACGAAGGGCTGCAGTTGGAACTCGTCGAGCGCGCCGCGGGCGCGGCATCGACCTGGTCGTTCGGCGGCGTGCCGGCGGACAAAGCGATCAAAGGCTTCGGCGGCGCCGTGCTGTACAGCATCGAGCCGGAACGCACGGCCTACGTGCTGGAACAGGTGCTTGGGATGGAGAAAATCGGCGAGTTCGCCGGGTTTGCGCGCTTCCGGGCGACGGGCGATCTGGGCAACCTGATCGACCTGCCGATGAAAGCCGTTCCGCGCGGAGCGGGCGGCGCCGGTACGGTGCACCATATCGCCTGGCGCGCCAAAGACTTCGAAGAACACGAAGCATGGCGCGGCGTCGTGAACGGAGGCGGCTTCCAGCCGACGCCGGTCATCGACCGTCAATACTTCCATGCGGTCTATTTCCGGGAAGAAGGCGGCATCCTGTTCGAGATCGCGACCGATCCGCCGGGATTCGCGGTGGACGAAGCGCAGGAGAACCTGGGCGAAGTGCTCATGCTGCCGGCCTGGTACGAAGACAAACGGACACAGATCGAAGACGGCCTGCTGCCGATCAAGGTGCGGACTGTGAGCGCCGACACGAAGCGCGATAACTGAGCAGACTGAGCGGACGATAGGAAAAGCACGACCCATACGGGCATAACGAGAGGAGAGTTACGAGATGAAACATATTTTCCAAAAAGGGACGAATGAAACTCTGCCGACGGTAGTCGTTTTTCACGGAACGGGCGGCACCGAACAAGATCTGATTCCGCTTGCGGAAATGGTGGCGCCGGGCGCGTCGATCCTGTCGATCAAAGGCAATGTGTCGGAGAACGGCATGGCGCGCTTTTTCCGCCGGCTGGCGGAAGGCGTGTTCGACGAGGAAGATCTCGTCTTCCGCACGAACGAGATCCGCGACTTTTTGGGCGAAGCGGCGGAGCGGTACGGCTTCGACGTCTCGAATCTGGTTGCGCTCGGCTACTCGAACGGAGCGAACATCGCGGCGAGTCTGATGTTCCACTTCGACGGCGCTTTCCGCGGCGCGCTGCTGCACCATCCGATGGTGCCGATGCGCGGCCTCGCGCTGCCGGACATGAACGACGTGAGCGTCTTCGTCGGCGCGGGCCGCAACGACGGCATGGTGCCGGCCGCCAATACCGAAGAGTTGATCGGACTGCTGGAAGGCGCGGGCGCTTCGGTCAAGACGAACTGGGAGCACGCCGGGCATCAGCTGACGCGTACGGAAGCCGAAAGCGCGCGCCGCTGGTTCGCGGAACATTTCGCGGGCTGATCGGCTTGTGCACGGGCCGTGTTCATCTAACGGAAGCAGACAAGCCAAGCAAAGTCGGGCAGAGAAGAGTCCGGGAACCCGTCAACCGACGGGTTTTTGGCGTGCCTTGCCGGACGGCGCCCGAACGCGCTACACTGGACGAAGCCGACCGGAGCCAACCGCTTCCGGGGCTTACTCTATCAGTCGCGAAAGGATGCACCCATGGAAATCATACTGCTTATCGCGGTCGGCATGTTCGCTTCGATCTGCGGCGCCGTGGCCGGACTCGGCGGCGGCTTCATTATCGTGCCGATTTTGGCGTTCACGTATATCGTGCCGGTATCGGACATTTCGGGCACGTCGATGGCCGTTCTGTTCGTCAGCGCCATCTCCAGCACGCTCGCTTACGCCGTGCAGAAAAAGGTCGATTACCGCAGCGGCCTCGCTTTTGCCGTCGCCATGATTCCGGGCTCGATTCTGGGCGCCTGGACAACGGGCATCGTCGAAAACAACGTGTTTTTCGTCTCGCTCGGCATTTTTCTCGTGCTCATGTCGATCTCGATCAATTTCAAGCCGACCCGAAGCCGCGGCGGCTTCCTGAAGCCGAACGTCAGCCGCAGCCTGCTCGACGCGTCGGGTATGAGACACGAATATTCGTTTAATATGACGTTTGCGGTCAGCGTCGCTTTTTTCGTCGGATTTCTGTCCAGCCTGTTCGGGATCGGCGGCGGCTCCGTCATGGTGCCGACGATGATTCTGTTCCTCGCTTTCCCGCCGCATATCGCGACCGCGACGTCGATGTTCTCGATTCTGCTCTCGTCTTTTGTCGGCACGATCTCGCATGCGGCTCTCGGGCACGTCATGTGGGACAAATTCATCTGGCTGGCGCTCGGAGCGCTTGCAGGCGGCCAGATCGGCGCCCGGATCGCGTCGAAGATTCCGGCCAAGACCGTCGTCCGCGTCTTGTCCGTCTGCCTGCTGCTGGCCGCCGTGCGCCTGATGTTCAAAGGCTGAGGATAAACGCGAACTCGCCGTGCTGCGCCGAAATTTCGTTGCGTGCTTGACCCGGACAGGAAGCTGTCCGGGTTATTCGTGTACAATGAAACGGACGAACGCCCGGCGCAAGCCGCGCAAATCTACCGCAAAAGGAGTGCCAAGCGTATGCAACCCACGACAAAAACCTTGACCCGCGAAGAAGCCCGGCGATTTTTGCTTGATTATCACGGATTATCGCCCGCTGTCGATGCTTCCGGCAAAGCCGGCATTATGGATTATGTCCGCCGCGTCGGCTGTATCCAGTTCGATCCGCTGAACGTGGTCGGAACGAACCCGGAACTGGTGCTGCAGTCGCGCATTTCCGATTTCGAGCGCGGCATGCTGGAGCAGCTGCTGTACGAAGACCGCAAACTGATCGACTATTGGGATAAAAACATGGCCATTTTCGCGATCGAAGACTGGCCGTATTTCGAGCGCTACCGGCAGCGTCATCAAGCATGGCTCAAAGCGAACCCGGTCGCGGCAGCGGCCGTGCTGGAAGAGATTGAGCGGCGCGGGCCGCTCTGTTCGGCGGATCTGGCGTATGACGAGAAAGTGGACTGGGCCTGGGGACCGACCCGCCTGGCCCGCGCCGCGCTGGAAGGGTCGTATTTTGCCGGCCGCCTCGTCGTGCACCGCAAAAAAGCGGGCCGCAAATATTACGATTTGGCCGAGCGCGTCCTGCCCGCGGAACTGTACGGCCAACCCGACCGGTTCGCAAGCGACGAAGCGTACAACGAATGGGCGCTTCTGCGCCGGATCGGCAGCGTCGGCCTGCTCTGGAACCGGCCGAGCGACGCGCTGCTCATGACGCACCTCAAAGCGCCGCAGCGGCTGGCCGCGTTCGAAGCGCTGCTTGCGCGGGGCGAGATCCGGCCGGTGGAGGTGGACGGGATCGACCGTCCGCTGTATATTCGTTCGAGCGATTACAGCTTGCTTGAACGGTCGCTTGCGGCAAATCGGCAACCGACCGATCGCAGCCTGCTTGAAACGTCGCTTGCGCAAGGATCTCCCGGGCCAACGGCGATGCGGGCCTGCATTCTGGCTCCGCTCGACAATCTGCTGTGGGACCGCAGGCTGATCCTCGATTTGTTCGATTTCGATTATCGCTGGGAAGTGTACAAGCCGGCCGCGGAGCGCAAATACGGCTATTATGTGCTGCCTGTCGTGGCAGACGGCCGGTTCGTTGCCCGGTTCGAGCCGGAGAAGCAGCGCAAGGCCGCGCCGCTCGTGATCAAGCAGTGGTGGTGGGAAGCCGGCGAAGGGACGGAAGCGGAAGTGCGGCAGAGCGTGGAGCGGGCGCTGCACCGGTTTGCGCGCTCGCTGGGAACGACGTTCGAGGGAGTACTGCCGGAAGCCGAAGGTCCCGCCGCGTATTGACTTTAATCGTCCGGCGGTCTAAACTTCTGTAGGGACTGATAACCGTTATCAGAAGTTGGACGACACCCAGACATTCTTTCAAGGGGGATCATGTTTTGATGAACAAACAGAAATCGTTTTTGGCGGCGTTCCTGCTGCTGTTCGTACTCGTGCTGAGCGCGTGCGGCAATGCGGCTCCGGCCAAGGAAGCCGCGCCGACCGCGCCTGCGACAGATAAGGCGGCTGAAGCGCCGGCATCCGGCACGGTCACGTATCAATCCGAGACCGGCCCGGTCGACATTCCGGCCAATCCGCAGCGGATCGTCGCTCTGACCTACGCGCCGAACATTTTGTCGATGGACGTTACGCCGGTCGGCGTCGACCAATGGACGGGTGCCAACCCGCTCTTCACGGACAAATTGAAAGACGTGGCCGTCGTTTCCGAAGAAGATCCGGAAAGCGTCGCCGCGCAGGCGCCCGATCTGATCATCGCCGGCGCGAACATGAAGAACCTGGATCAGCTGAGCAAAATCGCGCCGACGGTCGTATTCACGTGGGGCAAGCTGGATTATCTGGAGCAGCAGGTCGAAATCGGCAAGCTGCTGGGCAAGCAGGATGAAGCCCAAGCCTGGGTAGACGATTTCACGCAAAGAACGGCGGATATCGGCGGCAAGATCAAAGCGAAATACGGCGACGACGTCACGGTGACGGCGATCGAAGTCGACGACAAAAACGCTTACGTCATGGGCGACAGCTGGGCTCGCGGCACGGAAATCCTGTATCAGGCAATGGGCCTGAAAATGCCGGACAAAGTCAAGGAAGCCGTCGCGGCCGAAGGCTATTATTCGTTGTCGCTCGAAGTGCTGCCGGAATACATGGGCGATTTCGTCGCAGTCAGCCGCAGACTCGATGCCAGCAGCGAAATTATGGACTCTGCCGTATGGAAGCAAATTCCGGCCGTGCAGGAAGGCCATGTGATCGAGTTCGAATCGAGAGCTTCTTCGTACAGCGATCCGACGACGCTTGAGAACCTGCTCAGCATTTTCGAAAAAGGGTTCCTCGGCGAGTCGAAGTAAAACAAGGGGCGGCGGTTGGGAGCGTGCGCAGCCGTGCGGATTCGCGCGGGAATCGCGTGTCCGAACGCAGCCAGAAAAGCCCGGAAAACGGTATCCGATATGATCGGATACGCCGTTTTCCGGGCTTTTTTGCATACCGCGAAGCTTATGGCCGTCAGGAAAGTTTGCGCTCGCCGTCGCTGTCCAGGCCGCGGAACAGCGTGAAGACGACGATCAGGATCAACAGCGTGAGCAGGATCGGAATCCAGATGGCGCTGAACGCCAGGTGGACTTCCGCGATCCCGGCGATCAGCGCGCCGAAGCAGTAGATCAGCACGGCGCCGAAGCGCAGCCATGTCTCGCCGCCGATTCCGGCGCGCGCTTCGGAGTTGCGGGCGAAGGCTTTGCGGAAAAAAGCGATAAAGTCTTCGATCACGCTCGCCAGGTTGTTGGTCAGCACGGTGGTCGAGATGCCGGCGATGCCGAGCTTGCGCGCGGCGGTCGTCTGCATGCCCATCGCGCTGCTGAGCAGCAGGATCAGCACATGCAGCAGCGTCTCGCTCATGACGGGTCCCGCCAGCGCCGCGAACAAGCCGTAGAACAGCAGCTCGATGCACAGGATCAGCGTGATTCGGGCCGGCCAGAAGCCTGTGGCCTTGCTGCCGCTGAGCAGCAGAGCCGCCGCCGCGTTGCCCGCGATAAAGCCGAGGCAGGCCAGTCCCGCGCGGAGAAAAGACAGCTCGGTGACATGCGCGAACGACATGCCGAGGATGACGATATTGCCGGTCATGTTGGCGGTGAAGACGCGGCCGAGATGAATATAGCCGATCACGTCGACGATGCCGGCCGACAGGCACAGCAGCAGAAGGATTCCGCTGCGCCACATTTTGACGTGCAAAGCATTCATTCCTTTCCGTTTGACGGCGCGCCTCGGCGATCCGGGTCCGCAAGCGGCGGAACCGGACCGCGGAAGCGCGCCGAAGCAAAATTGAAGATTGAAGATTGAAGATTAAAGAGCCGTTCGGAGAGCCCACCGTTTAATTTTCGCAAGAAAATGGATCGATTTCAAGAAAATACGGAAAAGAAAATGAAAACCGCTCATGATCGGCTTTATATCGCGGTGAACGCAGTATCCGCTGACAAAAAGTAGGACAAAACGAGGCATTTTCCTGAAAAAGGGGTATGATTGAAAAAAGAGCATGACCGGCGTCGGCGCGGCGGATGCCGTTCGGCATTTGAGCGAATGAGCGAACAAATGAGCGAGCGAATCGCTGCGCCGGCGCCGCCTGCCCGGGAGAGGAGGGCCGCCATGCCCGAAGCCACTTTGATAATAAGCGGCGCGCTGGCAGCGATCGTGCTGCTGCTCGTCGTACTGATCGTCGTCGCGAGCGTCCGCAACGGCATTACGCCGATGCCGACGAGCCCGTCGGTCCGGCGCGCGGTCATGCAGCAGATCGGCCGCCCGGCGGACGACAGCGAGATCGTGGACGCCGGAGCCGGCTTCGGCACGCTTGCGCTGCAGCTGGCGCGGCGATTTCCGGCGTGCCGGGTAACCGGCATCGAGAACTCGATCGTGCCGCTGCTTGCGGCCCGGCTGCTCGGCCGGGCGAACCGGATGCCGCGAACCCGGCTCGTGTATCGGCGCGGCGATCTGTTTCGGTATCCGTACGAGTCGGCGGACGTGATCGTCTGCTATTTGCACCCGGCGGGCATGCGCCGGCTGGGACCGGTTTTGCGGGAGCGGGCGCGCGAAGGGACGAAGATCGTGAGCGTATTTTTTGCTTTTGACGATTGGGAACCGGACTCGGCCCTTGTCTGTTCCGATCTGTACCGGACCAAAGTGTACGTCTACCGGGTGCGCAGGCATCCGCTCGATATTCGGGTATAACGTGTACAGGAAGCTGCGGCAGCGCCGCGTCTCCCGGCGCCGACGCTTCGTACAGACGCAGCGCTGCCGCATTCTCGTTATTTTCAACCAAAAGGAGCGAATGTAAAATGGACACCGTCAAACTGGGTCGAACAGGATTGGACGTATCGAGGTTGTGTCTGGGCTGTATGAGTTACGGCATCCCCGATCGGGGCGCGCACGCGTGGACGATGGGCGAAGAAGAGAGCCGGCCGTTTATCCGCCAGGCGCTTGAGCTTGGGATCAACTTTTTCGATACGGCCAACGTATATTCCGACGGCACGAGCGAAGAGATCGTCGGCCGGGCGCTGCGCGATTTCGCCAATCGGGACGAGATCGTGCTCGCGACCAAAGTCCACGATACGATGCGCAAAGGGCCGAACGGCGGCGGATTGTCGCGCAAAGTCATCCTCAGCGAGATCGATCACAGCCTGCGCCGGCTCGGCACCGATTACGTCGACCTGTACCAGATTCACCGCTGGGACCCGCACACGCCGATCGAAGAAACGATGGAGGCGCTGCACGACGTCGTCAAAGCGGGCAAAGCCCGGTATATCGGCGCGTCCTCAATGTACGCCTGGCAGTTTCTCAAGGCGCAGCATACGGCGGAACGCGGCGGTTGGACAAAGTTCGTAAGCATGCAAAATTACGTCAACCTGCTCTACCGCGAAGAAGAACGCGAGATGCTGCCGCTGTGCGAAGCGGAAGGCGTCGGCGTCATTCCGTGGAGCCCGCTTGCGCGCGGCCGCCTGACCCGCGATTGGGAAGAGACGAGCAAGCGCTCGGAGAACGACGCGTTCGGCCGTACGCTGTACGACAAGACGGCGGAAGCCGACCGCCGCGTCGTCGAAGCCGTCGCCGAAGTCGCCCGGGAACGCGGCGTTCCGCGGGCGCAGATCGCGCTGGCCTGGGTGCTGCAAAAGCGCCCCGTCACCGCCCCGATCGTCGGCGCGACCAAGCCGCACCATCTGGAAGACGCCGCTGCCGCGCTGTCGATCACGCTGACCGACGAGGAAATCCGCCGCCTGGAAGAGCCTTACGTGCCGCATGCGGTGATCGGACACGCTTGAGTTTGAAGCGGTCTGCTCGGCGGTGTGGAGCGGACGGGGCGTGGGAGTGAAGCCGGAGGGAAAGCGGAAAGAAGCGTAGGAGAGAGCGCAAGCAAATGCAACAGCAGTATTGAAAGCGGGCCGCGTTCGAGCGGGTCGCTTTTTTGCGGTTCGCTGGAGCGGAAAGTCCACCGACAAATCCACCGACCGATCCAATCAGATGACGATCCGATCGAGCGATCCAGCAGCCGATCAATAAAGCAATACCAATAAATATGGTGTGGGAATATATTCATAATTTGATCGATTTTCTATACACTTATTTATAATTTATTCCGACTATAATACGAGGAGGAGGTGAATAACATTTTAAGGGTTCTTTTACTTATTGGAGTTTCGATATTAAGCATTTGCGGCGGTCTAATGTTTTTAAGCTTGTTTATTACACTTTTATTAACTATGGGGGAAGGATTTATTATTTTTCCTGGGCCACCAAAGAGACAAACGATCCTGTTTATGTTTTTAACTATTCTACCGTTTATTGTCGCTGTATACTTTCTAAACAGGAAGGATGACTATGTACTAATAATTACGATTCTTTTTTTCTTTATTTCGGCATTCATTCTTGGCTTTATTTGGGCAACTTTATAAATTGATTTTTTCATCCCTCTACCGCTTTGAACAGGCGCTGTATGGAGTCCACTTGCTTCGCGAATGCCAAGGCATTGTCGAGCATGACAAGCACGAACGGGCACAGCAGATGTATACATATTTGTAAGAAGACGATGAATCCCCCGAAGCGATTTGCCCGGCTGCGCTCCGTGATTTCGGCGCTCATCAAACAGGGCAAACCGCTCCTCGCTTCGCTAACCTGCGCGTTACGCTACCGCACTTCACCGGTGGGGTCCTAATTAGTAACCGCCAATCCATCTAATTCGCCGAAAAAGACGCCTTTTACACGAATAACTGCGATAATCCAACTAATCCGCTGCATTTCATGCTTTTCTTGAGATTAGTTTGAAAATAGATGGATCTGTGCAGCTATTTGCGATTTCCGGGATCAAGCGTCGAAAATAGCTGGATTCACGCAGTTAATTTCGCTCGTGACGGTATTTGAGCGAGAAGGTTACCGTTTATGCTGCCCATTCCGCCGATTCTGATAAGCCGCTCCATCCGGCCATCCGCCAGCCAGCTCCCCCTCACAAAAATTTCACCGCCGCCGGCTGCAGCACATAGCGGACGAGACGGCGGTTTTGCGGGCCGGTGCGGGGTTCGAACAGATTTTTTTGGCAAAGGGACCGCAGTAGATTGACCGCCGTGCGATGATCGATACGCAGATGGCTGCGCACGTCGATCGGGTGGAGAGGGCGTTCCAGCGTGCAGGCCAGGCGGATCACTTCCCGGTGCCGATAAGACATCGTTCGATTTGTGTCGCTCGGACTTTGGCTTTCCAGTCCCGCATCGCTACGCCTTTCATGTCGTCCCAGCACCATACGCAGCAGCGTGAGACTTAATTCCGGATGTTGGAGAACGTCGTCTTCGGAAAAACAAATCACGTCGAAACCCATCGCTTTGAGAAACGTTTTCCGGTTCAGCTGTCGGCAAAAGCCGCGGCGGTCCATGTTCGAGACGTGCGAGCCGAAGCTTCTGAGTTCAATTAGGAGATAAGTCGGAGGGACGATCCAGGCAAAATCGTAAAAATGGGACGTGCCGAGCCGGTCGGTCACTTCGTATTCGGGATGCAATCCGTCGAAGCCGCCCCGAAGCGGCCACCAGACGTTTTGGCAAAAATATTTTTCGGCGTCTCCTTGTTCAAGCGCCGCCCGCACCCAATAACTCCACAGCCGCAAAAAAAGCCCCTCCGCAAGGGAGGGGCTTTCGTGCGGATAGCCAAGGATTCGGCTCGGTCCGATCAGCGGATCAAGAAGCCGAAGCGGCCGTAACGGCTTCGAGGATCGATTTCATCTCGGCCGGCAGAACGGTGTTTTTCGGCAGGAAGCTGCCAGGTTCGCCGGGGCTCAAGATGCCGGCATGGACGAGCTGGGCAACCGCCATACGCGCGTAAGGAGCTACGTTCGAAGCGTCTTCGAACTGGCTCAGGACATACTTTTCGGTCACTGTCGGAAGCTTTTGCTTCAGTGCGGCAGCGAGAATCGTCGCCATTTCTTCGCGGGTGATGGAGCGGTCCGGATTGAACTTGCCGGCGCCTGCGCCTTTGATCAGGTTGGCTTTGAACGCCTGGGCGATCGCATCGGCGTAAGGCGCGTTTTTGTTCACGTCGGTGAACGCGGCGCCGCTTGCGGCAGCGTTGTTCAGGCCGAGCGCTTTAACCAGCTCGGACACGAAGCTTGCACGCGACACGAAGTCGTTCGACGGCACCGGTGTCGGCGTTGGCGTAGGTGTCGGTACAGGCGTCGGCACCGGTGTAGGTACAGGTACCGGCGTAGGCGTCGGTGTCGGCGAAGGAGCCGTTACCGGACCGTCGGAATCGGGAACTTCCACGCCTTTAGCCGGGATGTTCACGATGCGGCCTTCGACTTTGGCTGTGATCGTTTTGCCGGCAAAAGTGTCGACGACGTATTTGTAGAACACGTCGAGGTCGATCGGACCCGCGAGCGAAGCGCTGGCTTTGGTCAGCACTTTATAGTTGTCGCCGCCGCCTGCCATGAAGTTGTTCACGACTGCCGTGTAGGACTTGGCCGGATCGATCGGCGTGCCGTCTGTCAGCTGCAGGTCGCTTACGCGCTCGGCAACCGGCTTGTTCAGGTCGGCTTTGTATTTCAGGCCGGAAATTTGCAGCGTTTTGGTGTTCGGCGAGCCGTCGGCGTTGGTGCCCCACTGCTGCTGAAGCAGTTCCTGCACCTGTGCGCCGGTCAGCGTCAGCTTCACGAGCGTGTTGCCGAAAGGCTGGATTTTCGCCAGATCGGCGAATGTAACGTCGCCTTTTGGCAGGTCCGCGCGGATGCCGCCCGGATTCATGAACGCGAAATCGGCTGGTGCGCCGTTGTCGCCGAAGTTCGCCGTGCGCATCGAGTCGGCGATCAGATTACCCAGCGCCGCTTCGTTGTTGTAAGCGTCCGTACGGGTTACGGAACCGTCGGTAACGCCGACCGGCTTGGTCAGCTCCGGATGTTTGTCCAGGTATTTTTGAAGCAGGGCTACGGAGTTCGCGTCCGGCGTCACGCCGGCTTGGAACGTCGTCGTAACGGTAGCGGATTTCTGCGTCACGTCGCCCGTTTGCGCGTCGATCATCAGCTTGATGTCTTCAAAAGCGGTACCGTACGAATAAGCCTGCACGATCAGCTTGCCGTTGACTTCGCCGTTGGCCAGCGCGTGGTTGTCGCCGGCGACGATGACGTCGATCGGGGAGTTGGCCGGCAGCGCTTTTGCCAGATCGGCCGCTTCGCCGGTCGTCACGCCTTCTTTGGTGGAAGCCGGGTCGTGGGCGAGCACGATGATCGTCTCCACGCCTTGATCCTGAAGTTCTTTGGCGTACTTGTTAACCGCCGCGACTTCTTCTTCGACGCTCAGGAAACGAACGCCTGCCGTGCCGGCAGGAGAGACTTTGGCCGGCGTCGATTTGGTGACGAGACCGATAAAGGCGATTTTGACGCCGCCGACTTCTTTGATGACGTAAGGGTCGATCAGCGGTTTGCCGGTCGATTCTTCGATGACGTTCGCGTTCACGTACTTGAAGTTCGAGCCTTTGTGCATCACGATGCCGTCTTTCGGATCGAGTCCGCCGTTGAGCTGCGCTTTGAGCGCCGCGATGCCCTGGTCGAATTCATGGTTGCCGAGCGAGCCGACGTCGAATTTCATCATGTTCATCCATTCGATGGTCGGTTCGTCGCGTTCCAGCGAAGAGATCGGAGCGGAAGCGCCGACGGAGTCGCCGTTATGGAACAGGAGCGTGTTCGCGTATTTGGCACGCGCTTCGTTCAAATATGTAGCGAGAATCGGCGCGGTTCCGGCCGGTTTGTCGGCAACCGTGGAAGTCGTATCCAACTGTCCGTGCAAATCGTTGATGCCCAGCAGATGGACTTCCACTTCGCCTGGCGCCGCCGAAGCGATATTTGCCGTACCCAGCACTTGAGCGGACAGCAGCGCTGCGGCCGCAAACCCGACACTCGTCTTTTTCCAATTCATTACGTTGTATTCCCCCTAGAAGTATGATCGATCCTGAGCCATTGTATCACACGGGATTTTTTTAAATCAAAGGGTATGTAAACTCTATGTTAAATATATTTAAAATCGTTTTCGAAAAAAAGGAATTTGACACGGCTTCTTCGGCCATGTTATAAAGTGAATCAGCAAGTCTCCGGCCTGCGGAGCGTCATAACAAGCTTTGAAGGGAATCCAGTAGCGTTCGAACCCGTACTTTCAGAGAATCGGCGGTTGGTGCGAGCCGATAGACGAACGAACGTCAATTACGTCCCGGAGCTTCCCGTTACCGAACCCGCGATCGCGGAAGGAACGGGACGGACTCGTCCCCGTTATCGGACTTTATGAGAGGGAGACGCGCTTGCGGTATGGATGCAGGCGCCTTTCCAATCAGGGTGGTACCGCGATTAAGACTCGTCCCTGCAGAAATGCAGCAGGCCGGGTCTTTTTTATTTTTCCCATTTTGAAGGAGGATACGATCATGAGCACCGAACACACCCCGATCGAGAATAACGCCCTGTTGGACGACCTGGAATACAGAGGCTTGATCTACCAGGTGACGCACCGCGAGGAACTTCAGCAGAAGCTGAGCAGCGAGAGCGTCACGCTCTACAACGGATTCGACCCGACGGCGGACAGCCTGCATATCGGGCATCTGCTGCCGGTCCTGACGATGCGCCGCTTCCAGCAGGCCGGACACCGTCCGATCGCCCTCGTGGGCGGCGGCACCGGCATGATCGGCGATCCGAGCGGCCGTTCGACCGAACGTTCGCTCAATACGGCCGACACGGTCGCGGAATGGACGCTGAAGCTGCAAAACCAGCTGTCGCGCTTCCTCGACTTCGGCGACGGCGGAGCCGAAGTGCCGGCGAAGATGGTCAGCAACTACGACTGGCTCGGCCCGATCGGCATGATCGACTTCCTGCGCGACGTCGGCAAGAACTTTACCGTCAACTACATGCTGGCCAAAGACTCTGTCGATTCCCGCCTGCAGCACGGCATCTCGTTTACCGAATTTTCGTACATGATTCTTCAGGCGTACGATTTCCAGCGTTTGTTCGAAGACGAAGGCTGCTCGCTGCAGCTCGGCGGAAGCGACCAGTGGGGCAACATCACCGCGGGTCTCGACCTGATCGGCAAAACGGGCGGCGAAGGCGCGTTCGGCATGACGATGCCCCTCGTAACCAAAAGCGACGGCAAAAAGTTCGGCAAGTCCGAATCCGGCGCGATCTGGCTCGACCGCAGCAAGACGAGCGCGTACGCGTTCTACCAGTTCTGGATCAACACGGACGACGCGGACGTAATCAAGTTCCTCAAATACTTCACGTTCCTGAGCCGCGCAGAGATCGAAGCGCTTGAGAGCGAACATCTCAAAGCGCCGGAGAGACGCGAAGCGCAGCGCGAGCTGGCCCGCCGCGTGACGACGCTCGTGCACGGCGAAGAAGCCGTCGCAAGCGCCGAGAAGATTACGGCCGCCCTGTTCTCCGGCAGCTTTGCCGAGCTCAGCGAATCCGACCTGGCCGAAGCGCTGGCGGACATGCCGACGACGACCGTCGACGCTTCGTCCGAGCCGCTGCTGATCGACCTGCTGGTCGAAGCGGGCGCGGCACCGTCCAAAGGGCAGGCGCGCAAAGACATCCAAAGCGGAGCGGTATCCGTCAACGGGGAAAAGCGCACGTCGATCGAGACAGTCATCGGCGCGGAAGACCGCCTGCACGGCAGGACGCTCGTGCTGCGCCGCGGCAAAAAGAATTACTTCGTGGTCCGGTTCGAAGGCTGAGCTGCCAGAATGGATTAATCCCAGAAGTCACCGAAGTCTCCAATATGAAGCGGGCAGGGCGCCGAGGCGTCCGCCCGCTTTTTTTGCGCACAAAAGCTATAATCCGGTTCTCAAAAGAGCGAAACGCAAGCTTGAGAACGTAAAACATATAAAAAAAATACCGAAATCTATATTTTGTACAATTCAGACTCTGTTTATTCTACAGGGATTGACCATTATTTTTTATTTAACGTATAAGAATAAGGAATTATAATCTCTTTTTAGATATTCCGATTACGTTTTCGATCAAAAAGAAAGACGCGCACTTTCGAAGCAGGCTTTTCTTTTCCCCCGGCAACAGTGTACACTGAATCGTGAGAGAACGGTTTCAAAAGAAGAAAAGGTTTTCATTATGCAGGCGAGGTGAAGAGAATATGTTTAAAAAGTATAAATATACCGCTCCCGAAAATGGGTATCCGGAATGGAACAACAACCCTGAAATTTTCCAACTGAATCGTCTGGACGCTCACGCGAGCCTGACTCCGTACGCATCGGCCGAAGAAGCGCTGAATGCCGTAAGCGGTTCCAGCCGCGTGCAATCGCTGAACGGAACGTGGAAGTTCCATCATGTGGACAAACCGGCCGACCGGCCGCAGACTTTTTATGAAACCGGTTACGATACGTCGGACTGGAACGATATTCCGGTGCCTGCCCATTGGCAGCTGCACGGTTACGATTATCCGCATTACACGAACGTCCGCTACCCGTGGGAAGAGCGCGAGAAGATCCAGCCTCCGTTCGCGCCGACCGAGTTCAATCCTGTCGGTTCCTACGTCCGCACGTTTACCGTGCCGGAGAACTGGGAAGAAGATCCGGTCTATATCAGTTTCCAGGGCGTCGAGGCCTGCTTCTACGTCTGGGTCAACGGCGATCTGGTCGGTTACAGCGAAGACACGTTCACGCCGGCCGACTTCCTGCTGACTCCCTATTTGCAAAAAGGCGAAAACAAGCTGGCCGTGCAGGTGTACCACTGGTGCGACGCAAGCTGGCTGGAAGACCAGGATTTCTGGCGCATGAGCGGCATTTTCCGCGACGTGTTCCTGTACAGCAAGCCGAAAGTCCAAATCGCGGACGTGCTGACGACGGCGGAATTGGACGAGAACTTCGAGCATGGACATCTGAAAGTGGGCGTTCAGATCGGCAATCCACTCGGCAAAAAAGCGGGCGTCTATCGCCTCGAAGCGCGTCTGCTCGACGCGTCGGGACGCGAAGTAACGGCGCGCATGACGAGCGAAGTCGAGATTATGAAGGATACGCTGTACGCCGCCGACCTGTCGGCTGCGGTCACGAAGCCTGCGCAGTGGTCCGCCGAAGCGCCGAACCTGTACACGCTCGTGCTGTCGTTGTCCGACGAACAGGGCGAAGTCGAAGCGGTTACGCTGCGCGTCGGATTCCGCCATTTTGCGATCCACGACGGCGTCATGAAGATCAACGGCAAACGCATCGTGTTCAAAGGCGTCAACCGCCACGAATTCAGCGCCGATAAAGGCCGCGCGGTCACCGAAGAAGAGATGGTCGCCGACATCAAGCTGATGAAAGCCTACAATATCAACGCGGTCCGCACGTCCCACTATCCGAACCAGACGCGCTGGTACGAGCTGTGCGACGAACACGGCCTGTACGTGATCGACGAGACGAACCTGGAGACGCACGGCAGCTGGGAATACGGCCAGCTCGACGAAGCCGAGCATACGGTACCGGGCAGCAAGCCGCACTGGCGCGCCAACGTGCTCGACCGGGCCAACTCGATGTATCAGCGGGACAAAAATCACGCGTCGATCATCATCTGGTCGCTCGGCAACGAATCGTGGGGCGGCGACAACTTTGTGCATATGGCGAACTTCTTCCGCGCGGTCGACAAGACCCGTCTGGTACATTACGAAGGCACGTTCCATGCGCGCAAATGGGAAGAAGCGACCGATATCGAAAGCCATATGTACACGACACCGCAAAACGTGGAAAAATACGCCCAGGAAGATCCGAAAAAGCCGTTCATCCTGTGCGAATACAGTCACGCGATGGGCAATTCCTGCGGCAACCTGTTCAAGTATACGGACCTTACGTACAAATATCCGGTGCTGCAGGGCGGATTTATCTGGGACTGGATCGACCAGGCTATCCGTACCCGCACGGCCGACGGCGTCGAATATCTCGCCTACGGCGGAGACTTCGGCGAATCGCCGCACGACGGCACGTTCTGCGGCGACGGCCTGATCTTCGCGGATCGGACCGTATCGCCGAAATTGGACGAGATCAAAGGCTGCTACCAGAACGTACGCTTCGAAGCGGCCGATCTGGCGCAGGGCAAAGTTCGTATCACGAACGATTTCCTGTTCACCGACCTGAACCGCTACAAGCTCGCCTGGGAAACGGCGCGCGGCGGCGAAGTCGTCGAACGCGGCACGCTGCCGCTGCAGCTCGCGGCGGGCGAATCCACGGAGATCGAAGTGCCGTTCACGCTGCCGACGCAGCAGGGCGAATACACGCTGACGCTGACGTTCGTCGAACAGGAAGACCGGTTCTGGGCGGACAAAGGGCATGAAGTCGCTTTCGGACAATTCGTGCTTCCGGCGCAGGCTGGCGCAGAAGCGCCGTCCGTAGAAGCCGCGGGCACGTTCGCGGGAACGCTGCTGCAATCGGACGAAGACGGCGCGAAGCTGACCGTATCCGGCGACGGATTCTCGGTCGTGTTCGACAAGCAGAGCGGCGATCTGTCTTCGCTGCGAATCGGCGGACAGGAACTGCTGCTGTCTGCGCTGCGCCCGAACTTCTGGCGCGCGCTGACCGACAACGACCGCGGCAACAAGCTGGACGAACGCAGCGGCATCTGGCGCGAAGCGGGCCAGAACCGCAAGCTGCGCAGCCTGAACGTATCGGGCGAAGGCAGCGGCGTGACGGTCGAAGCGGTGCTGGAGCTGCCGACGTCGCCGGTGTCGGAAGCGGTACTGCGCTACGACGTTCAGGCTTCGGGCGAGATCGGCGTGTCGATGACGCTGAAGCCGGGAGCGGGCCTGCCGGAAATTCCGGAAATCGGCGTGCTGCTGGAACTGGACGGAACGCTGGAACAGTTGAAATGGTACGGCCGCGGGCCGCACGAGAACTATTGGGATCGCCATGCCGGAGCGCGTCTGGGTCTCTACTCGGGACTTGTGTCCCAGCAGCTCACGCCGTACCTGCGTCCGCAGGAAGCGGGCAACAAGACCGGCGTACGCTGGGCAGAGCTGACCGGATCGAACGGCATCGGCCTGCGCGTGGAAGGTTCGCCGGAAGTCGAACTGAACGCGCTGCCGTATACGCCGGAGACGCTGGAAGCCCACGACCACGGGTACAAGCTGCCGAAGTCGGATCGCACCGTGCTGAGAGTCAACCATCGCCAGATGGGCGTCGGCGGCGACGACAGTTGGCAGGCGCTCACGCATGAAGAGTTCACGCTGCCGGCGGACCGCACGTACACGTACGGATTCGTGCTGCGCGGCTTGGCTTCGGAGCAATAAGGCGGGGACAAGCGGACGATAAGGCGGGGACAAGCGGACGATAAGGCGGGGACAAGCGGACGATAAGGCGGGGACCAAGGCTAGGACAAGGCTAGGGTAACGCGGTGACAGGCCGAGGATAAGGCTAGGACAAGCTTAGGACAACGCGGTAGATGGCTGCGACAAGGTGATAACAAGCCCAGGGACAAGCCTACTACAATGCGATAACAAGCCTGGGACAAGCCGATAAGCCGAGGACAGCCCGGTACAGCCACAGCCGGCCTCAGTGCGGTTTACCACGGGAAATAGATGCGCTGCGACAGCTATTTTGCCGGGTTATCGGTTGCTGCGGAAATAAGTGCGCCACGACAGTTATTTTGGCCGAAATCTTTCTTTGGGCCGTCAAAAGAGCGGATTAAGTGTTGTGGCGCAGTTATTTGGCGAAAAGGAGTGTTTTTCGTCGAAATAACTGTAAATTCGCACTTATTGCCGTCGACTGCACGGTTTCGTGTTGGTGCAGGCTGCGATAGCGAGTTTTGCCGGGCCAGATTTATCGCTCTAGCTATATCTATCGCTCTAGCTATATCTATCGTTCCAGCTATATCTATCGTTCCAGCTATGGATATAGCTATGGCGGTTAGGACGTAAGCAGATTGCAGAGGAACGGCTTCGGCCGTTCCTTTTTTGCGTTTTCGCGCTGCGGTTCGATACGACCTCGACGCGGTAAGGACTTTTCGCGGATGTGCGGGGTGTACGGGTGGGGTCGGTTTTGCGGTATACTGGATTTGGCGGTATGGCAAGAACGCACAAGAAAAGAAACCTGAAAGTGAACGAAAAGCAAACGTAGAGAAAACGGAGAGCCAACGTAGAGAAAATGTAGAGCAAACGGAAAGGAGCATCCCGATGACCCATCCTTTTGAAGTCCAGAATAGCGGCACACGCGGCCGGATCGGCCCCGGCAGCGCACATCCGCGCGTGGTCGACAGCATCGTCGACCTGATCGGCCGTACGCCGCTGGTGCGTCTCGGCCGGACGGCTCCGGCGAACGCGGCGGATATTTACGTGAAGCTGGAATATTTCAATCCGTCGGGCAGCGTCAAAGACCGCGCCGCGCGCGGCTTGATCGAAGCGGCGGAGCAAGCCGGTCGGCTCGGCCCCGGCAGCACGCTGATCGAGCCGACGAGCGGCAATACCGGCATCGGTCTGGCGATGATCGCCGCGGCCCGCGGCTATCGCGTGATCCTGATCATGCCGGACAATATGTCGCGCGAGCGGATCAACCTGCTCAAAGCGTACGGAGCCGAAGTGGTGCTGACGCCGAGCGCCGAGCGGATGCCCGGCGCGATCGCCAAAGCGCTTGAGCTGCAGCGTTCGATTCCCGGCAGCTATATCCCGCAGCAGTTCGAAAATCCGGCCAATCCGAACGCGCACCGGGGAACGACCGCGCTGGAAATTCTGGAACAGACCGAAGGAGTTCTGGACGCGTTCGTCGCAACGGCGGGAACGGGAGGGACGATCACCGGCACGGGAGAGACGCTGCGCGCCGCGCTGCCGGACCTGCATATCGCGGTGGTCGAACCGGAAGGCTCGCCTGTTCTGTCCGGCGGCGTACCGGGTCCGCACAAGCTGGTCGGGACGAGTCCCGGCTTCGTTCCTGCGATCCTGAACACCGGCGTGTACGACGAGATTATCCGTATTCAGGACGACGAGGCGCTGGGCACGATGCGCGACCTGGCCCGGCTCGAAGGCATGCTGCTCGGTCCGTCGTCCGGCGCTTCGGTCCACGCGGCCATGCGGATCGCCATGCGGCTAGGTCCGGGCAAAAAAGTCGTCTGCATCGCGCCGGATACCGGCGAGCGCTATTTGAGCATGGGCCTATTCGATTAGACAGGGAGGAAGGCAAGCATGGAACAGCAAAAGCTGCATATTTCCGCACTGCCCGGCTATCCGGAAGAAATCGGGCGCCAGCTGTGGATGATGGAAGACGTCCGCCGCGAGCTGCTGCAAAAATTGCAGGGCACCACGCAGGAAGAACTCGACGCGGAGCTTGAAGGCAATCCGTCGACGGTCGGTTCGCTGCTGTACCATATCGCGGAAGTGGAGACGAGCTGGCTGCATTTCGACCTGCTGCAGCAGGATCGGCTGGACCCGGAACTGGAGTCCTGGTTTCCGCGGGGCGCACGCAACGAATTCGGAGAAATCCATTCGCCCGCGGGCGAAAGTCTGGAGCATCACCTGAATCGGCTGGCCGCGGTCCGAAGCGATTTTCTGCATAAGTTCCGTTCGGTCGATCTGCGCGACTGGCGGACGTTCCGCAGCCTGCCGGACGAATATGACGTAACGCCGGAGTGGATCGTGTACCATCTGATTGAACACGAAGCCCATCACCGCGGACAAATTTTCCGCATTCTCGGTACGCTGCGCAGACGCGGCGCCCAGACCGAATAGAGACGCGAACCGGACGCACGGAGCGGAACCGAACGGATAGGATAGGAAGGTACAGGATAGGAACGCATAGGATAGAAACGGAATAGGATAGGATAGGAAAAAAACTCGGCTTCACCGGAACAGCCCGCCTTCGCGAAGAAGGCGGGCTGTTCGCGCGGAATCGGCAGGCGCTCTGGGAAGCCGGTCGATGCAATTTCCAGGCAATTTAGCGGAGCGCCGCTCGGCGGCCTGAGTCTTGCATTTGGCTGCTTGAGTCTTGCGCTCGGCTTTGGCTATCTGTCTCTCGCGTCTATCTACTTTTTATCTGTCTGGTTTCCATCTGTTTATCTGTCCAATAGAGGCGGTTGGTTTTTGTCCGTCACGATCTGGCCCGTATGCGCGTCGATCAACCGAATGCCGCGGCCCGATTTCCGGTCGACGAGCGCGTAACGAAGTTCGTCGCGCTTTTCGCCGGAATCGTCGTCCGGGTAGACCGTCGCCCACGTCAGGCGCGGTTCGAGCGCGGCCAGCAGCCGGCGCTTGGCTTCGTCCGCGGACAGGGAAGGGACGAGCGGCAGCGATTCCAGCTCGGCCATGTCCAGATCGGCATCCATATAAAGGGTGACGCGCCCCGTCGTTCGATTCACGTTGATCGACACCTGATGGAAAAAGCCCGGTACGCCGTTTTTGCACACGGAGAAAATGAAAGCCGCCGTTCGGCGCCGGGCCGGAGGTTCCGCTTCAGACTTGTCAGGTCCATCAGATGTGTCAGGTCCATCAGGTTCATCGGACGCATTCAGCCGCAAATACGGAAACAGCAGCGGATCGGCCGCATGCAGCAGCGTCAGCGCAAGCTCAAGGCAGGCATCGTCGCTTAGGTCCAATTCGCCGACTTCTTCGTGCAGGTTCATCAGTCCGCGGAGCCGGCCGCTGACCGTATCGAACCGGAGTTTGACCGTTCCTTCCAGGCGTTCGCGCATATAATCGTCCAGCGTATACGGTTTGACGCTTTCGGCCGTTCCGCCATGTTCGCCCACAGGCTTGCCTTCGTCCCGGCGGCGGTACACGACCGTTTTCTCGCGGCCGGTCGTTTGTTCGCGCAACAATTCGTAGTCGGCTTCCCGAATGCCCAACGTTTCCGGCAGGTCTGCCGGATCGGGAAGCGCCGTCCGAACGCCGCGGCGCATAAAGTCCGCGATCGGTTCGCGGCTTCCCGCGCATGGGTCAGGGATGTCCGCGGCAGGCAAATCGCCTGCCCCAGGCCGCGCCGGCTGCGAGCTCGGAAGCAGCGCGGAACGATGGGTCAGATACGGATTCGGCATATAGACCAGATGCAGCCGGTTGTCGCCCGGCACATGCACTTCTTCGTGCAGCGTCATGAAATGCAGGTTCAGCTCCAGCTCCCGGTCGATCTGCTCCAGCACCTGTTCGGGCGTTAACAGCCCATCCGGCAGAGCAGGCTCCGCTCTCGCGCCGAAATATTTGAATCCCGTCACGAATCCGGCGCGGTGCAGGTCGATCCAGAATCCCGAACGGGGCAGCGGCATTCCGGCGGCATGCTGGCTGAACGTGAAGAAGAGGCGGTCGCCGCGGTCTTCGGTCTCCGGGCCGTTGAACTGCTCGAACGCGTCGGGATAATGATCCCGCACGAAACGTTCGCCGATCTCCAGCAGTTCGTCCGGTTCCAGGCGTATCTGCCGGTCGGCTTCGTGGTACAGCCCGGGATCGGCCGCGTAATCGATCAGATCGCCGTCCGGCGTCAGCGTCACGGAGATGCCCGTATCGGTGCCCGGCTTCGTCCGGATGAACAGCAGTTCGCTTGCGGCGCCGTCGCGGGGGAACGCGTCTTCGATAAACGGAACCAGCTCGGATTCCGCGGCGGCGAAGTGCCGCCTGGTCAAAGCCTGGGCGCGTTCTCTCCATTGATGCAGCAGACTATGCAATTCCGATTCCAATTCCGATTCCAGTTCCATTTCCGTCTCCTCCCGTGCGGCGCGATCGTCTTCCAGCCGGGCCCGGACACGCCGGCGATCTTCGATCTCGCTTCGGTATTGTTTGCGCAGCAGCGTCAAGCCTTTGTGTTGATATGTCTTCACGGTGCCGAGCGGCAGTTCCAGCAGTTCGGCGATATCCGTCAATTTGAGATCGTGCATGTATTTCAACCGGATGACGGTGCGGTATTTGGGCGGCAGAATCGACAGCGCCTGCATCAGGTCGAGCCGCCGGTCGGTCTCTTCGCGCGGAGCGGCCAGCGTATTCGCTTCCGCTCCGCCCGTCGCTACCGTTCGGCGGCTGCTTTTGAGCAGGCTCAGCGAGACGTTAATAACGATACGAATCAGCCATGTGCGAAAATAGTTCGGGTGCTCCAGCGCGGGCAGCGCGGTAAAAGCGCGGCAGATCGCTTCCTGCACCGCGTCTTCGGCGTCGGCGGCGCTGCGCACGTAATAGCCGGCGACCCGCAGCATTTGGGCACGTTCGGCGACGATCAGCTCGGCGAACGCCGAGGCGTCGCCCCGGGCCGCCCGCCGAACGCGTTCGTCGAAAGCGGCCCGTGTGGCAGGGGAATTCAAAGGCATTCACTCCTTATTGGGATAGCGTTCACCGATTGGACAGCCGGGAACGGAAAAAGGTTTTGTCTTTTTTCGAAAAAAGAGATTTGCTCCCGCGAAAAAGCCGCCATTCACGATTGCGTCCGTCGAAGCAAGGGGATAAGCAACGGGCCGAAGCCGCGCGTCTGCGCCAACAAACGGTTCATGACCGAAAACGGCGGGTATAAGGACCCCAAGCAGCGAAAGCCGGTCCACCGTCGGCAGAACACTTCGCATGCTTGATGAAGGAGGGGCACCATGGCTCGACGCGACGCTTATTTCGACAACCTGAAAGTTCTGCTGATCGCGCTGGTCGCGGTCGGCCATCTGATTGAACCGCTCAGCGGCAGCGACCGTTTCCGTCCGCTGTACCTGTTCATCTATTCGTTCCATATTCCGCTGTTCGTGCTGATCTCGGGCTTTTTCTGCAAAAAGATCACGAGCGGCGATTACCGGATCAAAGTGGTCGGTTCGCTCATTGTGCCGTACCTGATTTTCGAAAGTTTGTATTCGCTGTTCGACTATTTCGTTATGGGCTCGCCGACGCTGCGGTTCTCGTATTTTACACCGTATTGGCTCATGTGGTTCATCTTCAGCATGATCATCTGGAAAATGCTGCTGCCTTACGCGGTCAAAATCCGCTGGGCGCTGCCGATTTCGCTTGCGATCGCGATTCTGGCCGGCTACGCGGCGGATGCGCAGTATTATGCGAGCATTTCGCGCACGATCGTCTTTTTCCCGTTTTTTCTGGCCGGCTATTATCTGGATAAAACGCATATCGACCGTCTGCGCACGCCTCTCCTCAAAGGGATCTCGGCGGCCGTGCTCGGTGCGTCGGCTTTCGTTATGGTAAACTATGGACAGGACTTCCGCGCCGAATGGTTCTACGGCAGCCTGCCGTACCGGGCGCTGGATCATCCCGAATGGAGCGCGGGCCTTTACCGGGTCGGCGCTTACGCGGCGGCGGTGCTGATCGGCGGAGCGGTGATGATTCTCATGACGGGCCGGAACGTTCCGGTGCTGTCCGCACTCGGCCGCAACACGCTGTACGCGTACCTGCTGCACGGTTTTCTCGTCAAAGGACTGATCGCTTCCGGCTTCTACGAGACGTACGGCGAAGCGTCGTGGATGCTGCTGCTCATTCCGCTCGGCGTTCTGCTGGCGGCGGCGCTGTCTTCCGACTTCGTGCGCGCGCGCCTCGGTTGGCTGCTTGAACCGAAGCTCGATCGCCTGTACAAAAAGCAAAGCTCCGACGGCGGCGCGGAAGCGCGGCGTTAAGACTGCGCTCCGCCCTCCGACGTCAACCTACACCCAGTCAAACTACACCCATAAGGAGAGATCGATATGAGTCAATCGCAAGAACCTGTTCGCGGAGCAGAAGACCGCAAAGTCCGGCAGATCGGGGATATCCCGATCTCCGTGCTCGATCTGTCCCAGATTCTCGAAGGGCAGACGGCGGCCGACGCGTTCCGCGACAGCCTGAATCTGGCGCAGCACGCCGAGAAATGGGGCTATCACCGCTACTGGGTCGCGGAACATCATAATATGCCGGGCGTCGCAAGCTCCGCCACGTCGGTCGTAATCGGCTATCTGGCCGCCGGCACGTCGACGATCCGGCTCGGCGCGGGCGGCATCATGCTGCCGAACCATGCGCCGCTCGTCATCGCCGAACAGTTCGGCACGCTGGAATCGATGTATCCGGGCCGGATCGACCTCGGTCTCGGCCGCGCGCCGGGCAGCGACCGCCGCACTTCGCTCGCGCTGCGGCGCGACCTCAACAGCGGGGAAGATTTCCCGGACCTGCTGGAAGAACTGCGCAGCTTTTTCGACGCTTCGAAGACGTCGTACCATGCGCCGATCCGCGCCGTGCCGGGCGAAGGGCTGGACATTCCGATCTGGCTGCTCGGCTCCAGCGATTTCAGCGCGCGCCTGGCCGCTTATCAGGGCCTTCCGTTCGCGTTCGCCGGGCATTTCTCGCCGGACTACCTCGACCGGGCGATCGAAGCGTACCGCAGCACGTTCCGTCCTTCCAAGACGCTGGATAAGCCGTACGTCATGCTGGGCGTATCGGTCATCGCCGCGGATACGCAGGAGAGAGCCGAATTCCTGTCGACGACGATGCAGCAGCAGGTCATCGCGCTGACCCGCGGCCGCCCGGGCAAAATCCAGCCGCCGGCCGACCTGTCCGCGCAGCTCGATCCGCTTGAGCTGTCCGCCGTGCGCAAGCGGATGGAATCTTCGATCGTCGGCGACCGCGAGACGGTCGAACGCCGCCTGCACCAGCTCATGGAGCGCACGCAGGCTGATGAGCTGATCGTGACGAGCGGCATCTACGATCACGCCGAACGGCTGCATTCGTACGAGATTTTGGCCGATATCGCCATTCCGGCAGGCCAGGCCGCGCTCTAATCCGTCTCCTGCTCTTTTACACACACGAACTTCTCCCCGATTCGATCGCTTCCGCAGATGCGCGTCCGTCTGCCCGATCGCGTCGGGGCTTTTTGTTTTCGCCCGCAAAACTTCATTTTTCCCGCCCGAATTCCGATTAAGAACATATGTACGTAAATTGTTCAATCAATTTCGCTTTTTGACGCGATTTTGACAAATAAAGATGGTATAATTAACAAATCACGCGCAAGGCAAGGAGGAAGCGGTTTGGCAAAAGGAAAAGTAGCAAAGCGGCCGACCCGCGACGAGTTTGTTCTGGAAGAAATAGGGAATCAACTGACTGAGGCCTACCAGGAGAAATCCGTTGTGGAATTGACGGTCTGGGGAGTAACGGAAGCGGTTCGGGGTTTGATCGTCAAGATGGACCCGAGAACCGGAAGAGTACACGTCGAGCAAGGCGAAGAGACCCGCAAAGTCCCTTTCATGGACATCATGGCCGTGAACTATCCGCGCGATTGACGAACGTTTCGTCACGCAGCGTCCCTGCACCGCGGAAGAACAGGTCTTAGGAAATAAAAAAAGCTCTGCCCGAGCGTCTCACTTCTCGGATAGAGCCTTTTTTCTGAGCGTTGGCCGCAGCCTGCGCTTTTTACGTTTATTGCGATTTCCCTTGCGTCGGGCAGCGCCCGCGCCGTCTTTTTGCGGAGGCGCAGTTAGAGGATCCTCAAGTCGGATTGTCCAACGGCTTGACGTTTTCTTTTTCTCCACAACAAAAGTGAGGCGGGTGCGTATACGTAGCGGAGGGGCGGGGGAAGATTGAGAAGCGGAGCGTTCGCATTTAAAATCGTTTTTCCCACCTTAAACTTGTCCAATTCAATAAGAGGAAAATCGATTTTAACGGCGATCGAAAGCTCCCCCGCCCCGCAGCGTCTTCAACGTAACGTATACAACTCGCACCCGAGAAACTTTTTACACCGCCGCTACGGACTCTTTGCACTCGTCCGAGCAGTAATGGCTGTGTTCGTCGGCGCACGATTCGCACACCAGATGCTGGAGGTTGCAGACCGGGCAGTTGACGTACACGTCGGTCGGCTCGTCGCAGTGGTAACATCTGCCGACGATGCTCGGGTCCACCTGGTTGATCGGGACCGAGATGCGTTCGTCGAACACGTAACATTTGCCGTCGAACAGATCGCCCCGGACTTCTTCGTCCTTGCCGTAGGAGACGATGCCGCCTTCGAGCTGCGCGACGTCCGCAAAGCCTTCTTCGAGCATGAAGCCGGTCAACTTTTCGCAGCGGATGCCGCCCGTGCAGTAGGTCAGAATCGTTTTGTCTTTGTGCTCGGCCATGTTTTCGCGAATCCATTCCGGGAACTCGCGGAACGAATCGATATTCGGGCGTATCGCGTTGCGGAAATGGCCCAGATCGTATTCGTAGTCGGTCCGGCCGTCGAGCACGATCACGTCGTCGCGCTGAAGCTGTTCGTGAAATTGTTTGGGGGACAGGCGCTTGCCGGACGTTACGTTCGGGTCAAGCTCTTTGTCGTAGCGGAACGTGACCAATTCTTCTTTGTAGCGGACGAACAATTTTTTGAACGCATGATTTTCCGATTCGTCGATTTTGAACACGGTACCTTCGAAGCGGGCATCGGCCAGCAGGTCCTGCATATACTGCTCGGTCTGCTCGTGCGTGCCGGACAGCGTGCCGTTGATGCCTTCGCCGGCGATAAGGATCCGTCCTTTGACGCCGAGGTCTTTGCAGTATTGCAGATGCGCGGCCGCAAACTCTTCCGGTTGGTCGATTTGAACGAATTTATAGAAAAGCAAAATGCGGTAAGTTGGGTTTTCCATTTATGATCACCTGGGATTTCATTGATTTTTGCCGCCGCTTCCTGTAGGATGCTTGCGTGCAACTTAAAATTTTAGACGTTTTATCGTCATTCGTCAATTGATTCCCCAAGATTCGCCGCGGGAATTTTATAATAAGAACATCCATAAGAGCTTCCAATCCGAAGAACGCCAAGAGGAGAGTTACGCAATATGACTTCGCAAAACCAAACGTTTGAACGCCTGTGCCGTACAGGCACGAGCCTGTCCGTCCATTCGACCTACGAAATCGGCGGGGAAGCCCGCCATCTGGCGCTGCCGCACACGATCGAGGAAGTGTCGACGATGCTCGAAGGCGCCACGTCCAAAGGGCTCGATCCGTTTCTGTTCGGCATGGGCTCCAACACGCTGTTTCCGGACCGTCCGTCCGACGACATGCTGTTCTTTTCGCTCAAGGAACATATCGAATTCAAGCTGCTGCCGGGCCGGCTGTTCGTCTCCGCGGGCACCCCGATGACGCTGCTGGCGCTGTTCGGGCTGTACACGGGCATTCCTTCGTTCGACTTCATGTTCCTGCTGCCGGGCACGCTCGGAGCGGGCGTCTACATGAACGCGAAATATTTCAGCCACCAGATCAGCGACGTGCTGGAGACGGCGTACGTGATCGACAAGGAACACCCGGAACGGGGCCTCATCTCCGTGCCGCTCTCCGGCTGCGAATACGGCTACAAAAAATCGGTGTTTATGCGCAAGCCGTGGATCGTCGTCGGCGCGGATCTCAAGCTGCCGGTCGATCCCCAACTGACGCCGGAGCAGACGGACGAGCTGTTCGCCAAGATCAAGTCCAAAAATTTGTCAACGTCGGTGCTGCCGAACTATTTCCGCCATTACACGAACGAGCTGAACGCGGCGGCGCGGGCCGGATACGAACTGCGTCAGGAACTGCTGGACGTCATCACCGACCGCGGCGGCAAAAAGCATTTCGATTACCCGTCGTGCGGCTCCGTGTTCAAAAACAACTATACGATCGGCGAGCCGATGGGCAAGCTGGTCGACCGGATCGGTCTGCGCGGAACGGTGCGGGGCGGCGCGATGATCTCCGACCATCACGGCAACATTATCCAGAACCGCGGCGGGGCGACAGCGGAAGACGTAACGGATCTGGTGAAGCTGGTGCAGGAAAAAGTGGAAGCCGAGTTCGGATTCGTGCCGGAACCGGAATTGGTTATTGTCTAACTTTCGCTCAAAAAAAGCGGTATTGTTCGGTTTTACGAAGTTTTTACAATTTTTCTCACAAATTTTACGAAACGATGAACTTTCCTGCGGAAACCCATGCTAGAATGGAAATCGAGCGGTCTGATACCAAAATCAGATAGTTGCGAAAAATGTTCTCAAAACAGATCCAACAGGAGGCGGTTAAGTGGGAAAGTTTTCGTTTTTGAAGTCTAAAGGAATCAAGGCAGCACTTGCACTGTCCGTAGTGGCATCTATTCAGACCGGTGTGCTGACTCCCGTTCCGGCGTCGGCCGAGACGGCGAACGATCCGGCACCTTTCATCGCGGCAAAAGTCGTCAACCAGAACGCGGGCAAAAAAGTTCTGTTCGACAACACGCACGGCCAAACGGCTGGCGCGGCGGATTGGGTCATCGACGGCGGCTTCTCCGATTTCGGCAACGGAATCGCGGGCCAGGGGTACGATGTCAAGGAACTGCGCAAGACGACGCCGATTACATACGCCGATCTGGCGGATTATGACGTGTTCGTAGTATCGGAACCGAATATTCCGTTCAAAACAAGCGAACAAGCAGCGATGCTGCAATACGTGCAGCAGGGCGGCAGCATTTTCTTCGTCGGCGATCATTACAACGCCGACCGCAACAAAAACCGCTGGGACGGTTCGGAGTCGATCAACGGCTACCGCCGCGGCGCCTGGGAAGATCCGACCAAAGGCATGAGCGCGGAAGAGAAAAATTCCGCGGCGATGCAAGGGGTCGAAAGCTCCGATTGGCTCGGCGAAAACTTCGGCGTGCGGTTCCGTTATAACGCGCTGGGCGACCTTACGGCGAACAACATCGTAGCCGCCAACCAGGCATTCGGCATTACCGAAGGCGTGAACGGCGTCGCCATGCACGCAGGTTCGACGCTTGCAATCATGGACCCGGCCAAAGCCAAAGGCATCGTCTACCTGCCGAAAACGAACGCGGCATGGGGCAACGCCGTGGATCAGGGCGTCTATAATGGCGGTGGCATCGAAGAAGGCCCTTACGTGGCCGTATCCAAAGTGGGACTCGGCAAAGCGGCATTCATCGGCGATTCTTCGCCGGTCGAAGACGTGACGCCGAAATACCTGCGCGAAGAAACGGGCAGCAAAAAAACGACGTACGACGGCTTCAAAGAAGTCGACGACGCCAAACTGCTGCTGAACACGGTCAACTGGTTGGCGAATCAGGAGAGCTACACGAGCCTGAGCCAGGTCGACGGCTTGACGCTCGACCAGCCGACGCCGCTGCTGCCGTTCGAAGCGCCGGCCGCTTCGACCGAGCCGCAGGCGGAACCTTGGTCCGCTCCGGCAGCCGGCTACAAATGGTGGGACCCTACGACGTTCAAGCCGGGTTCGTACGGCTCGTCCGTCACGGTTACCCAGCCGGAATACAGCCTGATCCACCAGGATCAGCTGCCGAACGCGCAGGAATTCCAGATTCGCGTGCAAATCGGCAACCTGGCGCCTAACGCAACCGTGTCCGGCTACAGCGCCGGCATCTACACGACCGGCGGAACGCAGGTCGCGATGATCCAGAATCCGGACGGCACATGGCCGGCTTCGTACGGCTACAGCCAGTCGTTCAGCGTAACGGCCGATGCCAAGGGCAACGCTTACCGCGATCTCGGCATCCGCATCAAGCCGGGCACATCCGGTGCGGCCAGCCTGCGTCTGCGCCAGAACGGTACGAACCTGATCACGAAGAGCGTGACGCTTGCGAACGTGCCGGCGCAGCCTCTTCCGGCGATCGAAGAAGAAGAGCCGGGCAGCCAGATTCCCGAGCTGGGCACGATCGCTTCGGCCCGCACGCAGCCTGAAGGCACGGTCGTGACGCTTGAAGGCGTCGCGACGACGGAGCCGGGCGCTTTCGGCGGCCAGGCGTTCTACCTGCAGGACGCAACAGGCGGCATCTACGTCTACCAGAGCGAGAGCGGCTTTCGCCAGGGCGACAAGATCCGCGTAACGGCGCCGCTTGCGCTGTACAACACGGAGCTTGAACTGGTGACTCCGGTCGCGATCGAGAAGATCGGAACGGCCGACGTACCGGCTCCTGTCGTGGCTGCCGCCGCGACGGATGCCAATCAGGGCCAATTGATCCAACTGAAAAACGTGACGGTATCGAATCTCGCGGCGGCCACTCCGGCCGGCACGTTTGAATTCGACGCCGTGTCGGACAACGGCACGACGCGCGTTCGCGTCGACGGCCGTACCGGCCTGACGCAGGATCAATTCGCTTTCGCCGAAGGCGACAAGCTGGACGTGACGGGCGTGTCCGCGATCTTCCGCGGCGTGTTCCAACTCAAGCCGCGCGGCGCTTCGGACATCGTCAAAGCAGCCGTTGTGGTTGAACCTCCGGTCGAAGAACCGCCGGTGGAAGAGCCTCCGGTCGAACAGCCGACCGACGGTCCGGCAACGGCCGCTCCGGCCAAGCCGGTTCTGGCGGACGATAACGGCCAGGACAACGGATTGAGAGACGGAAGCTACAACGTGACCATGAACCTGTGGTGGGGCAACAACGCCACTTCGTACAAGCTGTACGAAGAAGGCCAAGTGATCTCGGAAGGCAAACTCAAGGACGCTTCCCCGAACGCCCAGCAGTTGAGCGTTCCGGTCACGGGCAAAACGAACGGCACGTACAACTACGTGATCGAACTGACCAACCGCTTCGGCACGAGCAAAAGCGAACAGCTGAAAGTCAAAGTCACAGACGCTTCGCCGGGCGAAGCGGTTCTGTCGAGCGACAACTGGGACGGCGACGGCAGCTACACGGTCACGATGAACCTGTGGTGGGGAACGAACGCTTCGGAGTACGAACTGTACGAGAACGGCAAGCTGATCGACAAGCAGAGCCTGACTGCGGCAACGCCGGGCGCACAGCGTGCCGTGACGGACGTGACAGGCAAAGAACCGGGCATCTACGCGTACAAAGCCGTGCTGAAAAACGCGGCCGGCGAAAAAGATACGTCCGTCCTGCGCGTCAAAGTGGATACCCTCAAGCAGCAGCAGAAAAAAGCTTCGTAATTTTTTTCACGACACGTCTTGTCATCCGTAAACGCCGGTAAAAGGTTCAACACTTGGCACCGGCTTGAACAGACCTGTCGCAGCAAGGATGCCGGGCAACCCGGCATCCTTTTTGCGTTTCGGCACGAATTTTGCTTCTGCGTTCCCCGAAATGCTAGGATGAACAATAAAAGTCCGCTTTTTCCGGGCGGGCGGATAACGGGGGAATCTCAGGTATGGACAAGTTCAACGTATTCGGCGTTTCTTCGGCACTGATCGACCGCATCCGTCGGGATTATGCCGACGAGATCGCGATCGCCGCGTATTACGGCTCTTATCTCGACGGGACGGCGACGGAGCGGTCCGATCTCGACTTTTTCTTTATTCCGGCGAATCCGCAAGGGGAAGCGGCCGCGCTGTCGTTTATCGTGAACGGGATCAGCTTCGACTTCTGGCCGCTCAGCTGGGAACGGGCGGAACGGATGTCGAAGCTCGAAGACGGGCAGGCCGGCATTCTCGCCGACTGCAAGCTGCTCTATATGCGCGGGGACGAAGAGCTGGACCGGTTCAACGACCTGAAGCTGCGCATCAAGGATCTGCGTTCGTTCGAAGGGGAAGAGGCATTTATCGCCCTTGCGGAATCGAAGCTGCAGGCCGTCTATCCGATTCTGCACGATCTTCGCCGCGCAGGAACGGGACGCCCGCTGTCCGAGTATCGGCTGCAGGCGTATGAACTCATGACCGCGGCTTTCGAAGCCGTGGCCCTGATGAACCGGACGTATCTGCGCAAAAGCTGGGGCCGCAGCCTGACGCAGCTCTACGCGCTGCCGATCCGGCCCGCGGATCTGGAAGCGACGGTGCACACGCTGCTGCGCAGCGCCGACGTTCCCGGCATTGTGGCGGCGTGCGGGCATCTGGCCGATTCGCTTCGGGCGCTGATCGCGCAGCGGCGCAGCGAGACGCAGTCCGGGACGCCGGATCATGCCCGGCGCGGCCGCGGATTTTTCGAAGCGTTCCAGGGGCAGCTGAACCAGGTGCAGTTAGCCTGCGAACGCAAAGACTACGAAGCCGCTTTCTTCGCGGCTGCCCAGGCGGACGCCGACCTGAACGCTTTTCTCGTATTCTGCGAGACCGGCATCCGCAAATCCGGAGCCGACGCCATGCGCGAAGGGCGGAGGCTGGCCGAACGGGCGAAGCTGCCGCAGCTGACGTCGCTGCTTGATCCGGCCAGCCTGATCCCGCTTCAATCGGCGGCGCACCGGCTCGGCATCGCGTTGGAGCGTTATCTGCGGGAACAAGGCGTGGATATTTTGAAATTCGAAGCTTTGGACGAGTTTCGCGCCTTTTTGCGGGATCGTGCCTGATTTCTTGATTTTCCGTATTTCAAAAACCGTCTTATTTCAAAAAGCGTCCTATCCAAAAAAAAGCATCGAATCGCAGCCGGAACTTCCGCCGCGATCCGATGCTTTTTTGGAATGCGTTCAGCTGCCGCGCAGCGTCGAACGCTTGGGCGAGACGCTCGATTCCCGCACGATGAGGCGCGGTTCGAACTGCACTTTTTCGTAATCGTCCCGGCTCTGTTCCCGGATACGCTTGAGCAGCAGTTCCGCGGCCAGACGCGCCACTTCGGTGCCCATGATCGAGACGGAACTGATCTGCGGGCTGCTGATCGTCGTCCACTGGTTGTTGTCGATGCCGACGACGGCCACGTCTTCGGGTACGCGCACGCCGAGTTCCTTGAACCGGTTCACGAGCCCGATCGCGACCATGTCGTTGACCGCGTAGACGGCGTCGGGCATATGGACCAGTCCGTGGAAATAATCCGCGGCGCGGATGCCTGTCTGCAGCGAGAAATCGTCGCCGAAATAGACGAGCGAAGCGTCGACGCGATCGAGCGACCGTTCGTAAGCCAGATAACGGTCTTCAATGACGTCTTTTTGCGTGCCTGCATAAGCGATTCTTGTGCGGCCGATCTGCGCTAGATGATCCATCACCAGCCGGCCTTCCAGCATCGAGAGGCAGACGACGTCCGCCTGCAGCGAATCGTCCAGCTGCTTGCCGTAATTGATGACGGAGATCGGCACTCCCGCTTTGTTGATCAGCTCCGGCAGCGTTTTGGGATAAGCGAGCGGCATGATGATCAGCCCGTCCACATGCAGCTTTTTGAGGTCGCGTACGACTTCGAGCTCCGCCCGGGCATTGCCGGCGGTGTTGATCTGGACGACGCGGTAACCGTGCGCCTTCGCCGCCTGCTCGACGGCCCAGGCGATATCGGGAATGATCGCGTTGCGAATATCGGGGACAGCCAGCGCGATCTGGTTGGTCAGCCGGACTTTGAGGCTTTGTGCCGACGTGTTCGGGACGAAGCCGAGTTCCTCGATCGTCTCCAGCACGCGCAGGCGCGTCTTCGCGCTGATGCCGTCCGCATTGTTGATCGCGCGGGAGACGGTGGCAATGCCGACGTTCGCCTGCCGGGCGACGTCTTCGATCGTAACTTTTTTGGTGCTCACGTACATAACCTCGCTTATTTATAGGATTGGAATCGTTTCCGGTTCGTATGCGATCTCGTGCTCAGTCTCTTTATTATATCATCCGCGCCGCGGACAAGTCGCAAATTACGCCGTAGAAGCTTTAAAACTTTTATATTTGACCTTTTACACGGAAAAAAGAAGGATTCGCGCAAGGACATTTGCCTGATCTTCGTTTGACAATGTGACAGGAGTGTGACATATTTAATTCCGGAAACGTTTCCGAAAAGAGACGTGATTTGAGATTAACAGCAGTCGACCCACACTATCGAAGGAGATGACCGGCAATGAAAGCATTGAGATGGCATGGACCGAAGGATTTGCGTCTGGAGAAGATCGAGGAACCGGCGGCGAAGCCCGGCAAAGTGAAGATCAAAGTGGAATGGTGCGGCATCTGCGGCAGCGACCTGCACGAATATACGGCGGGGCCGATCTTTATTCCGGCCGGCAAACCGCATCCGATCACGGGCGAATCCGCTCCGGTCGTCATGGGCCACGAATTTTCGGGCCGCGTCGTGGAGACCGGCGAAGGCGTGACACGCGTCCAGGTCGGCGACCGCGTCGTCGTGGAGCCGATCTACGCTTGCGGCAAGTGCGAAGCGTGCCGCAAAGGCAAATACAATCTGTGCGAAAACATGGGCTTCCTGGGCCTGGCCGGGGGCGGAGGCGGATTTTCCGAATACGTCGCAGCCGAAGAATACATGGTGCACAAAATTCCGGACAGTCTGTCCTATGAACAGGGCGCGCTGGTCGAACCGTCCGCGGTCGCGCTGCATGCCGTTCGCCAGAGTAAGCTCAAAGTCGGCGACAAAGCGGCCGTCTTCGGCGCCGGCCCGATCGGCCTGCTCGTGATCGAAGCGCTCAAAGCGTCGGGCGCCGCCGAGATCTACGCGATCGAGCTGTCGCCGGAGCGCAAAGCCAAAGCGGCCGAACTCGGCGCGATCGTGCTCGATCCCAAGGAAATCGACGTCGTGGCCGAGCTGCACGCCCGCACGAACGGCGGCGTGGACGTCGCCTACGAAGTGACCGGCGTTCCGCCGGTGCTGACGCAGGCGCTCGAATCGACGAACATCGGCGGCGAGTTGATGATCGTCAGCATTTTCGAGACCGAAGCGCCGATCCTGCCGAACCGCATCGTTATGAAGGAACGCACCGTGAAGGGCATCATCGGCTACCGCGACGTGTTCCCGGCGGTCATCAGCCTGATGGAGCAGGGTTACTTCCCGGCCGACCGGCTCGTGACGAAGCGGATCGGGTTGGACGACGTGCTGGGCGAAGGGTTCGAGACGCTGCTCAAAGAGAAAAACCAGGTCAAGATTCTCGTCAAGGCGGAGTAAGCCGGCCGGCTTGATCCCCGCTTGATCGTAAGGTCCGAATCGCCGCGCGGGCGGGGTTCGGACCTTTTTGCGCATTCTTTTTTCCGGACGGCGGCTATTTGTAAAAGAAAGGGGTAACCTCTATACTTAAAGTGACCGATATTCAAGGCATACGAATATTTTACAGGCAGCCGGACGCCGAGTTCCGACGCCTCGCGCAGAGAGGAACGAAACAGAAATTGATGGAAAATAACGCTGTGGACCTGAAAAAAGAGTTAATCCCGATGGAGCAGCTCAAGTCGTTTCGCGACGAAGTGACCCGCTTCATGATGACGTACAAGTTTGCTCTCGACGAGATGGAGACCAAAATCGACATCCTGAAGCAGGAATTTCAGACGCTGCACGACTACAGTCCGATTGAACATACGAAGTCGCGCCTCAAATCGCCGGAGAGCATCGTCAACAAGCTGATCCGCAAAAATTACGACATTTCGCTGGAGTCGATCAAGACGCATATCCGCGATATTGCCGGCCTGCGCATTACGTGTTCGTTTATCTCCGACATTTATAAAGTGAGAGAGATGCTTCAGCAGCAGAACGACCTCAAAGTGCTGGACATCAAAGATTATATCGCCAACCCCAAATCGAACGGCTACCGCAGTCTGCATCTGTTGGTCGAAGTGCCGGTGTTTTTGTCCGACCGGACAGAGCATGTGTGCGTGGAACTTCAGATCCGCACGATCGCGATGGATTTCTGGGCCAGCCTGGAACATAAAATTTTTTATAAATACAATCAGGACGTGCCGGGAGAACTGCTGGGCGAATTGAAAGCCGCCGCCGACTCCGCAAGTTCGCTCGATCTGCAAATGGAGCGCCTGCAGCACGAAGTCCAGGCGATCAAGGATGCGCACGACGCCGAGGAACACGAGCTGTTGAAGACGATCCATATCAACGGGCAGCAGTTCCGCATTCCTGGAACGCTGCTGGACATTTTGGCGCAAAGCTGACAAGAATGAAAAAGACCGGGAGAAGAGATCTTCTAATCGGTCTTTTTTCCTATATAATAGGTCAAACTATGCACAAAACCATTGATTTTACCGTCGGCGAATCGTAGTATAGGGTATACTTGGGAATTGTGCCGTGGACGAATGACGGCCGATTCAAACGGAAATTGCTGCTGCTATGGGGGAGGAGAAACCTTGCCGGACCATCATTCTTACAAGAAAAGCGCACAGTTCAAACAGCCGGATTGGGGACTTCTCGACCCGGACAACGGGGCGGACGCCTGCTCGGCGGAGCAGTTTGAACGCGTGCTCGACGTATTGGAAATCCAGCCTTATCGCGACATCAACTCGGCGATCGTGCCCGTGCAGCAGGCGCTCGCCGTCGCCGCCCGCCTCCAGCAGGAGAAGCTGACGCAGCGCACCCGGCTTATTCACGCCGACGTGCTCGGCCGGCAGGGGCAGATCGCCGACAGCGGCCGCCTGATCCGCGAGATCAACGCCTGGGCGGCGGCGAACGATCAAGAGCATATTTTGGCCCGCAGCCACCGGCTGCTCGGCGGGTTTTTCCGCCGGTTGGGCGATCACGACAGCGCGCTCGAACACGCGCTGCGCGCGCTGAAGCATCTGCCTTCCGGCGTTGCGCCTCCGACCCGCGCGGATCACCTGATGACGCTCGCCCTGACGCTCGACGAATCCGGCGCTTACGAAGACGCCAAGCAGCGGTTCGACGAAGTGCTGGCGATCGCGAACGCGACCGGAGACGTGCAGTTCGAGCTGTTTGCCCTCAACAATATGGCATTTACCTATTACGACCTCGGCGATCTGGAAAAAGCGGCGGAGATGATCAAGCGGATCCGCGACCTGTCGGAACGCCACCATTTTCCGCTTATCGCGATGCAGCTCGACACGATCGCAAAAGGCGAGATTTTGCTCGGGCGGCCCGACGAAGCGGAGCGGACGCTGCTGCCGGTCATTACCGACCCGTCCGAACGGAGGCTCAGCGAACTCGCTTCGCTGCCGGAGTGCATGCTGACGCTGTCCCAGGCGCAGCTGCTGCAGGGCAAGCTCGGCGAAGCGCAGGCCATGCTCGACGAAGCGAAGCATCTGTGCGAAGACCACGGCCTGGCCGCGCTCTGCGTGCAGGCCCGGCTGCGCCAGGCCGAGCTGTACGCCGAAGCCGGCCGCTACAAGGAAGCGTACGAAGAACATCGGGTATTCCACGAAGAAGCGGAAGCGCTTCGTTCCGCGGAACGCGAAGCGAAAGCGCATATTTTCCAGGCCGTGTTCGAAGCGGAAGAAGCGCGCAAGAGCAGCGAGCATTTCCGCGAGATGGCGCTGCGCGATCCGCTGACCGGCCTGCGCAACCGGCGCTTTATCGACGACCATATCGACGAGCTGCTGGAGCAGACGCGCGAGAGCGGCGATCCGCTTACGATCGCGATCATCGACCTCGATTATTTCAAGCGGGTCAACGATACGCTGTCGCATGTCGTCGGCGATACGGTGCTGATCAACGTGGCGAAGATCCTGTCGGTCGCCGCGGCCGAACCGGCGGCGGTCGCGCGCATGGGCGGCGAAGAATTCGTCGCGCTGTTCCCGCGTACCGACGAGAAGCAGGGCCTGGAACTGGCGAACCGGATGTGTCGGGCGATCCGCGGCGCGGACTGGAGCCCGATTACGGGCACCCTGCCGGTCACGGCCAGTATCGGCGTGCATACGGTATACGGCGGCTCGATCAGCCGCATGGAGCTGCTCGGCATTGCCGACCGGCGCCTGTATATCGCGAAGCGGGCGGGCAAAGACCGGGTCGTCGCGGAAGGCTAGGCCGTCGCGGAAGGCTGGGTCGTCGCAAAAGGCTGGGTACAGGCCTTCGCTGCGCGGCTCGGCGGCGGAAAGTTTGCGGCGAGGCGATTCTGCCGAACGACCGTATCCGCGAGAGCGCACTTACGGGCCGCATTTACGGATCGTGTTGACGGAGCGCATTGACGCATCGCATTGACGGATCTTGTTTACAGTTTACGTTTACGGATTGCATTTACGGATTATGCCTACCCATCGCGTCTACGAATCCTCTCTATGGAAGCTATGGAACACCTCTCGGCCGCATGCGGAGCGCTTACGCCTCTGCCGCGGCCTTTTTGCGCATTTTGCTTTTTTTACGGAAGAAGTTTTGGTCTTTGGCAGGAGATGGTGTTTAATGGAGGGGAACATCCAGTGACGGGAGGAACGCAATATGAGCAGAAAAGTGCTGGTCGTCGACGACGAACCGGGCATCCGCAGCGCGATCGCCTATGCGCTCAAGCGCGAAGGCTACGAGACCGAGACGGCATCCGACGGCGAGGAAGCGTTATCCAAGGTGGACTCGTTCGGCCCTTCGGTGCTCGTGCTCGACGTGATGATGCCGAAGATGGACGGTTACGAAGTCTGTCGGCGTCTGGAGAACCGGAGCGGAATCGGCATCATCCTGCTGACGGTCAAAAACGACATCATCGACAAAATCGTCGGTCTGGAACTCGGGGCGGACGATTATATGACGAAGCCGTTCGAGATTCGCGAAGTGCTCGCCCGGGTCAAAGCGCTGATGCGGCGGATCGAAAAAAGTACGGCCTCCGCCCCGGACGCCGGCGAACGCGCGGCGGACGAAGCCGAGGCGGGCGACCTTGTGGAGCTTGGCCCGCTGCGGATCCGTATCTCGCACCGCTCGGCGGAACTTGCCGGGGAGGTGCTTGAGCTGACGCCCAAAGAGTTCGACCTGCTGACGCTGCTCGTCTCCAGGCCGGCCCGCGTCTTTACGCGCGACGACCTGCTTGACCGCGTATGGAGCATGGACTACGCGGGCGGGACGCGCACGGTCGATATCCATGTGCAGCGGCTGCGCAAGAAGCTGGGCGAAGAACATCAGGCGCTGCTTCAGACCGTATATGGGGTCGGCTACAAAGCGTCGGCGCCGATCGGCGGAGCTCCCGCATGAAGATCGGCATCCGGCTGAAGTTCACGCTCGTGCTGGCCGCGCTGCTGATCGTGAGCGTCGGCCTGCTGAGCGGCCTCGTGCTGCGCGGTATCCGGGATAATCAGGCGGCGCAGATCGAGGAAGTGCTGGCGCGGCAGACCCAGCTGGCGAATCTTCGGCTGCGGCAGGAATATTATACGGAGACGCCGCAGACGGACGCTTCGGCGTTCTACACTCGCGAAGGCGTGCGCCTCGCGAGCGAATTGGCGGATCTGACCGGCATGCCGGTCACGCTGTACGCCAAAGACCGCAGCGTGCTCGGTTCTTCGATCCGCGCTGTTCGCGGCGAAGGCGGGCAGCTGCAAGGCGGTGAGTCGGAATCGCTCGATTATGCGCTCGGCGGCAGCATCGCGTATTTCAGGCAGGGCAGCCGGGGAGAGACGATGCTGTATTTTGCGCCGGTGGAAGGTCCGCAGGGACAGATCGGCGCGATCCGTTTCGACTACCCGATCGACAGTTACCTGACGTTCTACGCCGCGATCCGCCGGCTGTTTCTGCTCGTCGGCGCTTCGGTCACGGCGGCCGCTTTCCTGCTCGGATTCGTATATTACAGCCGCTTCGCCACCGCGATCCTCAAGCTCAAAGCGTCGGCCGACCAGATCCGCCGGGGCCAGTTCCTGAGCGGGGAGCCGCTGCGGCGGCGGGATGAGCTGGGCGAACTCGGGCGCGGCATCACGTACATGAGCGGGGAGATTCAGCGCAATATCGCGGGACTGGAAGACGAGCGCAGCAAGCTTGCCCAGGCCGTCGAGCGGCTGCAGGCGCTGGAGCACCGGCAGAAGCAGTATATCGGCAATATCAGCCACGAGTTCAAAACGCCGCTGACGACGATCAAAGCGTACACCGAACTGCTGGACCTGTACCGGGACGATCCGCAGCTGCTCGGCGAAGCGCGCGAGAGCATCGACAAAGAAGCGCAGCGGTTGTACGAAATGGTCGAAAAAGTGCTGCGGTTGTCCGCGCTGGAACGCTACGATTTCGAACTGGAAGCGTCGGAAGTGGAAGCGTCGGCGGCGCTGCGCGACGCGGCGGCGCGCATGCGCGGCAAAGCCGAGCGGTTCGGGGTAACGCTGGAAGTGGACGTGCGGCCCGCCGTAGTCTGGTGCGACGCCGAGAGCTTCATGCATATTTTCACGAATCTGCTGGATAACGCGATCAAATACAACCGCCCCGGCGGCACGGCTTACATTCGCGGCGGGCCCGAAGGCGACGAAGTGCGGCTGACCGTCCGCAATACGGGGCTGTCGATTCCGGATGAAGCCCGGGAGAAAATTTTCGAACCGTTCTATACGGTAAACAAAGACCGGGCGCGGCTGTCCGGCGGCAGCGGGCTCGGTTTGTCGCTCGTCAGGCGGCTGGTGGAGACGCAGGGCGGCCGTATCGAGCTGCTGCCCGCGGAAGGCGAAGGCACGGCGTTCGAACTGGTCTTTCCGGCGCGTCCGCCGGTGGATGAGGCATAAAGCCGGACATCGGACATTGGATACGGGACATCGGTTGGCGAACGCTTCGAATCGGACATCTTTTGGACGCAATTCGCCGATACAATGGAGGCAGCATCAAGAGGAGGACGAGCGATATGCCATCAACTGTGGAAAAAAAGACCATGCGGCGCACGCCGGTGCTGCTCGGCATTCTGCTCGCATTGTTCGCCGTCGGCGGCTGCGCGGGCGAAGAGAAAGTTCAGGTTCAAGGCGGAGCGGCGATGCAGCCGGCGGCGTCTTCGAGCCCTGCCGGCGCGGCGCAAAGTTCCGCGGAGCAGCCTTCGGCGTCTCCTTCCGTGACGGTCCGGCCGAATCCGAACGAATCGGTCTACTCCGGCCTGAAGCTGGAGAAGATCGACGAGCTCGAAGAGACGCTCGGCGGCATCTGGCTCGGCGACGGGCGGATCCTGATCCAGAAGCCCGATCCGGAAGCGGAGCCGGTCTGGATCGGCGAGACGCAGATGCCGCCGTACAGCCTCTATATTCGCGACCTCGGCACCGGCGAAGAAGAGCTGCTGCACGGCGGCGACGGCAAGAGTTGGGGCGCCCCGCTGCTGTCTCCGGACGGCAAGCATCTGTTCCTGCTGGACGACAGCGGCGTCAGCGGCATTCCGTACCTGCTCGACATGGAGAGCCGCAAGCTGACGCGGATCGACACCGGCGCGTCCGGCGAATACGCGTCTTCGCTGGACGCGGGCTGGCTGGACAACGCGCATGTCGCGTACGCAAAAGAGCATAACGGCGGCTTGTACCAATCGGATCTCTCCGGCCAGGAGACGCTGCTCCACGAAGAGAGCGGCCGCACCGTGCTTCTGAATTCGCTTGAGACCGCCGCAGGCGGCGACGGCCGTCTGTATTACGGCTTGTCGGATACGGACTGGGGCATGTACGTGTACGATACGGCGCAGCGCAAGCGTTCGGAGATCGGCACGTCGATCCCAAGCCTTGTTCCGTCGCCCGACGATACGCAGCTTGCGGTCATCAAGCGGATCGACGACACGCGGGAGCAGCTTCTGCTGACCGACCCGAGCGGCAAAGAGATCAAGACGCTGGCCGAAGGCAAAGGCTTTTTCGGCATCGGCTGGTCCCCGGACGGCAAACGTCTCGCCTACACCGTCACTTCCGGCCGCGACACGGGCAAAAACGGCTTCTACATCGCCGATTCCGCGACCGGCCAATCGTTCCTGCTGTCCCCGGACCTGGCCGACGCCGGCGACCGGATGCGATGGAGCCCGTCGGGCACCAAGATCATGGTCACCAAGTCGGAGCGCCTAAGCGGCAAGCTGGTCTCGACGACGACGATCATTACCGTCTCGTGGTAGGCCGGACGATTGCGAAGTTTATTTTTATTGTTAAAAGAGAAAAGCTTGAAGCGGGATTTCCTGCTTTAAGCTTTTTTGTGCGTGATTCGTACATTCCCGTAATTCCCATCGGCTGATATACTTGGAAACGGAGGATCTAACTATGAAAAAGGAAGACCGAAAAACAAAGCTGGAACGATTGTTGGAACGAAATCGGTTAAGACAAGAAGAGGAACATAGAAATTTATTATTTGAAGAATGCTTGGACGCACTGGGCAGCGGCGCAGCCGTTCTCGGCGATACAGAATCACAAGAACTGGAGCGGTCTTTTACAGAAGAATTTATAATCACGTCGTACGGACGAATAGAATGGGATCTGTACAAGGGATACGAACAACTGGATCGGAACGCTCTTGCAAGCCGGTACGCTCATGAACAAGAGGTGTACCATCTAGTATGGAGTCATGGATCGCAGCCCGTAATCGAAGCACGCATGAACCGGATCGTCGAGCGTCTGGATGACGTAACCGCGGTCTCGCCGGACGTATGGATTTACCAAAAGAATAAGCGGGTCATCGAACTTTTTCATGACGGCGTCATAAGGGTTTACGACAAAACTACGGAAATGTAGGTCCGCGAGACAAAAAGGAGCTGCGCCAATGCTTGTTGTTCACTGGTCTCCGGTTAATTATTCGAAATCTATTTTGAAGAACGGTATTCGCAAAAGTTCAAATGGAATCTATTGTTTTCCGCTAACCGGACATCAGGCCGTAGATAAATGGTGGATGAAAGCTTTGAAAAGATTCAGGCAGGATGGGAAGACATACAATGGGTTTATTTTTCGCGTGGAAGAACGGGATTTGCCCGGGTACCTGGGTCACTTTGTCGGGGCTACTACAGCAGATGAATTTGAAAAACCGATACGGACACTCGAAGAACTGGGCCAAGCCATGCGACAGACCGTAATTTGGCGAATCGGCGAGAGTACAACGGGATATATGAATCAAGATCCGGACAGCCCTATCGATTACATGCAGCTGGGGAAAGCTGAACTCCGGAAAAATCCCGATCTTTATCGGCAAGCCTGGACAGATGCCGCTTTTATGGAGTACATCTTCGAAGATTACCAACTCGTATTAAGCCGGTCCATACCGGCCAAGCGCATCCTTCGAGTCATACCGCCAACCGGGGAATTCGGAAGGGTTCTCTACCGGCAGAAGAAACAAAGAGACTTGAACAAGGCATTCAGGGAAGGCCAGTATTATTGAACACCTCTAATCGGCTCGGCTTGCTTGACCGTGCCGGGAGTGAGTTTTTTTCTCACATGGGAAGGCACGTGCCCGTATCTTTTTTTGAAAATCCGGGAAAAGTAATTTGCGTTGCAAAAACCTGTCAGCTCCGGAATTCGGGTTATGGGCAGGTCGGTCGTCAATAACAATCGGTTGGCGTGATCCAACCTCAAATCGGTCAAATAGTAGGTGAACGTCTTGCCGGTGTAGGACTTGAACAAACGGCAAAAGTGCTGTCCGCTCAGATTAACATGCAGGCTCATATCCGCTATGGTTACTTTTTCTGTATAATGCAGAGCCAGGTATTCCAGCGCTTGTTTGATTAATAGCACATGGGCGCCTTGAAGACGGGAATCGAAAATAACTTTGACCGAATTCGGGAAATGACGCATCAGAAAAATGCAAAATTGACACAAGGATACCTTTATCGACAATTGGTAGCCTTCTTTTTTTTGTGTACCTTCTTGAATGATGTTCTTGATCAGATTCGATAATTCCGGATAAGCCGCGTGGGCAGGGGTCATATGAAGCGGCGCGAGAGATCCATTAAGCAGAGATGAACCCAAAGCGGCCTCGCAATGAACGTCTCGCAGCATGGAAGTAAATAAGGTGTCGCCGATCACAAGAGCCAAATATTCGGCCGGCAACCGAGGCAGTACGCTGTGCAAACTTCCTTTTGGAACCAACATCAGGTCACCTTCATGGCCGATTCTGGCGATTCCGTCGATATACACCGTGCATTCTCCTTGGCGTACATAAATGATCTCGGTGTGATTGTGCCAGTGGGGCAGCGTTTGCAGATTTGAGATTTGAAAACAATGGAAAGGAAAATCGATTTCTTCAAACTGCGTAATTTCATAGTGCTCCGAATCCATAGTGTTCATGCCTACCCACACTCCTTCCTCAAAATGTTCAGATCAGACAACTATCTGAAGTAAAATGACCTCGTCCTATAAGAGCGAAATTAAATAAAATGAATATACCCCAGCGATTGGGCCGAATCAATCAAATATAGGAGGGTTACGATGTTAATTGCAGATCGACGCAAGCAGGCGAAGATTGAACAAGTCGTAAAAAATGAACACGCTTTAATTTTGGAAACCGCAAACGGCAGCATTAGAATCGAGCCTTTTTCAGAGGCTATTCTCAGAGTGACCTATACGTTGAGAGCACAATTTTCAGACATTCAAGGGTTGGGAACCCTGCCAAAGTTAGAGGTGTGCCCATGGGATTACACGGAGCAGGAATCTACGATCACGCTCGCTACGCGGAAAATAAAGCTTGTTATCGAGAAAAATACGAGCGCGTTTTCTTACTATGATCATCAAGGCACACTGCTGACCAAAGAACCGGCCCGCGGCGGGAAACACTTGAACGCCTTTGATTCGTACAAAACGGTATTGGACGAGCACAGCGTCGTGGAGAAAATCGAGACACCCGACGGAGTCAAGGAAGTGGTACGCGACGCCCAAAAAGTATTCGACCAAACGCTCTACCAAACCCGATTGGAATTCGAATGGTCCGAAGAAGAAGCGCTGTATGGGTTGGGCCAGCAGGAGGAAGGCAGTCTCAATTTGCGGGGGACTCGCCAATACGTGCACCAAGCCAATATGAAAATAGCCATACCCGTATTGATTTCCACCCGAGGGTACGGAATCCTGCAAGATACCTATTCTCCTTTGATTTTTAACGATAATGAATATGGAAGCTATCTGTATAATATAGCCGCATCCGAATTGGATTATTATTTTATCCATGGAGAGAACTTTGACGAGATCGTCAGTGGTTATCGCAGCCTGACGGGGCGGGCGTCCCTGCTCCCGAAATGGGCGTTTGGCTATATGCAATCATTGGAGAGATACGAGACCGAGCAAGAAATCATTGATACAGTCAAGGAATATCGACGCCGTCAGTTACCTCTGGACAGCATCGTGCTGGATTGGCAGTCGTGGGAAGAAGGCAAGTGGGGACAGAAGACGTTTGATCGTTCCCGTTTTCCGGACGCAAAAGGGATGACAGATGCCTTGCACGACAATGGCGTTCATTTCATGATTTCCATTTGGCCGAATATGCACAAAAGCACGGAAAATCATGCTGAAATGGAGCAGGAGAATGGCTTGTTCCAACAATCCGAAATTTACAATGCGTTTGATCCACACGCAAGAAACCTGTACTGGAAACAAGCAAATGAAGGGTTGTTCTCGCAGGGGATCGATGCTTGGTGGTGCGATGCCAGCGAGCCGATCACTCCGGAATGGAATGCATTCGTGAAGCCGGAGCCCGATCAGAATTATTTGGCGTTTCATGATACGGCAAAGATCTATATGGACGAGACCCATACCAATGCGTATTCCCTGATGCATGCCCAATCGATTTATGAAGGGCAGAGAAGCGTGACCGATACAAAACGCGTGGTGAACCTGACAAGAAGCGGTTATACGGGGCAGCAGAAATACGGCACGATTCTATGGTCGGGCGATACGTCCGCAAAATGGAAAACCCTGCAAAATCAAATTCCGGCAGGACTCAATCTCTGTGCGACAGGCATGCCTTATTGGACTGTGGATATCGGAGCCTTTTTTACGAAGCAGGGCAGTATGTGGTTCTGGGATGGCGACTTTGAAGACGGCTGCGCAGATCTGGGTTACCGCGAACTTTATACCCGATGGTTCCAATTCGGCGTGTTTCAACCGGTCTTTCGTTCTCATGGAACGGATACGCGCCGAGAGATATGGCAGTTTGGGGAAAAAGGCGAAATGTTCTATGATACGCTGGCTCAATTCGATGAACTGCGCTATCGGCTCTTGCCTTATATTTATTCCATGGCCGGCATGGTCACGCTCAAGGATTATACGATCATGCGATTATTGGCTTTTGATTTTATGGAAGATCCCGAAGTTTTTAATATCAAAGACCAATATATGTTTGGCGGGGCGCTTATGATCTGTCCGGTTACGACCCCGATGTATTATGACAAACAATCGGTACCTATTGAAGGCGCGGACAAGACAAGAGACGTATATTTGCCTGCCGGAGCCGACTGGTTCGATTTTTGGACGCAGGAAAAATACGGCGGAGGACAGACCGTAACCGCAACAGCTACGCTTGATCGGCTGCCGGTATACGCTAAAGCCGGATCGATGATTCCAATGGCCGAAGTTGCGCAGCATAGCGGAGCCAGCTCCGAGAGTGAAATGAAGTTGGTCATCTACCCGGATGCCGATGCGGCTTTTACGATATATCAAGATGAACAAGACAATTACAATTACGAACAAGGCGATTATGCCACCATCGATTTGAGCTGGAAGAATGAGTCGAACGTTTTGACCATCGAGAAGCGTGCGGGACGTTATGAAGGCATGGAGGATTTCATTACTTTTATTGTCGAAGTCATTGGAAAAGAGTCCAAAACGATTATCTATAAAGGAGATGAAGTCACCTGTAGTTGGTAGAGCGTGCGGGTGACACAAATCACAACATCAATTCCCCGCGATTCATATATGCCGACGGGGACATGCCCTTCTTGCTTTTGAAAACTCGAGTGAAATAAAAAGGGTCGTTAAACCCGCATCTGAACGAGGCTTCGCTGATCGAATAGCCCAAAGCCAAATATTCAAGAGCTTTGACTACTCTTATGGAATTCAGGTACTCCATCGGTGTCTCACCCGTCAACATCTTGAAGCGTTGTCCGAAATAAGAGGGAGTCAATTCCGCCAGATCGGCAAGCTCGGTCAAAGTATGTCTGGACGCACAATGTTTCTTCATATATTCCGCGACTTTCCGGATTTGTTCATCGCCTTTTCTCGCTGAATACGATTCGCCCGAATCTCGAAGCAGTTCCGAGAAAATGTTGAGCAAAATACTCCGGCAGCGAATCATCCGACAAGAAGAGGGATCGCTCCATACCATGGCCAAGTCCGTGAACAGTCTGGAGAGTATGGCGAAATTGCCCGGATAGGAGCAGCGATTCAACGGCAGCCGTTCAACCGTGGAGAGGGTACCGTTCTGTTCGTCCTGAATCAGCGTCTGGACCATGAAATTCCCGCCCAAACAATGCAAAGGTTGGTCTGCCGAGGAAGAGTAGCCGAAGCTATGATTCATGGGATGATGGAACAGCTGGCCGGTATACATGTCCTGTGCCTCTCCGTTCATATAGCATGTGCCTCTGCCGGATACGACCAGCATCGCATTATGAAAGCCGCGTTTGCCTTCGGGCACGGACCATGAAGGATGGGCATGTCTGTTCACGATATGAAGAGGGGTCGGGATGTTGTGATCCATAAGCGAGAAATGATCCATTCCACACATTCGTCCTTTCGATTGATGATTACCAATATTATACTCAAATTCTACTAGGAAAACGATAAATTGTGCAGGTTTCAAATAATTCGTACAGGGTCAAATCGTAAACACGGCTTATAATGATCGGTATTGAATATAAACCGGATCAAACAAGCGGAGGACAGAAAATGAGACTGCTGAAAAAATACGGGTCAAGAAAATATTTGCTGCGCATCCTCCTCAGCGTAAGTCTTTCTGTCGTTCTTTTGCTGATTGTGTCCGGGTGGGCGATTTATGTGAATTCCGAGAAGACGGTCTTGAAGGTGCAGGAAGAAGCCAATGCCAAAGTGCTCACCCAAATCAACTACAATATCGATTACATGAATGTTATCGTCAAAAATTTGGCCGTTTCTTTATTTTTTGCTCCCGAAAGCGTCTATTTATTGAACAGCCGGGAAATGGACAACCGCGATTTTTATCTGAAAATGATGAGAATAGAAAATGTGGTAAACACGTCTCCTTTTCTGGATTCCATTATCGTCTATAACAAGCAAACGGATTGCTATTATTCGACCCGATATTCTTCTTCGTGCACAGACGACGGAATGGAAGGGCGGGTGGATCGATATCTGCAAGAAAAAGGCGACCAGGTGCCGAAGATGGAGTTTATCCCACTTCAGAAAGCTGTCGGAGACGATATCGATTTGTTTTCTTTTGTTATGGATGAAGGCGCTCCGAGTGAGTCCGGCTCCAGCAAGCTGATTCTTAACGTAAAATCGGAATGGTTGATCGAGAATATCAATCTGATCAATAAAATAGGCGCAAAAGAAGAAAGCGTAACCTTCATCATGGACCGCATGGGACGTACATTCGATGCGGGCAGGCCGCTGCCTTTTAATGTATCGTCCATGGCTCCCGTTATTTTGAAGCATCGCGATCAGACGCACGTCGCGTTTGACACCTTTATCGCATCGGAAGAAGGGCGAAAATGGATCGTCAGCTACAAAAATATCGGAGCCAACGACTGGCTGATCGTTAGCGCTCAGGATTATGACAACGTATTTGGCGAAATCAATCGGCTGCGATCCGTTTCAATCGGCATACTGCTGGCTTTTATCGTGCTGTCCATTGTCGCTTCCATTGCCGTGAGTCTTATGTTGTACCGCCCAATGAATCGAATGCTCGTTCAGATGGGAAGCTTCAGAATCGCCAACGAAGAAGCACAGTTTACGGCCGGAGATGAATTTTCCTTCATATCCGCCCAATACCGTCTGGCCTATGAAGGGGTCAATCAGTTGAGAAAAGAGCAGGAAGAAAAACAGGGCAGTCTTAAAACCTATATTTTGCGCAGAATGTTAATGGATAGTTCTACAGTAACGGCGCAAGAATTAAGGAATGCGATAGATAGAGGAACGTTCCAGGTTGATTTTGAAAGCCCCATGCTGCTCGTCTTACTGCAAATCGAAGGTAGAAGCCAGAAAAATGAACTTTATCGGTCGATAGAAAAGAGATTATATAAATTTGCTGTAGGCAATATTGCGGAAGAACTGATTTCCCATTCTTTCGTTAACGAAGTGGTGGACATGAAAAGCGATCATTTGGCCGTACTGCTCAACGTGCCGAATTTCGAGCATGAAACAGAGAGGGAATTGGTCAATATTCTCGAACAGGTCCAAGCGATGTTCACTTTGTATTACCGGGTTTCGATAACCGTCTCGGTGAGTGACTTGGTGCAGCATACGGGCGAATTGTCCATGCAGTACGGAAAAGTAGTGGAACGGGGACAGTATCGGTTTATTTACGGCAAACAGTCTCTCATATTGCCTGCAATGGTGCGAAAAAATATGGATAATATTGTATTTTAATTTCCGTTTGCCATTGCCAAAAAACTTGAGGAAAGCATCAAAGCAGGCGATAACAAAGCATTCGACACGCAGATCGACAGTTTGGGCAAGTACGTTCAGCAGCTTAATTACGACAATATGATCCATCTTCTTCTGCATCTCATTTCAATCATCAATCATTCGCTCAAAGAGATAAGCAAGAACAGCATGCTTCCGCTCAACGTCGATTTGAAAGAATTGTATCCACTCATCATGGAGAAAGAGACTTGGGACGAAGCGCAGCAAACGTTAAAAGAAATGTTTAAGGACCTGTCGGCGCTGCGCAAAGATCATTCGAGCGACCAGACCCATTCGATCTTAGTGGACACGATCAAAGACATGATTGAGAACCGTTACCCCGACCCGGATTTGAGCCTTCCATATATCGCCTCCAAGCTGGGAATGTCGACGACTCATATCAGCAAGATTTTTCGGGAAAGAGAACAGACGCCGATCAATGAATACATTAACGATATCCGGCTGCATCATGCAAGGCTGCTTCTGGAAAACTTCGGATTAACGGTCAATGAAATTATGGCACGGGTCGGATTCGGCAATCAAAGCTACTTTTTCAAATTGTTCAAGAAGAAGTACGGGGCAACACCCAAAGAATACCGTACCAAAAAAAACGTGATGTGATAGCGTCAGAAGGTCCTTGCGGATCTTCTTTTTTGTTTTCGGCATGAAAAGGCAAGAAACAGACAAAGAATTCGATTTTACAGTGTCAAAGTACAGTAAATTTGTTTCTTTACAGTATCGCAGCGGCCTTCTTCTATGTGATTGTGTGAATACGAGATCCAATTTCACAGACCCAAGAATAGGAGGGCTCATATGAATCGCCAACAAAAAAGCTGGCTGCAGCATCAAGGGAACTTGAAGCGGAATAAAGCCGGACGAGAAGGGTTTCTTAAAAAAGAGTGGCAGCATCTGATAAAGAATCGCGAACTGTTCATGATGTCGTTACCCGGAGTGATATTCAAATTGATTTTCGCCTATTTGCCTCTTTTCGGTTTAATCATTGCTTTCAAAGAATACAGGTACGATCTGGGCTTATGGGGCAGCAAATGGATCGGTTTTAATAACTTCGCTTTCTTTTTCAGTTCGGACACTGCATTTATCATCACGCTAAATACGATTGTGTATAATTTCAGCTTTATTATCATTGGGACTGTCCTCGCTCTTTTGCTGGCGATTTTGTTGAATGCCGTCAGCCAAAGATTTTTGAAAGCGTATCAAACGGTTCTGTTTCTTCCTCATTTTCTGTCATGGGTCGTTGTCGGCTATATCGTTCTGGCTTTCCTGGATCACCAGCACGGATTGTTAAACGTCACGCTGACCGATCTCGGTCTCAATCCCGTCAAATGGTATCAGGAAGCAGGATACTGGCCTTTTATTATCGTGCTTGCGCAGTTATGGAAAACGGTCGGATTCGCGACACTTATCTATTATGCGGGCATCATCGGAATCGACCCCAGTTATTACGAAGTGGCCAAGCTCGAAGGAGCGTCGCGTTTTCAGGTGATTCGCAAAATTACGTTGCCTTTGCTGACTCCGCTGATCATTATTTTATTCATTGTCGATATGGGCAAGATCTTCCGTTCCGATTTCGGTTTGTTTTATTTTATCCCGAACGATTCGAGCTTCCTTTACGGCGTAACGGACGTGATTGACACGTATGTGTACCGGTCTTTGCGGGTAGCGGGAAACGTGGGGATGTCCACAGCAGTAGGTCTTTACCAATCCGTGGTCGGGTTTATTCTGGTATTGTCCACCAACGCCATCATCAAAAAGTTGAACAAAGACCATGCACTCTGGTAGAAAGGAGGATTTGACATGACAAGCAAACTCAGTTATTCCCGTGTTTTTATCAACGTATTTTTCGTCCTGTTATGCATGCTTATGGTTCTGCCAATCCTTTTGGTTGTCTCCATATCGTTTACCGACGAATCGGTCTTGAATTCGCTAGGCTATCATTTCATTCCGCAGAAGTGGAGCACAGAGGCCTACAGGATCATCCTGGGATCGCCGGCCCAACTGCTTCAGGCTTACGGAGTCACGATAACCGTCGCTGTCATCGGCGGGGTATCGTCCCTGCTGCTGACCAGCATGCTGTCTTATTCGATTTCCCGCCGCGACTATCGATATGCACGCATTACGACTTTTTATGTTATTTTCACGATGTTGTTCAGCGGCGGGCTTGTCCCGTTTTATATCCTCGTCACGCAATACCTTCATTTGAAAGATACGATATGGGCATTGATCATCCCGTATTTGCTGAATCCGTTTTATGTGCTGATCATGAAAGGATTTATGGATAAAATTCCGTCTGAAATCATCGAATCGGCAAAGTTGGACGGAGCGAGCGAATGGAGGATCTTCCTGAAGATTATTTTGCCTCTGTCGACCCCTGCTCTTGCGACAGTGGGATTATTCATTGTATTCACCTATTGGAACGATTGGTGGCTGGGACTGCTGTTTATCGATAATCCGAAGCTTGTCCCGATCCAGCTGCTGTTATACCGGACCATGAATACGATCGAATTTCTCGCCAACAACAGCGGCAATATCAACGTCAGCGTGGACATGTCCCAATTCCCGAGCTTATCGGCCAGAATGGCGCTTGCCGTATTGGCTGCAGGTCCGATGATGTTCGTATTCCCGTTCTTTCAGAAACATTTTGTCAAAGGAATGACGCTCGGATCCGTCAAAGGCTAACGGTTTCAATGTCCCGCAGATCAGGCCTGCCAACAAAGTCTGAACGGGATTTGAACATAAACTCAAAACAGAAAACGGCAAGGGAGGAAAGGTACATGAAAAATAGCAAGAAAAAACTGCTTGGTCTTGCTGCTGTTATCCTCGCGGTAATGACGGTGCTGAGCGCTTGCGGATCGAAATCCAGTGAGGGAGAATCCGAGGTCGAGCTGACTTGGTATCTCCCGTTGGCCGCAATACCGGCCGATGTGCAATCGGTTGAAGACGAGGTCAATAAAATCACGAAAGCCAAAATCAACGCCACAGTCAAATTGAAGGTTCAAACTTTCGGAGATTACACGCAGAAAATGAATACGGTCGTCGCTTCGGGAGAGAAAGCGGATATAATCTGGACCTCGAACTGGAACTTCGATTATGTCCAAAATCAAGCCAAAGGCGCATTCCTTCCGCTGGACGATCTGATTGCGAAATATGCGCCCGACGTGAAAAAAAGCGTACCCGATTTCGTATGGGATTCGTTGAAAATCGACGGGAAAATTCATGCCATACCCAATTACCAAACGGTGACCAACAAAGAAGGCTTTTACGTCCAAAAACGGTTTGCCGACAAATATAACCTGGATGTAAACAGCATTAAGAAGCTGGCGGATATAGAGCCTTTTCTTGAGCAAATCAAGAAGAACGAAAAAGGCGTGACTCCGTTTGTCGTCGATCGCAGAGGGAAACTGATCAATGCACCACGCCAATTCAATCTTGAACCGATCGGGAATTTAAACACCAACGTGATCGGGATCGACCTGGGGAATCCGGATAAAATAATTAACGTATACGAATCGGAAAATTACAAAAAGTATTTGGATTTTATCAGAAGCTGGTATACCAAAGGGTATATCAACGAAGATGCAGCCGTTCTGAAAAACGTCGCCGACCTGTCCAAAACAGGCGAAGTTGCGGTCGACTTCCATAATGCGCTCAAACCGGGAGGGGCGGTAGAACGGAAAGCGACTTCAGGCGGACAGGAGATCATCGAGATCCCGCTCACCGAACCGTATATCACATCGGGTACGACCATAGCGACAAATCAGGCAATCAGTAGAACGTCCGCGAATCCGGAGCGCGCCATGATGCTTATCAATCTGGTCAATACGGATAAAGAGCTGTACAACCTTCTTGTATATGGAATCGAAGGCAAGCATTATACGAAAGTATCCGATAACGTCGTCAAGGTCAAAGAAGATTCTTCTTACAAAGCGGCGGATTGGGTATTCGGTAACGTGTTTAACGGTTATCTGCTGGAGGGCAAAGATCCTGGAGTTCCGGAGGAGACACGTAAAGAAAACGAGTCCGCTATAACCTCGCCGATTAACGGGTTTAAATTCGACAGCGCTCCGGTGGCTGCGGAAATTGCCAATGTAACTTCCGTGATCGATCAGTATGGTCCGGGTCTAAATACGGGCATCGTCGAGACTGAAGATAAGCTGGCCGAATTCCAGAAAAAGTTGAACGAAGCCGGGGCCGAAAAGGTCGTCGCGGAAGCGCAGAAACAGCTCGATGAATGGAAAAAGACGAAGTAAACCAAACGAGAACACCCTCTTCAAGAAGAGAGGGTGTTTAAAAAAAAGATTTTGTAAGCGTTACCAAAAATACAATCCTACACATACCCGGAGGTTTATAATGTTAAATCACAAGCGGAGCTATCCCAATAGCCTCAAGATTATTTGGCTGTTCCTTGTCCTTGCTGTAGTCACTCATACGATTCCGATTCACGAAGCCAAAGGGGCGGCAGCCGTTCAAGCGACTTATTACGTAGCTCCGAGCGGAAGCGACTCCAATCCGGGAACGTCGGCACAGCCTTTTGCCACAGTGGAGAAAGCTCGCGATGTCGTAAGAACGATCAACGCGAACATGACCGGAGATATTTACGTTTATTTGAAGCAGGGCGACTACTATGTCGATCGTACAATCCAGTTCAACGAGCAGGATTCAGGTACGAACGGACATAACGTGTATTACAAAAATGGAGATGCCGTCGGTTCGGCAAGGCTGATCGGCGGACAGAAAGTGACAGGTTGGACGCCGTATTCGGGCAATATTTATAAAACGAATGTAGGAGCAGGATGGAAATTCAATGCCCTGTATGAAAATGGCCGGACAGCCTGGAAAGCGCGTTACCCAAACAAAAGGTCAAGCCGGTACACTATGGCACAAGCCGATTATTTGAAAAGTGAAAACGTAAACGGATCCAGCACCGTTTTGCAGTACGGCTCGGGCGATCTGAATCCGACCGGATGGGATTTGAAAGAAGCTCAAGTCTTTGTATGGTCCGGCGGAACTTGGAATTGGTTTACAGACACAGTGCCGATTACGGGCATCAACACGACGACGAGACAGATCACACTGCGTGAACCTACCCGGTACCCGCTTTACAGAAATAACGCGGGTTCAAGGTATTACGTGCAAGGGGTGTTGGAACTGCTGGATCAACCGGGTGAATTTTACCTGAATTCGGCAACGGGGGATCTCTACTATTGGGCGATAAACGGCGACATCAATACGCAAACGATCATCGCGCCCAAAGTTCAAACCTTGCTCGAACTGAAAGGAAGTGCTCCGAGCAACCGGATCGCCAACATTGTATTTGAAGGATTATCTTTTGAAGCTACCGATTTTACGGATTGGTTCCGGCATGCCTGGATCAAAGCGGGAGACTCGGGAGAGAGTCATGCCTACAACATTTACGATCGGGAGATCAACCTGCCGCATTTGAGAACGGGCGCCATACTGCTGCAAAATTCGAGGTTTATCATGATAGACAAAAGCCATTTTAAAAATCTCGGCTTGAACGCCGTGTATATGCTATTTGATAACGATCATAATACCGTGTCCCGAAGCTGGTTTGAACATATTGGACATAGCGGGATTTTTCTTGAAGGCGGATATCCGGGGGAAGGGGATCGAAACAACTCTCATCTTCTAACCAACAACAAAATTGAATATGTAGGTGAAACGGTAGGCAATGGCGGCGGCATCTATGTGATGAATTCAAGTAACAATGAAGTATCGTACAGCGAAATTTCCAATAGCCCGCGCTATGCCATAGCCTGGAAAACGCGCTGGGAGCCGCCTGCAAGCGAGAAATATCTCAAAGACAATGTGTTCAAATATTTGAAAATCTCCAATAGTGCACAAGATAGCGGCGACACGGCTCCGGTCTATGCGGTAGGCGTCAACACCATAAATGAATACCTGAATGTCAATAAAGTGATCCAGGTAACGATTGACAACACGTATGCGCATCCAAGCATGACGGATTATGCGCCGTATGGTGTATATATGGACGATAAGTCCAACGCCCAATATTTCGAGAACGTAGAAGTTACAAACGTTCAAAACAGTCAAAGGCGGAACAATTCGGCTACCGGCCATACCGAAATAAATACGAGTTGGAATAACGGCTTCGACAAGTCCAAAATGGACTATGCCAATATTGGATTAAAATCCGACTTTCCGATTGAGTATAACGGGAACTTCTCCGATTCTTTCGAGAATGGATTCACGAACTGGTCTGTCGGGAATGGAACGCCTTCCGCTAATTCATCGATTAAGCATAGCGGAAGCAGCAGCTATGCAATCAACGAAGCTACAGATGTCATCTACAAGACGCTGGGCTCCAGCTACAACAGGGTAGTGTCTCTATGGTTCTATGACGATGCGAGCGACAGTTCCATGCAGAGCATGGCACGCGTGGATAACGGGACATGGAATAACAGCGGTTCTTGGAGAGGTCTGGGCGTGGACACGGCCACCTCTTCGACCCACTATGTGTACCGGGCAGGAACGTCCAAGACGGCCACGAACATTCCCCGTACGACAGGTTGGCATGAGTTGAAATGGGATTACACCTCGGGGACCCAGGTAGATCTGTATATCGATGGGACGCTTGTCGGATCGCCTGTCGGCATTACGGCATTCAAAGGAATTGCGATGGGCGATTTCTGGGCTGACGGCCAAACAGGCAGTAATGCTTTCGATGATGTAGCGGTCCAATAATTCCAAGGGCACTTCACCGGCGATTGCGGCATGACCAAGAAGAGCGAAGTTTAATGTGAAAAAAACCCTATAAGACGCGCGCTTTGAAAAAGCCGTCTTATAGGGTCTTTTTGTGGGAAGTCGTAAATAGAGACTACGGTTGTCCGATCAGCCGCAGGGCGAACTCAGCCGCTACAGGATTGGTGCTGCAGCGGCCGGCAAGCGTCAGCTGGCACAGTACGAGACTCCCGAGGCCGATTCGTTGCTCGACTGCCGCAAGCGCGGGTCCCCATTCTCCCTGGTCGTTGGTATTGCCGCTGAGCAGAATGGGGGATACCTCGCCGCCGGTCGTGATTGTATGACGGAGCAGTGGCATGATCAGGTCTTCTTCCGGGCTGTACCAATGACGGAAGTCTTCGGGACGGAAACCTTCGATGAACCGATGGCCGGATTTTCGGGAGACAAAATGCAGGGGCTGCATGCCGCATGATTTCACGACAATCGGCTCTCCCAACAGCGTATACTCTCCCGGTTCGGATTCGAGGACGACGATCCGGGCACCGCGGGCGGCAAGAGCGGCCAACTCCGGTTCGTGCTCCTGCATAAGCGTGATATCGTCAACGATAACGGTGTCCGGCTGCATGCCTTCCGTCCAATCCGCAGCTGTCAATCCAAGTTCCTCCGCCAGTTGGTAAGCCAACCCGCCTTTGCGTCCAAGAATAGCAGGTTCGGTCCGAGTATCCTTGTCCAGGGTGGCGAAGGAATCCAGACGCGGGAATACTTCGATGTCCAGCGACGTATCGTGCAGCACTTTTCCGGCACAATCGCATATTGCCAAAGTGACCGTAATCCGGGTTCTGGCCTGCGAATTCGGAGCCATAAAGCGGATGAAGCCCTGGAAAGCCGTATCGCATACAGGAATGTGCGCTGCCTGCGAGGCTGTGGCAAGCAGTCGGTCTCCCTCTTTGATCGTACAGTGTACGGACGCATCGCGGGGAACCTCGGTCCGATCGTTACAGATCCAGGCTTCCATCCGGATCTCATCCCCTGTATAACCAGTCAGCCGGTCGGTCCGAAGATTGGCCATAAGCGGCTCAAGAGCGTCCCGGTAAGCGAAATAGGCGGCTTTGGGACGGCGCTCCACATCCATGATCGTCTTCATCCAGCCGGAAGGAAACGCATCGATGAACAAGTGAATGGCGAAGGTGTTCATTCTGCCGTCGCGCCGGAACGCTTCCGTCATGATCCGGGTGGCCCAGGCCTGGTGCTTCTGGCTCTCCTCGACCCAGGCCTTCAGCGTGTCCGGCGTTTCATAGAAGAAGTAATGGAAGCGTCCCGTCTGCGCGCCGACAATAGAACTCGGCGACCAAAGCCGCTCTTCGTCCGAATGGTGCGGCATCCAGCTCGCCGGATACCGGTCTCGCATCAATGGAACCGGGTCCAGCCCTTCGGACCCGAATTCTCCGCAGCCGTAATACCATCCGGGCTTAACGGGCAGCCAGTACCCCTTATGGAGACGGCCAATATCGAGGCCGTGTCCGTTGTACCAGCACGGATAGCAGTGGTTGTCCGGAAGGCTGTCCGATGGCGGATCGTAGTCCCCGTCCACATGCTTGATAACCCGGTCCGGATTATTGAGCCTCACCGCGAGATCCGCCGCCTTGAAAAAATCGAGCAGCTCCGGCCGGGTCAAATAGCGATGGGGCTTGTTTTTCGCGTTCGGAAAAGGTTCGTTGATGTAAGAGACCATGATTGCACAAGGGTGGTTGCGAATCAACCGCTCCATTTCTTCGGACTGGCGGACCGCTTCGCAGAATTGGACGCGGCTCAGAACGCCGAACAGGGGAAGATCCGTCTGGACCATTAAGCCAAGCATATCGCAGTAATCGTATACTTCCGGCTGGACAGGACGCTGGGTAATGCGCAGGAAATTCATATGGCATATTTTGGCCAGAAGAATATCGTCGCGAAGCTGCGTCCAATCTTCCCGCGCTACGCACTGCTGCTCGTGACCCATCGTATTGGCTCCTCGCAGACGGATTTGCTTGTCATTCAAATATAACGACCCTTTGGGAGCAGCTTCGGTTTCCATGCGGAACGTTCTCATGCCAAAATGGGAAGAAGCCGTATCCACCACTTGCCCGTCCATGATCAATTCGACGTGAATCTGGTACAGCCATGGAGTTTCGGACTCCCACAATCGGGCGGACGGAAGGGTCAAAGGAACGATATAACGGTTGTTTCCGCGTTCGGCCAACATGGGGATAGCAGCATTCAGCTTGCCCTCCGCCTTCAGATTGGCTTCCGTAAAAGAATCTCCCAATCCGACCTCAATCCCGGTAGAGGGAGTGAACGTCATCTTCTCGATCACCGTCTGCCGAAAATTCCGTCCATAAACGGAAATTCGAAGTTTCACTTCGGGAGCGGTTAAAGTCTCGTTGCAGACCTCGACCCAGGCCTGCGCTTCCTTCAGGTTCGGCATCGGTCTGACATACAGGGTGCCGATATGGACGGCAGATCGGGCCTCAATCGAGACGCCTTGGTAGATGCCCATTCCTGGAGGACAGTGGTGCCAACCCCGTTCCGGATCGTCGTAGCCGATTCCGGTTGCCGCATAAATCTTGTCTCCTCCCGGGTCGTCGCCGCAGACGAAGTCATTCTCCACTTTGATCAGGATACAATTTGTGCCGATTTTCAGACTGCGGGTCGCGTCAAGCTCGAACGGCGCAAAGAAACCTTCATGCGACCCCAAGTAACAGCCATTGACGAATACATGGGCTTTATAGTCCACTGCCTTGAAGCGGACAAACAACCGACCCGGACGAAGCATCGCTTCCGTTACCTCGAATGAGGTCCGGTACAGGGTGAAGGCACTGCCCAAGGGCTCCCCATAATGAGGGACAGATACTTTCGTCCAGAGGCCCCGGCCTTGCAGAGCGCCCACAAAGTCCAGCTCGTCTTCCGCCGTTCCGATCCGCCAGTCAAACGCTCTCAGCTCCACCCGGAGCCTGCAATCCGGCAGGTCCGGCGCATGCTGCTCCATGTATGGAGCATACTGCTTGCGCATTCTCTCCAGCTCTTCGTCCAGTTCTTCCGCCGTACTCATTTTTCGCTTGGCAACGGGGGCGGATTGGTCCGCCTTGTCCGGGTTGGCCCATTCGAAATATTTGTCTTGGAGCAGGGGAGGCTTTGGCTCCTCAAGCCCTTTGCCGAGCAAGCTCATTCCGCTTGCGGCGATATCGGCGAACGCATCGATTTTGCGATTATCTCCCACCTTCATCCCGTCCTTGTCTATCGAATTTGGTCTCTTTCTATTTTATTCCGAATACTTCGGATGACCATGGATGAGTTCGATAGGACATGCACAATTTCTGGATTTACGGCTGCGGCTCCAACCTCTTTTTGACGGGATTCGCAAGAGCTGCGTACAAGAGCATAAACAAACAGATCTGTATGTTTAATAGGTTAAAAATAAATGGATTAAAAAATTCATTGGGCTGCCACCTGAGTATCCAGAAAGTGCAGGATAAGCTTAACGCTAATCTCCAACTCTTCTTCAAGCGGAAAATGCCCCGTATTGAGCAGATGGACGTCCACGTTCCGCAGGTCTTCCATATAGGCCAGAGCGCCTTTGACCCCGAAGAACATATCGTGCCGTCCCCAGGCGACCAGCATTGGCGGTTGGTATTCCCGGAAATAGTCGTGCCAGGTTGGATAGGCCGTCAGATTATTCCGGTAATCGTAGAACAGCGCGAGCTGGATCTCCGCATTGCCGGCCCGGTCCAGATGAATCTGATCATGGTTCCAGTTGTCCGGGCTGATCGATTCGGGATCGCGCGTGCCGTTCACATACTGGTGCCGGGTCGTCTCGATCGACAGCAGGTCGGCGACGCCCTGACGGATCGCGGCATCGTCCGGATTATTCCAGTAGGCGCGAATAGGTGCCCAGCCCGGTTCAAGGCCTGCTTCATAAGCATTGCCGTTCTGGGAAATGATCCCCTGCACCCGCTGCGGATGCATAACGGCCAGACGATAGCCGACGGGAGCGCCGTAATCGTGTACGTACAGACTGTAGCGTTCCAGCTGCAGCTGCTCGGTAAAATCGTGCATCAGTTTGGCCAGATTCTCGAACGTGTACGTAAATTCCTCCGGGGTCGGCTGATCGCTGCTGCCGAATCCCGGATAATCGGGCGCGACGACGTGGTAACGGTCCGCAAGGCGCACGATCAGATTGCGATACATATGCGAGGAAGAAGGAAATCCGTGCAGCAGCAGCACCGTCGGATTGTGGCGGCTGCCGGCTTCCCGGTAGAACAGATTCAAGCCGTTTACTTGTGCATACTTGTGTTGGACGTTCATTGGAATCACCTCGGTATAGGATTTGGATGCGTTAGACTTGCGTTCACCCATACTATACATACAGGTCTGTATAGTTATAAGTGTTTTTTATTTGCAATTCTATTTGTGCGGCTTTACTATACGTATACAGAGCTGTATATGTTGAGGATAAAAGAACTATTTTCGGGAAAGAGGAGCAGTCAATGGCCAACAAAAGCAAAAAAGAACAAATCATTCAGGTCGCTTCGGGGCTGTTCAACCAGCAGGGCATTCGCGCAACCGGAGTCGATCAGGTGGTCGCCGAATCCAAAGTAGCCAAAATGACATTATATAATCATTTTCCGTCCAAAGACGCACTGGTACTGGATTATTTGAAACGGCAGGACGAGCAGTGGATGGCCTGGTTCAAATCTTCGATCGACCGTCGGGGCGGCACGCCGCAGGATCGCCTGCTGGCGATCTACGACGTGTTGGGCGAATGGTTTGCCGAACCGGACTTCACCGGCTGCGCTTTTATCAAAGCGGCTTCGGAATTTTCGGACAGCAGTCATCCGTATCACAAGGCCGCTCACCACTACAAAGTGGAGCTGCGATCCCATATGGAGGCATTGACCGCCCAATGCGAAGTCCGGCAGCCGGAAGCTTTGTCGAACATGCTGTACTTGCTGATGGAAGGGGCGATCACCGCTTACATGCTGGAGAGCGACCTTGAATCGGCCGTGCATGCCCGCGCAGCCGCGGAAGTCCTGCTGGAACGTTTTGCTACTTCACAAGTGTCTGGAAGAGAACAGCCAAGGTCGCAGAGTGACTTTGCTGGCTTATGACGCAGGGCAGCGCTCAAATGCCGTATACCCGGCGAGGCTGCATGTCGGACGGAAAATAGGAAGGAGGAATCGCTATGCCTTGGCCTATGGTTCATCTGGCGATCTCGCAGCGGCTCTATTCGGGAAGTCCCACGCCGGAACTATTGCTGGGAAGTCTGGCCCCGGATGCCGTGCATGTCAGGGGGAACGTCACGCGGGAAGAAAAAGGGATGACGCATCTTGTCCATGCAGGAAAACTGCCCAACCCGCAGCGGATATTCGAGAAGTTCAACGAGTATGTAGAGATGCGGCAGGAACGCGGGTGGAACGATTTTATAATTGGTTACTTTACCCATATTTATACGGATTTGAGATGGACGGAGACGCTATATACCGAGTTTGAACAGCGATATGCCGGAGATCGGATCCGGGAAGTCTACAACACCGAGACCAGCCAACTGGAATTCGAGCTTCAAAAATCGGTCAAGGAAACCGCCGAGATAAAAAGGCAGTTGGCATGTGCCAAAGGGTATACGATCCCGCCTTTCGTGACCGCCGACGAAGTGAAGCGGTATCGGGATCTCAAGTTGGATTGGCTGAACGATCCCGGTAACGAACCTTGTATCCCAAACGTCTATTTTACCGGGGATCAAGTGGAGCGATTCATTACCGATACGACGGCAGAACTCAAAGCGAATTTACAACCCAACAAGAAGGAGCGGATGTAATGGGAGCATGGGGTTACGGCATTTTCGAAAATGACGAGACGATGGATTGGCAGGCCGATCTGGTACGCTCGGAAGGGCTGGACATGCTGAGGGAATCGATCGAGCGTGCGGTTGGGGACGAGGATATGGAGGCGCAGACCGCTTCGATCGCTTTGGGAGCGATTGCCGTACTGGCTGCTCTACAGGAGCAGGCGCTGAACGCGGAATTCGAACATATGGAAGAACTGCAAGCCTGGATCCATCGACATCGCGGAACCGGAACAGAGCTGAACGGCAAAGCCCGGCAGGTCATTCAACAAATATTGGAGCAGTCCGAACTGAAAGAATTGTGGGAAGAAACGGACGAGTATGCAGAATGGGAAAGTACGGTAACGGGATTGGGGGAGCGGCTCGGGGAATGATGGGGTCGGAAATACGGCTGAATTCATCATCGGAGCAAAGCCCTTTTTTTCCAAACCAAAATGGAGGAGGCTGGCTGAATGAAGAATCGTCCTACCCGTCTCAAGCCCCGCCCAGTCGAACATGAAGAACGGCTTATTGTTCAAACACTTACATTCAGATGGGGCAAAGAAGCGAGGGGAGCTCCTTTTTCGACAGCGCGCAATGAGTATGGAAAAGCTTTTCGAATTCCTGATCCGCTGCTCCATTGCGACACGGCTCAGGGACTGCTTTACCAGGAGATTCTTATTCGGCAGGACGCCAAAGGTTTTGAGAAGATCCATGATAGAAGTTCAATCCTGAAGCCCAGCGAAGGGGTTTATAGCGTGCAAGGTATCGAAATACAAAAAACGGATTCCGAATACTTATGCAGCTTTAGATATTCCGAAGAGTGCGGCAAGCCGATCAGGCAGGATCGACGGTATAATCTTTTGGTCGAGAAAGCTTTTGAACTGAAAGCCGGTGAATACGGACGAATGATTTACAACGGAAGACACACTTCAACGTACACGGGGGAGTGGTATTACGAATTACATATGATTAACGTGCTTCCTACGGCAGATCCCAATCCAAACGTGTTCATCGATACGGAACCGGTAAAAGAATACAAGCAGATCGCGATTTTGTTCTAACGCGTGGATCAAACATCCCCCTGTGACGATTCATACGGGAGAAATAACGACGTGAGAGCCGTTATTTTCTGATCCGAGTGCTGCAAGATTATGGATGCGATTAGCGATATGAACCAGTTTTTGGACTGGAATTTGGCTAGGAAGCATCAAGTATAGGAAACGCAAAACAGATACTGGATCAGAAGGACGAGCGAAAGCGTTTATGAAGTGATGTAGCTCACCTATTTTCACTTGTTCATAAGACATATAGAAATAGACTGTACTCAAGCCAGCGAGGAGGCGAAATGCGTGAAGTTCGTTATTATCTTTGGTCCCCAGGCCGTAGGCAAGATGACGGTGGGACAGGCTTTGGCTGCCCAAACCGGGTTGAAGCTTTTTCATAATCATATGTCGATCGATTTCGTATCTTCGTTTTTTGATTACGGTACGCCTGCCGGCAAGCGGTTGGTAAGTCTGATCCGGCAGGAGATTTTTGAAGAAGTGTCCAAAAGCGACCTGGAAGGACTTATCTTTACGTTCGTATGGGCGTTCGACCTTTCAGGCGACCGGGACTACATCGAGCAAATTTCAGATCTTTTTGAATCCAGAGGCGGTATTGTTTATTGGGTAGAGCTGGAAGCGGATCTGGAAGAGCGCAAAAAACGAAACAAGACGGAGAACAGGCTGCTGCATAAGCCGAGCAAACGGGATGTGGCATGGTCGGAGGGCGAATTGGTTAAAACATACGAGCAATATAGATTGAATTCTTTGCCCGGAGAGATTGACAGATCCAACTACATAAAGATCGATAACTTTGGGCGCGAAGCCGATGAGGTAGCCCAAATGATCAGAGAAAGGTTTGATTTGTAAAAAACAATTTTCAGGAGGAGCGATACCATGCAGACGCTGTTCGAGCATTCAACTACCGACGAAGTGATCGCCCGTATCGAACGATTGCATGCCGACTTGCAGCCGCAGTGGGGAGAGATGAATGTGGCCCAGATGTTGGCGCATTGCGCGGCTTTTCAGGACATCGCGGCCGGAATCTCCGGCGCTTCGAGAAGTTGGTTGGGATTTTTCGTCGGACAGCTGGCCAAGCCGGTCTTTTACAACGACCGACCGCTGCCGACAAACATGTCCACCCTGCCGGAGATCCGGATCGCCGACGAAAAATCTTTTGAAGCGGAAAAAGAAAAATTGATCCGAAAACTCCGTACGTTTCAGGCGAACGGACCGCAGGGCTGCACAACGCGGCCGCATCCTTTTTTCGGAAAATTGTCTGCGGAGCAGTGGGGCAAAGGCATGTATAAGCATATCGATCATCATCTTCGGCAGTTCGGCGCATGACCCAACAGATAGAAGGAGCATTCAAATGACGATCATCAGTATCGAAGGAGCCAGCGCGGCGGGCAAGACGACGACTTCCGCGGCTCTCGCGGCGCTCAAGCAGGGATTACATATTCAGGAAGTGGCGATGCTGTGGGCCAAGCCCGAGCCGGCGTACCCGGAATGGTTTTTCGAACGTCAGGCAGACCGGTGGCAAATGGCGCTTGAGCATGAATCGTCGGGGCTTGCGGTCATCGACATCGATTTGTTTCAGCCTTTTTGGTACAACTGGGCGTTCGGTTTCACGTTGTTCGACAGGCAATCGCTGGAGTTTGTCGAAGCTTTCTATAGGCCGCTGATCCAGGCGCGCAAGTTGGGCTTCCCGGATGCCTATTTCGTGCTTCATGCGGAAGAACCCCGGCTGCGCGAGCGAAAAGCGGGCGATTCAACAAGGCTGCGCAGAGGTTTTGAACAGAATATGACGTTTATTGAGCCGCAGCAAAAATATTTTCGCGCACTGAACGGTTTCTGTCCGGGGCTGGTCCATTTTGTCGAGTCGGCCGATGTCCCGGGCACGGTCGCGACGATTGCGGATCAGCTGCCAAGCGGGCAGCAGGCGCACCGTTATTCGCTGGAATTGTTCGATCAGATGGTGGAGTGGCTGCGTACGCATCCGGCCGGCCGATGAAAAAACAGCGCATCATTGCCGCATCCGTTCTGGCCGGACTGATCCTGATCCCCGTGCTGTATGTTCAAGCGAACAAGTGGATCTACGCGCACCGGGTAACGGAGTATCTGCTGCACGAAAAAGCGTATGAGCGGGCAGAAATCAAGTCGATCGAAGGCAAATGGGGAGGCGCACTTCCGCCTTTTTACGTAGTCGTCGAGTTCGTGAACGAGCCGAAAATCGTATACACTTATTTTGCCCACAGCGACGTCAGGCAGGTCCATTATCAGTTAAAAGGCGAAAGAATCGGCGACGGAGTTCCCAGCATGGCTTTGAAAAATCTTGATCAAAAGTTCAATTAGGAGGTACAGCTTCCATGGACCCAAAAATCGATTACAAAAAAGACTACAAAGCGTTCTACCAGCCGAAAACCGTTCCGGAAGTGATCGCGATTCCATCCATGCCTTTCCTGACAATCGAAGGAAGCGGAGATCCCAACGAAGAAGCGTTTGCGCAGGCGACAGGAGCGCTGTACAGTCTGAGCTATGCGGTCCGAATGTCCCATCTGAGCGGCGACGTGCCGGAAGGGTACTATGCCTATACGGTGTTTCCGCTGGAAGGGATCTGGGACCTCGTCGACCATTCGAAGCCTTCGACGGACAAAAGCAATTTGAAGTACAAAATTATGATTCGCCAGCCCGACTTTTTGACGGATGTCGGATTCCAACGCTTTCTGGCGCAGACTGTAAAGAAGAAGCCCAATCCAGCCTTGGAGCGCGTCCGGTTCGAGCGGATCGAAGACGGACCCAGCTGCCAGATGCTGCATGTCGGCCGCTTCGAAGACGAGCCGGCCAGCTTCGCCCGAATGGAACAGTTTTGCGGCGCAAACGGCTGGACGCGTCTGAGTAAACTGCATCGCGAAATCTACCTGTCGGACCCGAGAAAAACGGCGCCGGAAAAAAGAAAAACGGTTCTGCGCTTCCCCGTGGGTCAGACGGTAGAGAAGTCGTAAACACAAAATCGGAACAATAAAACCGGAAGGTATAGGACTTGGAATAGGACGTCGTCTTGGCATGTCCATTTGCGGCCGGGAATCCCTATAGGAAGTCCTATTTCCGGTAAAAGGTACATCAAAAAGCCGGTGCAGAGGGAGAATCTTCCCACCGCGCCGGCTTTTGTTCGTTTGGCTTCCGCGCCAGTACCGCTTATGCTTTTTCCGATTCCGATTCCGATTCCGATTCATCTTCGTCGGAAGCTACATAATCGTCCATAAACCACAGCGGGTCGGTACAATCTTCTTCGCCGTTGTAGTTAATCAGGACCTCTTCGCCCGCCTTGATATCGGTATAGGCGTAGAAGTCGAACGTATGCTTGTCGAAGCTGATCTCGTACGTAGCGTTCGGCGTATAGGAATGGTTGAGCAGGCTGCCGTAGCCGAGCAGGATCGCCGTATGGTTGGCCCCGTATTCGAACACGTAGTCGGCGAGAATCGTTTTCTCGATATGTTCGTGGTCTTCGTTCTCGTAAGCCACGACCGGAGCTTCATGAATGAGTTCGCCTTTGGCAATATCGCGGGTCGCAAAGACGCCGCGCGTAAACTCGCCGCTGCTGAGTTGGGAATGCTTGATTTCGATCATGGAGTCACCTTCGCAATTCTTGGATTGGGTAGATCGGCCCGTGCGGGCGCACCCATTATTGTAGCCCAACCGCCGTCGAACGGCAAGAAATCCGCAACGAACGATCACTGAGGAGGAGTAGGTATGATGATCTGGATAAACGGAGCGTTTGGTTCCGGCAAATCGACGACCGCGGAGGAGCTGCATCGGTGCCTGCCGGATTCGTTCGTCTACGACCCGGAGCAGGCAGGCTATTTCATTCGGCAAAATACGCCCGGCCGCTTGCATCTGCCCGATTTTCAGGACGATCCCCTATGGCGGTCGATCAATGGGTCTCTACTGAGCCGGATCGCCCGCGAATATACCGGGACGATCCTCATCCCGATGACGATCGTTAATCGCGATTATTGGGACGAATTGGTCGGCGGACTGCGCAGGCAGACGATCGATGTGCGTTGTTTTACGCTGTCGGCCAGTCGCGAGACGCTGCTGCAACGGCTGCGCAGTCGGGGAGAAGACGAACATTCCTGGTCGGCGGGCCGGATCGACGAATGTGTGTCCGCCTTATCGGTGTCCGAATTCGGACTTCCTATTGTGACCGACGACCTGTCCCCGGAAGCGGTCGCCGAGAGAATCGCAGCCGAATGCGGCCTGGTTTTGGTCTAAACAGTTGGGAAACACCGAGAGTAAACGTGCAAATCATAAGAGTAAACGTTCATCCGCTGGGAATAAACCTTCAGCTTCGTTCAAGGCATCGGAAAAAAGGGCCGGGAAGCCGATTCCGTATAGGAAGGCCCGGGAAAGAGAGAAAAGCATGCTTAGTGGGACGTATCAACTGGAATGGGAAGAATCAGGAACCTCAGGTAAGCGGAAAATCCGGATCGTCGGTATCGTAGCAAGCGGCAAAACGACTTTAGCCCGGCAGTTATCGGCACATACCGGCATCGACTGGCATGAACTGGACGAAATCGTTCACGCCCGGATCGCGGACGGCAGCCGAAAAAGGACTGCCGAAGAACAGATGGACGCCATTCGGGTAATCGACCATACGGGAGCGTGGATATTCGAAGGCACCGACCGCGACTCCCATGCCGATCTGTACGAGATGGCGGACCTTATTATTTTCCTCGATCCGCCGCTGTGGCAGCGCCGCATTCGTATCGTCAAGCGCTGGATTCGGCAGAATACGGGACGTGAACCTGCGCCGTACAAGCCGGACTTTGCCATGCTGCAAGCGATGTTCCGCTGGACGAATGAATTCGAGCGCGGACGACCGGCGTTCGAAGCGAAGCTTACGCGTTATGGGAAGAAGGTACTGCGGATCACGAACGATACCGGATTGAAGCGGCTGCTGGAAGATAGGGATTTTGTTTTGGAAAAAGAGGTCAACAAGCTGCGGGATATTTGGGGAGAGTAAGCAGTGGGCGACGGACCGGGAGCAGCCGGATGCCTTGACGGAACTGTGCAGCGGAGCGACTTATCGAGGCGAACTGCTGTGCGACGAATGTCTGCCTGAGCATCATCGGTGGGCTTTTTAAGGGAAGCTTTGCAGCGGGAACCGGCAGGTCAGGAGAAGGTACGGCGCTTCGCAGGTACTTCGGTTCTTATACCTATTGTTCCTATACGGGTTAACGCTGTTCGATAGCCGCCGCTTCGGCTGCAATGGTCTCGACTTTGTTTACCAATCCAATTTCCGCGTCGCTTTATGATACGCTGGCTGTAGATCCGGATTCAAAATAGTTCACGAGAGGGGATTGGGATGGAGCAGCAATCGTTATCGGCGGTTGAAGACGGTTTTAGGCAGAATCGGGACGTGATCCTGGCGCTTGGGAACGAGACCCGGCAGGCCATTTTGATTACGCTGCTGCGACAATCGCAGGGCCCAGGCATGCGGGTCGGCGAGATCGAGCGGCATACGCATCTGTCCCGTCCGGCCGTGTCGCATCAACTGAAAGTGCTGAAGGAAGCCGGAATCGTAGACGTGCACCGCGAAGGGACGAGAAATTATTATCGGTTGAACGCGATCGAACGGCTGCAGGCGCTGCGGAATCTGGTCGATTCCATTTTGTCGCAGTGCGAATAAGCGGGATGGACAAGGTATAACGTAACGAGAGAAGGGGCCAAAGCGATGAAGCGCAGCGTAACTGCCGGTAACGGCGTGGAAATTCCCCAAATAGGGTTCGGGATTTACAAAATCAAGCAGGGAGCGGGAGAAGACTTCGACAAAACGATTCTGGCAGCCATTCAAGCCGGTTATCGTCATTTCGATACGGCGCGAATCTATGGGAATGAAGCGGCGCTGGGCAGCGCGATCGATCGCAGCAAGATCCCGCGCGAGCAATTTTTTCTGACTTCCAAAGCCTGGACGACAGAACTCGGATATACGCGTACGCGAAAAGCGTTCGAACAAAGCTGCCGCAAGCTGGGAACGAACGTTTTGGATATGTACCTGATCCATTTCGCAGGCCCGGGTTATGTGGAAGCCTGGAAAGCCATCGAAGAATTGTACGAGGAAGGCCGTATCCGGGTAATTGGCGTTGCAAATTTCGAGATCGAACATTTGGAGCGGCTGATGCAGCAGGCCCAAATTCCGCCGATGCTCAACCAGATCGAGACCCATCCGGAATTTCAGCAAAGTCCGCTGCGCGCTTATATGGAGCGGCATCATATTTTGCACGAAGCGTGGGCACCGTTGGGACAAGGCAGCCGGACGCTTTTGGAAAATAAGGAGTTAACGGCAATCGCAGCGGCCCATGACTGTACGACGGCCCAGATCATTCTCGCTTGGCATTTGCACCGCGGCACGATCGTGATTCCAAAATCGTCCCATCCGGTTCGGATGCGGGAAAATATACAGTCGGTCAATATCGTGTTGACGCCGGGCGAACTGGAACGTATTGCGCAGCTGGATACAAAAACGCGTTATTCGGCGAATCCGACAGGCTTTCAGATTCATCCGCTATTCGTGCAGACGATGAAATGGTTTGTTCGTTGAAGCGCGCGGTACCTGTTGGCCTGGTCGACGCCGCACACGTCAACCGCTTATCCGATCACGAACGAAGAGGCCAACAACGTGCGGGATATTTTGGGCGAGTAAGGAAGGAGGAATCTTTTATCCAACTTTTATTCATATGCAGCCGCAATAAATGGAGAAGCTTGACCGCGGAACATATGTTCAACGCACTGCCGGATTGGGACGTTCGATCCGCCGGCACGGAGAACGGGGCGCGTGTCAAAGTAACCGGAGGCCATATCGGCTGGGCGGATACGATCATGGTGATGGAAAAGCGGCATACCCGGAGGCTCAAAGAAAAGTTCGCCGCAGAACTGCGAGGCAAACGGCTGATCTGTCTCGACATCCCGGACGATTACGGCTACATGGACGAGGAATTGATCGAATTGTTGAAAAACCGGGTAGCGGAACATTTGGAGCTCCCGGCGGATTTTTGAGCGAAAAGGCAGTGAAAAAAGATGCCCAAATAACGGTGATCGGCTCGCCCGGTTCGGGTAAATCGGTCTTTTCGCACAAGCAGTGGATCGTCGACGGCAGTTATACTAAGACGCAGGATATTCGTATCCAAGCGTCCGACAGGGTCATTTTTCCGAATTCGCCTCTGCTGCTATAGGTGTATCGGGTGTTCAAGAGCGGGTGATGTACCGGGGGAAGACCCCGCGTGCTGGAAGCTTTGCAGTGGGAGTAGGCAGGCAGGAGATCGTCATGCTCAGATCGAGTAGGAAGATTGAAGATTTTTTGAAGAAATTATGATGGGAGATAGGAAAAAGAGATGGGGACTACCGAAAAAATCATGGTACAGATCGGTTTTATGCTGATTGTGCTGGTCGTATCGTCAATCGTAATGAAAAGGAAAAAGCGAAGCCGGGAAGAGATCAGACTTGTCGCAGGCATTGCGGTTCTGATGACTGTCGTTCCCCTGCTGGTTAACTATGTCTTCTGGCCGCTGTTCTGGCCTTAATATCGAGAATAAGATCCCGAGAAGATGAAAGCGAGGAAATCCGATGACCTTATCCATGCACACCCGCATTTGCGATCTGTTCGGTATTCGTTATCCGCTCGTGCTGGCCGGCATGGCGGGGATCGCGAATATGGCTCCGCTCGTCTCCGCGGTGTCCGCGGCCGGAGGACTGGGCACGCTCGGAGCCGCTTATCTGAAGCCGGACGAGATTCGCGCAGTCGTTCGCGATATTCGGCAGCTCACCGATCGGCCGTTTGCGGTCAATCTGTTCGCGCCGGGCAAGCCGGACGATTACGAAAATTTCGATATCGTCAACCGGCAGTTGGACGGCATCCGTCGTTCGCTTGGCGTTCCGCATCCGGCGCAGGGCGAGATTCGGACGCCGGATCTGTTCGAGCGGCAGTTCGACGTGCTGCTTGAAGAGCAGGTGCGGATCCTGAGCCTGACGTTCGGGCTGCTGCCGGAGCGGCACAGCCAGCGGGCAAAAGCGGCAGGCATGCGGGTGATCGCGACGGCCACGACGGTGGACGAAGCGATTCAAGCGGAGCAGGCCGGCTGCGACGCGGTCGTTGCCCAGGGCAGCGAAGCGGGCGGCCATCGCGGAACGTTCGATACGACGCTTCGGCGGATGGGCACGAATATCGGCACGATGGCGCTTGTTCCGCAGACCGCGGATGCGGTGCATATTCCGGTCATCGCGGCGGGCGGCCTGATGGACGGCAGAGGGCTTGCCGCTTCGCTGATTCTCGGAGCGTCGGGCGTGCAGATGGGCACGCGCTTTCTTACGTCGGTGGAGTCCGGCGCGCATCCGGCGTACAAACGGGCGCTGCTGGGCAGCACGGAAGAGAGCACGGTGCTGACCGATGCTTTTTCCGGCCGTCCGGCCCGGGGCATTCGGAACGCGTTTATCTCCGAATGGGAAGCCGGGGGGCTCGATCCGCTGCCTTTTCCGACGCAGAATACGCTGACGCGGGATATTCGCAGCGCCGCCGCCCGGCAAAACGACCCGGAGCATATGGCACTCTGGGCGGGACAAGGCACGCGGCTGCTGACGGAACATCTGGCGGCGGCAGAGATCGTGCGGCAGACGATCGAAGAAGCGCGGCGCCTGTTGGGCTGATCCCAGTTGCCGGATACACAAATCTCCGAGGAAGGTTCTGTCTGGCGGCAGAGCCTGTTCGGCGTGCGCAAACAAAGCTTGTGCTTTGCCCATTCATCCGCTATCATGGACATAATGTATCTTTGATAGTTTTTAAGTGGAATGTTTTTTATTGATGGTTTTTATTGTTGACATTTTTATTATTTAAAAAGAGAGGCTTGGGTGAATAGAAGATGAGCACTTTTTTCGACGCGGCAGTGTGGGAAGAGGAATGGCAGGCGTACGGAGACGGCGCGGCGAAGCGGATGCGCAGATCGGGCATCGACCCGGCGACCGCGTTCAACGGCAAAGCGGCGAAGTTCAACGAACAATCGTTTAACGAAGAAGGACGCAGACGCAGCGCAAGAATCGTGAACTGGCTCGCCGGCCGCGGCGTCAAGTTCGACGGCGCGTCGGTGCTGGATATCGGGGCCGCTTCGGGCGTGTTCACGGTACCTTTTGCCGAACGGGGAGCCAAAGTGACCGCTTTCGAATCTTCGCCGCCGCAGGTCGAACTGCTGCAAGCGAACACGGTCCGTTTTACGGAAAACAAGGTCGAGATCGTCTCCGGGCAGTTCGAACAAATCGATATCGAGCAAAAAGGATGGAAGGAAGCGTTCGATCTCGTCTTCGTCTCGATGTGTCCGGTCGTACACGATTGGAACAGCGTCGAGCGAATCTTGAGCTGCGCCCGCCGATTTGCCTATATCAGCATGCCGGTCAGTTCGTCCGAGAACAGCCTGGTCACCGAAGTGACGCCGCTCATTACCGGCCAGCCGTTCCGGGCGAACGTGACGGAGATGGGCTACCTGCTGCATCTGCTGCTGCTCAAAGGGTATGCTTACGAGACGCTCGTCACGAGCGAGCTGAAGACGACCGAACATACGCCCGAAGAAGCGCTGGAAGAAGCGATGATGTGGCTGCGCCACCATAATCTGCCCGCCGACGAGCGCAGCCGCGGTATCGTGCAGGACCATCTCAAGCGCCATTATCCGCCGGATCTCGTTCGGGTGCAGCAGGGCGGACGTTTCGGCAAAGTGTTGATCCGGCTGCAGGACCGGCAGATGTACGTGGAAGAGTAACGGCGTTGAACCGTCGGGACGGAGGGATCGAACATGAATCGTATGCTTCTGAGTTACGGTCTATCCATCATTTCGACTTGTCGAACAGCAAGCGGAGACATCTGGCAGGCGCATTTCGGCGCAGCGGCGATCGGAAGTTATTTTTTCGTTAAAAACAACCGGTTGGATGAACCTACCTCACAGCGGATTTTCGTTCAAGCCGAACAAATGGCGCTGTCCGCGTTGAAGGAAGATGCAGGCTCACACCTCCGGTGCGAAGAGATCGTGAACCCGGTCGAAGCGGAATCAATCTTGCTGCGAGCGTTGGAACGCACGATCGACGGTCTGCACTGGGTCGGTCATCACGTGATTTACAGCGCGGCGAGCCTGTCGGCAATTCGCGAATTGGACGGGTGGGGAGATCGGGAACAGATTGCGGGTATCGCCGATTTGATATGCTCGTTCGACAAAACAATTCCCGGACGTTCGTGGATCGGCTATACCGCGGGGGAAGTCAAACGGTTGACGATCGATCCGGAGGACAAATTCCCGCCGATCCGCACGCCCGAACAGTTGTCGGAATTCGTGCTGGAAGAACTGGATGCTTTTCCGGTCATCTATCGCGCGGAAGCCCATCACGACCTGATCGGCCATCTGCTGACTTTTTCGCATGCGTTGAACGTGCTTTACGATCTCGGCTATCCGGAATTTTTCCGTCGGGGAATGGTTCCGCTGTTCAAACTGGCCAAAGCGCTGCGCGCCAGCCGCTCGATCTCGGCTGGGGAAACGATCAAGCTGGTGTCTCCCGTGGATCGGCTGCCGCTGCAACAAGCGAACCGAAATCCAAAATTGCCGGTCGAAAGCGAATTTTGGAACGAGGATTATGGAAAAAGCGATTGGGATTTCGGCCATGTGTTCAAGTTTTCGCACAGCTTTTACGATCATCTCGCGCGCGTGCACACGAAGAAGCCGTCTTATGTGGAAGCTTTTCGATACATCCTCGTTCAATAAACGTATAGGAAGGCGCAAGCGCGCAAAAAACCGGCAGATCGGTTCTTCGGAATCGGTCTGCCGGTTTTTGGTTCGCGGTTGGAGTGCAGGGAAGAACAGGGTATACTGGACAGAACAGAAATTTGGAAATGGGTGAATACGCATGAACGATGCACGCAGACGTCTGCTCTATCTGGGACTGGGCGAGTGGGCCGCCGGCTTTTGCTTTGTCTTCCTGTTCGCGGCCTGGCAGCACGAGTTGTCTGTCGGAACAGCCGCCCAATGGGCGCTGGCGCTGCTCGTCTTCGTGCTGGGGCAGGGCGGGACGTATTGGCTGATCCGGTACCGGTCGCTTTCGCGGCGAGAGCCGATCGGCCGGAATGTCGTTAACTTGTTCACCGGACTGCAATACATAGACCGGCTGCTGCTGCTGGGCGTTCCGGTCGCGATCCTCGCTGCGTATGAAGGAACGCCGGACCTTTTGTTCGCGATCGCCTGTTATCTTTTCGCTGCGGCCGAGTACGTCAATTATTATGAATTCCGATTGAGTTACGGCAAATCGGGCTTCAACGTCAAAAAACTGCGGAATACCGGGCTCAGACGATCCAGCCTGTATCGCTTGCTGCGCAAAGAGCGGTCCAAAAATCCTTATCGGGGATAAGAAGGAGCAGACATCGGGCCTGATCCTTCTGGCGTCACAGCTTCAGCACCGTGATCGGCTCGCCGTCGGTGAATTCGCCGTTGCCTTGGAAGCCGAAACTTTCGTACAGCCGCTTGGCATGGACATTGTCGGCTTCGTACGGAATCCAGCAGTAGGTCGCCGGTCCGGCGGGGAACGTACGGATGAACTTCAAAATTTCCGTCATCGCTTCCCGGCCGTAGCCGCGGTTCTGGAACTTTTTGTCGATCATTAATCGCATGATGCAGTAACTGTCGTCCACGATGGACGGAAGTTCGTAACCGGTGTCGCCGTGAATGATCATGACGAATCCGACCGGCTCTTCGTCCGCGTAGATCGCCAGCGGAAACGGACGGCTGCCGTTGGTGAGCAGCACGTAGCAGGACGCGACGCTGGACAGATTCGAGGCGACGTAGCTTTGTTGATGGTCTTCGACTTCCAGATTGAAAATGGCGCGCCGGTTATCCAACGTGATTTTGCGCAGAGTGATCATGAAAGAGGCTCCTTTTTTCCGTTTTTGATTGTGATTGTACTTTCCGTAGGATGAACAGATCGCGGGCGTATAAAGTTTCATCTTTTTCCAAAAATAAAATCCGACGAAGGAGCGACAAACTCGATGAGCGAACCCCAAAACGATTGGCCGATCTGGGCGACGGAAGCGGTAGAGATCAAGCCGGGCGACGAGACCTGGGCGGCAAAAGGGCAAGCGGAGGCGGAGCATCTGCATCGGCTGCTGTCTCCGTACGGCGTACGCGAGATCGAACATATCGGCAGCACGTCGATCCCCGGCCTGCCGGCCAAGCCGATTCTCGATCTGATGGCGAAAATTCCGTCCTACGACGAACTGGAAGCCGTGATCGCGCGTTTACAACAAGAAGACTGGCATTACGTGCCGCTTGCGCTGGACGGTCATGAATGGCGGCGATTTTTCGTCAAAGTGGAGAACGATCGGCGCAAATGCCATCTGCATCTGATGCGGGAGCACGAAGCGCGCTGGGACGTCCAGCTGCGCTTCCGGGACCTTATGCGGCATCAGCCGGAGTCGGTCCGGCAGTATGCCCGGCTGAAACGGGACCTGGCCGAGCGCTACACGGACGACCGGGAAGCGTATACGCGTGCGAAAAGCGAGTTTATCGAGAGCGTGCTGGAAGGAGGTCATCGATGAAGTACGTCAGCTCGAGAATCGAATCATTCAACTTGAAAAGAAAAGAGGGAACTGATGTCAACTCCTTTTTCGATGCTGACGATTCAGTCCCGGCCATGATCCGCGGCATCCTGTTCGATCTGGACGGAACGCTGCTGGATCGGGAACGATCGCTGCGCGCTTTTCTGCACGATCAATATGCGCGAATGCCGGACATGCATACGCTGCCGCGGCACGTTTTTACGGAACGGTTCGTGGCATTGGACCAACACGGCTACGTGTGGAAAGACGTCGTCTACGGCCGACTGATCGAAGAAACGGGCTGGAAGCTGAGCGCGGAACAACTGCTGGAAGATTACATCAGCGGGTTCGGCCGGCATTGTATTGGGTTTCCGAACCTGATTCCGATGCTGGACAAGCTGCGGAGTCTGAATCTGCGGCTTGGCATCGTCTCGAACGGATTTACGAATGTTCAGCGGGCGAATATCGAAGGGCTCGGCATCGTGGATTATTGGGACGAGATTCTGATTTCCGAAGCCGAAGGACTGCGCAAGCCCGATCCCGCGTTGTTTGGCCGGGCGTTGGAGCGGTTGGGGCTGCACCCCGGCGAAGCGGCTTTTGTCGGCGACCATCCGGCGAACGATATCGAAGCTAGCGTGAGGGTGGGTATAGTCGGCTTGTGGAAAAGAAACGACGTCTACGATCCTCCGACCTGCCCCCATATGGCGATCGAAGATCTGAGGCAGGTCGCGGCGTGGGCCGAATCCGAACAAGCGGGGTCTTTTCTATAAAGGAACAAGATCGGTTATACTGGAGCATGACACGCCAACGCACGGACAACAAGACGATCGCCAGGCTCCGGTTGCGGCAAGGTTACGAGGAGGCAAGGATGAAAGATTACATTATTTCTTACAGCAAACGGGAGCGTTACGCGGAGATCGATTACGATCGTTCCGAACAGTTTGAACATTATTTTTGCGGGTTCGTGCTTCAGAATGCGCTGCCGGAACGATTGAGCTGGCTCATTCGGGAACGCCAGGAGCTGATCCGCCAAGTCGTGCTGACGCTGCTCGACGACGTGGAAGAAGAGATTCAAACGTACGATCTGCGGCTGGAAAAATCGGGCGAGCGGGTCTTCGACGTGTCGCTCTCGGGCGACGAACTGACGTTCTTCACCCGCTACGCCGTCGGTGACGAATTTCTCGATACGTATCCCGGCGACGAGTCGTCGGCGCGGGGCTGACGGCCGTCTTTTACGACAAACCCCCAAAAGGAGAACTCATGATACGCGAACAATTCGAACAGTTTCTCGGCAAGGCCCGGCAGGAGTTGGAAAACAAGCAGCAGAAGTTTATCGCGGAGTCGGACGTAAGCGGCTATAAAGAATACTGGATCGATATTCCCGGAAGCCGGCTCGAATTCATCGAAGGACAGCAGGCCAAAATTTCGTACGAAGCGATCTGCATCGGAAGCTGGTCGCAGGCCAAAGGCAGCTGGATGTGGGCTTGGGCGCACGACAGTTTCCCCGAACCGGTGCGCCGCCAATCGGCCCGCCTGCGGGAGCTGTACGAGATAACGGGCAGCCCTGTTTTTGCGGAAAAAGAAGTTCCGTGCAACGAACCCGGCGCGCTCGAACTGACCGCGATGTCGATCCATCATCTGGATGCGATCGGCATGTACCGGATTCCGGGCGAGCAGGCGTATCTGTACGTCGCGGTAATGCGCAAGATCGAATCCCAATAACGAACGACCACGACCCCACTACAGGAGGCTTCCTATGACCGAATCCCGCTTCGAATCCCGTATTCGCAGGCTTGCGGCCGAGACGCTGGGCAGCGAGCCGCAGGACTTCCGGCGCATGACGTTCGGCCACCGCAACGTTGTCTACCGCGCCAAGTCGGACGATCGTTCGATCATCCTGCGCACGAACGAAGACTTTGCCGTCATGCGCGGCACCGCCGCCAATATGGAAGATCTGCGCGAACTGGGCATTCCGATGCCGCGCCTGCTGGCGTTCGATACCGAAGGCGGCAGCTATCCGTTCGCTTATATGGTGCTCGAAGAAATTCCGGGCCGCGATCTGCGCGACGAACTGGAAGACATGACGCAGGCGCAGATGACGGCCGTCGCGGAGCGCATCGCAGCGTATCAGAAGCAGGCGGCGCGCCTGCCCCGGGGAGCGGGATACGGCTGGGTGCCGATCGGCCACGCCGGTCCGTTCCAGACTTGGCCGGACCTGATACGCGCCGACCGGGAGAATCATTTCCGCGATAGCGCGGAGATCGTCGGCGAGCAGCGGCTGGCCAGGCTGGACGAGCGGCTTGAACGGCTTGCGGTTTACTTGGCGGCGGTCGAACCGGTCTGTTTTCTCGACGATCTGACGATCAAAAACGTCATCGTGGAGCAGGGCGAGCTGCGCGGCATCGTCGACTTCGACGTCGTGTGCTACGGCGATCCGCTGTATTGGATTGCGCTGACGCAGACGGCGATCGTGTGCGACGTCGGCGAGCACCGCCTCTTCTACGCGGACGAGCTGTGCCGGGCGATGGATCTGGACGAGGCGCAGCGGGAGATCGTGAACGTGTACGCCGCGCTGTTCGCCGGATCGTTCCTTGAGACGTGCCGGGCGAACGGTGACGCGGAAGCGGAGCGGAGACTGCTGGATCAGCTGGACGATTGGCTGGAAAAGCGAGACGTCTGAACGATTTGTTCAGGCGTCTTTTTTATGGAAAATGGACGGTCTCCAGACAGATCTCAACCAGCGCGTCGATCGGTTCTTCGCAGTTGTGCCGCACCCAATAGAAGCAAATATTCGACAGCATACCGATAAACCCGAGCAGTTTGAGCGGAGAGACCGCGGTAGAGGACGTTCTTTTGAGATAAAAGCGGTTGGTGCGGTGAATCATTCCGAGATAAGGATCGTTCAGGATCAGGAGGCGGATATACGTTTTGTACTCGCGAATGACCGTAAACAGCCGGGTGAGAAACAGCCGTTTGTTGGAAGCGGTCAGGCGAGAAGGCGTATGCTCGGCGATCGTCTGCAAAAAAGCGTCATAGAGCTGGATCAAAATATCTTCTTTGGACTCGAAATGGCGGTAATAGGTCATTCTCGATACGCCGGCTTTGCCGATAATGTCTTGGATCGAGATCCGTTCCCACGCGCGTTCTTCGAGCAGCTGCAGAAAAGCTTCCTGAATCGACGCTTTGGACAGCTGTTTCAATTGTTCGTTGCCCATGTGTGACACTTCCTTTCCTTTTGTACCACCCGGCCGGAATGCTATGGGGTTACAGAGTTTGAGGTGTTATGATTGTAACATCTTGAAACAGTAAACCAAACCCAAGGAAGTGGAAACGATGAGAAAAAGAACGTTTTTCGCCCTGGCGATCGCTGCGGCGGTCGGAGCGACGGCCGTAAGCGCGATCTATGTCAATAAAGTCGAACACCAATCGCTGCGCAGCAAAGCGTTGGCCGGACTGATTCAGGCAAGCGGCACCAAAAAAAGATTTTCTTCGGAACAGTCGATGGAGGCAAGCCTGCGGGACGTCGAAGACTCGCGAGATTACCGACTGCCGCGCAAAGATTACAAAAGCAAAGTCGAGCTGGAACGGTACGAAGGCATTCCCGTGTATACGTTCAATGCCCGGCCGGATCGCGGTCAAAAAACGGTGCTGTATCTCCATGGAGGAGCGTGGGTGTACCAGCCGACGTCGTTCCATTGGGCTTTTATCGACAAGCTGGCGCAGGCGACGGATGCGAAAGTGATCGTGCCGATCTATCCCAAAGCGCCGAACCATACGTATGCGGAGACGTTCGACCTGCTGCATGAGCTGTATCGCTCGGTGCTGGAGCACGTCGAAGATCCCGCGCGGGTGACGATAATGGGCGATTCGGCTGGCGGCAATATTTCTCTGCTGCTGGGACAGCGCCTCGTCGATTGGAATCTTCCCCAGCCGGGACGCTTCATCGTGTTCTCGCCTACGCTGGATTTGTCTTTTACAAATCCGGCTATTGCGGACTATGCGCGGCGAGACCCGATGCTGGCTGTTCCGGGTGCGCGTTACGCGGCTTCCCTATGGGCCGGCGGCGAACCGCTGGACAGCCCGCTGTTGTCTCCGCTGTATGGCGATTTTGCCTCGATGGCTCCGGTGACGATGTTCGTCGGCACTTACGAAGGCGGCTATCCCGACAGCGCGAAGTGGGACGCGGCGCTGACGGGACAGAGCATCGAACATCGCTTCTACGCGTATCCGAAAATGATTCACGTCTTCCCGTTGTATCCGATTCCCGAAGCGGAGCAGGCTTTTGCGCAGATTGTTGAAGCGATGCACGGATGATGGACCGAATGCACGGATGATGAACCGAATGAACGGATGATGAACCGAATGTTGACTTTTGATTCATATTTCGCGAATAGATGATCTCTTTTTGCCGAAAAGCTGACTTGATATCAACAAATTCTTCTGCTGCGGACGATTTTGGACCGGATTGAGGAGAATTGTTGATCGGAAGTCAGCTTTTTTGATTTTGGAAAAGAAAAAGACGCGAAATGTTGACTTCCGGTGCACATTGGCGTCCGGGTGCGGCTTCAATCCTCAAGCTGTGCTTGTAAGCGGCTGCTTCTTGGCCCAGTTTACCAGCTTATCCCGGTCTAGCTTACGAGCGCAGCAAAGCCTCCGGGAAGCTGCCGGTCGTCTCGTATTTGCACATATACGTCCCGCCCGAGATCGGGCGCAGCAGGTTGTGCCGCACAAGGCTGTTCAGCACGCCGCGCGCTTTGCGGTGACAGAAGCCGTAGCGGTCCCGCAGGTCTTTGGGACGGATCTCCTGCCCCAGACTCCAGGCCAGGCGCAGGACGTCTTTCTCTTCCGGGGACAGCCGGGAAGGAGATGCGGCGGAAGCCGTTCCCGTCAAAGGCCCGAGGCTCAGCTGCAGCAGCATCCGGCAAACTTCCAGGCGGTCCCGAATATCGTCGAAAGAGAAATGCAGCATTTTCCAACCCATGCCGGTCAGAAAAGAATCGCGGTTCAGCGCGTGGCTGAATTTTTCGCGATCCATGTCTTTGATATGGCTTTGGAAGCCGTCGCATTCGATTCCGATCCGTGCGCCGCCGCGCGGCAGAAAAGCAAAATCCAAAAACTGCGAGCGGCGGTTCCAGTCCTGCACTTCGTATTCAGGATGCAAATCGTCGAAGCGGCCGAGCAGCGGCCACCAAATATGGCGCAGAAAAAGTTTCTCCGCATATTGATGCCCGCGCTCCAGCCGTCCCCGGCGTTCGCCGGAGCGGGCTTCGAGGTGCTGTTTTACAAAGCGCTCATGCGCAGCTTCGAATTCTTTGGACATAGGAACGTCTCCTTCCAAGTAAAAGCACTAAATAAACGCAAAAACGCCCTTACGGCAGGAGCCGGAAAGGACGTTCTTCGTCGCTTGCTTATCTACGATTGGCACAAGTATAGCATGAAGCGGCGTCCGGCGACGTCTTTTTCTTTTCAGATTCATTTAAGCCGCCTCTTCTATCATAAGCTCATCCCAGCACACGAAGAGGTGAGTTTCCATGACAAATACAAACCGAAACGACAAACGACCGGCCGTATCCCGATCTTTTTTGAGACGCAAAGGGCTTATTGTCATGCTGGTCCTGCTCGTCACCGTCGGATCGATCCTGTATGCGTTGGCCGACCGCTATCTGATTCCCCATGTCGAAGCGGTCGTGACGGACGCGCCGGTCACGGCCGCGGGCAGCGGAGCTGCCGGAGTAACCCAGGCAGCATCAGCGGCCGAGACCGGAACCAACACCGGAACCGAAGCGGCCGCCGACGATTGGAGCTACAGCAGCGACGACGTGGACATCCGCATCAAGCAGGTGGTGACCGGCTCGGGCGCGGATCAAATTACGTATTACGTCGCCGACGTGGTGCTTCAGGACGCGGCCGACCTCAAGTCGGCGCTGGCGCGTAACAGCTTCGGCACGAACATTACGGACAAGACGTCGAATATCGCGGCGGATGCCGGCGCGATTCTCGCGATCAACGGCGATTATTACGGATTCCGCGACGACGGCGTCATTATTCGCAACGGCACGCTGTACCGCGACGAACCGGCCCGAGATGCGGTGGCGCTGATGAACGACGGAACGATGCGGACGTACGACGAGACGGTCACGTCTTCGTCCGAACTGATCGAATCCGGCGTGCTCCAGACGCTGTCGTTCGGCCCGATCCTCGTGCAAAACGGCGAGATCGCCGGCGATTTCGACAGCGTCAGCATCGACCGCAACTTCGGCAACCGGTCGATCCAAGACGCCAATCCGCGTACGGCGATCGGCATGGTCTCGGCCAACCATTACGTATTCGTGGTCGTTGACGGGCGTTCGGACGAGAGCCGCGGCATGACGCTTGACGAACTGGCGGCGGTCATGCGGGATCTCGGCGCGACCGAAGCGTACAATCTCGACGGCGGCGGTTCCTCGACGATGTATTTCCGGGGACGGGTCGTCAACAATCCGCAGGGCGAACACAAAGAACGCGGCGTCAGCGATATTCTGTACGTCGGCGAGGGGGAATAAGCCATGACCGTGCTCATTCCAGCCTACGAACCCGACGTCCGCCTGCTGAACCTGATTCTCAAGCTCCAGCAGTACGGCCTCGGCCCGATCGTGATCGTCGACGACGGCAGCGGCCCGGCTTATCGCGGCCTGTTCGAGAGCGCCCGGGCCTACGGCTGCACGGTGCTTACGCATCCCCGCAATCTCGGCAAAGGCCGCGCGCTCAAGACCGGCTTCCGGCATATCCGCAGCTGGGATTCGCGTGAAGGCGTCGTCTGCGCCGATAGCGACGGCCAGCATCTGCCGGACGATATCCGGGCGGTCGCCGAAGAACTGCGCCGCCGGCCGTTCGGCAGCCTGGTGCTCGGCAGCCGCCGATTCACGGGCAAAGTGCCGCTGCGCAGTCGCTTCGGCAACAGCGTCACCCGCGGCGTGTTCGCGATCGCGACCGGCGGCAAAGTGCGCGATACGCAGACCGGGCTGCGCGCTTTTCCATACGAGATGCTGGACTGGCTCTGCGACGTGCCCGGCGAACGGTTCGAATACGAGATGAACATGCTGCTGGCGGCGCGCCGGGAAGGGTACGTCATACGCGAAGTGACCATCGAGACCGTCTATTTGGAAGCAAATAAATCGTCCCATTTTCGCCCGTTGGCCGATTCGCTGCGTATCTATGTGCCGATCTTCGCGTTCGGCGCGTCGTCCGCCGCTTCGGCGCTGATCGATTTCCTGCTGCTGTTCGTGCTTCAGTCGCTGACGCACCATCTGTTCTTCTCGGTCGCCGCCGCGAGGCTGTGCAGCTCGGTCTTCAACTACACGGTGAACCGCAAATACGTGTTCGGCGGCCCGAATGCGGCGCAGGTGCGCAGATCGCTGCCCAAATATTTCTTGCTCGCCCTGTTGGTGCTGCTGCTTAATTACGGGCTGCTCTATTTCTACAACGAACAGCTGATTCTGCCGCTTGTGGTGGCGAAGATTCTGACCGAAGCGTCGATCTTCGCGTTCAGCTTCTGGATGCAGCGGCGGTTCGTGTATTGAGCGCGGATTACAGGCACGCGAAGGCAGACGAAGGCAGGCAAGCTTGTTCGGTCTTGGATCGAACAAGCTTTTTTTGTTTGATTTGACGGGTTGACCGAACGACTTGGCGGGCAGCGCGTTTATACAGAGAAGGATCAAACCGCAGACAGGAGAGAATCAGTATGCCCAAAAAAATTCAAGTTACCTTCATCGCGCTCTGCACCGTCATGACGTTGGCCGCTTGCGCCGATCGACCGGAGGCCGCCGCGCCGCCGGCGACCTCTTCGGCCGCTCCCGCCGCGTCCGCCGCGCCGCAGCCGGAGCAAACGGCTGCGCCGGCCATGACGACCGGAGTGGAGATCGACTGGGAAGATATCGACAGCCCGCTGTGGGAAGAGGACATGCGCGGACCGCTGGAAGCCGCCCTGCACGCGATCGTCGACAAAGACGCCAAAGCGCTGAACGGGGCGCTGTCCCCCGATGCGGCGGGCATTTTCGAGTACATGCTGGAGAACGACTACAAGTTCGAAGAAATCGATGACGTGCACGCAGAAGCCGGAAGAGTGCTCGTTCCGGTAGGGAGCGAACTTGCGTTGAACGGCGAAACGCCCAGAGAGGTTGAAGTTACGTTCTATTTCGAGCAGGATGGAGCCGGGATATGGCGAATAGTTTCTATAGATTAGATGGAAGCGAGATGGAAGCAAAACCGGTGTGAACGAAAAAGAGTACCGGACAAGACTGAGCGTAATAACAGCGATGACAGTGAGCCGGGCAGAAGCCCGATCCCAAGGAAACGGAGAGATAAGCATGACGAATCTGATCGATTACTACAGCGCTTTCGACGAATGGGGCCGGCTGGACCGGGAACCGATCGAATATATCGTGAACCTGCATCATCTATTGGCGCATCTGCCGCGGCAGGCCCGCGTGCTCGATAACGGGGCGGGTCCGGGCAAATATGCCGTGGCGCTTGCGAAAAAAGGCTTTCGGCTGACGCTGACGGATCTCACGCCGAGACTGGTGGAGACGGCGGAGATCAAAGCGCGCGAAGAAGGCGTGAGCGACCGCTTCGACGGCTTCCATGCGCGGGATGCGCGCGACCTGAACGGGCTCGGCGATGCCAGCTTCGACGCTTCGCTTATGCTCGGACCGCTGTATCATCTGCAGCGGGCGGAAGATCGCGACCTCGCCGTGCGCGAGCTGCGCCGCGTGACGCGGCCCGGCGGGCTCGTCTTCGTCGCGTTCATGCCGAGAACTTCGTTCCTGCGCAAATCGCTGGCGCAGCCCAGCGCGTGGCGGCCGAACGATACGGCGGCAGGCTTGAACCGGTTTATGGCTTCGGGCGCGTTCGACCATGCCGACGAAGGCCGCTTCACCGGCGCGTATTATTTCGACATTAACGAGATCGAACCGTTCATGGAGAGCCGCGGCTTCGAGAGTCTCAAGCTGGTCGCTTCGAGCAGCGTGGCCGGCAGTATGACGCCGGAGCAGTGGGACTACTGGCGGGAACGCGGCGAAGAAGAATACGCGGCGGTCGTCTCGCATCTGATCGACGTCTCGGACGACCGGCATATTCTTGGCTTGTCGCCGCATGTGCTGTATATCGGCCGCCGGAGCGAGAACTGAACGACAAAGCCCGCATGAAGCTGCACGCATGATCCGAGGCAGTCCACCCGACAAGGAGGAAGATCATGATCCCTTATCACCGTTTGAGAGAAGCGATCGTACAGGCGGAGCATCGCCCGGCAGCTCTGGCCGGCGCGGCGTTGACGCCGGAGAAGTTGGCGGAGATTCGCGCCTCGCGCCGCCTGGCGAATCTGCTGGGCGAAATCCGGGCCGAAGCGGACCGGGCGGTGCGCGAACCGCTGCCACCGCTGCCGTTTGACGACTTCCGATTGTTTCGCGAACAGGGTACCCGGCTCGAATACGAACGTCCGTATTTTCGCCGCCGGGCCCGGCTGCTGTCGCTGACGCTTGCGCTGCTGGTCGACGGGGACGACAAGTACATCGAGCCGCTGGAAAATACGGTATGGGACCTCTGCGGCGAATATGCCTGGGCGGTACCCGCGCATCTGCCGTATGCCGGGAGCGGGCCGGATGCCGAACTGCCGCCGGATACGGTCGTCGACCTGTTCGCCGCGGAGACGGCGCATGCGCTGGCCGAGATGCTGCTGCTGGTCGGCGACCGGCTGCATCCGTGGATCGCGCAGCGGGTACGGAGCGAGATCGAGCGCCGCGTCTTCGAACCGGTCTTTGCCGCGGAGCGCCCGTTGTTCTGGTTCGCCGCGGACCATAACTGGTCGGCGGTGTGCGCGGGCGCGGTCGGCATGGCGGCGATGCTGCTGGTCGAAGACCGGGAGCGGCTGGCTTGGATGCAGGCCCGCGTCTGCGATGCGATGGACAGCTTCCTGTCCGGCTACGGGGACGACGGCTGCTGCATGGAAGGCGCCGGCTATTGGACGTACGGCTTCGGCTATTACGTCTATTGGGCCGAGATGCTGCACGCGTATACCGGCGGCGCGGTAGATCTGCTCCAGGGCGGTAAAGTCCGCCAAATCGCCGGGTATGCCGGCCGCGTCGCGCTGACGCTGCCGGCCTGCGTCAATTACTCGGACTGCTCGCCGACGATGCAGCTGCACGCGGGCCTGATCGACCGGCTGCGCAGCCGGATCGGGGCGGAGACTCCGTATGCGGAGCTTCTGTCTCTGCATGACGACCACTGTTATCGTTGGCCGCATCAGGTCCGGACGCTGCTGTGGGCGGAAGAGGAGCCCGGCAGGCTTCCCGTTCCGTCCGCCGGCACGATTTGTTTTGCCGACGCCGGCTGGATCATCGACAAGCGCCGCACGCCGGCGGGCTTGTTCGCTTTTTCCGCCAAAGGGGGCCATAACGACGAGCCGCATAACCATAACGACCTCGGCCATTTCATCGTGCACGCCGCCGGCGAGACGCTGCTGACTGATCTGGGCCCCGGCGTCTATACGCAGAACTATTTCGGGCCGAACCGTTATGACGATCTGCATACGTCGTCGCTCGGGCATTCCGTGCCGGTGGTGAACGGCTGCGCCCAGAGCGGCGGCCGCGAGCGCCGTGCCGACATCGTCTGCAGCGAACAGGCAGGCGATCGGCTGCAGGTCGAGCTCGATCTGACGCAGGCGTACGGCGCAGAAGCCGGCTTGAACTCGCTGCGGCGGCAGTTTGTGTGGACATGCCGGGAAGGGCAGACGTCCGCAACGCTTGAAGTGCAAGATGAGTTCGAATTCGCCGCGGCCGGCGGGGAAGTGACGGAACATCTGATCAGCCTGCATCGTCCGCAGTTGGACTTCGGCTGCGTGAGTTGGCAGGGAGCCGCCGGGCGGGTCGAACTTCGGTACGACCCGGCCGTTTTCGAAGCGGCGCTGGAAGTTCTGGATAGCCAGGAGCATCTCGGCGCTCCGCAGACGGTCTACCGGACGGCGCTGCAGGCGCGTTCGCTTGCGCGGCGCTTCGTCGGCGCATGGACGCTGGAGGTCGGAAGTGCCGTCGCCGCGGACCATGAGGACTGAGCGGCCTGCGCACATCGTCCGGACAGACCGCCTGCCCGAAGCCTTTTTCGAAGCGGCGCACGCCGTTTTTTGAGCAGACATGACCTGAAATGGTATAATGACCGGGAGCCGTGTCGACGCACGTTCGATACGGATTCGATCCCAGGCACACAGAGAGAGGGATACAACATGTCCAACGGAACATCCGGAGAACCCAAATCGAGCTTCAATCAGGACGACCAGCTGCGGCAGCTGCTTGAGAGCGGCAAAGAATGCACGGTCATCACGACCAACGGCGTACGCGTGCAGGGCAAGATCGAAGCGTTCGACCGTTTCGTCATCGTCGTGCGCATGTCGGCAGGCAAGCAAAGCCTGATCTACAAGCATGCGGTTTCGACCGTCGTGGCCGAAAAAGTCAAATAAGATTGTTCGACAACGGACGGCCCGGGCGGGGCGGCGGCAGGATCGCGGCTCTGCCCGGGCCGTTTGGCCTGCACGCTTACAGAACGCGAGAGCGGAAGCCGGCGATTCGGGTAATGGGTTAACGAGACCAAGCGCAACCTACCTTATACCGAGAGCGGGGAACTTCCTATGAACCAAACATCCGACACCACTTTTGACCTGATCGTGCTTGGGACCGGCAGCGCCGGGCAAAACGTCGCAACGGCGTGCCGCGAGCAGGGCTGGAGCGTGGCGATCGTCGATCCGCGCCCGTTCGGCGGCACGTGTTCGCAGCGCGGCTGCGATCCGAAGCGCGTGCTGGCCGGCGCGGCCGAACTGATCGCGCGCAGCCGCCATTTCACGGGCAAAGGCATTCAAACCGAAAACGCCATCGACTGGGCCGACCTGATGGCGTTCAAAAATACGTTTACGCAAGGCATCCCGGAATCGACCGAAGAAAAGTTCGAACAAGCGGGCATCCGTTATTTTCACGGCACCGCTTCGTTTACCGATAAACGCACGATCTCGGTCGGCGAACATACGCTGACCGGCGGCAAGATTCTGATCGCGACCGGCGCCAGACCGGCGACGCTCGGATTCGACGGCGAAGAGCTGCTGCTCCACAGCGACGACTTCCTCGACCTGGAACGTCTGCCGAAGACGATCGCGTTTATCGGCGGCGGCTATATTTCGTTCGAGTTTGCGCATATCGCGGCCGAAGCCGGCGCGAAAGTGCATCTGATCCACAACAACGACAAGCCGCTCAAAAATTTCGATCCCGATCTCGTGCAGGCGCTGGTCGGTAAAATGGAAGAGATCGGTATCACGTTCCATCTGAACACGCAGACGGAGAAGCTGTCGCGCTCCGGCGACGGTTACGTGCTCGAAGGCAAGGAGGACGGCAAGCCGCTGCGCCTGGAATGCGAAGCGGTCGTGCACGGCGCCGGACGGATTCCGAACGTGGACGAACTGGATCTTGTGACGGGCGGCGTCGACTTTGACAAAAAAGGCGTGACCGTGGACGAGTATCTGCGCAGCGTCAGCAATCCGGACGTGTATGCGGCCGGCGACGTATCCGGTTCGCCGGGACTGTCGCTGACGCCGATAGCCGGACTCGAATCCCGCGCCGTCGCGGCCAATCTGCTCAAGACCGACAGCTCGAAGCCCGATTATACGGCGACGCCGTCGATCGCGTTCACCTATCCGATGCTCGCTTCGATCGGCATGAGCGAAGCGCAGGCCCAAGCCAGCGGCAAAGAGATCAAAGTCAATCTGCTCGACATGTCGGACTGGTACACGTACAAACGGGTCGGCGAGAAGCCGAGCATGGCGAAAGTCATTCTCGACAAGTCCGACGGCACGATCCTCGGCGCCCATATCCTGAACGGCGAAGCGGAACATCTGATCAACTATTTCGCAATCGCGATGCGCCAGGGAATGACGGCGGAGCAGCTGGGCGATACGCTGTTCGGTTATCCGACGGAAGGCAGCGACATGACGTATTTGTTGGAGCTGTAAGAGCAGCCGGAGATTTGCTTGAAAATTGGATGTTCGCTCCACATGAAGCGGTCCCTGCGGGCCGCTTTTTCCATGTTCGTTTGTGTTAGAATAAGAGAGTTAGGTTGTCAGAATAGGAAAAGAGGTGCGCATATGCTGCCATTGCAACGCAAGCAAGCTTTATTCGCTTATCTGGCCGACAAAGGCGCGGCTACGCTAAAAGAAATGAGCGTTCATTTTGGCGTCTCGGAAATGACGATCCGCCGGGATCTGAACGCGCTGGAACGCGAGAACCTGATTAACCGTTCGCACGGAGGCGCGGTCTATCGCACGCCGGCGGCGGAAGAAGGCCGGGACGAGCCGGCGCTCACGACCAAAGCGTCCAGCAACCGCGATACGAAGAATCGGTTGGCTGCTTATGCGGCGCAGCATTTCGTGCGCAGCGGCGGCACGATCGCGCTGGAGAACGGCACGACGGTGTCGCGTATGGCCGAACATCTGGAAGGGATGGACGAAGTGACGCTGCTGACCAACGGGATCGACACGCTGAATCTGTTTCGTCCCTACGCTTCGGAAAAGCGCACGATGATCAGCTGCGGAGGACTGTTCCGCGACAAGTCGGGTACGTTCGTCGGTCCGGAAGCGGAGCGGTTTTTCGCGCAGTACCATGCGGACGTTTTGTTTTTGTCCGCGCTCGGATATACGCATGAATCGGGCTTTACCGACCCCAACCTGCTTGATACGCAGGTGAAGAAAGCGATGATCCGCTCCGCCGGGCAGGTCGTCATGCTGCTCGATTCGTCCAAAGTCGGCCAACGCTTCCTGACGCAGGTCGCTGCGCTGGACGATATTGACGTATGGATTACCGACGAGGGGTTGGAAGAGGAAGAGCGGATGCGCATCAGGGAAGCGGGAATCGACCTGCACGTGGTCTGACGCGGGAACGGGTACCGAATCGCGCGAAAACGGGGCGTGGACAGGGCGGGGACAGGTAGAAAACAACCTTGCCCGATAAACGTCAAAAACTTTTTTGTTCGTTTGTGTTAATATGTGTTAACTTGTGATATATTGAAATCATCAAAAAGTAAGGGGTGATCTTATATCGATGTCAGCCGATTATGATCAAGAGCCTTTTGTCCCGATCCGCGGGCACGACGAAGAAGCTTGGGCAGGATATGCGGCGATCGGAGGGGAACTTGCGCGGGCCGTCGAACGGCTGGGCAGACCGAAGACCGTGATCGTGGTCGAAAGTTATCCCGGCGTTCGCCGGGCGGAGATCGTCGCCGGATTCAGGCAGGCACTGTCCGCGTTTTCGCTGGATGTGCGGGAAGCCGAAGACGCGGCGCTGCCGCCGTCCGGCGTGCAGCGCAGGATCGAACGGTATTTGACCGACGATCGCGTGTTCGGGTATCTGTCTTCGTTTCGGATCGACGAGTTCTATGAGGCAGACAAGTTGGAAGATTTGCGAGCTTCGATCGAAGCGTCGTCCGCGCAAATCGTGCTGGTGACCGGCTTCGGCGCTTCGCTCGCCGTCCGCGGCGATCTGCGGCTGTACGCCGATCTGACGCGCTGGGAGATCCAGCAGCGCCTGCGCAGCGGGGAGATCGGCGGCTGGCGGGAGACGCAGCGGGAAGACGATCCGCTCAAACGGTACAAACGCGGCTTTTTCTTCGAATGGCGCATGGCCGACCGGTTCAAGCGGGAGCATCTGAGAGCAGCCGATTATTATCTGGACACGAACGTCCGCGATGCTCCCGTCATGGTGACGGGCCGCGCGCTGTTCGCGGGCCTGGCCCAAGCGGCCGGACGTCCGTTTCGGCTCGTGCCTTATTTCGATCCCGGCGTATGGGGCGGGCAGTGGCTGCAGCGGCATATCGGGCTGCCCGGGCGCGACCATCCTTACGCGTGGGGATTCGACGGCGTGCCGGAAGAAAACAGCCTGTATTTTCGCTACGGCGCCGTACGCCTGGAACTGCCGGCGATCAACCTGGTCTTGTTCCGGTCGATCGAACTGCTCGGCGAGCCGGTCTATGCCCGCTTTGGAGCCGAATTCCCGATTCGCTTCGATTTTCTCGATACGATCGGGGGACAGAACCTGAGTCTTCAGGTGCATCCCGACACGGCCTACATTCGCGAACAGTTCGGCATGGCGTACACGCAGGACGAGAGCTATTACATTTTGGAAGCCGAGCCCGGAGCGGAAGTCTATCTCGGCCTGCGCGAGAATATTTCCGCCGACGGGATGATCGCCGATTTGCGGGCGGCGCAGGCCGGCGAAATTTCTTTTCCGGCCGAAGACTACGTTCAGACGTTTCCCGCGTCCGCGCATGACCACTTTCTGATTCCGGCCGGCACGGTGCACTGCTCCGCATCCGGGTGCATGGTGCTGGAGATCAGCGCCACGCCTTACATTTTCACGTTCAAACTGTGGGACTGGGATCGCGTCGGACTGGACGGCCGGCCCCGGCCGGTACATCTGGAACACGGCGAACAGGTCATTCGCTGGGACCGGACGACCGCCTGGACGGAAGCGGAATGCGTCAACCGCGTCGAAGAGATCGAACGCGGACCGGGCTGGACCGAAGAGCGGACCGGCCTGCACAAGCTGCAATTTATCGAGACCCGCCGGCATTGGTTTTCCGAGACGGTATCGCATGAACAAAATGGAAGCGTTCACATGTTGAATCTGGTCTCGGGTGAAGAAGCGACGGTAGAGAGCGTGGACGGCTCGTTCGAACCGTTCGTGGTTCGCTACGCCGAGACGTTTATCGTGCCGGCCGCGGTCGGCGGATACACGATCCGCCCGAGCGGGCCGAGCGCCGGGCGAACGATCGGCACGATCAAAGCCTATGTGCGCGTCTAGGAGGTGGCGAAGATGTCTTCTTCCCTGATCATCGCGTTCGATGTCGGAGGAACGCAGATCAAAGCGGCCGCCGTCGTCGACGGGGCAATCGTCGATGCGACGGTCGGGTATTACCCGGCCCGATCGGATCTGCCGGCCGGGGACTGGATCGCGCATGCCGCGAACCTGTTCGGCGAAGTGCTCGCCAAAGCCGGCACGGACGCCGCGGTCGACGGATTCGGCCTCGCTTTTCCCGGGCCGTTCGACTATGCGGCCGGCGTCAGCCGTATCCGCGGACTCGGCAAGTTCGAGCCGCTGTACGGCCTTCTGGTCGGCCGGCTGCTGCAGCTGGAGCTGCAGGCGAATGCTGCCGTCGCCCGCCGGCTGGCGCCGCATTTTCGAATCGCGTTCGAGAACGACGCGGCGCTGTTCGGGCTGGGCGAGTCCGCTCCCGGCGGAGCCGCGCACGGGGCGCGGCGGGCGATCTGCCTGACGATCGGCACGGGTCTCGGTTCCTGCTTTCTGGAACGCGGGCAGCCGGTCCGACACCGCGCGGACGTGCCGGGCGAAGGTTGGCTGTACGACGCGCCTTACGAAGGCGGCATCGCGGACGATTATATATCCCGCAGAGGCGTATTGGGTTTGGCGGCTGACATGGGCCCGGCTGCGGCGGGACTCGACGTGCGCGAACTGGCCGAACTCGCGGAGGCCGGAGACGCCGGCGCGCGGCGGGTGTTCGAACGGTTCGGACAGCGGCTGGCGCAGATTCTGCTGCCGCATGTGCTGCCGTTCCGGCCGGACGTGATCGTGCTCGGCGGGCAAATCTCCCGCAGCGCCCCTCTATTCGTCCCGTCTCTGGCGAATGGTCTTCGGCCGGATTGCCCGGAGATCCGTATTCGCGTCAGCCGCAGCACGCTCGCCGGCACGCTGCGCGGGATTCACGCTTGGATGACCAGCCGGCAGGACTGACACACGGACATGAAGGACCTACGAACATGAATGAGCCAGCGGCATGACGGACAACGAAGCCGCGCAAGCGGCGTACCGGATCTCAATGGAGGCGACAATCATGCAAAAAACAGCGAAAAAGTGGAAAATCTACGTGGTACATCATTCCCATACCGATATCGGCTATACGGAGCGGCAGGAGAAAATCGAGCAGTACCAGGTAGACTTTATCCGTCAGGCCGTGGCGATTTGCGAAGCGGCCCGCAGCGGCGAGCATCCCGAATGGGCCGGGTTCAAATGGACGTGCGAAACGTTCTGGGCCGTCGAGAAGTTTCTGGAAGAGGCCGAAGAGGACGAGAAGGAGCGGTTCGTCGACACGCTGCGCCGGGGCGAGATCGAGCTGTCCGGCACGTATTTGAACATGACGGAACTGATCGGGTACGAGCTGCTGAGCGAGATGGTGTCGAGAGCGGGCCGGTTCGCGAAGCCGCTGGGGCTTACCGTGCGTTCGGCGATCACGGCGGATATCAACGGGTACAGCTGGGGCTACGCGCAGGCTTTGGCGGATGCCGGGATCGAGCATCTGCTGAGCAGCATCCATACCCACCACGGCATGTTCGCGATCGGCCGCAAACAGTTTCCTTTTTACTGGGAGACGCCCGGCGGCAGCCGCATCCTCGTCTGGAGCGGGGAGCACTACATGATGGGCAACGATCTGGGGCTCAATCCCGACGGCATGCTGTCCTACTCCGTCCGCGACGAGACGGCGATCTGGGGCATCTCCGAAGATCATTGGCACGTCGCGGAGACCCGAATCGGCCGGTATGTGGAGCAGCTTGAGCAGGAAGGGTATCCGTACGATTTCGCGCTCGTCAACGTGATGGGACTGCTGCGGGACAACGCGGCACCGAACGGACGTATCATGAGCTTTATCCGCGAGTGGAACGCCAAGCACGGCGATACGGTCGAAGTCGAGATGACTACGCTGGACCGTTATTTCGATCTGCTCAAGCAGCAGGACGTCGAGATTCCCGTACATAAGGGAGACTGGCCCGACTGGTGGTCGGACGGCGTCGCTTCGACCGCGATGCATACCCAGATTTTCCGCAATGCGCAGCGCACGCTGTCGCTCGTCAAACGGCTCGATCCGCAGCGGGAACTCGTCGACGCGGACGAACTTCGGGAAGCGGAGCAGCAGCTGATCCTGTACGCCGAGCATACGTGGGGCTATCATTCTTCGATCTCCGAACCGTGGCATCCGCTGGTTCAGGAACTGGCCGTCCGCAAAGAAGCGTACGCCGCCGGAGCGAGCCGCCTCGCCCATCGCTGCCTGGACCGGGTCACGAGAGATCGCGGGGACGTGCTGCTGCGGGCGAATCGCGCTTTTACGTACAAGGTGATCAATTCGTTCGCTTATCCGGTCGAAGATTTGGCGTTTATGTATCTGGAAGAGCAGTGGGAAGCGGACTATTTCCGGCACGGCCTGGAAGTGGTGGACGAAGAGACCGGAGCCGCCGTGCCCCATCAGCAGGAGCGGGTAAGCCGGGGCTACCAGATCGCGATCATGGCCGAACTTGAAGCAGGCAGGGAAAAAAGATATTCGATCCGCAGCGTGCGGCAGCAGGCGGAGGGCAGCGGCGGCAGCAGTACCCGGTTGGTCGGCGCCGACCGCGTGCACGATATCCGCGACCTGATCGCGCCGGCGCAGGGCGAAGAAGCGCAGCGGATCGTCGTCACGGAGAACGGAATCGAATCGCCGCATGTACGGATCGCCTGGATCGCGGGCGCGGGCATCCAGTCGTGGATCGACAAGCGGACAGGGCGGGAGATGATCGATGCCAAGCAGGCGCACGGCGCTTTTACCCCCGTGTACGAAGTGACCGAGAGCGAGCGCGGCGATCAGATGACCGTCCGCAGAATCATGGGCCGCAACCGCAAAGGGATGAATGTGCAGCGCTTCGCGGGCCGTCTGACCGGCGTCAAGGAGATCGCGAACGGGCCTCTCTATACGACCGTGCAGCTGACCTACGCCGTGGAAGGCATGAGCCATTACTCGCTGTTCCTTCAAGTGTATGCCGGACTTCCGCGCGTGGACGTATCGGTGCGCCTGCACAAAAACAGCGTCTGGGAACCGGAAAACGTCTACGTGTCCCTGCCGTTCGCCGGCGAAGGCAGCGGGCAGCTCTGGCTTGAAAAAGCCGGCGCGGCCGTACGGCCGGGCATCGACCAGATTCCGGGTACGCTGACCGACTTCTACTGTATTCAGGACGGTCTGGCATTCACCGGTCCAAGCGGCGGACTTGCGCTGTCGACGCCGGATACGCCGCTGATCCAGACCGGGCCACTGGCTTTCGGCGAACGCAAAGTGCACGGACAGCAAGGCGACGCCGATACTTCGTCGCTGTACGCGTGGGTGCTGACGAATTATTGGGAAACGAATTTTAAAGCGACGCTCGGCGGATTTTACGAGTTTCGCTATAGACTCCAGTGGAGCGAAGATTTCGACGCGGCCGAGCCGGCTTTCCGCGTGAATCGCAGCACCAGTGCGGGAACGGTAACGTTCCGCAGTCTCTAACGCACAGATCGACGAAGCGCAGGAAGGGCGAATCTCCGGGAGGAGCCCTTGTCTGCGCTTTTGCCGATAAAAAAGCACCCCGGCATTCACCGGAGTGCAAGTTCCTTGTTCGGAACGAAGGGATAAGTCTGCCAGGGAATCGACGCCGGGCCGAGCGCCGAGAGAGACGCGAGGCAGTCCGCGTCTCCGCAATATTTGGGAACGCCGTCCGCATTCTGGGACATCAGGACGATCGGCAGGCCCGGGAAGTAGGGAGCGTATTTCGCCGCCGCTTCCTCGCATGCGCCGGAATAACCCAGCACGTGCGGCTTGACCGCCACCGCCGCAAATCTCAGGCCCTGCCGTTCAATAATCGCACCGTCAAAACTCATGTTGTTCGCCTCCATGGAATTTAGGTTTACTTCTTCATTAAAGCAGATTTCGCTGAAAATTTAGTGAATTAAATCACAAAATAGACTGGAATTTGCAAACGTTTTAGCATGAATTCGCGTATCTGCCGCTGCTGCGAAGTCGGCGCGCCGTTCATGAAGAAAAGATGAGGAGGCTTAACACCTGGTCCTAAACCATGCTATACTAATAGCCACCTGATCTTAGTACCGGGGCGATCGTGACAGACAAGGCGTGCGGGTCGGGCGCGTCGAAGCGTCGAATAAAGGATGAACAAAAGGAGAAATGTCGGATGAAATACAGTCAATGGGCAGCACCGGAGAGATACAACCTGACCTCCGAGATGGAGCATTACGCTCCCGATAAAATCGCGCTCAAATGGCTCGGCGAAGCCGGCGAGCAGGCGGAGATCACATACGGCGACCTGCTGAAGCAGGCCAACCGGCTCGCGGGCGGGCTGTCGAAGCTTGGTCTGCAAAAAGGCGACAAAGTGCTGGTGACGGTGCCGCGGCGCATCGTGGCGTACGTCATCTACATGGCCTGCCTGAAGCTCGGGCTGGTCATCATTCCGTCGTCGGAAATGCTGCGGTCCAAAGACCTGTCGTACCGCCTGCTTCATTCCGAAGCGCGCGCCGTCATCTCCTGGCCGTCGGTGACGGCCGAAGTGGACCGGATCGAAGAAGCGCTGCCGGCGCTCGACCATCGCATTCTCGTGACCGAAGCCGGCGATTCCGCCGAAGCGGACGGCTGGCTGAACCTGAACGCGCTGATGCAGAATCAGCCGGATACGTTCGAAGCGGCGGACACGTCCCGCGACGATATGGCGATTCTCGCCTACACGTCCGGCACGACGGGCAACCCCAAAGGCGTCGTGCATACGCACGGCTGGGCGTACGCGCATCTGCGCATCACGTCTTCCTGGCTCGATATTCGCGAGGAAGACACCGTCTGGGCGACGGCGGCGCCGGGCTGGCAGAAATGGATCTGGAGCCCGTTCCTGTCGGTGCTCGGCAGCGGCGCGACCGGCTTCGTCTACAGCGGCGCGTTCGAGCCGAAGCGTTATCTGCATCTGCTGCAGGATTACAAGATCGGCGTGCTCTGCTGCACGCCGACGGAATACCGCCTGATGGTCAAATCGCACGGCTTGAGCGAATACGACCTGACGGCGCTGCGCAGCGCGGTCTCGGCGGGCGAGCCGCTGAACCAGGAAGTCATTCATGCGTTCCAGCAGCATCATGACCTGACGATCCGCGACGGTTACGGCCAGACCGAGAGCACGCTGCTGATCGGCAACCTGGTCGGTTCGCCGGTGCGCCTCGGCGCCATGGGCAAGTCGATGGCGGACGGCCTGGCACTCGTCGTCGACGACGAAGGCGTGCCGGTGCCGCCGGGCGAAGTCGGCAATATCGCCGTGCACAGCGAACTGCCGGCGCTGTTCCGCGAATATTTCAAAGATCCCGAACGCAAAGGGCAGTCGATGCGCGGCGAATATTTCATTACCGGCGACCGCGCCAGCCTGGATGAAGAAGGCTACTTCTGGTTCGAAGGCCGCGGCGACGATATCATCATCAGCTCCGGCTATACGATCGGGCCGTTCGAAGTCGAAGAAGCGCTCATGAAGCATCCGGCCGTCAAGGAATGCGCGGCGGTCGCAAGTCCGGACGAGATCCGCGGCAGCATCGTCAAAGCGTTCGTCGTGCTGCGCGACGACGTCGAAGGGACGCACGAACTGGTCAAGGAACTGCAGGCGCGCGTCAAGGAATGGACCGCTCCGTACAAGTATCCGCGCAAGATCGAGTTCGTGACCGATCTGCCGAAGACCGCTTCCGGCAAGATCCGCCGCATCGAACTGCGCGAGCAGGAGAAGCGCTGCGTCTCCAAGTAAGCGTCAAATAATCGTCAAATAAGCGTCCGCAGCCCGGTCCCGGGCAGGCGCCGCTTGTCTATATGATCGTTTCGTATCGTTCTTACCGATTCGTATGAATCCATAGCCTATCAAAAAGCCGATCCCGCTTTGTCTGTCGACAGCGGGATCGGCTTTTGAGTGTTCGGCGGGTCGGTCCGCCCAAGACCTGCCCGGCGGATCAGTCTTCGAATACGTACACGAGCAGGCTTTTGTTAAGTTCGAACGACCAGTCGACGTAGAAGTCTTTGATTTTGCGCTTCAGTATCTTCTCGATACGGGGCGCTTCCAGATCAATGACTTCTTTTTCCAGATTCCGCTTAACCTTTCTCAGAATCTCGCTGGCGCCCTGGTCGACGAACGCTTTTTCGATTTTGATCAGGATGCCTTCCCGAACGATGACGAGAATATGGTCGGCCGCCCAATAGGAGTAGGTCTCGTCCGGCATTTTCTGGATCTCGTACGTGACTTTGCCGATGATCTCGTGCACCTCGCTTTTGCCCGAATAATAATCTTCCTGCTCGTGATAGGCCTGTTCTTCAGGAAGGCCGACGAGCATGCCGGAGAGATCGCGGTCCGACCAGTCGTAATAGAAAGTGCCGATCCGAAAACCGGTCGCGGTCCCGATCGTACCGGCAAGTTCGGGCAAAATATGTTCAACCATCAGTTCCTGCACGGAACGAAGCGCGTCGGGGTCCTGCAGCCGGATCAGGTTCTGCATCTCGTCGCCCATGAAACCTTCCAGATGGACGATCAAGGAACGCTCGTCTACGTAAACGTCCATGCGACCCGGGGCTTGATTGAAACGCTGCGCAAGCAGCTCGTCGAGCAGGGTTTTGATTTTGGATTTTGCTACGTGTTTTTCAGGCATGCGGTCACTCCCTGTCTCAAATATCTGGGCTCGCCCAATCGCTACAAAAGGGACTTAACCGGGGATTTAATGCTTGACTCAGAAGACGAATCGCGCAGCACCCGGACGGGCCTGCCCCGATCGACGTTCGCATGGTCGCAAAATGTTTTTTTTCGCGAAGATTGCTGATATGATTAAATCCGGCCTGCCCCGGCGGGCACAACTAGAGAAAAGCATTGGGGAGACAAAAGCACTATCATGAAAAAATCTATCGCAATTCCGTTGACCGTCTCCATCATCGCCGTCTCGTTCTCGGCGATCTTCGTCAAATGGTCGGACGCGCCGTCCTCGATCCTAAGCATGTACCGGATGTGGTTCGCGTGCTTCCTCATGCTGCCGATCGTCTGGATCAAGCGCGAGGAGTTCAAGCGGATCGGCCGCAGGGAAGCCCGGCTGCTGGTCTTCTCCGGGCTGTTTCTGGCGCTGCACTTCGCGCTGTGGTTCGAATCGCTGAAGTTGACGACGGTGGCAAGTTCCACCATCATCTTGGCGCTGCAGCCGCTCGTGTCGCTCGCCGTCGGTTTCGCTTTGTTCCGGGAACGGACGACGCGGGCGTCGATCGTCGCGCTGGTCGTGGCTACCTTCGGGGTCATGCTTATCGGCTGGGGCGATTTCGGGCTGAGCGCGCAGGCGATCCGCGGCGACCTGTTGTCGTTTCTGTGCGTGATCGCGGTCGTCGGGTATTTGTTCATCGGGCAAAACGCGGTCAAAAAAGTGTCGCACTGGATCTACAGCTTCTGCGTATTCCTGTCGGCCGCCGTGTTCCTGACGCTGTACAATCTCGCGACCGTGCAGCCCTTTTTCGATTATCCGGCGCGGGAATGGGGCGTGTTCGTCCTGCTTGCTATCGTGCCGACGCTCGCGCATATCATCAACAACTGGCTGCTGAACTACGTCAACGCCACGACGATCTCCATGAGCATTCTCGGCGAGCCGGTCGGCGCTTCGCTGCTTGCGGTATGGCTGCTCGGCGAGCATATGACGTGGATTCAGATCGGGGGCGGCATCCTCGTGCTTGCGGGCATGTCTATGTTCTTGATCCGTCAGTCGTCGGGCGTGCGTCCGGCTTCGGCCGAATCTTCGGACGTCCCAGCAGGGAAAGCGGGAACCCTATGAAGCGGCGGTAAAGGCGCAGAAATTCCTGTTCGTCGAACGATCCGCCCTGAATAAGCGCTTCGTACAGCACGCCGAATTCCCGGATCAGGTAACCGGAACCGGCGTAGCCGCAGCGCACGTAGAAATCGCGCCGGCGCAGCCGTTCCGCGGCATTGGGCGCTGCCGGATCGGGCGCTTCGATATTGAGCAGGATGCGGCTGCCCGGATACGTCCGGCGGATCTGCTCCAGCACCCGGCTGCCGTAGCCCTGCGAGCGGTGCACGGGGGCGATCGCCAGATACATGAGGAAGATCAGGCTGCCGCGCCGCGCCAGGTAAGTGAAGCCGACGAAGACGCGCCCGCCCGATTGTTCGTCGTAATAAGCGGTGAATTCGACGTCGGGCCGGCGCGCCCTGCGGTACAGGATCGACAGCGGGGCTCTTTCATTTGCGGGAAAAGCTTCTTCGTACAGCGTCTTGACGGCCGCGGATAACGGCGACCGCGGCGTCAGGGCTTCCGTAATCAGGTTCATACGATTCTCCTTTTGCGTCCGAGGCGCAAATCCATTATAGTAAAACTGCTTTCGATCACTGCTTTCGATCACTGCTTTCGATCACTGCTTTGCATCCATTATAAAGGAGGCCGTGCCATGAACACCAATCCCGCAGACGGGCAAACTGCCGGCACCCCGGCATGGATCGACGACCGCCTGCTTCACGTCTTCAATCTGCGCGAATTCGCGGTCGAAATTTCGGGCGAACAACGGCGCGCGGTCGCTTTCGATTTCAAAGTGACACACGCCGAATATCATGACGTCGCCACGCTGCTGTACAAAGGCAAGTTCCGTGTACGCATTCCCGCCCTCGGTTTCGAGCGGGACGCGGACATTCACAATTATTCGACGTCGCTGGACAATCTGTACGAAAAAGACGCGATCGGCGATTACCATCTGGAATTGGTCGAAGGAGGACATTCATGACTAACCGCGACACGATAGGCATTCAACTGCGGGCCTGCCGCAACGAAAACGGATGGTTCACGTCCATGGCCGCCGCGGTCAAAGGACTGACGCAGAAACAGGCCGATTGGAAAAGCAACGAAGAAATGAATAGCGTGCACGAAATCGTGCGGCATCTGGATTTTTACAACCATCGTTATCTCAAAAGGTTTCAGGGGGAAGAAGTGCCGGAATTCGCGGGAGACAACGACGATACGTTTGATCCGGAGCCGAACGTGGAAGGTACCTGGCAGGAAGCGCTCGCCGCTTACGACGCCACGTTAAGCGAGTGGATCGACGGGATCGAGCAGGCCGACGACGACAAGTTCGGCAAATGGGCAAGCGATCTGTCCCACCTGACGATCCATAACGCGTACCATATCGGCCAAATCGTGTTTATTCGCAAGCAGCAGGGTTCGTGGGATAAAAAGTACGGCGTCAGTTGAAAGTACGGCGTAAGTTGAAAGCGGGGGAAAGATATTGACTTTACAGCAGCTCAGGTATGCGATCGAGGTGGCAGGCTGCGGCTCGATCAACGAGGCGGCCAAACGCCTGTTCATCTCGCAGCCGAGTCTGTCCAACGCGATCAAGGACCTGGAGCAGGAACTCGGCATTACCATTTTCGACCGTACCAACCGGGGCATCACGCTGTCCGCGGACGGCGTTGAATTTATGGCGCACGCCCGGCAGATCGTCGAACAGGCGGAACTGCTGGAAGGCCGTTACAAAAACAAGCGGCGCAGCAGCGTGCATTTCTCCGTCTCGACCCAGCATTACGCGTTCGCTTCCGAAGCGTTCTCCGCTCTGATGGAAGGAAGCGGCGAGCTGGAATACGCGTTTTCGCTGCGAGAAACCCAGACGTCGGAGATTATCGAAGACGTGCGGACGCTGCGCAGCGATCTCGGCATCTTGTATTTGTGCGACCGCAACGCCAGAGTCATGAACAAGATGTTCAGCGACGGCAGCCTCAAGTTTACGCCGTTGTTCAATACCCGCCCGCATATCTTTATCGGGCTGACGCATCCGCTGGCGCGCCGGGAGATTGTGACGGTCGAGGATCTGCCCCCTTATCCGTATATCACGTTCGATCAGGGAGAAAGCAGCTCGCTGCATTTCTCGGAAGAACTGCTGAACCTGCCGGAAGCGGGACGCAGCGTCAAGGTTAATGACCGCGCTACGCTGTCGGGACTGCTGGCGGGCACGCACAGCTATACGGTCGGTACGGGCATTCTCGCCGCCGAACTCGACGGAACGGTGCTCAAGTCGGTGCCGGTCGAGACGGACGAGCTGTTCACGATCGGCTGGATCGCGCACAAAGACCGAAGACTGAGTCCGATCGCGGCTTCTTATATCAATCTGCTGAACGACCTGGTCGCCCGGCGCTATTTCGCGGCGAACCAGTTTTTGTTCTGACGGAGCTTCGCTTCACATTTCCATTTTTGAATCGGGAGGAACGTATGCAAAGTCCAGTGATCGGCACAACCAGAACGTCGCCGCCTTTTCGCTGCGATCTCGTGGGCAGCTTCCTGCGTCCGCCTGAGCTGCTCGAAGCCCGGCGGCTGCATCGGGAAGGGCAACTGACGGACGAAGGACTGTACGAGCTTGAGACGGCGGAAATCGCCAAGCTTGTGGAGCGGCAGCGGGAAATCGGGCTGCGCGTCGTCACCGACGGCGAATTCCGCCGTTCGTGGTGGCATCTCGATTTCTTTCTCGGGGTCGAAGGCACGGAGAAAATCGACCTGAACGCTGCCGCGGGACGTATCGATGCCAAACAGCGCGCGGAGACGTTCCGCATCTCGGAGCGCATCTCGTTCGGCCGGCATCCCATGCTGCGGCATTTCGAATCGCTGCGCCTGCAGGCGGGGGACGCGGTGCCCAAGATGACTATTCCCGCGCCGTCGCTGTTCCATTTTGTGCAGCGCTACAACGGCGGAGGCGCGTACGACAACGACGAAGATTTGTTCGCCGACATCGTCCGGGTGTACCGGGACGCCATTCGCGCTTTTTACGACGCGGGCTGCCGGTATCTTCAGCTCGACGATACCGCCTGGGGTACGCTGTGCAGCCTGCTGCACCGGACGCAGCTGCGCAGCCAGGGCACCGACCCGGACACGCTTGCGGCGCAATACGTCAAGCTGATCAACGATTCGATCGCCGAACGTCCGGCCGACATGACGATCGCCCTGCATGTCTGCCGCGGCAATTTTCATTCGACATGGTTCGCTTCGGGAGGCTACGAGCCGGTAGCGGAAGCGTTGTTCGGCGGCTGCCGGGTCGATGCTTTCTTCCTCGAATACGATAACGAACGCGCCGGCGGCTTCGAGCCGCTCCGCTTCATCCGGGAACAGTTCGTCGTGCTCGGCCTCGTGACGACGAAGCACGGCGGGCTGGAGAGCAAAGACGTGCTGAAGGCACAAATTGCCGAAGCGGCCGCTTTCGTGCCGCTCGGGCAGCTGTGCCTGAGCACGCAGTGCGGCTTTGCTTCGACGGAGGAAGGCAATCTGCTCACCGAAGAAGAACAGTGGGACAAGCTTCGGCTCGTGGCCGAGACGGCCGCGGAAGTGTGGCCGGACTGAGAGCCGGTTGGAAGCGGACTGAAAGCGGACCGAAAGTGGGCTAAGAGCGTGCTGCAAGCAGAGTTGGAGCGGGCTGGAAGCGGGTCGGCCGCCGGGCCCAATCCGCTCCTAATTCCGACAAATATACCCCGCTATAAGATTTTGATATAGCGGGGTATAGCTTTTAGGCGTTATGCCGGCTTGTTCGGAAGATGCTATAGTATTTCCTAATCTCTCGTCGAAGCCGGCAGGCAGTGCGCCGACCGACGGTGAACGGTTGACCTCATCGGGCTGCGCCCGAGCCACCACTTGCCAGAACATCGAACGGTTGTGCGCCATTCGGCGCTTTCGAATTTGCTTTCGATTGTTGCTTTCGATTGTTGCTTTCGATCGTTGCTTTCGATCGTTGCTTTCGATGTTCGCGTCCGATTTACATTTCGCATCCCAGATTCCCGAGGAGGATTTTATCCATGAGTACCGTATTCGAGCAAGCGACCCAAAGAGACACCGTTCCTTTCCGGCATGACATCGTAGGCAGCTTCCTGCGTCCGCAGGCGATCAAAGACGCGCGCGCCAAGTTCGCGGCGGGCGAGATCGGCGCGGCCGAACTGCGCCAAGTCGAGGACGAAGAGATCGTCAAGCTTGTCGCAAAGCAAAAAGAAGTGGGACTCAAAGGCGTCACCGACGGCGAATTCCGCCGTTCGTGGTGGCATCTGGACTTCTTCTGGGGACTCGGCGGCGTCGACAAAAAAGCGTCCGATACGGGCTATCTGTTTCACGGCGTGGAATCCCGCGCGGAGACGGCGCTGCTGACCGGCAAAGTCGGCGAAGGCGCGAAGCATCCGATGGTCGAAGACTTCAAGTTTCTGTGCAAAGCGGCCGGCGACGACGTCGTGGCCCGCCAGACGATTCCGGCTCCGGCCCAACTGCTGTTCGAGCTGTTCCGTGGCGACAATATCAAGACGGTCGACGAGTTTTATCCGAACCGTCAGGATCTGTACACCGACGTGGGCACCGCTTACCGCGACGCGATCCTCGCTTTCTACGAGGCAGGCTGCCGCAACATCCAGCTTGACGACTGCACGTGGGGCGCGCTAAGCGACCGTCAGTTCCGCGCGATGCAGGAAGAAGCGGGCGTGGACATCAACGAAATGGCCAAAGGCTTTCTGTACGTCAACAACCTGGCGATCGAGAACCTGCCGGCCGACCTCGTCGTGACGACGCATGTCTGCCGCGGCAACTTCAAATCGACGTATGCCGGCGAAGGCGGCGGCTACGATCCGATCGCGGAGATTCTGTTCGGCGGCTCCAACGTGTCGGCCTTCTACCTGGAATACGACAGCGAACGCGCCGGCGGCTTCGAACCGCTGAAGCACGTGAAGAACCAGCAGGTCGTGCTGGGCCTGTTCAGCTCCAAGTTCGGCGAGCTGGAAGACAAGGCGCAGATCTTCAAGCGGATCGAAGAAGCGGCGCAGTACGTCGACATCAACCAACTGTGCGTCAGCCCGCAGTGCGGCTTCGCTTCGACGGAAGAAGGCAACGTCCTGACCGAAGAGCAGCAGTGGGCCAAGCTGCGCTTCGTCAAGGAAGTCGCCGACGAAGTGTGGGGCTGATCGACGCGATCGCGTTCATGAAGCAGACCTGGCGTTGCAGTCCCGGCATTGAACCGGGGCTGCACGCATGGCGTCTGGCGTTCACGCAAACCGGCGTCCAAGCCAACCGAATCCTCCTGTGGAGGGTTCGGTTTTTTTTGGGTTTGGGCCAGCCGGGCGGCCGAGCCTGATCCGCGCGAGCCGCATTTCGACGCCTAACGAACCTCACGATCGCTATCTGCCCGTTTTCGGCTTTTTTCGTTTTTTAACGAATCGTCCTATCCTTATGAAGCGCCATCGAGGCCGTTTCAGGCCGTATTGAAGCCTATAGCGTGCTGACGATTCGTTCATATGCGATAAAAGCGCTCCGGCGGGCCAATAGCGTGTCCACGATTCGTTGGCGGCGCCAAGCCGGCGATCCGTCCGGCTCCGGGCCTCCTGCTCCGACTTTCCTGCTTACTGCTCCGAGCTTCCGGGCTGCGTTCTCCGGTCCCAATCCGCGGCCCCAACAGCGGTGCCTTGAACCGGGCCTTTTTTTGTTGCACCAAAGAGAGTACAATAGGGAACCAAGAAACGACACCAAGTCCTCGCAGCATGAGAAGCTGTCCAGAAAAGGAGCGAAACGATTCCCATGAATGTTCATGTTCCCGATAATGCCCGGCGCGATCTGGCGCTGGTAGGCTGCCCCGATTGCGCGTTCCGGTTCGAAACGCCGAATTACCGGCTCGGCATGCAGCAGAGATGTCCCGAATGCGCGGCGGCGATCAAGCCGAAATACGTGCGCCGAGCGCAGGATGCCGGATACTCGCTGAGCTACCATACTTTCCTGCAGCTGCTCACCATGCGTCCTTACCGCGACGAGATCGCTCCGCTGATCGAAGGCTGGTTCGGCTACCGCACGGAATACCGCGGCCGTACCCCGGTCGTCAGCAACGCCGCGGGCCGCACCGTCGACCTGGAGCAGATGCACGAAATGATCCAGACCAGTTCCCGCTGGCAGGAGATTTTATATTGGAAAGCAGGCAAGTTTTTCAGATAACGTCTTCTATTTTTGCAAACCAGATAAATGGGCGGATGTAAAGGTAGCTCTCTTCCTTGTGAAGTCAAAGGCAAAAGACTATGCTGATCAAACGTCATCCTTTACCTAAAAATAGAAAACTTCCTTTTTTGCGGACCGTATTTTCTGGATGAAAAAGTGGGACGGGAGAGGAAGGAGAAACGTAATATGGGCAGCCCCATGAATCTACAGGACAAGTTCCATGAAATTTTTATCGAAATGGAGTTTTTTGTCGGCAAATCAAGTTTGATTTATGTGGAAGGGTCGTCCGAGATGGTGGAAGGCGGCGCATACAAGTGGGCGAATCTGGATGCGGCGGATACGGAAGTGCAGCGAAAGTTATGCGCCAAGTATGTTCGGCTTATCGATTTGATCCACTACCTCGAAATGGAAGGCGATTCTTCCGACGATTTGGATTGCAGCAGCCGGCGCGTGCTTCGACTGCTTCGTCAGGACGTCGCCATTTTGCAAAATACGACCCGGCAGGTGTGCGAAGACATTGCGCAGCAGCTCGATTTGCAGCTGATCTTGAGCGAAAGCTTCAGATGAAGGCCGGTTTTACCCCAATAAACGTATAAGTTACCCGCTCGGGCTTCGGCCCGCGGCGGTTTTTTTATTGTAACGGGTTTCGCTGGCGGATCGTCCCCGAACGCCGAGTGGAAAAACATTGGGACTGGACAGGGACCGTGTACGGGCTGGGCGGCTGCGACGAACGCGGCGGCGGACGAAGCGACCGATTCCAACTGCGAATAGAAGATGAAGCCAGACTATAAAAAAGCAGACTCGCGATAAATGTAACTTTTTCCCTAATAATAACGTTTAGAGGTAAAAGGAGGATGCGCTATGTCGATTTGGATCAAATCTGCTGCCGTCGTTCTGCTGTTTGCGCTCGGTGCCTGTTCGGCGGAACAAGCGGCCCCGTCCGAGCCGGTCTCGTCGCCATTCGCGCGCGTGCCGGATATAGTCCCGATCAAGCCGGGCACCAGTCCCGAGCCGGCGGGGGAGCGCATAATCGCGTACCGGTATATTCCGTTCGGCGAACTGCGCGAATTCGTGACGCTTGAACAGCGTGAAGACGCGGCCGCGTTCCGGGAAGCGATCAAGCGGGCGAAGCCGGCTTCGTCCGGGCAGCGGCGCAGCGAAGTGCCGGCCGATTACGGCATTCGGCTCGTAGTGGACGGCGAGGAGAAAACGTATTTGCTCTGGCTCGGAAGCTCCGGCGGGGGGCCGGGGATCGTGGAAGATCTGCAAGACCGCGATGCCCGTTACGTGCTCGGTTCCGAAGACCGTCAAGATCTGTATGATCGGATCGAAGCGACACGTTACGATTCGGAGAGGGCGGAGAAGAACGGAGACATCGTTCAGACGTATGGGCGCGTGATCCATATGGAGACGTGGACCGATTTTGTGCAAAACGTGGACAGCGGACGCTCCGATTCGGTGCAGTTCACGGGCTACACGATCGAAGGCGATCCGATCTTCAACAATTTGAGTTACGACGGCAGCCATATTTATTATGCCCATGACAACAGTCACGATTCATTCGGCCTTCCCGCCAAACCATCCTACACGTGCGAGAAGATCATTACCCAACCGCTGGACGTCAAAAGAGGCGGACCGGGCATCCTGTATCGGCTGGACGGCTGCACCGGCGCTTCCAAAGATGCTTCCAAAGAAACTTCCGCCCAACAATTCTGGTTCCCGGTACCCGACAGCACGGTGACGGGTAATCCGGCCCCCGTTAAGGCTGCGGGCAATCCCGGACTCGGCCAAACGGTCTCCGACGTGTACGTTCGATTGGAGGGTGACGAAGCGCGGCAGATGTTCCGCCGGCCTCGTTCTTAAACGTCCGGATCCGGCGGTCCGTCTTCTTTCGCCCGGCGGCGAAAAGCCGAGGGCGAGAGACCTTTATGCTTTTTGAACGTGCGGCTGAAATGGAACTCGTCGCCGTAGCCGCACGACCCGGCAATCGCGTGCAGCGTCAGGTCGGTATAGAGCAGATAACGCTCGGCCTGCCGCAGCCGAAGCCGCGACAGCATCTGTTTGGGCGTGACGCCGGCATGGTGCACAAACAGTTTGCGCAGATGCGACACCGATACATGCAGTTCGCCAGCCAGCTGTCCCGTCGTCAGCGGCTCGGCGAAGCGCTGGCCGAGGAGGGTCAGACCGCGTTCGAACAAGGCGCGGGCTTTGCCGGGTTCCGGCGCGTTTCCGGTGTGCAGCCGGTCAAGCAGGTCGAGCAGCGCGGCGCCGGCTTCCCTCTCCGCTACCGGCGTGCCAAGCGTCCACCGTTCGATGATCCGGCCGATCGCCGTATCGAGTTCGATCGCCCGCTCGCCGTCCCACTCCGAGCGGTGCGGCAGATCGAAGCGCGGAATACGCGCCGGGGCGGGCCAACGCCCGTCCGCGTCCGACAGCTCCGCGGCATCGAACAGCACCATCGCCATATGCAGGTCCCGGCCGCCCAGGGCGGCCATTTTCATGCTCAATCCCGGCTCCAGATACAACAGTTCCCCGCGCTGTGCTTCGTAGCAGCCTCTCTCCGATTCGAAGCGGCCGCTGCCTGCGCGAATCCAGTACAGACTATGGACCGAAGTATTCCGGCGGATATCGCTCCATCCCCCGGACGTGTTTTTGTAGGCGGCCCAGCGGATTTTGACGGCCGGGTCTTGCAGCGTGTGCGTGTCCATGATCGTGTTCGCCTCCGTTTTCTCGCAGTCTTTTTCGGTCAGTATAGAGCAATCGGAGAAGGACGCCAAGCTTGAATCCGAATCATTTTTGACATGAACAAGGTCGGAATACTCATGGAGATTTGGCGCCGGAAAGCGTAATCTGGTCAGAAAAACGGGATTTAACGCTGCTTGGGAGTCAGAACTTCGCGCGGCGCCGATCCCGTTCAATCATTCCAAAACGACATGGAATCCGGCTGCGCCAACATTCCGCGTCGATCCCGAAAGGATGAACAACATGATTCGATTGTTCGACACGCACGAGGTCCGTCCGATCAAAGAACTGGAAGGACTGTGGGAATTTCAGCCGGTGAGCCGGCAGGGGGAAGTGCCGGAGCGGATGGCGTACCGACTGCCCGTGCCGGGCTGCTGGGAGACCCATCCCGAATTCGGCACTTACCGGGGCGTCGGATTGTACCGGCGCACCTTCCGCATCGCGCACCGCACGAATCTGCGTCTGGCGTTCAAAGGCGTCAGCCACACGGCGGACGTCTATCTGGACGGCGAGCTTGTCGCGCATCATCACAATGCCTACACCGCGTTCGACACGGTCGTGCGGCAGGTCGAACCGGGCGAGCACGAGATTCGGCTGTACGCGGACAATTCGTTCGGCGAACATTCCGCGCTGCATATTCCGAACGACTACTACACGTACGGAGGCCCGATCCGGCCGGTGCTGCTGGAAGAGATCGGGGACGTATATATCGAACGCGTCGCGTTCTGGCCGGAGTGGAAGGACGGAATCTGGCACGGGCGCTGGAAAGCGACGGTGCGCAATCTCGCGGATACTGCGCAGACGACCGAACTGGAGCTGGGACTGGAAGGGGCGAAGCCTCACGGCGGCGAACGGCTGCGCGCGGCGCTGCGGATCGAAGCGGGCGAGAGCGTGACGGTGGAGCGGACGGCGGCTTATCCGGCGGCCGAAGCCTGGAATCCGGACTTGCCGGTACTGTATACGCTGCGGGCTCTTTTGCTTGAAAAAGAACCGGGCGGCGCAAAAAGGGCAGTCGATGACTGGATCGACCGGATCGGCTTCCGGTGCATCGATACCGAAGGCGGACGGCTGCGGGTGAACGGGCGGAACGTGAGGCTTCAAGGGGTGAACCGCCACGAAGACCATGCGCGTTCGGGCGCGGCGCTGTCTTTTGCCGATATGCTGCACGATCTTGAACTGATCCGCGATCTGGGCTGCAACGCGGTGCGGACGAGCCATTATCCGAGCGACGAACGGTTTCTCGATCTGTGCGACGAATTCGGGCTGCTCGTCTGGGAAGAGAACCACGCCCGCGGACTGACGGAAGAGCAGATGCGCCAGCCGAATTTCCGGCGGCAGAGCGAAGACGTGACGCGGGAAATGGTCGAGCAGCATGTCAACCGTCCGTCGATCGTCATCTGGGCGGTGTTGAATGAATGTGCAAGCGACACCTTGTACGGAAGAAGCATCTACGAGAGCGAACTTGCGCTGATCCGCGAACTCGATCCTTCCCGTCCGCGAACGTTCGCTTCGCATCACCGGGAACGGGATCTCTGCCTCGATCTGGCGGATATTGTCTCGCTTAATCTGTATCCCGGCTGGTACACGGACGAAGATCCGGGCCGGCTGATGCATCAGGCGGCGGAATGGGCCGAGCGGCTCGGCGGCCCTGGCAAAGCGCTCATTTTCAGCGAATTCGGCGCCGACGGCTATTACGGCTTCCGCAGCCGCGAACGCGTTAAAGGTTCGGAAGAGCGGCAGTGCGACATTCTCGGCGACAATCTGCGCGCTTACCTGGCTGAAGATTCGCCGCTGACCGGCGTATTCGTCTGGCAGTTCGGCGACTGCCGCGTGACGGAGGCGACCGGCTGGCTGCTCAGCCGCGGCTGTACCCGCAACAGCAAAGGGCTGGTGGACGGCTACCGCCGGCCGAAGCTTGCATACGACACGGTACGGGCGCATTTTCGCGGACAGCCGGACGGGGCGCTGCGCTAGGCAGGGCCGATAAGGTTTGAAAATCAAAAACCGCACGGCTTCCGAAAGTGAATTCGGAGACCGTGCGGTTTTTTTGGCGCGTATCGAATGCCCGGATCGGACTTCGGGGCAGTAAAGCGTATACCGGAGCGGCAAACTCAGCTTGCGGTCGTGTCCCGTCCATGGAACGTGACCCGGTTTTTGCCCGCTTTTTTGGACAGGTACAGACATTCGTCGGCCGTATGGATAACGTCGGTAACGCTGTCGGTATCCCGATTGTAGAACGCGACGCCGATGCTGCATCCGATCGACAGCTGGTTCATGCCCACGATAAACGGATTGTTGATCAGCTTCAGCACTTCGCCGGCGAGCCGTTCCGCTTCGGCATGGGCCTGCTGAACGGGACTGCGCGAGATCAGCAGGAATTCGTCGCCGCCGAGCCGCACGGCGATATTGCCGGGGCGCGTCGTCGTTTGCAGGCGTTTGGCGACTTTTTTGAGCAGCAGGTCGCCGACCTGGTGGCCGAACGTGTCATTGACTTTTTTGAAGCCGTCAAGGTCCAGATACATGAAGCTCAGCGTCTCGCGGGAAGGGTCGAATGCTTCGATCGTCTCTTCGAGGTAGCGCTCCAGCGCCAGCCGGTTCGGCAGCTCCGTCAGCTGGTCGCGCAGCGCGGCGTTTTGCATATGTCCCAGCGCATTTTCGGTCCGCAGCAGGGAATCGAGCAGGCTGCGCAGCGAATGCGAGAGGCTGCGAATATCGGCGAAGCCTTTCGTTTGCGGAATGTCCGGCGCTCCGCCGAGGCGTATACGGTCCGCGGCCCGCGTCAGCTGGCGGATCGGACGTGAGATGAATTCCGCGGTCAGCAGGCCGAGTCCGGCGAACAGCACGGCGGCGATCAGGCCGGCCCAGACGATATCCTGCCGCAGCTTGTCGACCGGGGCGAACGCGACCGATTCGGGCTGCCGCACGAGCACGGTCCAGCCGAGCCCGGCGTAATCGAGGTAGCCGTCGCCGTAGGCATAGCCCGTCAGATGGCGTTCGCCGTCGGGCCATTTCTCCAGCGCCCAAGAATTGTCCCCGGTCCGCGCGCGGTCCACGCTGCCGAGCTTGAGTTCGCGTCCGGCCCAGCCTTCCGGCCCGAGCAGTACCGTATTGTCCTTCTGGCTGACGACGAACAGTTCGAACGCATGGTCATGGTCGGTCTGCGGCTGCAGCAGCGTGCGCTCGACTTCCCGGGCCCATTCCCAACTGAGATGCGCGGCCAGCACGCCTACCGTTTCGCCGGCGTCGTTCTTGACCGCGTAGCTCATGTCCACGAACTGCAGCGGCTCGCCGCTCGGATTGGGCAGCAGCTTCGCCAGCAGCACCGCTTCGTGCACGTCGCCGACGAACGAACCTTTGATGCCTTCCGCGAACACGGGCCGCTCGGCGATATTTTTCCCGACCAGAATGCCGTTCGTGCCCGCCAGCACTTCGCCCTGCGTATTCATGAAGCCGATCCAAGAAAAAGCGGGGAAGCTCGATTGCAGCTGGTTGAGCAGCGTCTGGATCGCCTGCGGATCATTCGCCCGCTTGAGCGGCTGCAGCTGCGTCAGCAGCTTGACTTCGCCGGACCGCGACCACATGAAGTTGTCCAGCTTGTCCGACATCTGGTAAGCGGTTCCGGCGAGCGACACGCCGATTTCTTCTTCGATCGCCTGCGTGGAACGGCTGCTGAGCAGCGAGCCGAACGTGACGCTGAGCAGAATGACGAAAGCCACGAAGATCAAGGCCAAAAACGTTCTGATTTTAATCATTTTCCAACAACCTCCGCAGCTCATGTAGCTAACTTCATGTCTTATATATCGTGCGGAATCGACAAAATATGAATAGATTATAGCCTTTTCCATTTATTTTCGACAAATAGTGTCAAATAGAGCGTGATCGCTGCCGGATTCGGGATGATTTTTGTTTTGTTAACCTATTATCAGAAAAACTGATGAATGTCATAAACGGAATCGAATTGACCCCATTTTGCCGGTATGATAGGGTCAAGGTAGCCAAATAAATTCTGATCGTTTAACTAGGAATTGAAGCGACAATGACTCATATTAACGAAAAATCTAACAAGAATGATGCCGTGCGAGGTGGAGATCGTGGAATTGAACGCAACCAACAGCCCATTTAACGACCAACAGGCGGAACTGCTGAACCGCCTGCTTCCTACATTGAACGGACATCAGCGCATCTGGTTGACCGGTTATTTGTCGGCCCAGGCCGCGAGCCCGACGCTTGAAGCGCCGGCAGCGCAAGCTCCGACCGCGACCGTGGCCGCCGAAGCCGCGCCGCAGGCTCCCGCCGCTCCGGCGGCGCCGCGCGAAGTCACCGTCTTGTTCGGCTCGCAGACCGGCAACGGCAGCGGCCTGGCGAAGAAGCTGGCGAAGCGCCTCGAAGAGCAGCAGGTCAAAGCGGACGTGCTGTCGATGTCCGATTTCAAGCCGAACAACTTGAAGAAGATCGAAAACCTGCTTATTATCGTCAGCACCCACGGCGAAGGCGAGCCGCCGGACAACGCCATTTCGTTCCATGAATTTCTGCACAGCAAGCGCGCGCCGAAGCTGGACAGCCTGAACTATTCCGTCCTGTCGCTCGGCGACACGTCGTACGAGTTCTTCTGCCAGACAGGCAAAGACTTCGACGGACGCCTGGCCGAGCTTGGCGCTTCGCGCCTCGCCGAGCGGGCCGACTGCGACGTGGACTTCGACGAGACGGCCGGCGAATGGATGAAAGCCGTGACGGAAGCGCTCAGCGCGACCCCGGCGGCCGCCGCTTCCGCGGCCGATTCGGCGGCACCGCTCAGCGCCGATCCGGAATCGGAATACTCGCGCAGCTATCCGTTTCGCGCGGAAGTGCTGGAGAACGTGAATCTGAACGGCCGCGGCTCCGCCCGCGAGACGCGTCATTTGGAACTGTCGCTGGAAGGCTCCGGCCTGGTCTACGAACCGGGCGACAGCCTGGGCGTCTATCCGCATAACCATCCGCGCCTCGTGGACGAGATCATCGCGGAGATGGGCTGGGATGCACAGGAGAACGTGAATACCGGCAAGAACGGTTCCGCTCCGCTGCGCGAAGCACTGTACGAATACTTCGAGATCACCGTGCTGACCAAGCCGCTGCTGGAACAGGCCGCGAAGCTTACGGGCAGCGAGAAGCTTGCGCGGTTGGTGTCGCCGGAAGCCGCGGCTGAACTGCGCGAGTACGTCGGCAGCCGCGACCTGCTCGACCTGATCCGCGACTTCGGGCTTCAAGGCCGCCCGGCGGCCGAACTGACGGGCATTTTGCGCAAAATCCCCGCCCGGTTGTATTCGATCGCGAGCAGCCCGCAGGCGACGCCGGACGAAGTGCATTTGACCGTCCGGAGCGTACGCTACGCCGGCGGCGGACGCGACCGCTACGGCGTGTGCTCCGTGCAGATGGCCGAACGCCTGGAACCGGGCGACAGCCTGCCGGTATTCGTCCAGCACAATCCGAACTTCAAGCTGCCGCAGAACCCGGATACGCCGATCATCCTGATCGGGCCGGGCACGGGCGTCGCGCCGTTCCGGTCGTTCCTCGCCGAGCGCGAAGAGACCGGCGCCCGCGGCCAGAGTTGGCTGTTCTACGGCGACCAGCATTTTGCGACCGACTTCCTGTACCAGGTCGAATGGCAGCGCTGGATCAAAGACGGCGTGCTGAGCCGGATGGACGTTGCTTTTTCCCGCGATACGGAAGAGAAGGTATACGTGCAGCACCGCATGCTTGAGCGAAGCCGGGAACTGTACGAATGGATCGACGGCGGAGCCGCGGTCTACGTCTGCGGCGACGAGAAGCATATGGCGCACGACGTGCATTCGGCGCTCGAGACGATCATCGCGCAGGGCGGGGGACTCAGTCCCGAACAGGCTTCGGAATATCTGCTGCGCATGCAGCAGGAGAAGCGCTACCAGCGCGACGTGTATTGATATAACGGATAGATATAACAGATCGATATAACCGATAAGTTCCGTTTCAACGGGGAAGGAGACGCCAGATCATGACGCAGCACACCGAGTGGAAAAAGTTTCCGCCGCACGACAGACCGCATAGCGACGTGGAGGACATCAAGCGTAACAGCGCCTATTTGCGCGGAAGCCTCGTAGAGACGCTGAAAGACCCGCTGACCGGCTCGATCCCGGAAGACGACAACCGGCTGATGAAGCATCACGGCAGCTATATGCAGGACGATCGCGATCTTCGCAACGAGCGCAGCCGCTCGAAGCTCGAACCGGCGTACCAGTTCATGCTGCGCGTACGCGCTTCCGGCGGCGTGGTCACGCCCGAACAATGGCTGATGATGGACCGCATCTCGCACAAATACGGCAACGAGACGATCCGGCTGACGACGCGCCAGTCGTTCCAGCTGCACGGCGTGCTCAAATGGAATCTCAAGAATACGATCCGCGAAGTCAACGAAGCGCTGCTCAGCACGCTTGCGGCCTGCGGCGACGTGAACCGGAACGTAATGTGCAACCCGAATCCGTACCAGTCCGAGATTCATTCGGAAGTGTACGAGTGGGCCGACAAAGTCAGCCGGCATCTCGATCCGCATACCCGTGCCTATCACGAGATCTGGCTTGACGAAGAGAAGATCGTGGACAGCCGCGACGCCGAAGCCGAACAGGAACCGATCTACGGTCCGGTCTATCTGCCGCGCAAATTCAAGATCGGCATCGCCGTGCCGCCCTCCAACGACGTCGACGTGTTCTCGCAGGATCTGGGCCTGATCGCCATTATCGAAAACGGAAAGCTGGCCGGCTTCAACGTGACGGTCGGCGGCGGCATGGGCATGTCGCACGGCGACGTGAAGACGTATCCGCAGCTCGGCAAGCTGATCGGCTTCATTACGCCGGAGCAGTCGATCGACCTGGCGGAAAAAGTCGTGACGATTCAGCGCGATTACGGCGACCGGGCGGTGCGCAAGCATGCCCGCTTCAAATACACGATCGACGACCGCGGACTGGACTGGTTCGTGAACGAACTGCACAGCCGTCTCGGCTGGGAATTGGAGCCGGCACGTCAATTCGGCTTCGACCATAACGGAGACCGTTACGGCTGGATCAAAGGCAGCAACGGCAAATGGCATTTCACGCTGTTTGTCCAAAACGGGCGGATCGCCGATTTCGAAGGGTATCCGCTGATGACCGGTCTGCGCGAAATCGCCAAGGAACACGACGGCGATTTCCGGTTGACGGCGAATCAGAACCTGATCATCGGCAGCGTCAGCCCGCAGAAGAAGCGCAAGATCGATCGCCTGATCAGCCAGTACAACCTGACGGACGGCGCGCATTATTCGGCGCTGCGCCGCAGCTCGATGGCGTGCGTGTCGCTGCCGACGTGCGGCTTGGCGATGGCGGAATCGGAACGTTACCTGCCGGGCCTGATCGACAAGCTGGAAGTCATGCTGGAGCAGGAAGGGCTGCGCGACAAGGAAATCGTCATCCGCATGACCGGCTGTCCGAACGGCTGCGCCCGCCCGATGCTGGCGGAGCTCGCTTTTATCGGCAAGGGACCGGGCAAATACAATATGTATCTGGGCGGCGCGCACGACGGCGCACGGCTCAACAAGCTGTACAAGGAAAATATCGGCGAAGAAGAGATTCTCGCTTCGCTGCAGCCGATCATCGGACGCTACGCGAAAGAACGGCTGGACGGCGAGCACTTCGGCGATTTCACTGTTCGCGCCGGCTACGTGGAAGCGGTGCATGACGGACGCCAGTTCCATGCGCAGAACGCTTGATTTTGAACAGGCTTTGATTGAATGTCTGAAAAATCTTGAGCGTCGGCGAAGAGCCGGCGCAGCAGGGCGAAAAGCAAAGCCTACGGGCTTTCCGCTTTTCGCCTTTTTGGTTTGCCGCTTTTGGAAAATGCACCTCGCAGCCGCCGGACCTTATGGCGTCCTGTGCGGGGGGATCTCTCAACAAAAGTATCCGTTTTGTCGATTGTATGGGGCTTGGTCCGGACGTTATTCTGAACAGGCAGCAGGCGGAGCGATCGAGCCGCACTGACTTTACCGACGAAAGCAGGCCAAATTCCATGGTAGCCAGACAAACCGGAGTTCCAAACGATTCGCAGATGAAGGCCGCCGTCTATCGGCAGTATGGAGGACCCGAGCAGATTAGGGTCGAACGTGTGGCCCGGCCGATTCCGGGCGAAGGCGAAGTCCTGATCCGGGTCGCGGGAAGCGGATTTAACGTGGTCGATACCCTTCTGAGGGCCGGGCATATGAGCGGTTCTTTTCCGCAGACGTTTCCTTTTATACCCAATATCGAACTGTCGGGGACGGTTGAAGCTTTGGGGACCGGCGTAACGAAATGGCAGCTTGGCGCGCAGGTGTATACATCCATGACTCTGACCGACAGCGGCGGAGCGGCGGAGTTTGCGATTGCACGGGCGGAAGAACTCGCGGCCGTCCCGCGTTCGATCGATCTGGCGGATGCCGGAGGCGTGCCGCTATGTGCGCTGACCGCTTGGCAGCTGCTGTTCGAACACGGTTCGCTGGAACGCGGACAGCGGGTACTGATCGTCGGCGCATCGGGCAGCGTTGGCTATTATGCGGTCCAACTTTCGCGAATCGCGGATGCTTACGTGGTCGCTACGGCCTCGCCTTCTTTTGTCGAAGCCGTCTACGGGTTGGGAGCCGATGAGGTCCTCGACTATTCGAAGCCAAATTGGACAGCCGAATCGAAAGCCCCGTTCGATTTGATCGTGAACGCGTCGCCCGCGCAGCCGGAACAGGTGAACAGCTGGCTGCGGCTGCTTCGCCAGGGCGGTACGCTCGTCAGCGCCTGGTCCCCCGTTGATGAAGCAGAAGCCCGGCGCCTGCATGTGAACGGCAAGCTGGTCTATATGCATAATAGCACTCAGCAGCTTACGGATATTGCCCGTTGGATCGAAGACGGCGTTCTCCGCACCAAAATCGACGAACGCGCCGGATTGGAACAGGTTGCGGAGCTGCATGCGCGAAGCGACGCAGGCAAGCTTCGGGGTAAAGTGCTGATCGTGCCTGCAGGGTTGGATTGACGCGCGGGAAAAGACGGTTTGTCGCCGCCGCTCCGCGATCGCTGCATAACAAAGGGCTCGGAAGCGTACTTTTCGCTTGCCGGTTTACCGGATCAGGCGCTGAATCATCATCAATTCATTATAGATGAGCGCAAGCTGTTCGGGAGTCTCCGGTCTTGCACGTTCCAGCCAGGCTTCGACGGTTCCGAGGAGCAGGGAAGCGGCGTAGGCGTTGAAATAATCGGAAGGAACATCGGGATGTCGTTCAAGGATACGGCTGTTGCCCAGCTTTTTTTCAAAGCTGAGGGTAACGGCCTTTTTTAATTTGAGCGGAAATCCCGCTTCGCCGTTTTTGCTGCCCAGCAGTTCGAACAAGTTGGCGTGCTGTACGAAATACGCGAAAATTTCGGTAAAAGGCGCATACGGAAGCCGCTGGAGGTGATGGCGGTAAGTTTCTTCGAAGTCGATCGGAACGATCAGTTTTTGTCGAAAGCCTTCAAGCAGTTCATCCTGAATACGTTCCATCAGATCGTATTTGTCCAGATAATGCAGATAAAAGGTTCCCCGGTTAATGCTTGCGCCTTCTCCGATTTGCCGGATTTTGACTTGATCGAATCCGTGTTCTCGAACCAAGGCAATAAACGTTTCGCGAATCGCCGATCGGGTACGCGCATTCATTTGTTCATGAACCGAAAACATGAAAACACTCCTTTCGCAATCGAAGCCTGTGTGCTTTTCACTATAGCATCAATCGAAAGCATCAATCGAAAAGAAGATTCGCGGTACGCCAACTTTTTCCGCATTCGATTTATCGATAAACTCTTCCTGATTTTGGGTAATGGAGGCATAAAGGGGCTTTTTAACTGTCTGATTGTCTATGCAAATTCGCGGAGAATCGACGGCCCCCAAGAAACAAGCAATAAAAAACGCGCAAAATGTTTGCTCGCTCTGTTCGCGTGGTATATATAGACAGGTTGACTTCATGTATATACAAGGTTACAATCGGTTCGGAGACATACTTGTATATACATGAAGGGTACAGGCTGCGGATATTCGCTATCCGCGCACGCGATTCCGAAGCGTCTGCGGCCTCTGGGTACCCGAAGGAGGCACGCGGCATGACAGCAGGGCAGCTTGGCAGCAAATCGGAATGGTGGCGCAGATCGGTCGTGTATCAGGTGTATCCGCGCAGTTTCAACGATACGACGGGCAGCGGGCTCGGCGATATCCGGGGATTGACGGAGAAACTCGACTATCTGCACGATCTCGGCGTCGATATCGTCTGGCTTCAGCCGGTCTATATCTCGCCGCAGAACGATAACGGCTACGACGTGGCCGATTACCGCTCGATCGACCCGATGTACGGCACGATGGAAGATTTCGAGGAATTGACAGCCGAATTGAAAGCGCGGGATATGCACCTGATGCTGGACATCGTCGTCAACCATTCTTCGACGGAGCATGAATGGTTCAAGGAGTCGCGCAAATCGACGGACAATCCGTATCGCGACTACTACATCTGGCGCGATCCGGCACCGGGCGGCGGCGTGCCGAACAACTGGCAGTCCAAGTTCGGCGGCTCGGCCTGGCAGTACGACGAAGCCACGGGGCAGTATTACCTGGCGCTGTTCGACAAGACGCAGGCGGACCTGAACTGGGAAAATCCGCAGGTGCGGCAGGAAGCGGCGGATCTGATGCGTTTCTGGGCGGACAAAGGCGTCGACGGGTTCCGGATGGACGTCATCAACCTGATCTCCAAAGATCAGAGCTTCCCCGACGACGACGGGTCGATCATGACGGGCGACGGCCGGCGGTATTACACGGACGGACCGCGGGTGCACGAGTATATCAAAGAGCTGTACGAGCGTGTCTACGGTCCGTACGATCTGATTACCGTCGGCGAGATGTCGTCGACGACGCTTCAGCACTGTATCCGGTATTCGAATCCGGCGGAACGCGAATTTTCCATGACGTTCAACTTCCACCATCTCAAGGTCGATTACCCGCAGGGCAAGAAGTGGGAACTGATGCCGTACGATTTCGAAGCGCTCAAGGGACTGCTGTCGTCCTGGCAGGTCGGCATGCAGGAAGGCGGCGGCTGGAACGCGCTGTTCTGGAACAACCACGACCAGCCGCGCGCGCTGTCGCGCTTCGCCGACGACGGCCGCTGCCGCGCCGCAAGCGCCAAGATGCTGGCGACCACGCTGCACGGCCTACAGGGCACGCCTTACGTGTTCCAGGGCGAAGAGATCGGCATGCCGAACCCGAACTGGAACGACATCTCCGAATTCCGGGACGTCGAATCGAAGAACATGTACCGCATCATGATCGAGATGGGCAAATCGCCCGAAGAAGCGTTCGATATTATCGCCAAGCGTTCCCGCGATAACGCCCGCACGCCGATGCAGTGGAATTACGGTCCGCAGGCCGGCTTTACCGACGGCACGCCGTGGATCAAAGTGGACGAACGCTATCCCGAGATCAACGTCAAAATGCAGCGCGAAGATCCGAACTCGGTCTTCAGCCATTACAAGAGACTGATCGCGCTGCGCAAGACCGAAGACGTGCTGACCGACGGCCGCTACGAGCGGCTCGACGAAGGACATCCGCAGGTGTTCGCCTACGCCCGCACGAACGGGTCGGACACGCTCATCGTCGCCTCGAACTTCAGCGGCGAAGCGGCGGAATTCGCGCTGCCGGAAGCGTACCTTGGACTGGCGGACGCACAAGCCGAGCTGCTGGTCGGTAATATGGCGGACGAGCCGGCCTGGGGCCGCATCCTCAAGCTGGAGTCGTACGCGTCGTTCATGTGGATCATCCGGGGGTAATGCCCCCGGCTTTGTATACTATTTCAGGAAAAGAAACGGGGATGAGGGAATGGCGGTAAAAAGAGAGGATGTCGAGAAGATTGTCCAGGCCATAGGCGGCAAGGACAATATCGAAGTCGCGACGCACTGCGTCACCCGGCTGCGCTTCTCGCTCGTGGACGAAAGCAAGGTCGACAAGCAGGCGCTGGACGATAACGAGCTGGCAAAAGGTTACTTTTCCACGCAGGGCCAGTTTCAGGTCATTATCGGGCCAGGGATCGTCGACAAAGCCTACGAAGAATTGATAGCGATTACCGGAGGCCAGCGCGCCACCAAAGAGGACGTCAAATCGGCGGCCATCAAGCATAAAAGTCCAGTCCAGCAGTTCATCAAGACGCTGTCCGATATCTTCATCCCGCTGCTCCCGGCGCTTGTTACGGCCGGCCTGCTGCTCGGGATCAACAACCTGCTCACGGGCAAAGACATCTTCTTCGCCGGGCAAGCCCTGATCGAAGTCTACCCGCAGTGGGCCGACTTCGCGGCGATCGTCAACACGATCGCAAGCACCGCGTTCACGTTCCTGCCGGCGCTCGTCGGCTGGTCGGCGGCGACGAGGTTCGGCGGCAGTCCGCTGCTCGGCGTCGTGCTCGGTCTGATTCTCGTCAATCCGGGCCTGCTGAGCGCGTACGATTACGCGTCGGCCGTCAATGAAGGCACGGTACCGACCTGGAATCTGTTCGGCCTGCAGATCAACGCGGTCGGGTATCAGGGACAGGTCCTGCCGATGCTCGTCGCGGCCTATGTACTGGTCGTGATCGAGAAATGGCTGAACCGCAAAGTCACCGATTCGCTCAAACTGCTCGTCGTCGCTCCTGTCGCCCTGCTCGTGACCGGCTTCCTGGCCTTCGTGGTCATCGGTCCGGTGACGTTCACACTCGGCAACTGGCTGACAGACGGCGTCGTCTGGCTGTTCGATACCGTTCCTTGGCTCGGCGGTCTGCTGTACGGCGGTCTGTACGCGCCGCTCGTGATCACGGGGATGCATCACACATTCCTCGCGGTCGATCTGCAGCTGATCAACTCGACCGGCGGCACGTTCCTCTGGCCGATGCTGGCGCTGTCCAACATCGCGCAGGGCGCCGCGGCGCTCGCCATGATGTTCGTCATCCGTTCGCAGAAAATGAAAAGTTTGTCCGCCACGACTTCCATTACGGCATTCCTCGGCGTTACCGAGCCGGCCGTATTCGGGGTTAACGTCCGCTTCAAATACCCGCTGTTCATGGGTATGCTCGGTTCCGCCCTCGGCGGTATCCTGCTGACGATGAACGACGTGCGCGCTTTCGCTGTCGGCGTCGGCGGCCTGCCGGGCTTCCTGGCCGTTAATGTCGAAAACTGGGGCATCTTCTTTATCGGCATGGCGATCTGCCTTGTGCTTCCGTTCGTCGGTACGATCGTTTACGGCAAAATCGTCACCCGCAAACAAGCCGCTTCCGGCGAAGAAGTCGAAGAAGACCTGGCGGAACGCGACGTGAAAACGGTAGAGAATGCGAAAAGCCCGATTCCGAGCAGCGGCAATACGGTCGTCTCGCATGCGTCGACGACAGGCGCTGCCGGTACCGCCGGTGCTGCTGCGGCAGGCCAAGACGCCGTCAACGTGCTCGATCTGCTGGCACCGATTCAAGGCCGCGCGGTTCCGCTCGAGAACGTGCCGGACCCGGCGTTCGCTGAGAAACAAATGGGCGAAGGCGTCGCGATCGAACCGTCCGAAGGACGCGTCGTCGCGCCGTTCGATGCGACGGTTGCCCACGTCATCGACAAGAGCAAGCATGCGGTCATTTTGGAACATGCGACCGGCGTGCAGGTGCTGATCCATGTCGGCATCGATACCGTCGGACTCAAAGGCAGCGGCTTCACGGCCCATGTCGCGACCGGCGACGTCGTCAAAGCCGGCCAGCTGCTGCTTGAATTCGACCGCGATATCATTACCGCGGGCGGATACGCCACGATCTCGCCGATCATCATTCCGGCAGGGCAGGATATCGTCGCAAGCATCGAAGAGCTGATGGGCGATACGGTAGCCGGCAAGACGCCGGTGCTGCGCATCCATCTGACGGGCGACGAAGACTGATTGTTTGCCCGGCCCAATCGCTATGCCTGATAGGCAGAGTGCGCAAGATCCACGGTCCGCTTTACGGTTCTAATCCGGAAGCGGGCCGTTTTTTTATGCCGAACCGTCGTTTTTGCTTTTTCACAAAATCCCCCGTAAAATGGGTCACGGTGATCAATATGAATAAAAATATCTTTTCGCAAATTTATGGCGATTATACGCAGCGGATCGAGACGGGTCTGCTCAAGACCGGCGTTAAGCTGCCTTCCGAACACGAGATCGCGGAAGAATACGGCACGTCGAGAGAGACCGTTCGCAAAGCGCTGCATCTGCTGTCGCAAAACGGCTATATCCACAAAATCAGGGGCAAAGGTTCGTTCGTGCTCGACATGAACCGGATGGAATTTCCGATCTCCGGCCTCGTGAGCTTCAAGGAGCTGTCGGAACGTCTCGGACGTACCGTGCGTACGCTCGTGCACGAGACGGCCTGCGTGCCGTGCCCGAGAAACGTGGCGCGCCAACTGCAAATTGCGGAGCAGGAACCGATCTGGAAAGTCGTCCGCGCCCGGGAGATCGAAGGGGAAAAAGTCATTTTGGACAAAGATTATTTTCTCGCTTCCGTCATCCCCGAGCTGACCGAGGAGATTGCGAGCCAATCGATCTACGCGTATCTGGAAGGCCAACTGTCGCTCAAGATCGCCTATGCCAAAAAAGAAATTTCGGTGGAACAAGTGTCGGACGAAGACAAGCGGCTGCTGGACCTGGCCCGCGATACGCATATCGTCGTCGTCCGCAACTACGTGCATCTGGAAGACACGACGCTGTTCCAGTACACGGAATCCCGGCATCGGCTGGACAAGTTCCAGTTCGTCGATTTCGCGCGGCGGGTGCAGGCGGAGGAGTGAGAGCGTTCGGGATTCAGACCGGTCGTGCTGGTGAAAAGAAGTCGGAGGAGCCTTTCCCGTTTATGGGGAAGGCTTTTTTTGCCGTGAAAAAAGAACGGACTGCCTTGACAGATCAGGATTACAAATGTAATACTGGTCTCTAGATTACAAGTGTAGTCATGAGTGGACGAGGAGGAACAGACATGGAACAGGCTATCCCCAACATTTCGGACGCGGAATGGGAGATCATGAAAATTTTGTGGGCCGGGTCGCCGCGAACGGCAAACGAGATCATCGAAGCGCTGGAAGGCAGCCGCAGCTGGAATCCCAAAACGGTCCGCACCCTGATCAAGCGCCTGACCGGGAAGAACGCGATCGGCTACACGCAGGAAGGGCGCATCTACGCCTACTATCCGAAAGTGCAGGAAGAAGAATGCGTGCGCTCGGAGACGAATTCGTTTCTCAAGCGCGTGTACGGCGGCACGATGCGGCCGATGCTGGCGCATTTTCTGCGCGACGAGAAGCTGACGAAGGAAGACATCGACGAGCTGCGCAAAATACTGGACGAGCGAAAGGACTGAATGCCGTGCTGAACGCACTGGGAGAACTGTTCCGACAGGTACTGCTGCTGTCGGCGGCCGCAAGCGTCACGGCGCTGCTGATCCTGCTTGTGCGGATACCGCTCAAGAACCGGCTGCATCCGCGCTGGATCTATCTGCTCTGGAGCCTGCTGCTGCTCCGGCTGCTGCTGCCCTGGACGCCGGAAAGCCCGATCAGCGTCTATAACTGGCTGCCGGGGCTGGCGCAGGCCGGCCCGGACCGCTATGCGGCGTCATCGTCGCCGGAGACGGCGTCGACAGCGGCGGACAACCCGGATTATATCCCGGGAGAAGCGGAGTCCGACGTCTCTGCGGACTCCGCCGCGCTGGCGGACGGGGGAAGCCCGGCTGCGCGGTCCGCCGGCGAACCGGCGGATGGCGGCAGCGAAAGCGGCGCAGCGGGAAGTTCAGGCGGCCCCGCTGCCTCGGCACAGCCAGGCGGCGCCGGCGAACCGGGAGCCGCCGCGGACGGCTCGGTCCCGGGCGGCGAAGCCGGCGGTGCCGGCAGCGCGGGACCGGAAGCTGCGCCCGGCAGCGGCGAAGCGCCGTCGCGCCCGGCGGCTGCGCCCGGCGAAGTCGCCGCGCCGCCGGCGACCGCAGGCCCCGCCGCAGCTTCGGCGGCGGACGACCGCGGCGGCCTGGGCCGCGCGCTGCTGCAGGGCTTCGCCCTGCTGTGGCTGCTCGGCGCAGCCGCGGCGCTTGCCTTCGGCCTAAGCGCCCACGCGCGCTTCGCCGCGCGGCTGCGGCAGGATTCCGCCGCCCCGCCGCCGGAGGCGGAGCGCCTGCTGCAGACCTGCCGGCGCGAGATGCGGCTGCGCCGTCCGGTGCGGCTTGAAGTCACCGGGCAGGTCGGCGTGCCGACGCTGCTCGGCGCCGTGCGTCCGCGGCTGCTTCTGCCGCCCCAAGTGCTGACGGAGCTGGACGAGTCCCAGCTCCGCCACGTCATGCTGCATGAATTGGCGCATGCCAAAAGACTGGACGTGCCCGTGAACCTGCTGGCCGCGCTGCTGACGGCGCTGCATCTGTTCAATCCGCTGCTGGCGTACGCGTTTCGCCGAATGCGCGAAGATCAGGAAGTCGCCTGCGACGCGCTGGCGATGAAGAGACTTGAGCCGGACGAACGCCTCGCGTACGGACGCACGATTGTACGGCTGCTCGACTCGATGGCAGTTTCGGCGCCCCTGCCGGGTGCCGTCGGGCTGTCGGGCGGCAAGACCGAAATCAAAAGGAGGTTGATTCTGATCGCTACGCCGCGTACCCAAACTTATCGCAGCGCGATCGTCGGCGCCGCCGTCATGCTGCTGCTGGGCGGCTGCACGTTGACAGGCGCGAAGTGGACCGAGCCGTCGGCGCCGACCGCCGCGGCCGGCGACTCTGCGCTGCCTGGCGCACAGCTCCCCGGTACGGACGCCAATTCGGCCGTCGTTCCTCTCAATGATCCCGCCGAGACGCTGCTGATCGAAGAGAACAGTATTCGCGTCACGTCGCGCGAGACGTCGGAAGGCGGACAGGCGCGCCTGATCCATGTAGGCTTGATCAACGGCGATCAAGCTCGGGGACGTTCCTATCTCTGGGATTCGTCCAACGATCCCGGTCATCCGCCGCGCGCCGATTGGGCCGACGTGAACGACGACGGCATCAAGGAAATCGTGCTTATTCTGGATGTCGGTTCGATTACCGGACAGGAGCTGGAACATATCCATGTGCTGGACCCGTATACGCTGGAAGAACTCGACGTAGCGGATTATCGGGATTTTCGGAACAACAGGTTCACGATCCGTCCCGTACTCGACTACGGAGGCCGTCTCTACGTGGAGGCCGGTCTGAACGGACGTTACCTGACCCGCGCGTACGACAACGATGAAACGCAAGAGGATTCGGATCTGCATTATCCCGGCGTCGCCAAGTACGAAATCGTACGCGACCGGATCGTGGCCCATGCCTACGGCAAATTGTCGGATACGAAATTCCCTGTCCGATTGACGGTCACGTACGGTCCCGACCTGAAGCCGGCCGATACCGTCATGTATCCGACAGGCGACGTGGCTCCTCCTTTTACACAGCAAGAAATCCGGGAACGGATAGACGGGCGGCTGGATACAGCGCAGAGGGACATGATCGAGCAGGGCGGTCTGTACGTCTTCGAGGAAGCCGATGCTGCGGACTCTGCCGCGCTGACGTTGAATTACGCGGTCAATCCGGATACCGGCACGATTTTCGACGCCGCCAAGGGAGGACCGATCGGTACGCTTGCCGTAATCGACGACTCGCCGCCGCCGGATCTGTACGACGGTGCGCTGCCGGACCTTTCCGATCTGTACGACGAAGCTTACGAGACAAAGATCAAGCGGCTGCTGCAGCCGATTCTGACCGCTTCCAGGCTAAAAAAAGACGGGGAAGACTGGGTCGCCGGCTATGCCGGAGACGGAACCGTGCTCGTGAACGTATTGCTCGGCGGAGACAAGCTGACGATCAAAGCCGACCTGTTCACGGGCATGTGGGAAAAAGTCCACACCGAATAACCGGCGAAGATGGCTGATCGAACGTAATATGCAGCTCGTTTACTTCAAACAAAACAACCGGATTTACGAAAAAACCAGTCTTCCAAACGGAAGGCCGGTTTTTTTTGGCTATGAAATTTTATTATTTAATTTTTAAATTTTAACAAAAACAAATAAAAATAATAGAACGAAGTTAAAGATTCGGCATTAATCTAACATCGTTCTCATCATAAAAAGGATCAAAACTTTTATAAAAATCAATCGATAAGTGAGGGGTAAAAAATGTACAGGCTCAAAGGATTCAAAGTTTTTTTGGCGCTGATTGTTTTAGCTTCCGTTTTTGAACTCCACTTCTTCAACTTTCGGCAGCATGCTGAAGCTTCGACCCCCAAGCCATTCAAGATCGCCATTTTGCCGGACACTCAAATGTATGCCCGCTACAAAGCGGAAATTTTCAATGCACAGACCGAATGGATCAGGCAGTACCGATATAGCGAGAATATTGCTTTTACGACTCATCTCGGAGACATTGTGGACCAAAGTGATAAAGAAGAACAATGGATCAATGCGGACAAAGCGATGAGAACTCTGGATGACGCCAAAATCCCCTATGGATACGTAGCCGGAAATCATGATATCCAGGAGCGGGCAGATGATGATAAGCGTAACGACCGCGATAAGTGGAATACGCTGTTTTTGAAATATTTCAAACCGGCGAGCCGGATGGCTAACAAAGATTATTCCGGTTTTGGAGGGGCCTCTCCAAGCGGATACAGCTCTTATTATACATTCGACGGTGCAGGCAAAAAGTTTTTGGTGTTGTGCCTGGATTGGCGAGCCGGAGACACGACCCTTTCATGGGCGAATGAAATATTGAACAAGAACCCCGCTTTACCTACGATTCTGGTCACTCATCAAATGTTGAATACGAGTTCGGACGGTAAAACTGCCATTATGACGGATAACGGACAGAAAATGTGGGACCGGCTCGTCAAAGGAAATGATCAGATTTTCCTGACTTTAAGCGGTCATCATCACGGTTCTGCCCATATGGTCAGAAAAAACGATCAAGGGCGCGATGTACTGATGTCTCTTATCGATTATCAGGGCTACTACATGGGCGGTAACGGGGTCATGCGTACACTGAACTTTGATTTGGAAGCCGGGACGATCGCAGCCAGAACTTTTTCGCCCTGGGTGATGAACATCCCGCAAAGCCAACGAGACAAAACTTACGATGTGGAAGAAATCAAAGACGAGAATAACGCGTTCACGATCAAGATGGATTTCAAAGAACGATTCAAAGGGATCTGGGACTCGCAAAACGTGCTTCCTCAAGCGGCCCCTGTTACTTTTAGCGCCAGTGAAGGCAAAACGCTGCATGCCCAACTGAAAGCGGCAGATGCCAACTCGGATTCATTGATCTATTCCATTACGGCTCAACCCAAGCTTGGGCAGGTGAAAATGACGGATCAGACCGCCGGAACGTTTGCCTATACCCCGAACGCCGGACAATCAGGGACAGACACCTTCACCTTCAAAGTAAGCGACGGATTCGGCGATTCTATAGAAACGGAAGCGACGATTAAAGTCCGTAAAGCTGCCGCGGGAAATGGAGAACTTGCCCATTGGCTGTTCCAAAAGCCGTCAGACGGTACATTCAATGTGAAAGATATAACGGGCAACGGAAACGACTTGTATCTGGTGAACACGGGGAAGGAAGATGTAAAAGACATTTACGTCGATTGGTCATCCGATCATTCCATGCTGTCCAAAAGCAGCGGGAGTATCGAGTTTGCTTCGGCCGGTAAAAGTCCCAAAGAATTGTCTTATTTGCGTACTCGTGACGAAGCTTCCTTAAACAAAGAAGAGTTTCGTAAAGGTTATACGGTCGAAGCGTTTTTCCGGATTAGAGAAAATTTCGATGCTGCCAAAAACGGGTGGATGAGCATGCTGGCCCGTGGAGCAAGTGGAAGAAACGCCGGGAAATCGGATGGTGAATCCCAAGAACCGATAGCCACTTTGTCCATTTCCACCTTAAAAGAATTGCAGTGGGCTTCTTATCCGACGAATCAAAATACGATGAAAACAAGCTGGTCGGGAGAACAATTTTTCAACTGGATTCACGTAGCCGTAGTCAACGATACCCGTTCCACCAAAATGTATGTGAATGGCTCACCGGTTCTGCGCAACGACGAAGGCGGGGGAGGAGAATCGCTTGGCATTGCGGCCGCAAAGATCGACGGCAAATATGCGCCCTGGATTGTCGGAGGCAAACAATACAACAATGTATTTGAAAAAGGATTCAACGGATGGATCAGCGAAATGCGAATCACCGATCATGCGTTGGATTTTTCCGAGTTTTTGATCAATGAAAATGAGCCGCCGGTCACGAAAAACAGGGAAGTCACGACCGATCAAAATACGCCTTACACACAAAAACTTGAAGGCTCGGATCCGGATGCCGGCTTGCTGACCTACAGTATTGTAGCTCAACCAAACTTTGGCAAAGTGGAGTTGAATGGGCAAACAGGAGAGTTTACCTACACGCCCAACCTTGATTACAAAGGGACGGACCGTTTTACGTATCGGGCTTACGATGGGAAAACGTATTCTAATGAATCGGAAGTAAAAATAACAATAAACGGAAACACCGCCCCTCAAGCGTATGACGATACTTTCCAAGTCGATCTGCAGCAAAACGTACAAGGTACGCTAAGAGCAGCGGATACAGAAAAAGACAAGCTGGTTTACGAAATATTGAAGCAGCCCGCAAAAGGGATATTGAAGTTAACGAATGCCTCTACCGGACAATTCTCCTATACACCTGATCCGAACGAATCGGGCATCGATTATTTCACCTTCCAGGTTACCGATGGCAAGAACAAATCTACGGAGGCGACAATTATTATAGAAATCGGCTCTGCATCCCGCAGCGAGCTGGATTGGAAAATCTCGAATTTGGAATATGACATAGCCGAAAATCAGGTATTGGAAGGAACCGTTTCCGATTCGGTCTACAATCGAAGGTTGAAAAACATTCAGAAGATTGAACTTTTGAGGCTTCCGGAGAACGGAACGGTTACGGTCACCGACCAGACTTACGGAAATTTTGTATACACCCCGCATCCGGGGACAAGCGGATTGGATCTGTTTACGTTTCGTATCGGGGACGGACAGAAAATAAGTAAAGAAGGCATCGTATTCATCCGTGTTCGAGCGAAAACAAAGCTGCAAGTCACCCCTCTCAATCTGCAAACGACGATGAATCGAACCGTGCAAGGGCGGATGGAGGTTAGCGGAACAAAACCAAGCGAGATTCTGTACAGCGTGGTGGAACAGCCGAAATCAGGTAAATTAACCGTGACCGACTCTGTCTATGGCACTTTTATGTACGAACCCAATCAAGGATTTGTCGGAAATGATACATTTACTTACAAAGCGGCAGCTGGAGGAAAAGTTTCGGAGATCGGACAGGTCCGTATTCGGATTACAGATCCGAGGATTCCTCCAACAGAGAGTGTCCCGTTTGTTGATCCTCCGCCCAACCAAGAAAGACCAAACGTTCCAAGCGTCGAAAAAAAACCTGAAGCCAGCAAAGATGGGGAGAAAGAGTCAGACGCTGCATCGGAAAACGAAACGCCTGTGCAAGAACCGAAAACGCCGCAGCCAACAATTTCCCCGACGATTCCTGCTGCACCTTTTAAAGATGTAAGCGGACATTGGGCTCAAACGGCAATCGAACGAATTCATGCCGCAGGAATGATTAAGGGATATTCGAACGATACCTTCAGGCCTGACCTGAAAATGACACGTGCAGAGTTTGTCACGCTCTTGCTGCGCGGACTCGGACAAGAAGCGTCTACAAACAACCCGATATTCAAAGACATGCAGGGGCATTGGGCCAAGGAAGGGGTACAAAAAGCGGTTGAACTGGGTATCGTTGAAGGAAAGGGAGGATCATTATTTGATCCGCAGCGGTTGATTTCGCGAGAGGAGGCTGCGGTCATGATTGCTCGGGGAGTGAAGATTCCTGCTTCTGCGGAAGATACGACTTCTTTTATCGACCAATCTTCTATTTCAAAGTGGGCCGTTTCGTCCGTGGATGCCTTGGCAAATCACCAAATCATTCTGGGATCCGAGAACCGGTCGTTTCTGCCGGCCAAGTCTATAAGTCGAGCGGAAGCCGCTGTCCTTTTGTCCAGACTCATAGATAAGAATTTGCTGTAATTGTTTGGTTTGGACCGTTATCCCCTCATGTGCACCCCGTACAATAAACATTGGAAAACCCGGTGGGTAGACCCATGAATATTGTACGGGGTGCTTTTTTCATGGCAGGAAAACAAGCCTCTGGATCACGCCGTCGTCAGTCCGCCGGAAGCTGCTCTTTGAGCTTCGGGAACACGTCGAGCGCGTTTTGGTAGAACACGTGATGCCAATATTTTTCCGGAATGAGATGCTTCACGAACCGGATATACGAGTCGATCGGGATCAGCGGCCAGTCGGTGCCGAACACGAGCCGGTCGTACCGCTCCGCGAACACGATCGCCCGTTTGAAATGGTCGACGTAGGTCTGCTCGGTCAGCATGCGGGTGATTTTGTCGTCGTCGCCGACGAACCAGCCGGACAAGTCCGCGTACAGATTCGGGTTTTTCTCCAGCATGGCGGCGGTGTCCATCACCCACGGATCGCCGAGATGGCAGATCATGAAGGTAAGGTCCCGGTGCTCAAGCAGTGCTTCTTCCATCGACAGCGGATGCGAATATTTCAGCAGCCCGCGGTCGGAGTAGGTGAGGCCGCCGTGAATGACGATCGGAAGCTTGTAGCGGGCAGCCAGCGTGTAGACCGGATCGTAGATCGGGTCGTTGACGGCAAAATGGTAATAGCCCGCGTACAGCTTGATGCCGACCGTCTTCGGATGCTGAAGCGAACGTTCCAGCGCTTCGAGCTGGCCCGGTTCGTGCAGCGTATGCGGATTGATGCCGGCGCATTCGAACACGTTCGCCGGCAGCGTGTCGAGCGTGCCGCCTCCGAGGTCCAGTCCCATCGGATTGGCCGACGCGTGATCGGGGAACCCGCCCGGGGTCGTCTCGGTCACGCCCATGCCGACGGCGGCCACGACGCCGGCCCGGCGGAATTCTTCCGCCAGCCCTTCCGGCGTATAGCTCAGGCGCGACACGTCGGCGGCCGTCTGATGGAAACTTTCGATTTCGGAGTAATGGATATGGGCATCGATGATTTTCATGATGAAGTCTCCTCCCGTTCAAAAGAAATACGGCGCAGCGCAAGCAGTTCGTCTTCTTGCGGATCAAGGTCGGTCAGCACGTAGAAATACGATCCGGCGAAGCTGCGCGCGCCTTCGCGTCCGTCGAAGCGGTCGTCGTAAGCGATACCGGCCAGTTCGTTCAGCAGCACGGCATACTGGCGCAGAGGGCCTTCAACGCCCGGAACGACGATCAGCCGTTCTTCGCGCTCGGCGGAGAACAGGCGCAGCACGCCTTCGAACTCCAGGTCGATATCGTATTTGCCCGTTTTGTACACGATCGGTTCGCCGCGGGAATCCCGCACTTCGAACCGTCCGTCTGTCAGGTCGGCCGAGCTGGAGAAGAACGCGCCTTTGTTCAGGAAAGCGTTGACGATCGGCAGGCCGCTGTGCTGCTCGACTTCGGTCGTATAGGCCATAACCGGCGAACCGGGACGCAGCAGGAAATATTGGTGGTACGACAGTCCTTTGAGCGTTTCGCTGCGCTCGATACGTACCGTCAGCTTGAGCCCCGACCAGACGCTGCCGAAGTTGTCCGTCAATTCGGCGAAGTCCGCTTCGATCGTCTCTTCGAGCACCGAGCGATCCGTCATGCCGTCCGGTACGCTTGCGATTCCGCCGAACCACGGGTTCCAGAACGATTTCGGCCCGGCCTGCGGGAAAGAAGAATCCAGCCATTCGCGTCCGTGATACCGCAGCGAATACAGCGCCGGCCCGAAAGACGGCGATACGCGCAGCGTCACGATGCCGTTGCTGGCTTCGAATACGTCCAGTCCCTGATCGGTCACTTTACTCGTGCGTACCGGCGCCGCGTCGTCCGCGGCGGGGAAGACCAATTGGCGGCGGCGCAGCGAGAACGCGCCCATATCGAAATCGAAGGCGACGATATCCGCTTCCGGACGTTCCGCCAGCTCGATCTGCCGCGAGACTCGGCGCTGTTCGAGATCGGGGTCCGCATGCAGTTCGTCCGCCGCGATCGACCCCCGATCGGAAGACAGCCGCAGCGTGCCGTTCAGATTTACTTCCTTGCGTTCAAGCAGCTCGGCTTCGAAGACGCCCGGCAGGAACGGATTGCCTCCGTGCAGCGAAGCTTCGAGATGCTCGCTTTTGCGAGGCGGCGCATGCGCCGCGCGCGTTGCGGCGGACGGCGGCCAGGCCTGATACGGCATCAGGCCGCCGCTTTCCAGCGCATGGGCGCGCAGGTTGCGCCAGTCCGCGAACGTGTTCACGAACACGCGCAGCGGAGCGGTTCGAATCGTTTCGCCGGGCGCAAGTGCCCCGACCGGCTGTTCGAACGCGTACTGCCAGCGGTCGCGCACCGGCCGCAGCTCCTGCGGCCAGACCAGTCCGCAGGTCGACGTCGGCCAGCGGAAGAAGATCCAGTTCTCGGTGAGCTTCTCCGGCTTCCAATACTCTTTGAGCAGCGCGTCCGCGCCGGTACCGAGATCGACGAACGTGCCGTCGTAAGGCAGCACCGCTTCCCGGAACGGGACCGGCAGCGCAAGCTTGAGCTTCAGATCGTGCGGCAGCGGTTGTTCGCCGACGCTTGCTACGCGGTGCGACACCTGCAGGGCGCCGCCCGGAGCCAATACGGCGATCAGCGTCAGGCGCAGGCCGGACGGCTCCTGCCATTCGTAGTCGGCTTCGAGCGCGATGTCTTCGCCGCGCCGCTCGAACCGGACGTCGGACGGCTTATGCTCGACGAAGCGGTCGCTGTACGGAGGACCGAGCTTCGGCAGATTGAACGAGAACGGCGCTCCCTGCTGCCCGGCGGTCCGCAGGCTGAGCCGGTTGTCCGATTTGTGCAGGTGCATCGTGACGGGGCCGCTGCCCGCGATCCATTCGCGCGGCGTCTCGCCGTGGAAGATGCCGAAGGGTCCGGGGAACGCCGCTTCCAGCTCGCCGCGGACCTCGAAGCGTTCGCCGCCGGATAACACCGCGATCCGCACGTCCGAAGCCGCGATTCCAGGTTGATGCACGAGCGCATGCAGCTTCGCTGTAGCCCGCCCGCCCGCGGGCAGGTTCAGCCGCAGCGAGGATGGACGGAACGAGACGTCGCCGGATTCCGGCAGGAACACTTCGATCTCGGCGTCTTCCGCGAAGCGGCTCTCGAAGCCGATCTGCAGCTCGTTTTCGCTGCCCGGATCGACGAGCGCAGACGCGATCACCGTCGTCAGCTTGATCGGGAACACCGGCGCGACGCCGGTCTTGAACGAAGCCGAGCGGCCGTTGATCGTCACGTCCGCTTCGACGCCGGGATGCGTCCGCTGGGCGCTCGGTTCTTCGGGCCTTTCCTTCAGTTCGAACAGGCCCTGAATCTCGCGAAGACTTCCGGCTTCCGTCAGCTTGACCGATTCGTTCAGGCCGAACGATACGCCTTTGCCGTTCTTGCCGACGATCTGTACATCGAGCGGAGCTCCGCTTTTGTTCACGATCCGGTACGTGACCGGATAGCTGCGCCCGAACGGCAGTCGATGCCGCTCGATCACCGTCTCGATCGCGTAGTCGTCCGTCTCGATCCGGCGCAGGCCGCGTCCGGTACGCTCGAACTGCATGCTCAGGCTGCGCCCGTCTTTTTCCCAGAGGTAAGTGAAAAAGTCGAACCCGTTCTCCCGGTCGCCGTCGGGATACACCGACAGGTCGCGCTTGCCGTCCGCGTACCAGTCCGCCGTCTCGAAGAACGGGGCGACCGCGTCCGTATTCAGCACGCTCGGGATAAAGTTCATCAAATGCGTCGTATCGTCGCGTTTTTCCCAGAAAAATCCGCACTTTTTGTACGCCGGCACGGCTTTGGTATTGCCCGCCCACGTGTACAGGTCCAGCCGCGGCCAGCCCATCTCGATCGTGCGGCGGACCGCGTTGAGCACAAGCGCTTTGCCGACTTTTTGCCCATGGTAATCCGGCCGCACGTTAAGCAGCGGGATATACAGGGCGCCTTCGTCTTCCTGATAATAGGAAAAGCTGCAGAAGCCGGCGACGACGTCGCCGTCGAGCGCGAGGAACGTCTGCATATCGGTACTGCGTTCCTGCTTCGTCCGCGTTTCTTCTTCCGTATGTACGTAGCTGTCGCCGCCCCAGCTCTCGCTGCTGCGGTTCCACATCTCGGCCAGCGAAGCGGCATGTTTCGGTTCGTATTCGACGATCCGGATGCGGGTTGTTTCATTCTGGCTCATAGTGGGCCTCCTTGCCTGGCTTGCTTTGGAATGTATGACACTCCACCAGTATAAACGGGAACTGGATGCAATTCCAGAAAGAGCCGATTGTGATCGGGCGAATATCCGTTTACCGCTTACTTTCTGCGGGTATGAGTGACTAGGAAGAAATGGCGCAGGGAGCTGCGCACTCTACACAGCGGAAAGGATGGATGTCAATGGAATATCGCAACAACGGACCGGAAGGCGGCGGCAATCGCCGCAGGGGAGGAAGCCGCTGGGGGTATCTGCTGTCGAGCCTGGTCGGGCTCGTGATCGGGGCGCTGCTCGTGACGCTGATTCTGCCGCGCACGGGACTGCTCGACCGCGCCACGTCGGCGCAGCCGGAAGCGCAAACGGCGGCGCAGCCGGTGTCCAATCCGGCCGAGACGCCGGAGACGACGGAGACGACCAATACGGCCGAGACGCCTGCGGCGGAGCCGACTTCCCTGACGCTCACGGAAGGCACGGACGTGCCGGGCGTCGTGGAGCGTATCGGCGGAGCCGTCGTCGGAATCACCAATATTCAGAGCCGCGGCGGCAGCGGAATGTTCGGCATGCAGGAAGACGCGAGCGGCGTGCCGGTCGGCACCGGTTCGGGCGTCATCTATAAGAAGGAAGGCGATCTCGCCTACATCGTCACGAACAATCACGTCGTAACGGGTTCCAACCAGCTCGAAGTGACGCTTGCCGACGGCACGGACGTTGAAGGCACGCTGGTCGGCACCGATATCTGGACCGACTTGGCCGTCGTGACGATGGACGCTTCGGCGGCGGATACGGTCGTCGAATTCGGCGACTCGTCGGCGCTCAGAGCCGGCCAGCCGGTCATCGCGATCGGCAATCCGCTCGGCCTCGAATTTGCCGGTTCGGTCACGACCGGCGTCGTGTCGGGCCTCGAACGCATCGTGCCGGTCGACGTGAACGAAGACGGGCAGCCGGACTTCCAGTCGGAAGCGATCCAGACGGATGCGGCGATCAATCCCGGCAACAGCGGCGGAGCGCTGCTGGATGCAACAGGCAAGCTGATCGGTATCAACTCCGCCAAGATCAGCACGGAGACGGTGGAAGGGATCGGTCTGGCGATTCCGATCGATATCGCGGTGCCGATCATCGAGCAGCTGGAAGCAAACGGCGAAGTGCAGCGGCCGACGATGGGCGTGACGACGGTCGATCTGGCTTCGATTCCGTCGGCGTATTACGAGACCGAGATCGGGCTGCCGGCGGACGTCACGACCGGAGCGGTCGTGCAGCGCGTGCTGCCGAACTCGGCCGCTTCGCAGGCGGGACTGCGCCCGCTCGACGTCATTACGCAGGTCGACGGGCAGCCGGTCGAAAATTCCGGCGACCTGCGCCAGCATCTGTTTACGGAAAAGCGGGTCGGCGACCAGATGGAAGTGACGTTCTACCGGGACGGACAGCAGCAGCAGGTGACGCTGTCGCTCACGGACAATTTGCGAATCTGAACGGGGGAAGCCGCGCATTCGCGCGGTTTCTTCTTTTTTTGTCAAAAGAAAGCGTTTACCAAAAAGAGGACAAGGAGTAAACTGGAAGTATCACCTGTCCGAATTGTCATTTCATCCTCATACGGAAAGAGGGAGAATCCGATGAAAGTACGGGATTTTATGATCAAAGACGTGCATACCGTGAACGAGAACGCGAAAGTGTCCGACATTTTGCAGCTGTTCGTATCGAAGCGGATCAACGGCGCTCCGGTCGTCGACGAAGCGGGCCGGCTGATGGGCATGGTGAGCGACGGCGACATTTTGCGCTACATCAATCCGAGCCGCCAGACCGTCTACGATATGTTCAGCTACGTGTTCGTCCAACAGCCGGAAGAACTCGAAGAAGCGCTGTCGTACAAGACCGGGACGCCGGCTCGTAAAATCATGAAGAAAAACGCGCAGTTCGTGTCGCCGGATCAGGATCTGGAAGAAGCGTTAGGCATTCTGGCCAAGCATCACTTCAAGAAGCTGCCGGTCGTCAACGCGGACAAGCAGGTCGTCGGCGTGATCAGCCGCGGCGACCTGCTCAAGCAGATCGCGACCCGGCTGAACGAACTGAACCGGGATACCGTCGGCAGCTGAACGTTCTTTTTTGCGGCCGGAACGAAGATGTTAACGAACCTATGAACGAACATGGCCCGTTCTTTTTCGTCCGCGCAGGCGGCGACACGGAACGGGCCTTTTGTCGTGCATAAAAAAGGATATAAAAGGAAAATCCAGCCGAATCGTCTCTCGCCGCTGCCATTTACCCGGGACGGAAGGCTTGGAAACGAGCTTCGTTAACAGAGGTTTTACACTCCGTTGACGCTTGCTTGGTGTACGGGTGTTACGATAGACGCATAGAGATGCTCGAATCCAATTCCAGCCTCGATTCTACGGACATCAGGTGAACTTATAATGAAATTCCCGCTTTTGGCGTCTGCCCTGACCTCGGCCTGCCGCGATCTTTCGGAGACCGTTCAAGCTTCGGTCCGGACATACGGCAAATCCAGAGAGCTGCACCGGATCGTTCAGGGCCGCAAGCTGTCGACTTTTTTCCAGCCTATTTTGAATTTGCAGGACGGGAGCTGTCTCGGTTACGAGGTGCTGAACCGTCCTCCGGTCTCGAATCGTTTTCCCGATACCGAAGCTTTCTACGACTACATCGGCCGCACCGACCGGGTGTTCGAATTCGAACGCTACTGCCGCGAGACTTCGTTCGAGCGGTTTGAAGCGGCGCGCCGGCGCCTTCGGCTGCCGGGCGAAGACTCGGACGAAGTCGTGTTCATCAACGTGCATCCGATGGTGCTGGCGGACGCGGCTTATCGCGCCGGCGAGACCGTGCGGCTTCTCCGAAGGCTCGGCCTGCCGCCCGAACGGGTCGTGTTCGAATTGACGGAGAAGCAGGCCGTCAGCGATTACGCGGAGTTCGAGCGCGTGCTGTCGAACTACCGCGCGCAGGGTTTCCGCATCGCGGTCGACGACGCCGGTTCCGGCTACAACAGCCTGCAGACCATCGTCAATCTCAAGCCGGAATTCATCAAGCTCGACAAGTCGCTTATTCGCGACCTGCACAAGCACGAAGACCGGCAGCGCATGGTCAAGCTGCTGCAGGAGTTTGCCGCGGGCTCGGGCACTTCGATTATCGCCGAAGGGATCGAGAACCGCGCGGAAGCCGAGCTGCTGCGGCGGGAAGGGATCGAATACGGGCAGGGCTACGCGCTCGGACGGCCCGATCCGGACTTGAAGCCGGCCCGTTTTCCGCGCGAAGAGCGCGAAGAAGTGCCGGTCTGTCCCGATTCGATCAAGGCTGCCGTGCCGAAGCCCGATATAAAGCCCAGGGGCCGCTTCGCTTGAAGCCGTCCGTGGGCCGTTTGATGAAGGAGAGAGGAGGCGAAGCGGATGCTTACAAAAATCGGGGAGATCACGGCAAGTATCCCGGTGGTCGGAGCCGGTACGAAGTGCGAAGCGGTCGATGAATGCTTCAAGCAGAATCCGAAGCTCGAAGGACTGGCGATCGTCCACCCGGACGGCACGAACTCGCTCATGATGCGCGTCCAGTTCTACCAGCAGATCGCGACGCGCTACGGCTTCACGTTGTTCATGAACCGTCCGGTCGGCGTACTGTCGAATTCCTGTCCGCTGCTCGTGGACGAAGGAGAACTGATTACCGACGTCAGCATCCGCGCGATGAACCGGCCCGAAGAAGAGCTGTACGATCTCGTGCTGGTCAGCCGCGGCGGGACGCTGCTCGGAGCGGTCAGCGTGCGTCTGCTGCTGCTATCGGTCGCCGACGTGCGCACGCAGATCGCAACGTTTATGAACCCGCTCACCGGGCTGCCCGGCAACCGGATCATCGAAGACCGGCTGCAGCAGACGCTCGGCCTCGAATCGTTCAGCGTGCTGTATATCGATCTCGATCAGTTCAAATCGTACAACGACGGCTACGGCTTCAAGCAGGGTGATCTGCTGCTTCAGGCGACCGCCAATCTGCTCAGTGAAGTGTTTGCGCAGCCGGACAGCTTTTTCGGGCATATCGGCGGGGACGATTATATCGCGATTCTGCACCATCATCATTACGAAGACGCCTGCAGCCGGGCGATCGACGAGTTCGAACGGCTGAAGCGGGACTTTTACCGAAGCGAAGATCTGCTGCGCGGCTCGATCACGGGCGAGAACCGCTTCGGCAGCCGCGGCCTGATCCCGCTCGTGTCGCTCTCGATCGCCGTGGTCACGAACCGCAGGCGGACGTACGACAGCATCGAAGAGATCGTGGAAGAATCGGCCCGGATCAAGAAACGGTGCAAAGCGGTACAGGGCAGTATCGTGTTCGCGGACGGCCAGACGGCCGCCTGTTCGGGTTCGTGAGATCCCGCTGCCTGCGCAGATCATGACGATCGCTGCCCGGCAAATATTGCATGGCAAATAGGGCATGGCAAATCGGCGGACCCGGACAGGGTCGGCTTTTTGTCGTTTCCGGCGCGGCGCATTTCTTTGGAATTTCTTTCGTTTTTCCCGAGGGAGTCGTTAAGGAACGTTTTTTATGCTAAAAGCGTTCATAAGAAAAAGAGCAAAAAGAAGGAGAACTTATGACGTACCGGATTCTGGTCGTGGAAGACGACAAAGAAATATTGGAAGGGATCTCGATTTATTTGCGCAATCAGGGTTACGAGGTGCTTCAGGCGGCGGACGGCGTGGAAGGGCTGGCCCGGATCGAAGCGGCGGAAGAGGTGCATCTGGCGATCGTCGACGTGATGATGCCGCGGATGGACGGAATCTCGATGACGATGAAGCTGCGCGAGAAGCACGACTTCCCGGTTATTTTTCTCAGCGCCAAATCGGAAGAGATCGACAAAATCGCGGGGCTGAACATCGGGGGGGACGATTATATCGCCAAGCCGTTCGCTCCGATGGAACTGCTGGCGCGCATCCATTCGCAGCTGCGGCGCTACGCGCGTTATTTGGCTCTGTTGTCCGGCGGCGCAGGCGCGGAAGCGGGGAAAAGTACCCGGCACGCGGTCGGAGGGCTGGAGCTGGACGAAGAGACGGTGGACGTCGGCGTGGACGGCGTACCGGTGCGCCTGACGCCGCTTGAATTCAAAATTTTGGCGCTGCTGATCCGGCATCCGGGGCGCGTGTTTCCAGCGGATGAAATCTACGAACGGATCTGGAACGACCGCGCCGTCTCGACGGATACGATCATGGTCCATATCCGCAACATCCGTGAGAAGATCGAGATCAATCCCAAACAGCCGAAATATTTAAAAGTCGTATGGGGGGTCGGGTATAAAATTGAAAAACAATGAACGGATCGAACAAACAAACGGAAAAGTCCAGAGTGCGCGCGAAAAGGAACAGATCGGGTGGAAGCTGCCTTTGCCGGAAATCGGTCCGTGGTTCGTGCGTTTCGGTCTGCTGGGCGCTATCGCTTTTTTCGTCGCCGTCGCTTATTCCGCCTTGTCGTTCGAAGGATCGGAATGGATCGAGGGGGAAACGACGGACACGTCGCTGACCGAGGTAGATCCGCAAGCGTGGGTCGACAGGCTGGAAAAAAGCAATTACGTGCTTCCCCTGATGCTGGCCCAGCAAAACGACGCGCAATCCGGTATGTCGGAGCAGGGGATGAGCGATCCGCAAATCTATGCGCAGACCTACCAAAAGATCGTGCCGTCGTCGTTGTATCTGCCCGGAGGCTCGAACGTGTTCAATCGGTCTCCCGCGGGCGAAGTGATTCCCGAGCGTTTTCGGCAGCAGTTGGATGCTCTGATCTCGAAGTGGCAGAGCGGCATGACGGAAGGGGACGGCACGGCCAATCGGTACCGGATGGAGTACGGCGTCAAGCATGATCAATCCGGCAGCTGGCCGATTCGGAATTCGTCTTCGATGACCGAAGACTTTTGGATGTTTGAATCATTGACCGCGAAAAGGGAATTGATGGAACACTACGGGTTCTACGCCGTGGTTGAATTCGATGCTTCCGGCGCGATGCAGATTCCGGTCTGGTACGGTCTCGGCACGCAGTGGCGGGATCGGCTGCTGGTCAATCACACGCAGCAAATAGCGCTGTCCGCCGGTCTCGAAAACATGCAGCCGGCGACGGCGGACGCATCCGAATGGAAGCCTTACATGGCGCGTATCCGCAATCCGCAGGCGTTTACGATCGTCTATACGCTGCCGCGTTCGACCTATTCCGCCGAAGCGACTCTGGAAGCGTACAAACCTGCGGCCATGCACGCGGCAGGATTCAAGTACCTGGTCCTGCTCGCGATCGGCAGCGCGATTCTCGTCGGCATTCCGCCGCTCCGAAGTCTGCGTCGCAGACCTTCGAACACCGGGGCGGAGACCGGCAGTCGAAGAATCCCTTATGCGAGACGGCTTCCGCTGGAATACTGGCTGCTCGGCGCGGGACTGCCGCTCTTCTTCTACACGCCGTTTGCCGTCTGGTCTTACGATCACGGGAATTCGCCGCTGCTTGAGATCATGGCAATCTGGATCGTGTTGTTGACGTTCTGGTGCGGACTGGCCGAATTCGTGACCCGCGCCTGGCTCGAAGGCGGGAGCCGCGTGCTTCGGACGGGCAGCCTGACGGTTACACTGTGGGAGTGGCTGCACCGGTTCGATCTTGCGGACGCTTCGGACCGCTCGCTGCTCAAAATAGCGTCCGCGCACGCCGTGCTGCTGGCCGGGATCGTGACGCTTGCCGCGTACGTGCCGTATGCGGCCGGGATCGCGCTTGCCGTGTATCTGGTCCTGCTGTTCTACGGGATCAAAAAAAGAAAAGACCAACTGCTTGCGGCTTACGCCCGGCTGTACGCTTCCGTGCAGGGAATGGCGCGCGGCGAACTGGACGTGCGGATCGACGGCTCCCTGGGCGTATTCGAGCCGATGACTGCCGAACTGCAGCGCGTGCGCGAAAGCTTCAAGCACGCCGTCGAAGAAGAAATCAAAAGCCAAAAGCTCAAAAGCGAGCTCGTGACCAACGTCTCGCACGATCTCAAAACACCGCTGACCGCGATCGTCACTTACGTCAATCTGCTTCAGCAGAACCATCTGACGGAAGAGCAGCGGCGGTCGTATATCGACGTACTGGGCGGCAAATCGCAGCGTTTGACCCGGCTGATCGAAGATTTGTTCGAATATACGCGGGCTTCGAGCGGCGCCGCTTCTGTAGCTCCGGTCAGCGTCGACCTGGTCGAACTGCTGAAGCAGGCGCGGGTCGAGCTGAAAGACCGCCTCGCCGAGTCGGGCGTGCAGCTGCGCTTCGCCGTGCCCGAAGGCAAAGTCATCCTGCCGCTCGACAGCGAGAAAACGTTCCGCATCTTCGAGAATCTGTACCTGAATATCGCCAACTACGCGATGCCCGGTTCGCGCGCCTACGTCGAACTGACCGATACCCCGGCGGAAGTGCGGATCGTGTTCAAAAACGTATCCGCGTCGGAACTCGATTTCAAGCCCGACGAGATCATGGAGCGTTTCGTGCGGGGCGACCGCGCGCGCAGCGCGGAAGGCTCGGGCCTCGGGCTTGCGATCGTGAAAAGCCTGGTCGAACTGCAGGGCGGCACGTTCGGCCTTGAATTGGACGGCGATTTGTTCAAAGCGCTTATTCGCTGGCCGAAAAGCGGCGCGGAGGGGGGAGCGGTGGGAGCGGGCTGAGCAGCGTGAGTGGTGGAGGTAGGGCAAATAGGGTAAGGGCGAATGGAGGAGCGGCGTATAGGGGAGATGGGCGAACAGTATGATATTTATAGGTACAATATTGATAGACACGACTGTAACGAACCCTGGTCACGCTATTTGCTTCATAATGCGCTTTTTCGAAGGTTAACGAATCGTTATCACGCTATTTGCTCCAAAACAGCCTGAAATCGGCGTAATCGCAATAATAAGGATGTAAGGATTCGTTAGGCGAGCTCAAAAGGCCGAATATCGGCAAATAGCGATAGGATGATTCGTTACGGGTAGTGTATCGCGCGCAGGGAGCGGGTGGCGTCACGTTGCGTCACATCACGATGCGATGCGGTACGTTGGCATGGTGGTGCAGCCGTGTTCGGAGGTTGGAGGTTGGAGTTTGGAGTTTGATTAAGGAATTCGGAACTTCAGTTAAGGATTTGAGACTTCGGGGGAAAAGAAACCCGGCGCTTCGTACAGTGTATGCGTCGAGTCGAGCCTGCCGATTCGAGTTTGTGGATATGCGAAAGGCGGCCATAGGCCGCCTTTTTACTTTTAATTTGATTTTGCTTTTAATTTGATTTTGCTTTTGGTTGATGGCGCTCGTTTTTTCAAAATAGCTGCGAGAGAACATCTATTTCTCCCTATGCGTGCGTGTAGAGGCGAATAGTTGCGTAGGAGCACTTATTTTCCGTTCCAAGCACCGCAAACCGTCTTTTTCCGCAAAATAAGTGGATCTACGCAGTTATTTGGCATTTCGGCGGCATTTGGCTCAAATAAGTGCTCTCCTGCACTTAAATGCTCGGCCGCACAAACCCAGCTCGGCCGCACAAGCCCCAGCTAGGCCGCACAAGCCCAGCTCGGCCGCACAAGCCCCGCTCAGCCGCACAAGCCCCGCTCAGCCGCACAAACCCAAGCTTCGCCCGCTCTGCTTCCCGTCACTTCACCGATACGTCCGCTCTGCTTAGCCGTTCGTTTACCCGCTCGGCGTCTTCGCCGGTCATGAGGCCGATCAGCGTGAGGAGCATCTGGGACATCCACTTTTTGGGATGCAGCAGAATTTGCAGGTGGAAGCGCAGGTCGGGATGGACGAACGGGATGCTGGCGAGCGTGCCGCGGCGCAGTTCTTCCTCGACGGCGATCTGCGGGAGCAGCGCGATGCCCAGGCCGTTCATGACGCAGTGCTTGATCGCTTCAAGGCTGCCGAGTTCGAAGCCGATCCGGTACGCGACGCCGTGTTCGCGCAGCACTTTCTCGAACGTGCTGCGGTACAGGCAGCTGCCTTCGGAGACGATGAGCTCGCATCCGCCCAGGTCATTCGGGCGGATGCTGTCCGCGCTGCCGGTCGCGGTAAGCGGATGCCCGGGCGGCGCGACGAGCACGAGCGGTTCTTCGCGCACGGTGAGGCAGCGCAGCGAAGGATCGGCCGGCTTGCGGTCGAGCAGCAGCACGAGATCGTATTCGCCGTCTTTGAGCTTGTTGATCAGATTGCTCTCGCTGTCGGGCAGCATCTGGATCGCGATGCCGGGATGCTTCAGCCGAAGCTGCTGCAAATGTGGCGGCAGATAATAGGCGGCCAGCGAATCGATCGTTCCGATGGTGACTGCGCCGTCCAGCTGGTTGCCGATCGCTTCTTTGGACTCGTCGTACAGTTCGAGCATTTGCATCGCCAGCTTGAGCAGCGCTTCGCCCGGCTGCGTCAGCCGGAGCTGGCGGCCGTAGCGTTCGAACAGCGCCACGCCGTACTCGCGTTCCAGCTTTTGCATCTGCATCGTGACGCTGGATTGGGCATAGCCGAGTTCTTCGGCTGCGCGCGTGAAGCTTTGGCGCCGGGCCACTTCCCGAAAAGTGCGGAGATAGGTCAATTCCATGGCATTCGCTCCTTTTTATATTTCGTCTGTTCTATTCATCAAAATAATTGATGCTTCGCATCACTTATTATAGCTAACGTCGATACTATTTTCCATGTTAAAGTAAAGTTAACAAAAGCCTGCTGGGAGGAAATACAATGTTAACCGAACAACAGCTGCACGGCATCTACATGCCGATCATCACGCCTTTTTTGCCAAATGGAGAAGTCGATCTCGAATCGTTCCACAAGTTGTCTTCGTCTCTCGTCGCGCAGGGCATGCACGGTCTGGTCGTGAACGGCACGACCGGCGAATCGCCGACCGTCAGCCCGGAAGAACTGAGCCTGCTGTCCGCCGCCGCCAAGTCCGCGATCGGTGCGGCGAAGATCCCGCTCGTACTCGGGACGGGAACGAACGACACGCGCGCTTCGGTCAAGAAGACCGAACTCGCCGGCAAATTGGGCGCCGATGCCGTGCTGGCCGTCGTTCCTTACTATAATAAGCCTTCGCAGCGCGGCATCGTCGAGCATTTCCGCCAGATCGCTTCCGTCGGCCTGCCGGTTATCGTCTACGAGATTCCGGCCCGCACCGGCGTGCGGATGGAGATCGACACGGTACGCACGATTCTGGACATGGACAACGTCGCCGCCTTGAAAGACTGTTCCGGCAGCACGCAACTGCTGCGGACGCTGCAAGCGTCCGGTCCCGTCAAGCCGTTCCTGTGCGGCGACGACGCGCGGCTGCTGGAATTTCTCGAAGCCGGTGCGGCGGGCGGGATGTCCGCTTCGGCGCATGTTCGCCCGGAAGAGTTCCTGAACCTGTACCGGAATTTCCGGTTGGGCCGGACGGACGAAGCGCGCGCCATCTTCGAGAGCCTGCTGCCGCTGATCGGCCTGCTGTTCGAAGAGCCGAATCCGGCGCCGATCAAGTGGATGCTGGCCGAGCTCGGACAGATCGCGCACGGCACGCTGCGTCTGCCGATGGTTACGATCGGCGAAGAATTGCAGAGCAAGCTGCTGCACGCGGGCGTTCTTCGGGGCGACGCGCTTGCGATGTAGGCTTTCCGGCGCAGGCGTTCCATCGAACATTTCGAAGTTTGAACCAGACAGTTCGGCGTATGCGCCGGGCTGTCTTTTTTCGCGGAAAATATTGGGCTTTGTTAATCGGTGTCTTTGGAACATCAGGCGCCACCCACGAAAGGAGCGCTTTTTTTGATCTATGTGACGGGAGACATCCACGGTACGATCGACGTGAACAAGCGTTTGAACGGCAAAAATTTTCCCGAACAAAAGAAACTGACGAAAAATGACTACGTGATCATTGTCGGGGACTTCGGATTGATCTGGTCCGGAGACAAGGAAGATCAATATTGGTTGAAGTGGCTGCATCGGACCAAGTCGTTTACGACTCTGTTCATTGACGGCAATCACGAGAACTTCGATCTGCTTGAGCGGTATCCGGTCGAGGAATGGAATGGGGGAACGGTGCATCGGATCAACGACAGCGTGCTGCATCTAATGAGAGGACAAGTGTTCGAGATCGACGGCGTGCGATTTTTCACTTTTGGAGGAGCCGCTTCCCATGACAAAAAATGGCGGAAGGAAGGGAAGTCGTGGTGGGCCAGAGAGATGCCTTCGGAAGAAGAATACCGGGCAGGATGGACGAATCTCGACAAGCACCGCTGGGAAGTCGATTACGTCCTGACGCATACCTGCTCGTCGTCCGCGCTCGCGCATATAGCGGCGAACTATCCGACCGACGTCGAACCGGACGGCATGCATGCCTACTTGCAGGCGATCCAGCAGCGATTGACGTATCGAACCTGGTATTTCGGACATTTCCATCAAGACGCGGAGCTGCCCGCGGAGCAGCGGCTGCTGTATCATCGGATCGTAAAAATTCGATAAGTATGAGGAGTAGCTAGATCCAACGCGACGTAACGCGAACCCAGTAACATTCACCCCGATCACGCAGCGCACAGCCTGGCTTCTATAAACGTATGTATACATTCGGCCCCGCAACCCGCGAACGACAAAAAGAAGAACCGCGATCAATCCGCGGTTCTTCAACGTGTCGAGAAAGTCTGATTCTGAACAAAGTGAGGAGGCGGAGGGAGAAATTCAGTGTAGGAGCGCCAGCGTTCGCCTTTGAAATCAGGAAAATCCCATTCAAATTTGATCCTTTTTCCTGATTTCAACATGCGACCGGAACGAATTTCTCCCGCAGTCGACAAGCTTCTTCTCATACGTATAGGACTTTCTCGACAGCCTGAAGAACCGCGATCAATCCGCGGTTCTTCTTTTTTTGCCGGCGCCGCCGGTCAGCCATCGTCCGCCCGGCAGGCGCGACAGTCCCGCGCACAGCAGCAGCGACGCGGCCGCGACGAGCAGCGCGGTCAGCACGGCAGCGGCCGGATGGTAGCCGCTCAGCGTCAGGTCGCGCGTCTGCACGGCGATGAACATAAGCATCATCGCATGCGACAGATACGCGCCGAACGAATATTTGCCGCACAGCAGCAGCATTTTTTTCCACCAACCGCCGTTTTTTTGCAGCAGAAGGGCCCAGCCGTACAGCATCAGGATTTGCGCCGTCACGGCGACAAAGCTGGTCGGCTTCAGGTACGTCGACACGTTGAGGTTGATCTGCTCGCCCGAGAAGCGCAGCAGGTCGGCGTTCATCCACAGATACATGCCGATAAAAGCGAGCGTGCTCCACGGCAGCAGCTTGAGCGTAAATGCCCGAAACCGTTCCAGATGAAGTCCGCAGATGCCCCCCAATACGAAGTAGAAGACGTAATAAGGGAATTCGTACGTCCGATACTGAAGCAGCGTCTGCCACAGCCCTTCCGTCTGCCAGGACGGCATCCGGTAATACGACAAATACATAAGCCAGCCGTACGCCAGCGCAAGCAGCAGCATCAGCAGCCCGATCCGTACGGCGCGGGCCCGCTCGGAAGAACCCGCTCCGGTCCAGCGTCCGATCCCGGCCGCCGCGCCGCGAAACAGCGGGAAGAAGAGATAGAACTGGAAGATCATGACGACGAACCACAGATGGTAGCCGTAGGTGGGTGCCACGAACTGCTGAAGCAGCAGGGGCAGATCGCCGACCGCAAACACGGCATGGCCCGACAGCCGCTGCACGACGATCCAATACAGCACCGTCCAGCAGGCGAACGGCACGTAAATATCGCCGATCCGTTTGAACAAAACGGGTCCGTATCGCTTGCTTGAGCGTCCATACTGATAGAACAGGATGGCGCCGGCGAGAAATACGAACGTCAGCGTGCCGTAGCGGATAAAATGGTACAGCAGCCCGATCGTCACGGCGTCCGGGTACAGAATGTCGCTGCGGTACACGTATTCGCCCAGACTGTGCTGAAGCACGATGGCGAGAAAAGACAAGCCGCGCAGCAGCCCCCATTCCCCGACGCGTTCGCGCGAAGCGGGAGGCTCGCTTGGAGGCAGCGGCGAAGTCGTAGCGGACATCGAAAGGTCACTCCTTTTTCAAAAAAGTCTGGTCGTCAAGCAACCTTATCATTATACTCTTTCTATATGAATTTAGAATCAAATCGGAGGAGAGTCGACATGAAAAAAGCGGATTTTACGAAAAAACCGGTATTGACCGGGCAGCGAACGATTTTGCGTCCTTTTGAACCGGGCGACGGGGAAAAGATGGTGTCCATTCTTGAAGAAGTGGACGTTCGGCGGCTGACCGGTTCGGCCGAAAACGACGAAGAAGCGCACGCATCGACCACGCTCGAACAAGCTGAGCATGTCCGCGTCTGGTATGACACGCGCAATGCTGCAAACGACCGGCTGGATCTGGCGATCGTCGATGCGGTCAGCGGGGAACTGGTCGGCGAAGCCGTGTTCAACGAATACGACGAGAATACGGGCAACGTCAATTTCCGCATCCTGATCGGAGCGGCCGGCCAAGGGCGGGGCCTCGGCTCGGAAGCGATCGCTTTGTTCGTTCAATACGGCTTCGAAGAGCTCGGACTGCACCGGATCGGACTGGAAGTGTTCAGCTTCAATCCGAGAGCCGAGCGCACCTACGTCAAAAACGGATTCGTGCTCGAAGGCGTCAAGCGCGAAGAATTCGCCTACAACGGCGAATATATCGACTCGAAAGTGTACGGCATGCTGCGCGGGGACTACGACAGCCGGACGTTCCGCCCGTGAGCGAACCGGTCAAGACGTACAATACGGCGGTGGAAGCGACGCTTGAGGTAATCGGGGGCAAATGGAAGCCGGTGATCCTGTTCCTGCTGACGTTCGGCAAAAAGCGCAACGGCGAACTGCTGCGGCTGCTGCCGGCCGTGACGCAGAAAGTGCTCACCCAGCAGCTCAAGGAATTGGAAAAGGACGGTGTGATCGTGAGAATCTCCCACAACACCGTCCCTCCCAAAGTCGAATACGAACTGTCCGAATACGGATGGAGTCTCAAAGACATCCTGCACGCCATGTGCCGGTGGGGCGACGCGCATATCGAGCGGACCTGCCGCAAGCTTGCGAACCCGATCAGGCCGGAATGATTTTGCGGCGCTTCAGATCGTCGAAGATGTCCGTGAACATCCGCTCGGTGTCGACGTATTCGTGCAGGCCGAGCCGCCGGGCTTTGCCGCCGTCCGCGAAGAAGTCGTAATCCCAGCCGAACACGAAATCGCCGAACGCCCACGAAGACACTTCCGCATAAGTATGCGGGGCCAGATCGTATTTGGCGACCAAGCCGTCCCAGAGGCTCTCTTTGCCGCGCATCACGTCGCTCAGCGGCATCGGCAGCGGCGGAGCGGTCTCCATCCCGAAATAGTCGGCGATCTTCGGCCACATTTCGCTCCAGCGGAACAGGTCGCCGTTGTTGATGTTGAACGCCTGATTGGCGCAGCGCTCGTCCGTCGCGGCCCAGACGGTCGCTCTGGCGAGCAGGCCGGCGTCGGTCATCTCCAGCAGGCTGTCGTACGCGCCGGGCTTGCCGGGAAATCGCAGCGGCAGTCCGAGCTCTTTGGACAGCGACGCATAGACCGCGAGGACCATCGCCAGATTCATCGGATTGCCGAGCGCGAAGCCGCACACGACGGACGGGCGCAGCGCGGACCAGGTCCAGCGGCTGCCGACTTGGCGGCGCTCCAGAAACTGCTGCTGGTCCACGTTGAATTCGGGCGGCATATGGAAAGCGTCGCTTTCCTTTGCGGGCGTCTTGAACGGCCCCAGATGCGCGCCGTACACTTTGTAGCCCTGCATCAGGCTGATATGGCGCAGATCGGCGGCGACCGGTTCCAGCGCGTCGACGACGTTGACCAGCATGTCTAGATTGGGCGCGACGAGTTCGGCCCACGTGCCGCGGTCCTGATAGGCGGCGTAGAAAATATGGGTGACCTGCGACAATCCGGCGAGCGCTTCCCGCACAGCGCCGGCATCCAGCAGATCGACGGACAGATAGCGGATCCGATCGGACGATTCGCCGCCCCGGCGCGAGACGCCGATAACGGTCCAGTCGGGCAGCGAGACCAGATGCTCCGCCAGATTGCGTCCGATGACGCCGTTGGCCCCGACGATCAGGGCGACTTTCGGTGCGGAAGCTTGAAGCGGGCGGGCCGCTGCGGCGGATTCGATCGGGTCGGCCGCTGCGGCGGGGACGTAAGGTCGGGATGGGTTCATGGATGCAGGCTCCTTTTTCGGTAACGGTTTTGGTGTAACTTCCTCTTCAGTGTGCGCCCGGAGCGAAGTGGTGACCAGTACGCACTTTGAAGTCCTATAGGCACTTTGAAGTCACTTATGCGGCGGATCGGGGGTCAGACGCACATGCGGATCGGAAAAAAGTTCTGTCGCTGCGGTCCGCGCGGCGGCAGCGGATCGGGCAGCGGCAGCTCGGATAGCGGCGTGTTCGGCACAGCCGCGCAGCCTCGACCGATTTGTGATCCGCACGAAAAAGCCCGTTTCGGCAGCAGCCGAAACGGGCTTTTGAACTTGGATCGAAAGAGGCGGCCGGAAGTCGCGAGACCGCGGCCTAAGCGGAGAACGTTCCTCGCGACCGATCGACCAATCGACCGGCCAGCCGGCCTGACACTCAGGCGCCGGCTTCCGTCCGGAACTCCCGGTCTTTGGCGCGGGAGCGCGAACGGCTGCCCGGCACCCGCGGAGGGCGCGGCAGCGAACGGGCCGGGGCAAGCTTCAGACCCGACACCATGACGCCGCCGAGGATCAGCAGCGCGCCCAGATAGCCCTGCGCGCCGAGCATTTCGCCCAGGAACACGAAGCCGAACAGCGCGGCGAAGACCGGTTCCAGCGAGAAGAGCACGCCGATCCGCTCGGGCGACGTATGCTTCTGCGCGACGGTCTGCATGACGAACCCGAACGCGCTGCAGATGACGGCGAGGCCGATCACGGCGGTCCATTGGGAAGCGCCGTGCGGAATCGACGGCGTCTCGAAGCCGAAGCCGAGCAGCAGGCCGAACAAGCCGGTGAAGCCGAGCTGGAGCACGCCGAGCGTGAGGCCGTCGGCGCGCTTGGCGAACCGGTTCGTCAGCACGATATGCACGGCGTAAACGAACGCGCCGAGCAGGCAGGGCAGCGAGCCGCTCTGGAACGTGAGCGAATGCTGGAGTGTCAGCAGCGCGATCCCGCCCATCGTAAGCGTAATGCCGGCCGCCATCGCGAAGCTTGGCCGGCGGCGCGTGATCGCGAGCTGGATCATCGGCACGAAGACGACCATGGCGCTGGTCAGGAAGCCGGCCGACGACGCGGTCGTCGTCTCCAGCCCCGTAATGAGCAGCGCCAGCATGACGAACAGCACGAACCCGAGCACCGCGGCATAGCCGACCGTCTTCAGGTCGGCCAGCCGTATTCGGCGCCAGAACAGCGGCGCCGTCAGCGCGAAGGCGAGCAGGAACCGCCAGGCGATCAGCATAAACGGCTCCATGCCGTCGAGGCCCAATTTCATCAGCAAATAGGACGAGCCCCAGGCCGCCGAGACCAGGGCGATCGACAGATCGGCCGTTTTTTTCGTCATGTGCATCTTCATTCTTTTCGTCATCCTTTTCCGGTCGTATAGAGTTTGAAAAACCTGCATAAAAATCCGTTGTTTTTTTGCCTTTCTCAGTATAAGTTGAAGAAAAGCATGAGCAAAGCGAATGTTTTTCATGTTTAACATGAACAATTTTAATGATGGAAAGAGGCAGACGATGTCGACCCACAAATACGAAGCTTTTCTCAAAACGCTTGAGACCGGCAGCCTGACCAAAGCCGCGGCCTCGCTCGGTTATACGCAGTCCAGCATCAGCCATATGCTGAACGCGCTCGAAAAAGAATGGAGGTTGACGCTGCTGATCCGGGACCGTTCCGGCATCCGCCTGACGTCGGACGGACAGCGGCTGCTGCCGTACATCCGGCAGGTCGTCCAGGCGCACCGGGAGCTGATCGACGAGACGGCGAACCTGCGCGGGCTCCGCTCCGGATTGATCCGGCTCGCCACGTTCACGAGCGCCGCCGTCAACTGGCTGCCGGGGCTGATCCAGACGTTCCAGCAGCAGTATCCGGGCGTCGACTTCGAGCTGCTGCACGGCCATTACAGCGATATCGAGAATTGGCTCGATACCGGACAGGCCGACTGCGGATTTCAGCGGCTGCCCGTGCGGAGCGATTTTGAGAGCCGCTTCCTCATGCAGGACCGGCTGGTCGCCATTTTGCCCGAGCATCATCCGCTGGCGGACCTGGAGCGATTTCCGGTCGAGGCGCTGGGCGAGGAGCCTTTTCTGCTGCTGGAAGAAGGCACGGTCAACGAGATCCGGGACATCTTCGAGCTGCACGGCATCCATCCGAAAGTGCGCTTTACCGCCCGGGACGATTACGCGATCATCTCGATGGTCGAGAGCGGGCTCGGGATCAGCATTCTGCCGGAGCTCGTGCTGAACCGGACCCCGTACCGCGTCGTGCAAAAAGAACTCAGCGTACCCGCCTATCGCCGGCTCGGCATCTGCCTCAAAAGCGGCGAACATACGTCGCCCGCGCTGCGCAAATTTCTGGAGCACGTGGAGACGTATCCGGCTTTTCGGGGACAGGCGCTGGAAAAAGGGTCTTAAAAATAAAGCTTTTATGCAAAAAGAAGGAAGGCGGCTCCGCCGGCGCGAAGTTGTCTCTATCGGGACGACGGCGCGCGGGCTTGCCTGCCTGTCCGCTCCAGCCCGGAGGACGCAATCCAGATGAACGGGAGGTCGCTTATGCCGACGTTTGAGACAAGAGGAGACCACTTTTATTACGACAACGAACCGCTGCAGCTGCGCTCGGGAGCGATCCATTATTTCCGCGTGGTGCCGGCCTATTGGGAAGACCGCCTGCGCCGGCTGATCGCCTGCGGCTTCAATACGGTCGAGACGTACGTGCCGTGGAATCTGCACGAACCGCGGGAAGGACAGTTCGTTTTCGACGGTATCGCCGATCTGGAAGCTTTCGTGCGATTGGCCGGCTCGCTCGGTCTGCACGTCATCGTCCGGCCGAGTCCGTATATTTGCGCGGAATGGGAATTCGGGGGCCTGCCGGCCTGGCTGCTGGAGAACGGCGATCTGCGCCTGCGCTGCTCGGATACGGCGTACCTGTCCAAAGTGGACGCTTATTTCGACGAGCTGCTGCCGCGTCTGCGCCCGCTGCTGTGCAGCGTCGGCGGACCGATCATCGCGCTGCAAATCGAGAACGAATACGGCAGCTACGGGTCGGACACCGCCTATCTGGAATATTTGCGTGACGGTATGGTCCGGCGCGGCATGGACGTGCTGCTGTTCACGTCCGACGGCCCGGAAGTGCCGATGCTGCGCGCGGGTTCGCTGGCCGGGACGCTGGCGACGGTCAATTTCGGTTCGGGCACGCTCGGCGCGTTCGAACAGCTGCGCCGGCACCAGCCGGAAGGTCCGCTGATGGTTATGGAATTCTGGGACGGCTGGTTCGACCGCTGGACAGGCCCGCATCATACGCGCTCCGCGTCCGAGATCGTGACGGAGCTTGAGCGGATGCTGGACCTGAACGCGTCGTTCAACTTCTATATGTTCCACGGCGGGACCAATTTCGGCTTCATGAACGGCGCGAACCATGTCAACCAATACGAACCGACGGTAACCAGCTATGATTACAGCGCGCTGCTGAGCGAAAGCGGCGATCCGTCGGACGCCTACTTCGCGGTGCGGGAGCTGCTGTCGCAGCGTCTTGGCCTGACACCGCCGGAGCCGCCCGCGCCGCTGCCCAAAAAAGCGTACGGGCGCGTGGAGCTGGGCGAATGCGCGGGACTGCTGGAGCAGGCGGCGCTTCTGTCGGGAACGCCGATCCGCAGCGCCGTGCCGGAACCGATGGAAAGAATCGGCCAGAATTACGGCTTCATCCTGTACACGACGCAGATCGGCAGCGAACACGACGGCGGCAGATTGTTTCTGCAGGACGTGCGCGACCGGGCGCTTGTGTTCGCAGACGGGAAGCAGATCGCGCTCGTCAGCCGCTGGGAAGAGCAGGGCGGCATTCGGCTGAGTGTGCCTACAGGCGGGCTGCGCCTCGATATTCTCGTCGAGAATATGGGCCGGATCAATTACGGGCCGCTCATGCGCGACCGCAAAGGCATTACCGAAGGCGTTCGCGTCGGCAATCAATTCCTGCACGGCTGGGACATTACGCCGCTGCCGCTGGACGATTTGTCGGCGCTCGCGTTCGAGCCGCTTGAACCGGGCGGGGGCGAACCCGCGGCTTCGCCCGCGCAGACAGCCGGCTTCGCGGAGCTGGCCGCCGAAGAAGCGGTGCTGCGCAGCGCCGGAGCCGCGGCGGACAACGAAGCGCTGCATGCCGCGGCGGAAGCGGCGCAGGCGACCGAAGCGCGGCGCGAAGCAGACGCGCAGGGCGCTGCGGACGCCGAACAGGCCGCCGCGTCCGATGCGGCACGCGGCGAAGCGTCGGGGGCGCGTCCCGCGTTCTATCGCGGGACGTTCGCGGTGTCGGAGACGGCCGACACGTTCGTTCGCACGGACGGCTGGCGCAAAGGCGTCGTCTGGATCAACGGGTTCCTGCTCGGCCGTTATTGGCAGGCGGGTCCGACGAACACGCTCTACGTGCCGGCTCCGCTGCTGCGCGAAGGCGAGAACGAGATCGTCGTGCTGGACCTGCACGGCTTCGGCGAAAAGGGCGGAAGCCGTGGCTTGTCTTCGCTGCCGTTCGTCGAATTGACGGACGCGCCGGATCTGGGCTGAACATCGGCTGCGAGAAGGTAGACCCGGGACCCCCGCCTTTCGAGCGAAAGGCGGGGGTCTCTCCGTTTTGGCGTATAATCAAGAAGCGTTTGGCCACATGAATAAGTGTTCGACAATAAGGAGACACAATACGGAGAAGCGTTCGACAATATCGAGAAAAGAAGGAGGAATCGCCATGTCTTGGACTTCCGAAGCCGGAGGCGGCCGGGAATTCAATCTCGGGCAGCATGCGCTGCCCGATCTGCATTTCTCGTTCCAAATGTGCGGTGCGCATTGGCGCAAAGTATCGCCCGGTTGGTCGTACCCGGAGCACGACCATGCGCTGTTCGAATTGAATTACGTGCTGGAAGGGCAGCAGGTCATGCGCCTGAATAGCCAGGCGCAGCTTCAGCAGCCGGGCGAGCTGATCCTGATCGCGCCGGGCTGCCGGCACGGCAGCGAGATCGGCAGCCCGGCGTCGATGACTTATTTCTGCCTGCATTTCGATATCGACGACGCCGTCATGTACGGCCGCCTGGCCGCGCTCGGCAGCCGGCTCCATGCCGCCGACTCGGAACTGACCACGCGGCTGAAGCCCGATCTGGAACGTCTGTCGCTCCTGTCCGGCGAGACGGAAGAAGAGCTGGCGGCGGAATCGTTCGCGATCCGCACTTGTATTCTGCGTCTGCTGCTGGAGCTGTGCCAGTACGCGTTCGACCGGCCCGAAGCGGGGGGAGATCCGGCTATGGCCGCGACCGTGCAGCCGGAAGAAGCCCGGATGCTGCGGGAACGCTACGCGCTGGAGAAAAAGATGCAGGATTATCTCGGCGGACCGGACGACGGCGACCGGCTGAGCGACCGGTCGCTGTTCCCGCCGTTTCGCTGGATCGGCTTGTTCACCGTGATGGTGCCCGACCGCGCATTTTGGACCAAGCCGGACCGGTTTCTCGCGAAAATCCTGCTCGAAGACGAGCTCGGCCGATTCGGCGTCTCGGTCGTCGCCGCGGGCGAACGGCTGCTGACCGCCGTCCTGTTCACGGACGGCTACAGCGTGCCGCCGCTGGAAGAATACGCGGCCGACTGCCGCCGCCTGCTGGAGCACCGGCTGAACGAGCCGGTACGGATCGGGCTCGGAGGCGTCGCGGCTTCGTCGGGCGAGCTCAAAGGGCTGTACCGGCAGAGCCTGAGCCGGCTCGGCCTGAGCGAAGCCGCCGATTGGCTGCCGGATTTCGACTTCGTGAACCGGACCGTCCGGTTGGCGCTGCTAGTCATCGAATCCGACTATGCGGATTCCGAACTGACGCTCGCCGGCCTGGCCGCCCGGCTGGAGCTGACGCCGAACTATCTCAGCGCGCTGTTCACCGCGGAGACGGGCCGCACATTCACTTGGCATCTGACCCGGATTCGGATCGACCGCGCCTGCGCGCTGCTGCGGCAGAGCCGCCTGAAAGTGTATCAGATCGCCCGTCAGATCGGGTATGCCGACCCGGCGTATTTTAGTCGCAGCTTCAAGGGAGTCGTCGGACTCAGCCCGGCCGCCTATCGGGAAAATCTGCTCGACGAATAAAGAATACGCTTACAAGTCAGCGTTGAATTGTCCAACAAAACGTAGATGCGTACATTGTCGGCTCCGCCAGCTGGTGACATACTGGAAAAAAAGCGAAGCACAGGGGGAGACGCGCATGTACAAAGTCATCGTAGCGGACGATGAGCCGCTGATGCTGGAAGGCTGGAAGACGATGGTCGATTGGACCGGGGCGGGATACGAATTGTGCGGGGCCGCTTCCGACGGCGAAGAAGCGCTTGACCTGTTCGGTTCGGTCGGTCCCGATCTCGTCGTGACCGATATTCGCATGCCCGTCTTGGACGGGCTGGAGCTGATCCGGGCGATCAAGAACCGCCCGGGCGCCCATGCCCGAAGCGTGATCGTCAGCGGCTATGCCGAATTCGGCTACGTGCAGCAGGCGCTGCGCTTCGGCGCGGATCGTTACGTCCTGAAGCCGATCGTGCCCGAAGAGATCCAGGTCCTACTCGGCGACCTGTTCGCGCTGCTCGGCCGCGACCGCACCGACCGCGCTTCGGCGGCCGTGCTGCAGGCGGCCGCCGAAGAAGCGGAAGTGATGCGCCTGCTGCAGGGCGGCCTGCCTAGCGGCCCGGGCGCGCTCGGTCTGGCTTCGTGCGCGCCGCTGTGCGTGCTGCTGCTCGAAGCGCCGTGCGCGCCGACGGGCGGCGCCCGTGCGCTGCCGCGCGCCGCGCTGAAGCGCACGGCGGAGCGGCTGCGCGCCGCCGGCACGCCGGCATGGACGTTCGACGACGGCCGGGGCCGACTCGGCCTGCTCGCCGCCTGCGCGCCGGACGCGCTGGAAAGCGACCTGCGGCAGCTCGCGGCTTCGGCCGCCGGCACGGCCGTCTACGTCAGCGGCACCGGCCGGGGGCCGGACTCGCTTGCGCGGCTGTACGCGCAGGCGATCGCGCTGCGCGAGCGCCTGCATGCGCTCGGCCAGGGCGGCGTGTACCGGCATGACGAAGCGCAAATTCCGGGCAGCGTCGGCTTCGCGGAATGCCTCGCTTTCGCCGAACGCATTCTGGAACGCGTCGACGGCGGAGAGGTCGACGCGGTATCCTGCGCCGTATCGGACCTGTTCGGGCTGTTCGGGCGGCTGCGCGTGCCCGGCGGCTGGGCGCAAAGCGTCGTGCGCCATCTGCTTGGCGAGCTGCTGCGCCGGGAAGATTCGCCGGCTGCGGCGTCTGCCCCGGCGGCCGGGCGGTTCGACGAAGAGGCCGGACCCGCGGAAGCCGAACTGCTCCGGCGCTGCACGGAGGCGGCGGAGCGCGTTCGGTCCAAGCGGCCGGCCGGCGCGTCGGGCGCGTCTCCGATCGCCGAAGCGATCGACTATATGCGGCAGCATTACCGCGACAAGCTGCAGCTGCGCGACCTGGCCGCCAGATGCCATTTGAATCCGGTCTATTTCGGCCAGCAGTTCAAACGGGCGACCGGATACGGCTTCAACGATTACGTGCATCGTCTTCGGGCCGAAGAAGCGCGCAAGCTGCTTCGGCGCACCGATATGAAGATCGCCGAGATCGCCGGCGCGCTCGGCTATCACGACACGGAATATTTCAGCGCCAAATTCAAGGCCGTCACCGGCGACCTGCCTTCGCTCTACCGGACCCGGGAGAGAGGAAGTGCGCAGTGAAGCGCCGCGGCTTTGCGCTGCCGGCGCTGAACGATCTGCCGCTCAAACGGAAGTTTCTGCTGATCTACCTGCTCTGCGTGCTGCTGCCGATCATGTCGATCAACCTGTTCTTCTATGAACGGACTTCGGCGGACATCGAGCTGCGCGAGCAGGAGAACCTGCGGCGTTCCGTCGAACGCGCCGGCGGCGAGCTGCTCGGCATGATCGATGAGAGCGTGGCGCTCAGCCGCTCGATCGCGTCCGACGATTCGCTGTACGAAGCGCTGGACCGGACGTATGCGTCCCCGGCCGATTATTACGCCGTCTACGACGATTTTTTGCGCGACAAATTGACCCGCTACATGTCCGCCAACATCGCGGACGTGCGCGTCTATACGGCCAACGACAGTATTCAGACCGGATCGAACTACCGGGTCGTGCCCGGCGAAGGCGAAGTGCCGGAATGGATCGCGGCGCTGGGCGCTTCTTCGTCCGCGATTGCCGCAGCCGCTTATCTCGACGACGACTTTTACAAGCCGGGCCGCCGGATCAGTATCGCCGGACGGATGGACCTCTACCCGTCCTACTCGGGCTATGCCAAATATTCGCGTGTCGACCTCGATTTGGGCCGCATCTCGTCGATCTTGAACCGGGAAAGCGGCAGCGTGCGGTTCAGGCTGGTCGACGACCGGGGCCGCGTCGTGGCCGACGGGCTGGGCGGACGCGACGGAGAAGGTGCCTTCTACGCCAATCCGGAACTGACGCCGGAGCAGCTGTCCTCGGGCTTCGCCCTCGAACGCCCGCTCGGCAGCCTGAACTACGTGCGGGGCTGGAAGCTTGTAGGCATCGCGGACACCCGCTACATCGACGGCCTGATGAACGAATCGCTGCGCTCCATTTTGGGACTCGGCATCGTAAGCACGATCGTGCCTTCGCTGCTGATCTTTTTCGTGTTCCGTTCGTACCATGCGCGGATCAAGCGGCTGTCGCGGCATATGGAGCAGGTGCGCAGCGAACGGTTCGACCTGATCGATATTCCGGAAGGCCGGGACGAGATCGGCGGACTTATTCGGGCTTTCAATCTGATGACCGGCCGGATCCGCTCGCTGATCAACGACGTGTACAAGCTGGAGATCCGCCAGAAAAATCTGGAGCTGGACCGCGTCCGCACGGAGCTTGCGATGCTGCAGAGCCAGGTGAACCCGCATTTTCTGTTCAATACGCTGAACGCCGTGCTCGTCGTCTGCACCCGCAACGGCTACAAGGAAGTGACCGTCATCGTCAAAAATCTGTCGCTGCTCATGCGCCAGCTGCTCAGCCGTCCCGACGATCTGGTGCCGCTGGAAGAAGAACTGCAATTTATCCGCATGTATCTGGAAATCGAGAAGTTCCGGTTCGGCGACCGGTTCGATTACGCGTTCGAAGTCGAGCCGTGGACCGCCGGGCTGCGCATTCCGCGCATGAGCCTCCAGCCGCTCGTCGAGAACGCGTGCAAGCACGGCCTGCAGGGCTGGAAGTCGGGACGCCTGATCACCATCTCGGCGCGGGCGACAGGCGAAGGGCTGGGCGTGTTCGTTCGCGACAACGGGGTCGGCATGAGCGAACGCAAGCTTGGAGAAGTGAACGATCTGATGCGCGCGGAAAGTTCTGCCGACGGCGCGAACGTCGGGCTGCGCAACGTGCACCGGCGCCTGGAACTGTTTTACCGGCGGGATGTCAGGCTTGTGCTGCGCAGCCGGATCGAAGAAGGCACGGAAGCGGGCTTCGTCATTCCGTCGTTCTGGCTGACGCGCGGCGAAGACGAGACGTATCCGTGGAACAAGGAGGCCTGAACATGGACACGAAATACGAGGTATTGTTGGTCGACGACGAACCGTTGGCGATCGAAGGGCTCAAGCTGCTGGTCGATTGGGACAAATACGGATTTCGGATCGGCGGGACGTGCGAGAACGGCGAAGAAGCGATCCGCCGTATTCGCGCCGACGCGCCTGACCTCGTCGTGACCGATATCCGCATGCCGGTCATGGACGGGCTGCGCCTGATCGAAGAGACGCGCGAAGGCGGCGACCGCTCGACGCTGTTCGTCATCACGAGCGGGTACGACGATTTCGATTATGCGCTTCGCGCGATGCGGCTCGGCGTATCGAATTATTTGACCAAGCCGCTGATGGACGACGAGACGGACGAGATGCTGCGGCGCGTACGCGCGCAGCTCGAAGAACGCACGCGCCGCTCCGCGCAGGCGCTGCGGGCGGATATCGGCCTTGAGCGCCGGGCGCTGTCGCTTGCGCTGTTCGGCGGGGACGAAGAAGAACAGACCCCGGATCTTTGCGGCGCGCTGGAGCGGCTGTCGAGCCGGGCAGGCGAATGGGTCTATCTGCGGCTGACGACCAACGCGCAGTGGATGCCGGCTGTCCGGGAAGCGCTCGCGCCGCTGCAGGCCGGACCGGACGGCTGCCGCCTGATCGACGAAGGCCGATTTGCGGTCGGCATCGTGCTGGGCCTGCCGGATGAGGCGGCGGCGCTCGGAGCGGGCGAAGCCGCCCGGGCTTTCGGTCAGGCGCTGCTGGACCGGCTGCCGCCCGAGTCGGCGGGGCAGGTGCGCCTGGCCGCGGGCCGCTCCGTGGAGAGGCCGGAGGAGCTGGGCGCGTCGCTCAGAAGCGCCGAAGAAGCCGCGGCTTTCCTCTTCTTCGGCGGATCGGATCTCGTGCTCTATGCGGATATCGCCGCCAAGCGGCTGTCGTTCGACGCCTCCGTGCTCGAACAGGCCGACCGGATCGCCGCGCTGACGGAAGGCGGGAGCCGGGAAGAGATCGTCCGGCTGCTGGGCGAAGCATTCGCCGGTTTCCGGGCGCGGCTGACCTCGCCCGAGCTGGTGCGCATGTTCGCGGCGCGGATCGTGCTGCGCTGCGCTTACGTCTGCGAAGAGCTGGGCGGCGATTCCGAAGAGACGATCCGGCGCTCGCCGTTCTGCCGGGACGTTCCGCTGCTGCCGGATCTGGCGGAGACGGGGCTGGCGCTCGAAAAGTTCTGCCTCGACTGCCGCCTGCAGGCATCCCGGCTGACCGAGCGCAGCGGAGGCGGCGTGCAGGCGCAGGTCGCCGAATTTTTGCGCGAACGCTATGCCGAGACGTTCACGATTCGCGAACTGGCGGAACGCTTCTATGTACATCCGGTCTATCTGGGCCAGTCGTTCACCCGCAAATACGGCGTCGGCATCGCGCAGTTCGTGCACGAGCTGCGGATCGAAGAAGCATGCCGGCTTCTATTCGAAGAAGACCTGCCTTCCTCCGCGATCGCCGAGCGGGTCGGGTACAAAGGCTACCCGCATTTTCTCAAACAGTTCGAGAAGAAGACCGGCTTGAAGCCGGCGGAATACAGGGCGCAGGCTTCAAGCTGAGCGCCCTTTTTCATGCCGCGGGCGCGAGAGTGCTTAAATTCAGGGGGGAAGAAGCTTAAATCCACCTATTATGTAAGCGTATACATTCAAGCATAATAAAGGAGCAAAGAGTATTCGACTACAAAAAAGCGTTCGACTTACAAGGAGGTTCACTAATGGGGAGGTCAAACATGAAAAAGCTATGGGGAGCGACATCGCTCGTGCTTGCGACCGCGCTTGCGCTCGGAGGCTGCGGCAGCGCGGAAAAAGAAACGGCGCAGGACGGTTCGGAAGTCGTGACGATTTCCGCGTTCATCAGTACGCCGAACCAGGCGCCGGCCGAGAATAACCGGATCTACAAAAAGATTCAGGACGAGCTCGGCGTCAAGCTGAACATGGAATTCCTGGTCGGCGACCTGCAGCAGAAGCTCGGCGTCATGATCGCCGGCGGCGAATACGCCGATCTGATCACGGCCGATACGAAGCTGGTGGCGGCCGGGGCGGTCATCCCGCTCGAAGACCTGATCGAAGAACACGCGCCGAATCTCAAAAAGCATTACGCGCAGCATTGGAACCGGATGAAAGATTCCAGCGACGGCCATATCTACTGGCTGCCGAACTACGGCGCCTATTCCGGCGAATTCGTCAGCAATTCGTATTCCGGTCCGGCTTTCTGGATTCAGAAAGCGGTGCTCAAAGACGCCGGTTATCCGACGCCCAAGACGCTGGACGAATACCTGAAGCTGATCCGCGATTACGCCGCCAAAAATCCGACGATCGACGGACAGCCGACCATCGGCTTCACGACGCTCGCTTCTGACTGGCGGACGTTCCCGCTGCTGAACCCGCCGGAGCATCTCACGGGGCACCCCAACGACGGGGGCGTCGTGGTCGACAACGACGTCGCTTCGGTGTTCGCGGACAAAGACATTTCCAAGCAGTATTACCAGGAGCTGAACGGCCTGTATAACGAAGGGCTGTTCGACAAGGAAGCGTTCGTGCAGAACTACGACCAATACCTGGCCAAGCTGTCGTCCGGCCGCGTGCTCGGCATGTTCGACCAGCACTGGAACTTCCAGCCGGCCGAAGACACGCTGATTTCGCAAAACAAAATCGATCAGACGTACGTCGGCTTCCCGCTCGTCTACGACGAGAGTATCACGGACCATTATCTCGACCGTCCGGTCATCAACTTGAACAACGGCTTCGGCATTAGCAAAAACGCCAAAGATCCGGTACGCGTCATCAAGTTCCTCGATGCGCTGATGGACGAGAAATACCAGAAGATGCTCAGCTGGGGCGAAGAAGGCGTCGACTACATGGTCGACGACAAAGGGCGCTTCTACCGCACGCCGGAGCAGCGCAAGCAGCAGGAAGATCCCGCCTGGAAGCTTGCGAACCGCGCGGACGGCTTCTACGGAGCCGCGCCGAAGACGCAGGGCACGTTCAGCGACGGCAACGGCACCGGTCCCGGAGACCAGCCGGAAGAATTCTACGCCAGCCTGCGCGACGAAGACAAAAAGCTGCTCGACACGTACGGATTCAAGACGTGGAGCGATTTCTTCTCGCCGGCGCCGGAAAACCCGGTCTATTACCCGGCTTGGCAGATCGACCTGATCGAAGGCTCCGACGCTTCGGTCGCCAACAAGCAGATGACGGACGCTTCGCTCAAGCATCTGCCGCAGGCCGTCATGGCCGGACCGGGCCAATTCGACTCCGCCTGGGACAAGTACGTCTCGGAATTCGGCAAGATCAACGTCAAATCGTACGAAGACCGCGTGAACGAACAGATCCAGTGGCGGATCAAGAACTGGGCCACCGACAAGTAATCGTGACAGGAAGGCGAATCGGGACAGGGGAAGCGCTCGAAGCGCATCTCCCGTCCCTGCTCGCCGATCGAGGCCGCAGAGCCGGTTAGGGGGAGAATAGGATGGCCAAAGCCGTTACGCGCAAATCCGCGTCCGCGGACCTGCCCAAATCTTCGCTGTTGAAGCGAATGCGCAGCCAAAAGCAGCTCATGTTCATGTCGCTGCCGATCGTCGTTTACATTCTCGTTTTTTCGTACTATCCGATATGGGGTTGGATCATGGCTTTTCAGGACTACAGTCCCGCCCGCGCGTTTTCGGAACAAAAATGGGTCGGTTTCAAGCATTTCGCGTTTCTGTTCACGGACGACGCGTTTCTGCGGGTGCTGCGCAACACCGTAGCCATGAGTCTGATCAACATGATTCTCGGGTTCGTGACCGCCATTGTGTTCGCCCTGCTGCTCAACGAGATCAAAGGACGCTTTTTCAAAAGAACGATCCAGACCGTCTCGTATCTTCCGCACTTTCTGTCCTGGATCATCGTAACGGGCATCGTGGCAAGCTCCCTGTCGGTCGACGGCGGCATCGTGAACGTGGTGCTGATGAGTCTCGGGTTGATTCAAGAACCGATCATGTGGCTCAGCGTGCCCGAATATTTCTGGGGCATCGTCGGCGGTTCCCATGTATGGAAAGAACTCGGCTGGAACGCGATCATCTATCTGGCCGCGATCACGTCGATCGATCCGTCCCAGTACGAAGCGGCGGAGATCGACGGAGCGAACCGCTACCACAAGATGCTGTATATCACGCTGCCGGGAATCAAGTCGATCGTCGTGATCCTGCTGATCATGAATATGGGCTGGATGCTCGAAGCGGGCTTCGAAGTGCAGTATCTGCTCGGCAACGGCATCGTGGTAGACTGGTCGCAGACCATCGATATTTTCGTGCTCAAATACGGCCTGCAGATCGGCAACTATTCGCTCGCGACCGCGGCGGGCATTTTCAAGACGGTCGTCAGCATTACGCTGATCTTTGCCGCCAACACCATTGCCAAGCGGCTCGGCGAAGACCGGCTGATCTAAGGGAGGACAGAAGCGATGAATGCCAAAAAAACGCAGATCGAACCGTTCGTGTTCCATACGCTCAACGGCCTGCTCATGATCGCCGTGGCCGTCATTACGCTGTATCCATTTCTCAATACGTTTGCGGTATCGCTTAACGCGGGCAACGATACGATTCGCGGCGGCATCTATATGTGGCCGCGCGAGTGGACCGGACAAAATTACCGCGCCGTCTTCGCGAACGGCAACATCCTGAACGCGTTCTGGGTCTCCGTGGCCCGGACCGTGATCGCGACGGTGCTCAGCTTGTTCCTGACCTCGATGCTCGCCTACGCGCTCAGCCGCAAAGATTATCTGCTGCGCAAGCCGATCACCATTTTGGTCGTGCTGACGATGTATTTCAGCGCGGGGCTGATTCCGACCTATTTCCTGATCAAAGACCTACATCTGCTCAACAACTTCCTCGTCTATATCGTGCCGGGACTCGTGAGCGCATTCAACATGATCGTCATCCGCACGTATATCCAGACGCTGCCGGAAGGGCTGATCGAATCGGCGAAAATCGACGGCGCGGGCGATTTCCGCACGTTCATGTCGATCATCCTGCCGCTGTGCCAGCCGGTGCTCGCCACCGTGGCGCTGTTCGTGGCCGTCGGGCAGTGGAATTCGTGGTTCGACACGTTTCTGTACGCGTCGTCCAAGCAGGAACTCAGCACGCTGCAGTTCGAGCTGATGAAGCTGCTGTCGTCTTCGATGAACCTGAACAGCAGCGCGGCCGTATCGAGCGGGGCCGACCCGGCCGCCGCCGCGCAGAGCCAGGTGACGCCGGTGTCGATCCGCGCGGCGATCACCATCGTCGCTTCGCTGCCGATCCTGGTCGTCTATCCGTTTTTGCAAAAATATTTCGTGCACGGCCTGCAGCTCGGCAGCGTTAAGGAATAACCGCAATAACCGCAATAAACGGCAAACCGGAAGCCCGAGAGAACATAATAAGAAAAAAGGAGCGAATCCGATGGACACCGCAATCCCTTCCCTGCATGAAGCCTATGCCGGCCTGTTCCGGATCGGCGCCGCCGTAAGCACGGACACGCTGCGGCGCGAAGGTCCATTCATCGCCGGACAATACAACAGCCTCACCGCCGAGAATCAAATGAAGTTCGAGGAGATCCAGCCCGAAGAAGGGCGCTACGCGTTCGAAGCGGCCGATGCCATCGTCGAATTCGCGCAGCGCGGCGGGATGGCGATGCGCGGGCATACGCTCGTCTGGCACAACCAGACGCCGGACTGGGTGTTCCGCGCAGCGGACGGCGGCGACGCTTCCCGCGAAGAGGTGCTGAGGCGCCTCGAAGACCACGCCCACGCCGTCATGGGCCGCTACCGCGGCAGAATCGGCGCGTGGGACGTCGTCAACGAAGCGGTGGAAGACGAAGGCGACGGGTACCTGCGGCCGACCAAGTGGCTGGAGCGGATCGGCGAAGACTATTTGGAGCGGGCGTTCCGTATCGCGCACGAAGCCGATCCCGACGCCCGGCTGTTCTACAACGATTACAACGAGACCGATCCCGTCAAACGGGTCAAGATCCATAGGCTCGTGCGCTCGCTGCTGGAAGCCGGGGCGCCGGTGCACGGCATCGGCATGCAGGGACACTGGAATCTGTACGGGCCCCCGATCGACGAAATCAAGGAAGCAATCGAGCTTTACGCTTCTCTTGGCGTTCGGCTGCATATCACGGAGCTGGACGTGTCGGCATTCCGGTTCGAAGACCGCAGAACCGACCTGCTCCGCCCGACGCCCGAGATGGAAGAACGCCTGACGGAGCGGTACGAAGAGATCTTCAAGCTGTTTCGCGAATACCGCTCCGCGATCGATTCGGTGACGTTCTGGGGAGCGGCGGATACGCGAACGTGGCTGGACGGGTTCCCGGTGCGCGGGCGGTTGAACTGGCCGCTGCCGTTCGACCGGAAACTTCGGCCGAAGCCCGCATTTTGGCGCATGCTCGAAGCGGCGCGCTGAATGCGGCGACCTCCAACCGAGAAGTCTGCGGAATTCCGCGGGCTTCTTTTTTTGCTTTTTTAAAATAGAAACGCAAAGCCGCAATATTTTACACTGTTTTTACAAAACAATGGTTTTGCGTTAATTTTCGCTCTCTACAATAGGAACTGTTAAGCGGCACGGACAACTCGGACAGAGAGAAGACGGCCGCAATCGTATGAACACCACTAGGAGGGTCAAACCAGACATGAAATCGAAAAAAACGTTATTCGGCACTTTAACACTTTCCGCAATGCTCGCGCTTACCGCTTGCGGTAACGGCAGCACGACGGCTACCACGGAAACACCGGCAGCAGGTTCAGGCACGACTCCGGCAGCTGCGGAAACGCCTGCGGCAGAGACCGTATCGGGTTCCATCCTGGCAGTCGGATCGACGGCTTTGCAGCCGCTGGTCGATCAAGTGGGACAGAAATACATGACCGAAAACGCTGAAGTGACGGTTCAAGTACAAGGCGGAGGCAGCGGCACGGGTCTGACCCAAGTATCCGAAGGCGCAGCCGACATCGGCAACTCGGACGTGTTCGCGGAAGAAAAACTGGATGCCGACAAGGCAGCCGAACTGGTCGATCATCAAGTCGCGGTTGTCGCTATGGCAACTGTCGTGAACAAAGATACGGGCGTAACAAACCTGACGAAGCAGCAGCTGCTGGACGTTTTCAGCGGCAAAGTGAAGAACTGGAAAGAAGTCGGCGGTGCGGATCAAGCGATCGTCATCGTTAACCGTCCGAGCAGCTCGGGCACACGCGCTACTTTCGAGAAATACGCTTTGGGCGAAAAAGTAGAAAACGTACCGGGCGCGATCGAGCAGGATTCGTCGGGTACCGTTAAACAAATCGTGGCCGATACCAAAGGCGCTGTAGGTTACCTGGCGTTCTCGTACCTCGACGACACCGTAACGGCACTGAGCTACGAAGGCGTAGAGCCTAAGGAAGAGAACGTGCAGAGCGGCAAGTACCCGATCTGGGCTTACGAGCACATGTACACGAAGGGCGAGCCTGAAGGCGCGGCCAAAGCTTTCCTGGACTACATGATGACTGAAGAAGTGCAAAACGCCGACGTTGTGGAACTGGGTTACATCCCGGTATCCAGCATGGAAACGAAGCGTGACGCAGAAGGCAAAACGATTCAGTAAGCTCGGCAGCACCGGCACAACAGAGGCGGTCTCTCCGCCTCTGTTTGCGCGTGTAACAAAGAATGGAGAGGGTAACCAATTATGGAAAATACTAAACCCGCCTCGCGAGGACTCGCCAGGCATCGCCGCGAAGATCTGATCGGCAAAACCTATACGTATCTGTGCGTACTTATGCTTATCGTGGTCATCGTCTCGATCGTGTATTTCGTCGCTTCCAAAGGACTGGCGACGTTCACCAAAGACGGCGTCAGCCTGAGCCAGTTCCTGTTCGGCCGCAGCTGGAATCCGACCGGCGACACCCCGTCGTTCGGCGCGCTGCCGTTCATCGCCGGTTCGTTCGTCGTGTCGATGCTTGCCGCGCTGATCGCCGGCCCGCTCAGCATCTGCGCCGCTTTGTTCATGACCGAGATCGTGCCGGGCAAAGGCAAACGAATCCTGCAGCCGGCTATCGAGCTGCTGTCGGGCATTCCGTCCGTCGTCTACGGCTTTATCGGCCTGACCGTCCTGATTCCGTTCATCAGCTCGCTGACGGGCGGCACCTCGGTCGGCTACGGCGTCGGAGCGGGTGCGCTCGTGCTGTCGATCATGATTCTGCCGACGATCACGAGCATCGCCGCCGACGCGCTGGCTTCGCTGCCGCGCGGCATGCGCGAAGCGTCCTACGCCCTCGGGGCGACGCGCTGGCAGACGATCTACCGCGTCGTGCTGCCTACGCTCGCACCTTCGCTGTGGACAGGTATTATCCTCGGTATCGCGCGCGCCTTCGGCGAAGCGCTTGCCGTACAGATGGTTATCGGCAACGCTCCGTTCCTGCCGACTTCCCTGGTCCAGTCGGCTTCGACCCTGACCAGCGTGATCACCCTGAACATGAGCAACACGGTAACCGGAACGGTACAGAACAACGTCCTCTGGAGTATGGCGCTGATGCTGCTCTTTATGACCTTCGTGTTCATCATTGCGGTACGGCTGCTCCAAAGGAGGAATAAACTGTGAACGCAAAAACCGCAGACAAACTCGCGACCGGCATTATCGTCTTTTTCGCGGTCGTCATCGTCGCGATCCTGGCCGGCCTGCTCGGCATTATTCTGTTCCGGGGCATCGCCCATATCGACTGGCACTTCCTGACGTCGCCTTCGCAGAACATGAAGGCCGGCGGTGGTATCGGGCCGCAGCTGTTCAACTCGCTGTTCCTGCTCGTGCTGACGATGATCATCACGGTGCCGATCGGCCTCGGCGGCGGCATCTATATGGCGGAATATGCGCGCGAAGGCAAAGTCACCGCCTTTATCCGCCTCGTCGTCGAAGTGCTGTCTTCGTTCCCGTCGATCGTCGTGGGCCTGTTCGGCCTCCTGCTGTTCGTCAACACATTCGATCTCGGTTACTCCCTGCTGTCCGGCGCGATCGCGCTGGCGATCTTCAACCTGCCGCTCATGGTGCGGATTACGGAACAATCGTTCCGCGCCGTACCGAGAGAGCAGAAGGAAGCCGGGCTTGCGCTCGGGCTGTCCAAGTGGAAGATCATCACGTCGATCCTGCTGCCCGTCGCCCTGCCAAGCTTGATCACCGGCACGATTCTCGCCGCCGGCCGCGTGTTCGGCGAAGCCGCCGCGCTGCTGTTCACGTCGGGCATGACGACGCCGCCGCTCGACTTCACGGATTGGAACCCGCTGCATCCGCGGTCCCCGATCAACCCGCTGCGTCCGGCCGAGACGCTCGCCGTACACATCTGGAAGCTGAACAGCGAAGGCGTAGTGCCGGACGCGAAGCAGGTCGCCGCAGGCGCCTCCGCGGTGCTCGTCATTATGGTCCTGCTGTTCAACCTGGTCGCACGCTGGTTCGGCCGCTTCGTATACCGCAAGATTACCGCTTCCAAGCGGATGGAATAGGAGGACTCCCGCCATGCAGACACAGACCCGTACGCAGCCCCGTTTCGGGACGGAAGAACTGAGCGTGTTTTACGGCACGAACGAAGCCGTCAAAAAGATCAACATGGAATTTCCCGAGAAAAGCGTCACCGCGCTGATCGGACCTTCGGGCTGCGGGAAGTCGACCTTCCTGCGTTCCCTGAACCGCATGAACGACGAGATCGCGTCCGCGCGCGTCGACGGCCGGATCTGGATGGACGGCCAGGACCTGAACGACAAAAACACGGATGCGGTCACGCTGCGCCAGAAGATCGGCATGGTCTGGCAGCGCCCGAACCCGTTCTACAAGTCCATTTACGAAAATATCGCGTTCGGTCCGAGATACCACGGCACGCGCAGCAAAAAGAAGCTGGACGAGATCGTCGAGCAGAGCCTGCGCCGCGCCGCGCTGTGGGACGAAGTCAAAGACCGGCTGAAGGAATCCGCGCTGTCGCTGTCCGGCGGCCAGCAGCAGCGTCTGTGCATCGCGCGCGCGCTGTCCGTCAGCCCGCAGATCCTGCTGCTCGACGAGCCCGCTTCGGCGCTTGACCCGGTATCGACCGGCAAAGTCGAAGAGCTGATTATCGAACTCAAAAAAGATCTTCGCATCGTGATCGTGACGCACAACATGCAGCAGGCTGCCCGCGTATCCGATTCGACCGCCTATTTTTACCTGGGCAACCTGATCGAGCACGACGACACGACCAAGCTGTTCTCCAACCCTTCGAACCAAATGACCCAGGAATACATCATGGGCCGGTTTGGCTGAAGCCCCGATCCGGGCCTGATTCCGCACAAGCGGGAATCCCGGCCCGGCCGCCGGTTACGCAATTTTTCATACGATAAGGTCTGGACCGTTTCCTTCTTCGCGAAGGAACCGGTCTTTTTTTGACGCGTTAACCATTACGGTTGAACGGGCGTTCGGAATCAAGTACGATGAACGCAGAAGAAGCATGCCCGATACGGAAAGGATGAATCTGTGATGACCGAACCGTTCCACCCCGAATTCGATCCCGACCTGCTGCTGCCGCAGTTTTATATGAGCGCCGAACCGCGCACCGGAGCGGAAATGACGATGAAGCTTGCGGAGCTGTCTGCGCAGGGCGGCGCGGAACGCTTTCTGCGCCTGTTCGCCGAGGTGCTGAAGGCGCCCGATCTGCAGGCGGCCGTCACTTACTTTTGCAGTTGGTACAGCGGCGTCGCCGCGGCTTCGCTGTATTTCCCGGCCGCCGCGGGACTGCGTCCGGATTTGTCCGCGGACAATCTGAGCGTACAGCTGTTTCGCCTGGAGAACGGGCATATGCTGAATTTCGTCATCGACAGCCGCGCCGCCGAACCTGCGCCGGCGGACGAAGCCGAACGCGACGCCTGGATGCGAGAAGGGCTGCGATTGTTCTACGGCGAGACGTGCCGCGAGCTGTTCGGCCAGTTCGCCGCGCTGTCCGGGCTTCCGCCTGGCATGATCTGGGCGCAGCTGCCCGGACGGATGGACTATTTCGCGAGTCTGTGGCGCAGCCATCCGGAATTCGGGCCGATGCTCGCACCGCACCGCGAACGGCTGGAACGGGGCTACGAGCAGCTCAAGACGCTGGAACCGGAACTGTTCGGCCGCAAGAAGAATCCGTTTGACCTGCGCTTTCGCTACGTCGAACATCTGACCGACCCGGAGCAGCGCATCCAGCTGCGTCCGAGCTGCTGCCTGTACCATATGCTGCCCGGCGCGCAGTACTGCTACAACTGCCCGAAGCTGAACGAGCGGGATCGGGCCGAACGCCGCGAACAGGTCAAAGCGCGATGAGCGATTTCGGAGCAGCCGGGAGCCGCACAGAGCGCACAGGGGCAGATACGATCGACACCGTCCGGATCGCCGCGTCGGAAGCGGCCGACACCGTCAAGATCGTCGTCGTGTCCGACACGCATATGATGCGGATGGCCAAAGCGCTTCCGCCGCGGCTGGTCGAAGAGCTGGCGGACGCCGACCTGATCCTGCACGCCGGAGACTGGACGTCGCCGGACGTGCACGACCTGCTGGCTGCCTATGCGCCGGTGCAAGGCGTAGCCGGCAACAACGACGGGCCGGCCATCGTCGAACGTTGGGGCTACCGCCGCATCGTCGAAGTCGGCGGACTGCGTATCGGGCTGACCCACGGCCATTTGGGCCGGGGCAGCACGGAATATAACGCGCGGGCCGCTTTCGCGGGCGAATCGGTTGCGATCATTCTATTCGGCCATTCGCATGTGCCGCGTCTGCCGGACGCCGACCACCCGGCCGAGCCGGCCCAACCGGCCCAACCGGCGATGTTTAATCCCGGTTCGCCGACAGACAAGCGCCGCCTGGCACAGTATTCGTTTGGCATCGTGACGATCTCGGCAGGCGAAGCCGACTTTCGGCTGTGCCGTTACGATTCCAAAATCTGAGGTTCCGGCCCGGCTGCGGCCGGGATCGAGAAACCGTACAAATAAAGCGGAAATCAAGCAAACATACAGTGGAAATAAAGGTTGATTGAGAAAAAGTCGCTTCGAATATCCAGAAGCCGTACCGAAAGAAGGCCTGCATGCGCGCAGGCCTTCTTTTTGACGTATTCCGGTGGGGGAAAAGCGGAAAAGGCCGTTTTGGCCGCTCTATTTTGCCTCGTTTGTAAACACAATGTTTTGACCATGTAAACAGAGTGTTTTATAATGAATCTTTCACCTACATTCTGAAGATAAAGAAGGGACTTGAATGAATATCACTCCGACTCCATCCCGAACGAGCCGCAGACCCGATAAAGCTTTCCTGATCGTATTCGGCCTGTTGTTCGTCAAACTGCTGCTGCTGCGCTGGTTTTTCTTCGCCGAATTCGAGCTCGGCGGACTGGTCATCGACTTGTCGACGGCACTTGCGCTGACGTGCCTGCTGGAACTGCTCGTGCCGCGCCGCTGGCGCGCGGGCACAGCGTGGACGGCCAATCTCGTCTTGTCGTTGTTCTTTTTCGCGGCGGCCGTCTATCATTCCTATTTCGGTTCGGTCCCGACGTATGTCGTGCTCGGCTCGCTGGGTCAGGTACCTGAAGTCGGCAACATGGTGGGCGGACTGATCAAGCCGGCTTACTTCCTGTTCTTCGCCGATCTGCTCTATCTGGCAGGCCGTACCGCCGCGCGGTTCGTGCGCCGCAAGCGTTCGCGGAGCGGCTTGTCGTTCGGCGGCCGCGGAACGCCTCTTACGTGGGGCGAGACCGCGACGCGTATGAGCCGGATCGCCGTGTCCGCGCTGCTGATCGTCTGCCTGCTGCTGTCGGGCATCTGGATCAGCCGCAGCTCGGCGATCAGCAACGAGATCGTGCGCGCGGAAAACGTCGGCTTTTTCAACTATCAGGTCAGTACGGCGATCGACAAGCGCAAAGAGCGGGAGTTTCTCGCTTCGACTTCGCCGGAAGAAATTGCCGCGCAGGTCAAGTCGCTCCAGCAGTCGTTCCCGTATACGGATCAAGCGGGCAGCGCCCCGAACGGGGCGGCAAGCGCGCAGCCGGGGAAGCCGGCGTTGTTCGGAGCGGCCCAAGGCAAGAACGTCATCGTTGTCCAGATGGAATCGTTCCAGAATTTCGTGCTGGGCTACGAACTGGATGGCCGGGAAGTGACGCCGAACCTGAACAAGCTGGCGAAGCGAAGCTTTTATTTCCCGAATATTTTTCAACAGATCGGTCCGGGCAACACGTCGGATGCGGAATTTATCTCCAACACGTCGATCTACCCGACCGCGCAGATTGCGATGTCGACCGGCTACGGAGACCGGGAGATTCCGAGTTCGCCGCGCTTGCTGGAACAAAAAGGATACAAAACGGCCACGTTCCAGATCAACAGCGCGACGTTCTGGGATCGCAACCAACTGTATCCGGCGCTCGGTTTTCAACAGTATTACGACAAGCCGAATTACAAAAACGACCGGTTCAACAACTTCGGCGCTTCGGATGAAGAGATGTACCGGGTCGGCCTGGAGAAAATCGACGAGATGCGAGCCGACGGTTCGCCGTTCTATGCCCAATTCGTCACGACGTCCAGCCACGCTCCGTTCGACGTGCCGGAAGGATTTCCGCAGTTCGGCATTCCCGAGCGGCTGCAGGGGACCCAACTGGGCAACTATCTGAACGCGCAGCATTATACGGATTACGCGCTCGGCGAACTGATCCAAAGCCTCAAAGACAAAGGGCTGTGGGAAGACACGCTGCTGCTCGTATACGGCGATCACGGCGGATTGTCGACGGCCGAGAACGATCCCGCGTGGGTCTCGTCGATGCTCGGCATTCCGTACGACGTTAACGCGAGCCGGTTCAATATTCCGCTGCTGATTCACGTGCCGGGCAAGGAGCAGGGAGAAGAGATCGAACTGGCCGGCGGACAGATGGACTTCGTGCCGACGTTGATGAATCTGCTGGGCATTTCTTTGGACCAAGAAAACCATACGGTGTTCGGCCGCGACCTGCTCAATACGGACCGCAACGTGGTCGGTATCCGCTACTATCTGCCGACCGGTTCGTTCGTGGGCGACGGCGTGCTGTTCGTGCCCGGCGAAGGGTTCGAAGACGGAACGGCCATCTCGCTCGACACGCACGAACCGGTGACGGATCTTGAACCGTACCGCGAAGATTACGAGTATATTTTGCAATTAATGAAGCTTTCCGACGATTACATGAAAATTTTACCCAAACGCGGTCTGCCGGGCATAGGCGCATAACGGCCGCGGGAGCGGTATTCGCCGGATCGACAAACGGGAGGAATGAAGCATGCCGCAGCAGACGGTCCGATGCCGCTGGGTGAACGAAGATCCGCTGTATATCCGGTATCACGACGAAGAATGGGGCGTGCCCGTGCACGACGATCGCCGCTGGTTCGAACTGCTGATTCTGGAAGGCGCGCAGGCCGGGCTCAGTTGGTATACGGTGTTGAAAAAAAGGGAGCGGTACCGCGAAGTGTTCGACGGTTTCGATCCCGAGATTGTCGCGGCTTACGATACGGACAAAATCGAAGCGCTGATGGGCGACGCGGGCATTATCCGCAATCGGCTGAAGCTTGAATCGGCGATCCGCAACGCCAACGCTTTTCTGCGCGTGCAGCAGGAGTTCGGCAGCTTCGATGCCTATATCTGGCGCTTCGTGGACGGCTGTCCGATTGTCGGACACCGGACTTCGCCCGAAGAAGTGCCGGCGCGCACCGACGTGTCGGACCGGCTGAGCCGCGATCTCAAAACGCGCGGTTTCGGCTTCGTCGGCAGCACAATCTGCTACGCGCTCATGCAGGCGTCCGGGCTGGTCGACGACCATTTGACCGGCTGCTTTCGCGGGGGCGGGGCACCGGCGCGGCCGGAATTTGCGCAAGAGCGGAGCGAAAGCGAGTCGGATCGGCCTCCGATCGGGTAAAAGCAGGATAGAAGGCATGGCGAACATGCCGCTCGAAAGGGGACCTTGCGATGAAGATCATGATCACCCAACAAGAAGCGATGCAGCGGAAAATTTGGGACAAGATTATCGATATGTTCGGCCTGGAAAAAGACAAGGATTATTGGGCAAACGAGCAGTTTATTCTGACCGAAGAACAGGCCCGTCAGGTCGGACTCATCTCCTGACGCCGGCTGAACGGTTGGATTGACGTTCGTTGTTGAAGTTCGGCGTCGAAATTCGGTGTTAAAATTTTACGGCGAACGCTGCCCGCAAATTTCGCTGTCCAATCAGACGTTTACGCAAAAAGCCGTTTCGACTTCCGCACTTGGCGGGAGTCGAAACGGCTTTTTGATTGGAATTCTCAATAGCGGACGTGTGTACCTTTGGAGCGGAGCCGGTGCGGACTTCCGCCGGGTGCAGCGCGTTGGGCCGCCGGCTTAGGCGAGGGAAGGTTCGGCATCCGGGAACCAGATGCTCGGCAGGTCTTCCACGCTCATCGGCCGGCAGATAAGATAACCCTGAATGCCCGGGCAGCCCATATTCATCAGTTGAATAAGCTGGTCTCCGTCTTCCACGCCTTCGGCGACCACGTCGAGGTCCATCGCGCGGGCCATGGCGAGCAGTGCCGAGATAACGGCCGGATTCATCTGGACGATGAACGAGCGGTCCAGCTTGAATTTGTCGATCGGAATCTGCGACAAAATGCCGAGCGACGAATACCCAGTACCGAAATCGTCGAGCGAGATCATGTAGCCCTGTTCGCGCAGCTGCTTCAAGATGACGCAAATTTCTTCCAGATTTCGCATAACGAGCGTCTCGGTCACTTCGAGATCGAAACGCTGCGGCGACATGCCTTCTTCGGCAATGATCGCGTTCAGCCGTTCGACGAAATTTTCTTCCTCGAACTGGGCCCGGGAGATGTTCACGGCGATCCGTACATGCGGGCCGAACTTCTCGCTGATCTTCGGCAGGTCTTTGCACGCCTGGCGAATGACCCATTCGCCGATCGGCACGATCAGCCCGGTCTCTTCGGCGACGGGAATAAAATCGGCCGGGGAGACCAATCGGCTGTGGCCGAGGTTCCAGCGCAGCAGCGCTTCGACCTCGACGACTTTGTTGTTCGAAGGATCGAAGATCGGCTGGTAATGCAGCAGCAGTTCTTCGCGTTCGAGGCATTGATTGAGCGAGATCTCGTAATCGAATTTGATGACCTGATCGTAGCGCAGTTCCGCGTTGTATTCGTGATACCGGCTGCGGCCTTTGCTTTTGGCGTAGTACAGCGCGATATCGGCTTGACGCAGCAGCATCGACAGCTCGGTCCGTTCGCTCGAAGAAGCCATGCCGACGCTTGCGCTGACCCGGATCATCCGGTCGCCGAGCAGGAACGGCTCGTCCAGCACTTCGAGAATGCGCTTGGCTTTCTCTTCCGGGTAGGGGATCGGCGTATCGCACACGATGATAAACTCGTCGGCGCCTTGGCGGGCAATCACGTTCGGAGGGCCGAACGATTGCCGAAAGCGCTGCGCGACTTCGATCAACAGCGTATCGCCGGTCTCGTGCCCGAGCGCATCGTTGATATTTTTAAAATTGTCGAGGTCGATCAGAAACAGCACGTACGGCTTGTTGACGAACTCGTACAGAAAACGCCGGTTGAACAGCTGCGTCAATTCGTCATGATAGGCATAATGGTGCAGCCGATGTCCGCGTTCCGCGCTGGAGATCATGTCTCGGGTCACGCATGCGACCGCTTCGATACTGCCGTCGGCGCGGAAAATCGGCGATAAAATGCTTTCTCCGCTGAGCGCTCCGGTCGGAAGCAGCGTCCCGTCCGCGAAGCGGATACTTTCCCGTTCCTGAAGCACTTTCAAATATTTATGGTGCAGATATTTGCCCATTTCGGGTTCATGTTCATACACTTCGAAAAAAGTCTGTCCCATATGTTCCGGACCGAGCTCGCTGAGCACGGCGGCCGCGCGGTTGACATAGCGGTAACGAAAGTTCTCGCCGTCCCAGTCCATCACGTAAATACAGTCTTCGAGCGCATGAAGGAGCGGGGCAATAATCGGGTCCTGCTGCTTCGTTTCTTCCATTCTCTAGATGCCCTCCTTATCCGCGCAGATCCGGGATACCAAAATCGTATAGTCCTATCATACTATGTCAACCGGGCAGCGCCAAGAGAAGAAAGGAGGATAGAATTTTTAAAATAGGTAAATAGATTCCCATTTTTGAGGGAAGTTTGGTTCGAAAGGGGAAAGGGTAAAAGAGAACAAGTCAATAAACCGGGGAGGAAATAGTTATGATCAAAAAAATTTCGGGTACATTCGAGCGCGAAGAACAGGCCGTGCAGGCGATCAAAGAACTCAAAGAAGCTGGTTACGACGCGGACCGGATCTCGATCGTAGCCAAAAACGCCAAAGATTCGGAAGCGCTGCGCAACGAGACTGGGACTAAAGCACCGGAAGGCCTGACAGCCGGCGCTTTGACCGGCGGCACGCTCGGCGGAGCGGCCGGGGTGCTCGCAAGCCTCGGCGCCCTCGCCATTCCGGGCATCGGCCCGCTGCTGGCCGCCGGACCGATCGCCGCAGCGCTTGCGGGCGCGGCCGTTGGCGCCGGCGTAGGCGGACTGGCCGGCGGATTGATCGGTCTCGGCATTCCGGAAAAAGAAGCCGAGTATTACGACGAACGTATCCATCACGGCGACGTGCTCGTCATGGTCGAAGAAGACGAGTCGATGCGCAGCCGGATCTACGAAGTGTTCCGTCGCAGCGGAGCCAACAACACGTCTTATTTCGACCCGGACGGCACGCCGTCCACGTCGAATATGGCTCCCGTCGACGAGCGCGTTCCGCCCGCCGGCGTACGCGGAGCGGAACTGCCCGCTTCCGCGGAAAACGCCGGCGATCCGGTGCGCAGCCGCGACGCCGAAGTCGATCTGCGCGACACCACCGATCCGACCCGCGAGTCGGCCAATCTCATCACCGGCAAAGACGGCGGTTCTTACCCGGACCGGCCATAACCGCCGTTTGGGCTGCGCGCAGCGCTACTATAAAGAAAAGACGCCGGGATTTGCCGGCGTCTTTTGTTTTTGCTCGTTGCGGAGAGCTTTTGGTTATTCGGTCGTTTGGACGTAAGGATGAATATACGAATAAGTGCAGGAATCCATTTATTTTTGCCGAACAGTCGTCAGAATCGCGAATAACGTCATAGATCCACTTATTTTGCGGAAAAAGGGGATTTGCGGCGCTTGGGCGGGAAAATAACTGCTCTCAGGACGGTATTCGGCTTGGCGCGTACGGACGAGCAAAAATAGCTGTACTTATGACGTTATTCGGCCGTTATTTTATACAAATCGTCCGAACGTTGAGAAAAGGGTGCGAAAAACGTAGTTTGCCGGGAAGCTTGCGTAATTAAACAGCGCAAGCGTTCATAACAAGCGGAAACCTTCGCGCATACCAAAAAAGACGTGACGGGCGCAGTCGCTAATCGCGATCGCGGAACCCCGTACACGTCTGTTTTGCGTCATGATGATCGGCTGGCCAGCCCGGCCTTAACGCCCGAATCGGCCGGTCGACGCTGCCTCTCCATTTACGACAAAGCTTTTTGACCTTGTCCCTGCGCTTCTTGAACCTGAGCTTCTCGTCCCTGGGCGTCCCGCACCTGCACATCTCGCACCTGCGCGTCCCGCGCAGACCGGAGCCGCTGCGGCCGATGGTACAGCCCGTAATACGTGCCGAGCGCCAGCAAGACGGTGAATCCTCCGATCAGGTACATCGACGAGTAACCGGCCTTCGAAGCGACGAGGCCGAGCAGGTAAGACCCGAGTCCGTATCCCAGATCGAACAGGACGAAATACGTGCCTGTCGCGAGGCCGCTGCGGTGCGCGGGCGCGGACTGGATCGCGAGCGTCTGGAAGCTCGGAATGATCGCGCCGTACCCGAGGCCGATTACGGCGGCCGTCAGCAGGAAGAAGGCGGCCGAGCCGGCCTGGCTCAGCGCAAGCAGTCCGATCGCGAACAGCGCGATGCCCGGATAGACGAGCATATGCGCGCCGCGCCGGTCGAACAGCCGGCCGGTGAACGGCCGCGACAGCAGCACGACGGCGGCGAAGACGACGAAGAAATAGCTGGCGACGCTTTTGAGTCCGAGCGAATCGGCGTATACCGCGATAAAGGTCGAGATCGCGCCGTAAGCGAAAGCGATCAGGAAGCCGGCGATCGCGATCGGCAGGGCGCGCACTTCGAAGAAGCGTTTGATATGCCAGGCGCCGAGATCGCTCGGCTTCGGTTCGTGCCGCGGAATCGGCGTGATAACGCCGAAGAAGCAGGCCAGAACGCCGAAGACGGCGATGAGCAGGAACAGGACCGGGTAGCCGGCGCCGGACGAGACCGACAAGCCGACGAACGGCCCGAAGACCATGGCCAGACTCATGAACAGGGTGAAGTAGCCGATGCCTTCGCCTTTGCGTTCGCGCGGGATCACGTCCAGTACGACGGTCGACGTGGTCGTGGCCGCGATGCCAAAAGAGATGCCGTGCACGAAGCGCAAGACGAGCAGCAGCGCGTAATTCGGCACCCATACATAGAAAAAGCTGCACGCGGCGAACATGACGACCGAGAATACGAGCAGTTTTTTGCGATTGATTTCGTCCAGCCATTTGCCGGTGAGCGGGCGGAACAGCACCGCCGCGATTACGAATACCGTCGTGACGAGTCCCATGCCGTTCGAACTGCCGCCCAGATGGGTGAGCGCATATTCCGGCAGCGTCACCGCGAGAATATAGAAGTTAATGAAGATGAAAAAGCTGCTGAAGCTTATCGTCAGAAAATTGCGGGTCCATAATCGTTGTTGATCCAATACCGGTAAGCCTCCCGTAAGACCGGCCGCAAGCGGACCGATGCCTTAATATAGTTGTCTTAACAACTATATCGGAAGAATGAAAGCCTGTCAACGAATTCGGGCGTTTTTGATCCCGATTGTGATATGCTGGACCTATACGGTCCGCAAGGACTGCCTGCGTAAACGGAGGAGAGGCCCATGTCGGAAGAAGTCAACCGGGTGCACCGGATTCCATTCAGCCGGATCTGCGGCGTACTGGGGATTCGGCAGAAGATTATCAACGTCTATCCGGACCATGTCAACAAATGCGTCGTGGTGGAAACGGACAAAAACGTGCGCAACCCGAGCACCATCATCGAAGTGAAAAATACGTATCTGGACGTGCGGACGATCAGCGCGGAAGAATATAACCGTATGCCGTACACGCCGAACGTGTCGGACAAGCTCAAAGGGCTGCTGAGCGACGCCGAGCGCCGGGCGCTCAAGGAAAGCCTGCATCTGGCGATCGGCGAAGCCGAACATCGCCTGCAGGGGGACTTGTCCGCGGAAGAGCGGGGAGAACGCGAAATTTTTCTGCAAAATGCGCGCCGGGCGTTCAACAAGCTGAGCGGCGATCTATGACCCAAGCAGGGCGGTTTGCTGTGCGGCGGGGGCAGACGGGAGATACGCACTTGTTCCGGTAACTTTTTCACGCTACAATAAACGGGTATGAAATTCAGGCTAGATTCAATCAACGGAAAGCGAGCGGGATAGATATGGGTCGTAAATGGAATAATATCAAGGAAAAGAAAGCTTCCAAAGATGCCAATACAAGCCGGGTATATGCCAAATTCGGCGTCGAAATTTACGTGGCAGCCAAAAAAGGCGAGGTCGATCCCGAATCGAACCGCGCGCTGAAGGTCGTGCTGGAGCGTGCCAAAACCTATAACGTGCCAAAAGCGATCATCGACCGCGCCCTCGACAAAGCCAGAGGCAGCGGCGACGAGACGTATACGGAACTGCGCTACGAAGGCTTCGGACCGAACGGCGCGATGGTCATCGTCGATACGCTGACCAACAACGTCAACCGGACCGCTTCCGACGTGCGCGCCGCATTCAGCAAAAACGGCGGCAACCTCGGCGTCAGCGGATCGGTCGCGTACATGTTCGACGAGACGGCCGTTATCGGCATCGAAGGCAAAGACGAAGAGCAGGTGCTTGAGCTGTTGATGGAAGCGGACGTCGATGCCCGCGACATCATGACCGAAGACGAAGCGGTCATCATCTACGCCGCGCCGGATCAGTTCCACGCCGTGCAGGAAGCGCTGCGCGCATCCGGAATCGAAGACTTCACGGTCGCCGAGATCACGATGCTGCCGCAGACGTTCGTCTCGCTGTCCGAGGACGCGGAGAAGCAGTTCGAGAAGATGATCGACGCGCTGGAAGATCTCGAAGACGTGCAGCAGGTGTATCATAACGTCGACTCGGAAGAAGAATAAGCGGCGGCTTCGGCGCCGATCCTTATTCGGAACCTGTCGATCAACGAAGGAACGGCTTTTGAGCCGTTCCTTTTTTTGCGTCCAAAAAAGACGGGGAGCGGCGGCGGGAGAGGCATCCCATGTAGCAGTGCAAGTTTGCCACGATCGATGTCTACTGCAATCAGGATTATCCGGTCGGCAAAGTTCTTCAATCGCTCGGGCAGAATTTGAACCAAATACGGGTGCAGGAGTTGATAAAATCCAAACAAATAGATTGATCTACAATACATTGACTGCATCGCGCGACAAGTGAACGCTACCTGTCATGTCACGAAAAGCGAAGTGAATGTGGAGCAGATCGCAGGCAGAGCAGAATCCAAACCTGACGAAAGACGATAAGGTAACGCATCGGACGCGAAAGGGACTCGGCGAGGGCAAAGTATAGTGCTTTTCGAAGAGCGGCCGTCGCGCGCAAATCTATTGGCCAGAGAGCAAAGTAAATGGGACCGGCAGTATGGCGGAATGTATGATATCGCGAACCTTATTAAAGTCGAATCGACTTAAGCTTTTTTAAAATAGGCCCAGCGACATCCTTTACAGATAGTTCGAACCAAACTGTTGATCACAAAGATTTTCTGTCTGAATCTTTGACTGACCTCATTTTTAAAGTCCTCCTCTATGATTAATAACTTTCCAGCCTAAACATCGCGGTGATTTACTGCTCGCTATATGGATTATGGCTTGGCAACTGCGCAGCACAAGCTGGTTCAGCTGCTGGAGGAGTACCCGTTGGACGTTATGTTCCGTGACTGGGAGGAAAAGGTGCGCGGCATGAAGGTCTGGTGGCGAGATCAGCCGGCAGTCATTCAATACGTCAATCCAGAGAGTAAAGAACTTTGGATTACCCTGGAAGGTATCGAGCGGTTCTTGGCTCCTCGCAGTTGGGGACAATCGGACTACGAAGAATACGAAGATGGATTGTACGTAGATATGCTTTCGAAGGAGATCGGTTGGTACCGAGAATGACATGAGTCACATAGGGGAATGGAGATGCCGAGAGTTTATATCGATCCGAAATACGTCGACCTGGCAAAGAAGAACGGGATCGGCGAAGGCACGTTCCGCAGCCGGATGAACGACCGTGGCTGGTCGCCGGAGAGGGCAGCGACTACGCCGGTTCAAAAGGCCGGTAACGTTTAAGGTAAATGGAATAAAGCGAATGAGGAAAAGACGGAGGACGAGATCGACTATGCCCGCCGGAAAGAGGTTCCGATCGACGTCCAGCGGAGCAGCCAGCGCGGCGTGAAGATCGAATTCTGGAGCCAAGAAAAGATTGCGGCGCACCTGGCGGCGATTGGTCCGGACAAGAACTTTGAATCGCCCAAACGAAAAGCTCGCAGATCGATATCTTCGCATCGCAAGAAAATCGGTGTGCCAGCGGGCACTATGATAAAAAGGGCAGCAGTCTATAGAAAACATGTGAAAATAATTACATGATAAATTCATAATAGGAATAAATGAATTCCTAAACCCGAAAAACGGGATTTCATAGAGACGATGTGCCTGGCACTTGAGCGCCGAACTGAACGGACGAGTCGGGAAGAGGAAGTGTGGCGTATCTACCGGCGTATGGTTGACGACATTAACACGGCCATCAACTTAATTGCAGACGAAGAAGTTCAGCGCGTGTTGCAAAAGCGATATTTCCGCTTCCGGACTTACAAAACGACGATCTTCCGATTTGCGAGTATGAGCGCACGTACTATGGATCGACGTATTGATAAAGTGGTAGAGACCATTGCTGAGTGCCTTAAATTATGAGGAAATGAAATATTAAAGACCTACTGAGTGGTGTTATCTGCTAAAGGTAAACATTGATTAAATTTTTTTTAAATTGAGTAACTACTTTCTGCATAGACGCGTTATAAAACTAAATCAACTTTTTCAAATACATAGAAATTGATTTTTAAAAAAATCTAAAAAGGGTTTACTTGGGAAAATAAATAGATTTAAAATTCAGGAATATATATTTATTTTTTTGAACCATGGAGGTTTTTTTATGAGAAAACGTTCTTTCATAATTGGATTTTTAATGATTTCAGTAATTATTATCTTGTCTTTCTCGTTTTATAAACAACAGCCCTTTTCATCAGCTAAAGATTTATCTTCAGAAGTCGAAGTTTTAAGTTACGAATCATTTGTAGATTTGAATCAATCCTTTTTCGCGCTGTTAAATGCGGAATATAAAAGTATTATTCAACCTAAAAATCTTGGTGCTACGGTTTATTCTGCTAATGAAGGAGGAGAATGGGCTGAAGGAGAGATGGATTTAATGGGAGGCGATGATATAGCTAGACCTTTAAAACAAAAATATGAACTCATAAATATTAAATCTGGATTTTACACGCAAATTGTGTTGACATATTCCCCACAGCTAACTGAGAAAACTTATTTAAATACAACTCGGATTTATGGAACAGAAAACGAAGATTCTCGGCTGCCTAAAGAAACAACAGTAATGGATCTAGCTATAAATACTTTAAGTTTTCCTGGAACCTTTATTGAAATTTTGACAACACCTATATATGGAAGCAACATGAAGCAAACAAGTGATAAACAACTGAAAATGGTAAATGAAAATGCAGATATCACGCGAACGGTTCAAAAATTTTTCAATCAGCAGAGTAGCTACGTAAATAAGGAAAAGAAAAATTAAATTAGTAATTTGGAGGATTTGAAGATTGTCCTGAGGACAATCTTTTTTTATAAACCAAGAACTGAGCTTAGGGGTTTTTATTCCGAGAATGTTTACATTCAGCTCCAAGATAAAAATATCCTAGCAATAGAAATCAAAAAAATGTAAATAATAAAGGAGTTAAACCATTTGCTAGATCAAGCAAGATCAAGCAAGATCAAGCAAGATGAAGCGTGGCTAGTCGAAGACATTGAAACCATTACGGAATGACTGAAGCTATAGAGATACTAAATGCCTAGCTCGCCGTCAGATGATGAAGAGAATGAAGAAAGCGAGTGGGCGAAATTGTGACGGTAAGTTGAAGTTAACATGGCGCTAAAACGGCGCAAGAACAGACTTACAGTAAGAGACATAGGGAGCAGCGCTCCCGGGTGTCCCTGCTACCCCTTATTCCGGCAGGAATCGTCCACACCGAGTGGAGCTTTTTTTTCTGGCTCCTATGCACAAGTGCGAGCGCCTAAAGAGCGCACGCATATTTAATGGATCGGAGGAATGAACGATGACTCATGGAATTGGAGGAAGTACGCCTAGTATTCATGGAGCAGGTGGTAGTTCGCCCGGAATTCACGGAGCCGGAGGCGGCGCACCTGCAGGTCACGGAGCTGGTAGTGGTGCCTTTAATCATGGTGCGAGTGCCGGCGGATTCTAAGCGATCCAGCAAATACGCTGGATCTTTTCTTTTTTTAAAGCTCCTCTTACGATTGCCCACTATAAATGAGAGCGATAAACGAAATTGATCTTATGGGATTTCGCAAGGCGGCGAGCTGGACTGATCTTCGGTGATCGGCGAAGGGCCACTGCCGTCCATTATGGAAAGGCTGATGAATGGACCAGAAAAGTATTTTGAAAGCAGCGCAAGAAGAATCGAAGCGTACCGGGCTCAGCGTATCCGTGATCATCGGTCTTTGGGACGAAGAAGCCATCTTCGGTACGGCGCCTGCGGCGAAACGTTCGAAGCGGTACATGATTCAAACGACCGGCAAGGTTGCTCAGGCTACGCGCAGAGCGGGTACAGCGATCGGCACGCCATTTAAGAGTATTCTGCCGCGCATCCAACAGAAGTGACCCGCTCCGCCTGGTACATTACCAGAGCTACGGCAAACCAGGCGGCGAATTCAAAAGCGATCCGCGCGCAGCGATCGTTACGGCTGTAGAAGACGGAAAACAAGAGATCGTCAGTCTGTGGGTATTCGCTTTTTATACGAATATTCATTTTTGCAATGTCCGAAAAAAAGAAATAATCCACGGAAAACCACAGATTATAGAAGAGATATTGTTGACTGAAAAGAAGAACGCAGGTACGATAGAAGCACAAGATATGGATTTTAGTCCAACAAGCGGAGGAATGGACATGGCGCAGGCGATCGCCGTCGATATCGGGGCTTCCAGCGGCCGGCTGGTCGCGGGTACCCTGATCGAAGGCAAGTTGGAATTGCAGGAGCTGTATCGTTTTGAGAACGCTTTTACACGCAAAGACGGGCATGATTACTGGGAAGTCGACGCTTTGCTTAACGAGCTGCTGACCGGATTGAACCGGGCCCGGCTCGCCGGCATCGATGCCTGCACGCTTGGGATTGATACGTGGGGCGTCGATTATGTGCTGCTGGACGAAGCGGGGGAGAGACTGCACGACGTCTACGCGTACCGGGATGTCCGGACGGCGGGAGCGCCGGATCGGTTTCACCGCGAGCACCTCGATCGGCAGGCCGTGTACGGCAGGACCGGCATTCGGGAGATGAGTTTCAATACGCTGTATCAGCTGTACGTGCACGATCGCGAGCAGCTTCGGCACGCGCGGCAAATTATGCTCGTGCCGGACTATTTGTATTACCGCCTGACCGGCCTAGCGATCAACGAAGCGACGAACGCGTCCACGACGCAGCTGCTGAACGTACATACGCGGGAGTTCGACGCCGAGCTGCTCGGCCTGCTCGGTCTGGGGCGCGAACAGTTTGCGGCCTTGACGCAGCCGGGGACACGGCTCGGCGGCTTGAAGGCGGAGCTCGCGGAGAGCGGACGTTACCCGGATTGCACGGTCATCGCCGTGCCGACGCACGATACCGCTTCCGCCGTCGTCGGCGTGCCGGCTGCGCCGGGCCGGAGCTGGGCGTATCTGAGCAGCGGCACCTGGTCGCTGCTCGGAGCCGAGCTGGCGCAGCCGCTGAACAGCGAAGCGGCGCGGCAGGCCGGGTATACGAACGAATGGGGCGCTTACGGCACGTTTCGTTTTCTACAGAACATTATGGGGCTGTGGATGATCCAGGAAGTCCGGCGCGAAGAAGGGAGCGGCCGCAGCTTTGCGGAACTTGCGGACCGGGCCGCGCAGGAAGAACCGTTCCGGAGCCTCGTTCCGTGCAACGACGAACGGTTTCTGAATCCGGCCAGCATGACGGAAGCGATCCGGCATTTTTGCCGCGATAGCGGACAGCCCGTGCCGGAAGATGCGGCCCGGTTGGCCCGGTGCATCTTCGACAGCCTCGCTTTTACGTATCTCGATGCCCTGGTGCGCTTGGAAGAGTTGACCGGCGTCTCGTACGACGTGCTGCATATCGTCGGGGGCGGGTCGAACAATCGGCTGCTGTCGCAGCTGACCGCCGATCTGCTGGGCATCGAAGTCCGCACAGGGCCGTCGGAAGCGACCGCGATCGGCAGCATCGCCGTGCAGCTGATCGCGTCCGGCGCGCTCGCGGACGTGGCGGAAGCGCGGCGCGTGATCGCCGATTCTTTTCCGTCCGAGAAGTACCGCCCGAACCCCGTTCCCGGCAGGGAAATGCTTGAGCGGCGCTGGAGAACGTTGACCCAATTGAATCCGAAGGAGAGCTTGCGATGAGGGACAAGGTCGAAACGGCTTATCTGGAAGCCAAACAATTGTACGAACGGCACGGGGTGGACGTCGAAGCCGCGCTGCGCAAGCTTGCGGGCATCAAGATTTCGCTGCACTGCTGGCAGGGCGACGACGTGCGGGGCTTTCTGCGGCGCGGCGACGCGCTGGGCGGAGGCATCGCCGTCACCGGCAGCTATCCCGGCCGGGCGTCGACGCCGGGCGAGCTGCGCTCCGATCTCGAGCTTGCGCTGTCGCTCATTCCGGGCAAACACAAAGTCAATCTGCACGCGATCTATGCCGATACCGACGAAGACGTCGATCTGGACGAACTCCAGCCGCGCCATTTCCGGGGCTGGATCGATTGGGCGAAGCAGAACGGGCTCGGCCTCGATTTTAATCCGACGCTGTTCTCGCATCCCAAAGCCGAAGACGGGTTTACGCTCAGCCATTCCGATCCGGCGATTCGGCAGTTTTGGATCGACCACTGCAAAGCGTCCCGCCGCATCGCGGAGAGTTTCGGCCGCGAGCTGGGGCAGCCGTGCGTCACCAATCACTGGCTGCCGGACGGGTACAAAGACACGCCGGTCGACCGCTGGTCGCCGCGCGCCCGCCTGAGAGAAGCGCTGGACGACATTTTCGCCGACGAAATCGACGAAACGTATAACATCGATGCCGTCGAAAGCAAGCTGTTCGGCATCGGTTCGGAGAGCTATGTCGTCGGCTCGCATGAATTCTATATGGGCTACGCCATGAGCCGGGGCAAGACGATCTGCCTCGACGCGGGCCATTTCCATCCGACGGAAGTGATCTCGAACAAGCTGTCTTCGATTCTGATGTTCGCCGACCGGCTGCTGCTGCATGTGAGCCGCCCGGTACGCTGGGACAGCGACCACGTCATTACGATGGACGACGAACTGCTGGAGATTGCCCGCGAACTCGTCCGCGGCGACCTGCTGCCCCGTACGCATATCGGGCTCGATTTCTTCGACGGCAGCATCAACCATGTCGCCGCCTGGGTGATCGGCGTGCGCAATATGCAGAAAGCGCTGCTGCGCGCGCTGCTCGAACCGGTGGAGCAGCTCAAGCGGATCGAACTTGAGCGGGATTACACGTCGCGCCTGGCACTCGTCGAAGAGTTCAAGTCGTATCCGTTCGGCGCGATCTGGGATCAATTTTGTCGGCAGGCCGGCGTGCCGGTGCGCGAAAAATGGTTGGACGAGGTCAAACGCCACGAGAAAGAAGTGCTTCAGCCAAGAGAAGCCGGGAGGGGAACGCCATGAGTACGATCAACGCCGGAAATACCGCACAGTCGCTTGAAGTGCCGTTTATACGGGAGATGTCCGAGATTACGCAGCATATGTGGCGCAACGGCTGGGACGAGCGCAACGGCGGCAACGTCAGTTATTTGTTGGAGGAAGCCGAAGTCGCCCCTTATTTCGATCTTGAGCGGGTCATTCGCGTGATCGAACCGGCTTTTCCGGTCGGCGAACTGGCCGGCCGTTATTTTATCGTGACTGGCTCCGGCAAATATTTCAAAAACGTGCTGCACGACCCGGCCGGCAATCTTGGATTGCTGCGCGTGTCGGCGGACGGAAGCTTGCTCGAACTGCTCTGGGGATTGGAGAACGGAGCCAGGCCGACGAGCGAACTGGCATCGCATTTTATGAGCCATATCGAACGGCTCAAAGTCGACCCGGATCATCGCGTCGTCATCCATAACCATGCGACGCATGTGCTGGCCATGACGTTTATCCATGAGCTCGACGAAGCGAAGTTCACGAAGACGCTGTGGGAAATGTGCACCGAATGTATCGTCGTGTTCCCGGACGGAATCGGCATCATTCCGTGGATGGTGCCGGGCTCCAACGAAATCGGCCGGGCCACGGCGGAGAAGATGCGGGAATACCATTCGGTCATATGGCCGCAGCACGGCATCTTCGGCACGGGCACGACGATCGACGAAGCGTTCGGCTTGATCGAGACGATTGAAAAAGCGGCCCAAATCTATATGCTGGTCGCGCATCATCCGATCAAGCAGCGTATTACCGAGCGGCAGCTGTCCGATCTGGCAGCGGCCTTTGGCGTTACACCGCGTCCGGGCATTCTGGATTTGTAATTGTGGATTTGTAATTCTGAATTTGACGACGTACCTGTTCTTCATTCGCCCGGTTCCCGTATGCGGAACCGGGCGAATCGTGTACACTAAGGACAAACAAGCGAAGGAAGGGGCTGCGACGATGTTCCAAGATAACGCCGAGCAGTTTGTCGTGTTCAAAATCGAAGGGGAAGAATACGGTCTGCCGATCGGCAGCGTACTGCAAATTTTGACCGTGCCCGCGGAAGTGCCGGTCTCGGATTATTATTCGGCCGTGCGCGGCATGATGAAGATCCGGGGCAAGATCATGCCGATCTTCGACGTCCGGTTCGCGTTCGGCTTCGACGAAGCGCCGGCCGATCCCAAGCAGCGGCTGCTGCTCGTGCAGTTGGGCCGGCTTCACGTAGGCTTGATCGTGGACGAAGTGACGGAAGTGCTGCAGACCGGCGCACAGGCGCCGCAAATCTCCGACGGACGCAGCCGGGGCAAACGGGCGGGTACTTTCTTTACGGGGATGTACAAGACGAACGACCGGATCGTCATGCTGTTCGATTTGCAGGAGATGCTCGAAGAAGAAGGGCTGAATGTGGAATAAAAAAGTACGCACACAAATACCCCCGCATCCTTGAATTAACAAGACTGCGGGGGATTATTCGTTATCGTTCGTATTCAATTTTCTTCGTTCCTCCTGAACATCCAATCCACATGCTTGACATGGTGAACAACTAACTTGTGTTCCAGTCTTGCCGATTGCCGGCTGCTTCACAGCTGTCGCCAATCGTTTAGCGGTTCGATATTTAAAATTTGTATAGCCCGGGTCGTGCATCCGAACTCCGTCTCATCGGAGCTTACCGCATATTCGCGGTCGTACCATGTCGTCTTGCATATGGGGGGTGAGTTCCCGCATACATCGATTTCACGAAAAACTTTTTCACGTAAGTTTTTCCCGGGTGAGAATCGTTGCAGTATGCTTCGCTTACGCTATTGCATTGGAATCCTGCTCCTCTCTACGCGAGGCCTAATCCTGCTCGAAACGGCTTCTTCCGATGAACAATAGTTTCCCTTTGGTTTGACAGCCTGATGGCTCGCATTAAGCGTCTTCTGGATCGTCGTGTCCAGTATGCGACGACAACGGCCTGCCTGCCTGACCTATTGCATTGGAATCATGCTCCTTTTTTGCAAGGCTTCTATGCCTGCTCGAAATCGCGCTTCCTTCTACAATTGTACAAGTTTTCTTCAAGTCGTCACCTTAACCTTTATGCTTTTTTTCGAACTCTTGCTTCTTGCTTGGGTGCTGCATGAAACGTTCGGTCTTCCATAATAGCGAATTGCGACGGGCGGCTCTGAGTTTCCCACATACCTGATTTTACAGGAAGGTGCTGTCACGTACGCCTCCTTGACGTAAAACCACTCAGTATGCTTCGCTTACCTGTGTCATCGGAATCTTCTCCTTTCGCAGATCCAAACTTCGCTTCTGCTTGCGGACATTTCCGTCATCACGTTCAAGCTTCTGAGTTCCCGCGTATCCTCGATCTCACGAAAAACGTTTTCACGTACGTTTTTCACACGTACGTTTTTCATGCGTGAAAATCGGTCATCGATACGCTTCGCTAACCTGTTTCATCGGAATCCTGCTCCCTTCATCCAAGATGATTACCTTACATCTCGTTTGACCGGTCTTCATTCTTCCGTCCTTGACAATGGTCTACGGCGAGTACCGAAGTGTCCCGCATACCGGATTCTCCGAAAGACGTTTTCACGGGCGTCTTTCTATTAAGGAAGAGCTTCACGGATATGCTTCGCTTACCCTAGTCCATTGGACTTGTCCCTCCTTTACGGATGTTGGAAAAAGTCTTGGATTGGCACCGGCGCGTTCTTCGTTTTGTATTGTGTAGCTGCGAAGCGTCGCTGGTGTTGATCCCATATTAACCCGGGCGGGAGAAAAGTAAAACGTCTGTAAAAAGATGAAGATGTTTGTAAACGGAGATCTGGGAGAGTCACCTCTTTCAATCTTCCTCAGACGCAAAATAGCGCTTTATTTTTCCGTTTTGCTCGTTCTTGATAGCGAGACAGCTCCAAAAGGACGCCAAGTGGGTAATAAGCGACATGGGCAACAAGAAGGGCAACAAGTGTTAGATCCGAAGGAGGGCGAACGAAATGAGCATGTTGAAAACGATCAAGACGAGCATCAGCGATACGAAGCAGGCGCTCGACGGTATCAAAGCGTCCATGGACGGACTGAAAACGGAAGTGGATACGCTCAAAGGCAATATGGAACAGGTGCAGACGCAGGTCAAAGAAAAGCCGGCGAAGTTCAAGGCGTCCCTGTCTTATTTGAAACTGGGTATCGGCGACCTCAAATCGGAGGTAACCGGAATCAAGCAGGGCGTCGCGGGGATCAAGGACGCGGGCAAAGACAAAGAGCCGGCCGGTTCGATCATCGCGGGCGCGCAGTTCGTGCGCGAAGCCGACGGCTTCAAGCTGAAGCGCGCAGGCGAGACGATCGGCGAGATCACGTACGCGGAAGGTCCGGAACCGGACACGTGGATGGCCAACCATACGTACGTCGACCCGGAATACCGCGGCGGCAGCGTCGCCAAGCTGCTGCTCGACCGTCTGGTGGAAGAAGCGCGCCTGCAAGACAAGCGTATCTTCCCGGTCTGCTCCTATGTAAGGGCACAGTTCAAACGAAATGACGAATATCGGGACGTGTGGCACGAATATTGAGCCGACCGCCTTTTTGTGAGCCTTTTGAAGACCGGACGATTTCGGCATTCAAAAGGCTTTTCTTTTTATCGAAACGGTATAAAAAAGAAACCGGCGTTGTGCAAATAATTTGTGCAAAGCACTCTTTTTTTCAACGCATAAATCGGTTATTCTTAATGATACGGCAGAACTTTCAAACGCTTAATTAAATTCATGATCGTTGGGGCGAGGTATGGCGGCTCCCGGGCTGTCGTTTTGTGTTTCGTTGCGACCGTAAGGAGAGAACAGACAGAATGAAACTTCATATTTTGGAACGGCTCAAAGCCGAAAGCGCGCCTTACCACGATCAGGTGGAGTCGAATCCGTACGCCGCCGGCATCATGGCGGGTACGTTGGACTTGGACGCATATACGCATTACCTGGAATTATTCTATGGATTTATCGCTCCGCTCGAAGAGCAGGCGGAAGCTTCGGGCGCGCTGGACGCTTCCGGTTACGATCTGGCGGACCGGCGCAAGACCCCGATGCTGGAGCAGGACCTGGGGCATCTGGGCTTGAGCCCCGAGCAGATCCGGGCCCTGCCCCGCTGCTCGGACCTGCCCGACGTATCGACGCCGGGTAAGCTGCTCGGCTGCTTCTACGTCATCGAAGGGTCCACGATGGGTGGACAGATGATTACCCGCCAGCTGTCCAAGACGCTTGCGGTCAGCCCGGAAGCCGGACTGCGTTACTTCAACGCTTACGGCGCCCAGACGCGCGAACGGTGGAGCGCGTTCCGCGAACGTCTGGCGGAAGCGGGCGCGGACGAATCCCGCAGCGACGAGATGACCGAAGCGGCGATCTCCACGTTCCGTCTGCTTCAGCGGTGGATCGACGCCGATCTCACCGCGCCGCGTTAGGTCAACGGAAATAACAGCAAGAATCAGACAACAGGAGGCTTCATTCCCTACATGGCACAAGCAAACCCGAATCCCGATAACGAACCCCTGAACCGGTCGTTGATTACCGGTGACGGATTCGTTACCGATGAACCGATCGACCTGACCAACTGCGACAAAGAACCGATTCATATTCCCGGCATGATCCAACCCAACGGCGTCCTGCTTGCCGCCCGGCGCACGTCGGCGGGCAAGATCGTCCAATGCAGCCGCAATTCGAACGACCTGCTCGGACGGACACCGGACGAGCTGCTCGGCAGTTCGCTCGCCGATCTGATCGGGCAGGAAGCGATGAACGACCTGCTCGAACGCGATTTGAACGCCGCGGCTTCTTCGGATTTGCAGTACCTCAAATTGCAGATCGAAGTGGACGGGCTGCCGGTCCGCTTTACGACCGTGGCCCACGAGAGCGAAGGGCTGCTCATTCTGGAACTGGAACTTGAGACCGACGATGAAGAAGGAGACGACGATTTCCGCTGGATCCGGACCTTTTTCGTAAAGCTCAAGCAGAGTGCGAACCGGTACACCGCGAGCCAGGCCGCGGCCGAACAGGTCAAAGAGATTCTCGGTTACGATCGCGTCATGATCTACGAGTTCGACAAACAGTGGAACGGCAAAGTGATCGCGGAAGCCAAAGAACCGGGGCTCGAACCGTTCCTCGGCCATCACTATCCGGCTTCCGACATTCCGAAGCAGGCGCGCGAACTGTATTTGCGCAACTGGCTGCGGACGATCGTCGACGTGAACTACACGCCGGTCGAGATCGTGCCGACCGTGCAGCCGCTTACCGGACGACCGCTCAACTTGAGCTTGTCCGTGCTGCGCAGCGTCTCGCCGCTGCATGTCGAATATCTGCACAATATGGGCGTGGGCGCGACGGTAACCATCTCCCTGATTCACGACGGCCAGCTGTGGGGCATGATTACGTGCCATCATTATTCGCCCAAGTACGTCTCGCACCGGATTCGCAATCTGTGCAATTTCCTGGGCGCGTTTTTCTCGAACGAGCTGTACCAGCGTCAGCAGCTCGACGAATACCAGGCGGAACTCCGGCTGCGCACCGAAGCGTCGAAGATTGCCAAGATCTTTATCGGCAATTCCAGCCCGTTCCAGGTCGTGGAAGAACTGTACGCGTCCGAACGCCGGCTGCTCGACCTGATGGGCGCTTCGGGCGCCGCCGTCAGCTACAACGATAAGCTGCTCCTGTTCGGGGAGACGCCTCCGCCCGGAGACATTCGCGAACTGGCCGGCTGGATGGGCGGCAAAACGTCGAATTACACGTACCGCACGGACCGGCTCAGCCTGGAATTCCCGCCGGCCGTTTCCTATAAGGAGAAAGCTTCCGGCGCGCTCTATGTCGCTCTGTCGCCCGGGCAGCAGAACTATATCATCTGGTTCCGCCCGGAAGTGCTACAGATCGTGGACTGGGCCGGCGATCCGGCCAAGGCCGTTATCCAGGACAACGACGGCATGCGCCTGTCTCCGCGCAAATCGTTCGAGAAATGGCGCCAGGTCGTGCAGTCGACCGCGTTCGATTGGAAGACCGAAGAACTGAATGCCCTGTTCGAGCTGCGGGCCGTCGTCGACAACCAGACCAAAAGCGACCTGCAGCGGGCGGAAGAGCAGGCGCTGCAAAATTCGCGCGTGCTGCGGCAGAACGAACAGCGGTATTTGCAGCTGATGGAATTTTCCCCGGTCGCGTTCTTCACGCTGACCGACCGGCATATCGTGTACTGCAACGAGCAGGCGGCCGTTCTGCTCGGCGAACCCGACAAAGACAAATTGATCGGGCGGGACTTCCTGCCGTTCGTGCTGGAAGATTCGCGCAAGCCGATGGGCGAACTGCTAAAGCAGCTGGAACACGATTCCTCGCTGCTCGTGTCGGGCAGCCAGGCGTTCGTCAACGTGCAGTGCGAACCGTTGAACCTGGACATTACGCTTGCCGCCGTCTCGCACAGCGGCCGGCCTTCGATTATGCTGATCGCGCGCAAAATCGCCGAAACGGTCGAACAGCAGACGGAATACACGAGCATTACCGACCAGCTCAGCAGTTACATGACGACCGATCCGCTGACCGACCTGCCGAACCGGCGGGCGTTCGAGCAGCGCCTCGAAGAAGACTGGGACGCTTCCGCAAGATCCGACGAACATCCGATCGCGCTGCTGGAGATCGATATCGACGATTTCCGCAATTACAACGCCGTCTACGGGCTTCAGGGCGGCGACCTGTGCATCCAGAACGTCGCGCAGGTGCTGGACCTGTTCGGGCGCCAGCGCAAAGCGAGCGTCTCGCGCACCGGCGGCGGCACGTTCATGCTCCGCCTGGACGGCGAGCACGCTTACCGGGCCGAAGAACTGGCCGAGCAGCTGCGCCAGGCCGTCGTCGACCTGCAGATCCGCCGCGGCGAAGACGGCTCCGGCTTCGATTACGTGACGGTCAGTATCGGAGGCGCGGTCATGCGACCGACGCTTGACCACCGGTTCACGCATTTCGTCGCGCAGGCCGACCGCGCATTGATGAAAGCCAAGCGCGAAGGCAAAAACCGCGTCGTCTTTATGGAATAGACGGCCGGCGCGCGGCGAAGGCAGCCCATCCGCCGCTTGGCGAACAGGCGGACTGCTGCCGCTTCCCGCGGCTTGCCGCCTGCGCTTGTGCCGATCTTCCCGGCGAAAAAAACTATTCGTCAAAAAAGCCTTTCCCCGATACGGGGAAAGGCTTTTCGGTTTTGTATTTTCCAGCTTCGGTTTCATATTTTCCAGCTTAGGCTCGGCGTTTTCCGACTTTCGCGTTTTGCAGCGTTTTCGCTTCAGTCTCGCGTGTCGCCTGCCAAGCTGCCGGAAGCCGCTAGACCGACAGCGGAATTTCTTTTACGCCGCGGACGATCATGCCCGGGCGCCATTCCAGTTCGCCGGCGTCTTCGCGCAGGCGGATGTTCGGGAAGCGGCGCAGCAGCGTGTTCACGGCAATCTCGCCTTCAAGGCGGGCCAGCGGCGCGCCGAGGCACATATGGATACCGTGGCCGAACGCCAAATGGCGGCTGCGTTCGCGGGTAATGTCGAACAGGTCCGGATCGTCGAACTGCGCCCCGTCCCGGTCGGCGGAATCGAGCGCCACGACGACGAGGTCGCCTTTTTTCATGGCATGCCCGCGGAATTCCAGGTCTTCGCCGGCCCATCTCGACGTGCTGAACTCGACCGGGCCGTTGTAGCGCAGCATTTCTTCGATCGCGCCTTTGATCAATTCGGGCTGCTCCTGCAGCTTGCGCAGCTGGTCGGGATGCTGAAGCAGCGAGATGACGCCGTTGCCGATCAGGTTGACCGTCGTCTCGTGGCCGGCGATGATCAGCAGCGACACGACGCCGTAGATCTCCTGCTCGGACAGGCGTTCGCCGGATTCCTCGGCCACGATCAGCTGGCTGATCAAGTCGTCGCCCGGATCGTGCCGCACTTTCTCGAACCAGTCTCCGAGATACTGCGTGAATTCCTGCATATGGCGGTGCACGTCATCTCCGCCCTGGGAATTCGACGCGCCGATGATCGAGTTCGACCAGGTGCGGAATTTGTCCTGATCTTCGATCGGCACGCCGAGAATCTCGCTGATCACGATGATTGGCAGCGGGAACGCGTAGTCGTCGATCAGTTCCAGCCGGTCCCGTCCTTCGACGGCGTCAAGCAGCGTATCCGCGATCTGCTGGATATGGTCGCGCATGCCTTCGATCAGCTTGGGCGTGAACGCCTGCTGCACGAGGCCGCGCAGTCTGCGATGATCGGGCGGATCGGCAAACAGCATGTTGTTCGTGAACACGCTCTGGCTGCCGGGACCGTAAATTTTTTTCATGTCTTTGATAAAACGATTGTCTTTGAGCACTTCGACGGCATCTTCATAGCGGGTAATCATCCACCCGAACTGCCCGCCGGGAAACATCTGCTTGGCGATCGGTTCTTCTTCCCGCATGCGCGCATAGACCGGATAAGGGTTCTGCGTAAACTCTGGCGTGAACAGCGCATTTTTCGACGATTCATTGGAATTCAAGCGTAAAACTCCTCTCAAAATTCAAAATCGAATAAAAACGGACACTCCCTGTATTATTACCCAGCTGGACGAAGATGTGCCGCATTGCCTGCCCCGAAGCGGTCATTGTATACTGGAAAAGTGAGCTTTTATAAAAAACGCCGCTTTGCGCCGGCCCGTTACCGGAGGCTGCCGGGCGGCACGGAGGAATGGACATGACCGACGAATTCGTATTCAAACTGATGGACCGGGCGCAGGCCGGCATTCTGAAGTATGCCGAGAGCGCGTCCGTAGAATCCCGATCGATCATCCCGGAAGGCTTCAGCAACAACCTGCACTGGAATCTGGGCCATATTCTCGCCGTCAGCGATCGCGTCGTCAACGGCTTGTCCGGACGCGAACCGGTACTGCCCGCAGCGTACGCGTCTTATTTCGCACCGGGCACCCGCCCTTCCGAATGGCAGGGCGAACCGCCTGCCTGGGACGAACTGATCGAACAACTGCGCACGCTGACGCAGCGCTTCCGCGATTCGTACGCGGACAAGCAGGGCGAGCCGCTCGCCAATACGGACAATTTTGCCAAAGCGGAGACGCTCGGCGATCTGCTGCTGCTGAACGTCTCGCATATGAATCAGCATCTGGGCATCATGAACGCGCTGACGCGCGTCACCCGGAACTGAAAAGGAGAGATTTCCGTGAAAACATCCAAAGCGTTATGGACCGCGCTCGGCGTCGCCGCCGTTCCGGCGGCGGCCGTCGTCGCGGGCAGCTTCTATTTCTACCGCATGGCCGTCGCGCGGGCGCCGAAATCGTTCCTGGCGGCCGATCCCGGCCTCCAGCCGAACCCCGACGTGCAGACGGAAACGGCTTCGAGCCGCGCCTGGTGGGCGGCGCAGCCGTTCGAGCACCGGACGCTGCTGTCCGGCGACGGGCTGAAGCTGCACGCGTATTATTTGCCGGCCAAGCGGCCGAGCAAGCGCACCGCGATTCTGGCGCACGGTTATTCCGGCGACGCTTCGATCATGAGCGGAGTCGCCCGGTTCTACCACGAAGACCTGGGCATGAATATTCTCGTGCCCGACGCCCGCGGCCACGGGCGCAGCGAAGGCGCTTATATCGGCTACGGCTGGCCCGAGCGCGTCGACTACCTCGGCTGGATTCGCCAGGTGATCGGCCACGACGGACCGCATGCGCAGATCGTGCTGCACGGCATTTCGATGGGCGGCGCGACCGTCATGATGACGAGCGGGGAAGACCTGCCGCCGCACGTCAAAGCGATCGTGGAAGACTGCGGCTACACGTCGGTGCGCGACGAATTGGCGCATCAGATGAAGCGCATGTACAAGCTGCCGACGTTCCCGATGCTTCCGGCGACCGAAGCGCTGACGCGGATCAAGGCCGGGTATTCGTTCACCGAAGCGTCCGCGTTGAACCAGGTGCGCCGCTGCCGCACGCCGATGCTGTTCATCCACGGGTCGGACGACGTGTTCGTGCCGACTTCGATGGTGCACGAGCTGTATGAAGCGTGTCCGTCGGAGAAGGACCTGCTGATCGTTCAAGGCGCCGGGCACGGCGATTCGTTCCTGATCGACAAAGCCGGCTACACGCGCAAAGTGACCGAGTTTTTGCAGGGCCGACTGACCGAACCCGCCGCGGCCGACTGAGCGGGCACCTGCCTGGCCCACCAGCTTTTCTTCGTTTATTAACGGAGAAAAGCTTTTTTCATGCGAATTTTGCAAAGCGGGACATATGTCCTTCCCCATAGGCGCCGCTCTGTCCGTATAATAGGGAAGGCATTCGGCGCGGCCCGATCGGGCTTCGCCGAACGAGGAAACGGAGGCAGGCAACGGTGATAAGAGGGATACTATTCGCTTTTCTGGGCGGAGCATGCATTACGCTGCAGGGCGTGGCCAACGCCCGCATCAGCGAAGATATCGGAACGTGGCAGGCGGCCACGATCACGCAGCTGACAGGATTTCTGATGGCGCTGCTCATCTACGCGTTCGTCCGCGACGGCGATCTAGGCGGCTACCGCAAAGTAAAACCGCTGTACCTGGCAGGCGGCGCGTTCGGCGCGGTGATCATCTACAGCGAAGTAACGGCGATCCAGCATATCGGCGTCACGTTCACGATCTCGGCGCTGCTGATCGCGCAGCTGCTCGTGACGTTCCTGATCGACACGTTCGGCTGGTTCGGCCGGCCGAAAAGCAAAATGGGCGCGCCGCAGTTTATCGGCCTTGCGCTGATGGTCGGCGGCGTGCTGGTCATGAAACTGTAAAAACGAAGAAGGAGTTACTGCCGCATGAAAGAGATCAAAGATCCGGGTAAGCTCGAAGCGTATTTGGAGCAGCACGGTCTGCAAACCGCGTTCCACGAGCCGCTGCGCCCGCATTTGAGCCTGTACGAGCTGGAGCCGGGCGAGGCGCTGTGCACGCAGGGCGAACAGGCGGACATGCTCTACGTGCTGGTCAAAGGCAAGGTCAAGATTTACACGACGTCTCCCGAAGGGCGCACGCTGGTCATTTCGTTCAAGCATCCGCCCGAGATCATCGGGGATATCGAATATTTCCGCGGGATCGACATCATCAATACGGTCGAAGTCGTCTCGCCGGCTGCGGTGATCGGCATCTCGGCCCAGCAGCTCCGGCGGCACGGAGACGATCATGCGCCGCTGCTGCGGTTCATGCTCGACGTCATCACGAAAAAGTTCTATGTCAAATCGGACTTTCTCAGCTTCAATCTGATGGTTCCGGTCGAAATGCGCCTCGCGAGCTATCTGCTGTCCGTCTGTTACGACGAGAGCGACGCGGCTTTTCGCGGACGGCTGGCGACATCGGAGCTGACCGATACGGCCAATCTGATCGGCACCAGCTATCGCCATCTTAACCGCGTGATCCGCAAGCTGTCCGAAGACGGATTGATCGAGCGCGGCGGCGGTTACGTGCATGTTCGTGATCGCCAGGGACTGGCGCAGTTGGCAGGAAAGAACGTGTACGAGCGGTAGAGCCGCGGCGCGTTCCGCAAGATCGAAGATACACAGAAGCAAAGGGCGATAAGGGAAAAGGAGACGGATCGATGGGCATGGGACTTCTACTGGCAGTCTTCGCGGGAGCGATGGTTGCCCTGCAAACGATATTTAACAACCGGACAGACGTGCATATGGGGTCCTGGGCGACCACGACGTGGGTGCTTGCGATGGGCTTCATCGCTTCGCTGGCGTGCAGCCTGATCTTCGAAGGAGGGCGCACGTTCGACCTGCACAACATGAAGCTGTGGTACGCGTTCAGCGGCATGATAGGCGTGGGCGTCGTAATCTGCCTCGTGCTGGGCGTCAAAATACTCGGGCCGACTTTCTCGGTCTCGGTCACGCTTACGTCGCAGCTCGGTTTTGCCCTGCTGTTCGATACGATGGGCTGGCTTGGACTGGAAAAAGTCGATTTCAACTGGAAGCAGCTTGCAGGCGTCGTGATCATCGTGGCCGGCATTTACGTGTTCAAGTTCGGCGGCAAACGCAAAACGCACACGCCGGAGCGTCCCGCTTCGGCGATCAAAACGCTTTAGGAGGCCTATAAGGATGGAAAAACAAATCGGCAAATCGCAGGCTGCGGACAAGCAGCCGATCGTGATCGACAAAGTGGCCTGGATCGTTGTGCAGGATGGCAAGGTACTGAGCGCGCGATCCAAAGGCAAAGAGCTGTTCTATTTCCCCGGCGGCAAGCGCGAAGCGGGCGAAAGCGACGTCGACACGCTGGCGAGGGAAATCGAAGAAGAGCTGACGGTGCGGATCAAGCGCGAAACGGCCCGGCTGTTCGGCGTGTTCGAAGCGCCGGCCGACGGCAAAGGCGGCGACGTGCTCGTGCGTATGACCGGCTATACGGCCGAATACGAAGGGACTTTGGCGCCGGCGGCGGAGATCGAAGAGCTGGCGTGGCTCGATAACGGCGACCGCGGGCGGATCTCGGCGGCAAGCCTGCTCGTGTTCGACCGGATCTACGGGTGAAGCCGATGCAGATGCATATCAGAACGCTGCGCGCGGCAGACGACGCCGCGATTGAGACCATCATTCGGGAATGCCTGATCGAATTCGGCGGCAACCGGGAAGGTCTGGCCTGGCAGGACGACAGCCTGTCGGCCCTGTCCGCTTTCTACGCGGGCGAAGACCGCGAATACTGGGTCGCCGTGAGCGAAGACGGCAGTCTGCTCGGCGGCTGCGGCATCGCGCCGTTCGCCGGATCGGCGGACGTGTGCGAACTGCAAAAGATGTACCTGATCGGGGAAGCACGCGGCACCGGAGCGGCCGGCGAGCTGCTGCGCACGGCGCTTGGCTTCGCCGCTTCCCGTTACCGCGAATGTTATCTGGAGACGCTGGCCACGATGGAAGCGGCGAACCGCTTCTACCGCAAGCACGGCTTCCGGGAACTCGGCGCCCCGCTCGCGGGTTCGGAGCATTTCGCCTGCGACGCGTGGTATATCCGTCCGCTGCAGACCGATCCGAAGCAGACGGATTGGAGTCAGACCGATCATAAGCAGACGGATCTGAAGCAGACCGATCGGACGCAGAGCGGTCAAAATCAGGCAGGTTGGAAGTCCCGCAGGGTAGACGGGATGGGCTCTTCGGTCTTCTCCAAAGTGTTCGCCTGGAAAGAGGAAGCGGTGCGCCTGGGACGCGAAATGATCGATCTCAGTATCGGCACGCCGGATCGGCCGCCGGCTCCGGAGATTCGCCGCGCGCTGAGTGCAGCGGCGCTGCGCGAAGACGCATATGGCTATCCGGGCACGCGCGGCAGCATCGCTTTTCGGCAGCAGGCCGCGGCCTGGATGGCGCATCGCTTCGGCGCAAGCGTCGACGCCGAGCTTGAGCTGCTGCCGCTTATGGGCTCGCAGGACGGGCTTGCGCATCTGGCCCAGGCGCTGTGCGATCCCGGCGATCTGGCGCTGGTGCCCGATCCGGGTTACCCGATCTACGCGGGCGCGCTGCGCCTTGCGGGCGTGACGCCGCATCTGCTGCCGCTGCGGCGCGAGAACGGCTTCCTGCCGGATCTGTCCGCCGTGCCGGACGAGGTCTGGTCGCGCGCGCGCTTTATCCTCGTCGGCTTCCCGGGCAATCCGATCGGCGCTCGCGCCGACGAATCGGACTTCGCGCAGCTGCTCGCGCTCGCTCGCAAATGGAACGTGCTGATCGTGCACGATCTCGCTTATTCGGAGCTTGGCTTCGACGGCTACCGTCCAATGAGCATTCTGGCGCTGCCCGGCGCCAAAGAGCAGGCCATCGAGCTGCATTCCTGCTCGAAAAGCTTCAACATGCCCGGCTGCCGCGTCGGCTTCGCCGCCGGAAACGCCGCAGCGATCGGCGCGCTGCACGAGCTCAAAGGGCATATCGATTTCGGCGTGTTCGAGCCGGTGCAGGAAGCGGCGATCGAAGCGTTCCGGCTGGCGATGGCCGCGCCGTCCGGCGACCGGGGCGTCGCCCCGCTGTACGAACGCCGCCGCGACGTGTTCTGCGCGGCGCTTGCCGCCGAAGGCTGGCACGTGGATAAGCCGGCCGCGACGATGTTTATCTGGGCGGAGCTGCCGGAGCGCTTCCTGCGCGGCGGCCGGGCGGGCAGCGCAAGCGTGTTCGCGGGCGAACTGCTGCTTGCGACCGGCGTCGCGGTCGTGCCGGGCGAAGCGTTCGGGGTGGAAGGCGAAGGCTTCGTGCGGATCGCCCTCGTCCGCGAAGAAGACACGCTGCGCGAAGCCGCGCGGCGGATCGGCCGGTTTATCCGCGGAGAGATCGCGGAAGTTTGACGCGATTTCCCGCCGGGATCGTTTTTGAATCGTTCCGGAAGCCCGCAGCTTTCAAGCTTCCGGAACGACTTCCGCTGTGCATGCGGAGAATAGTGTGTCTCTGTTTCTCTGTTTCTCGGCAAACTCGGCCTTCGCCCTGTGTGGGCGAAGGTTTTTTGCGGTTTTCTTTTTTCGAAAAGAGAAGGGCATTGACAAACGTTTTGGAACAGGGCAATATAAATACGGATACTTTATAAAGCATATTTATTAACTACCGGAGGAGGCCAGCATGAAAAGGGCGGACACGATGCTGATGAAAGAAATCAACCTGAACGCGGTACGGCAGACGCTCAAGCGAAAAGAGAGCGCCACCAAGCCGCAGCTGTCCGCGGAGACGGGGCTGAGCGTCGTCACCGTCGCCGCGCTCGTCCGCGAGCTGGCGGAACGGGGCGAACTGACGGAAGAAGAAGCGGGACCGTCCACCGGCGGCCGTCCCGCGACCGTCTACCGGTACGATTACCAGCACAGCCTGGCGCTCGTTATGCATCTGCACGAGCAGGGCGGCGTCGATACCGTCTTCGCTTCGGTCGTCGACCTGCGCGGAGAAGAGCTGGGCCGCGACGTGCAAGTGTTCGACGACTTGGATGAAGCATCCGCTCTCGACTGGATCGAAGGGCTGCTGCTCGCCTGGCCGGGCGTTCGAACGGTCGCGATCGGTATTCCGGGTCAGGCCGTGGACGGTACGATCGAAGTCAGCAGCCACGAGCGGCTGATCGGGCTCCGTCCCGCGCAGCTGATCGGCGACCGCTTCGGCCTGCCCGTGCAGCTTGAGAACGACGTCAACGCGGCGCTGCAAGGCTGGCTGGCCGACAAGTCGGAAGCCGGAGCAAGCCGGGCGGCAGAAACGGACCCGGCGGGCACATCGAACGAAGCGGACGAAGAGGATGAAGCGAACGAAGCGGGCCAACCGGACGAAGCGGATGAAGCGGAAAACGGTTCCGGCATCGTGCTGGGACTTTATTTTCCCGAGAAATACCCGCCGGGCCTGGCAATCTCGATCGACGGCAGAACGGTGGCGGGCAAAAAAGGCATGGCGGGCGAGATCAAATATTTGCCGCTCGGCATCGATTGGAGCCGGCCGCCGCAGGGAGCCGCGTTCGACGAAGCGGCCTGCAAGCTCGCCCATACGGCCGCCGTCCTGCTCGCGCCCGAACGGATTGTACTGTACGGCACGCGGACGGAGCAAGCCTCGTGGAGCGGCGTCTGGAAGGCGTACGTGGACCGGCATCCGCTGCCGGCGGAACCCGACCTCCGGTGGTCGGGGCAGTTCGCGGAACATTTCGCCGCGGGCATGCGCGAACTTGCGCTGAAGGCGCTTGAACCGAAGCTGCCTTACGCGCAGATCGGGCGGGAATCGGGCGACTGAATCCCGGCCGACTCCTGACCGAATCCCGAACTCATTTTACGCGCGCTGCGCGAAAGGAAGATATTCATGGCAACGATGTTTCTGATCGTCATCTATTTGGCTTTTATCAGTCTGGGGCTGCCGGATTCGCTGCTCGGCGCGGCCTGGCCGGTCATGCGCCCGGATCTCGGCGCGCCGCTCGAATCGGCCGGCCTGCTGGCGATGATCGTCGCGGCGGGCACGATCGTGTCGAGTCTGCTCAGCGGCAAGCTGATCGCGAAGCTCGGCACGGGTCCGCTGACGCTGCTCAGCTGCCTGATGACCGCGGCCGCGCTGCTCGGCTTCTCGTTCGCTCCGTCGCTGCTCTGGTTCGCGCTGCTCGCGATTCCGCTCGGGCTCGGCGCGGGAGCGGTCGATTCGGCGCTGAACCATTACGTGGCGACGCATTACGAAGCGCATCATATGAGCTGGCTGCACTGCTTCTGGGGCGTCGGCGCGACCGGAAGCCCGCTGCTCATGTCCTACTTCATCAAAGAGCACGATTCGTGGAGAGCGGGGTACACGGCCGTCGCGATCATCCAGTTCGCGCTCGTGATCGTGCTGCTGGTCACACTGCCCTTGTGGAAAAAAGTGTCGGCGGAACGCACCGCGCTCGCGGTGGAGCGCGAAGCCGCCAAAACCGCGTCCGCCGGTCCGGACTTCGTCCGCAAAGCGGAAGCGCCGCCGGCCGAACGCGCGCTGCGGCTGCCCGGCGTCAAAATGACGCTGCTGGCGTTCCTGTTCTACTGCGGCGTCGAGACGATGGTCGGCTTGTGGGGCGCCAGCTTCCTCGTCGGTTCGCGCGGCATCTCGCCGGTGACGGCCGCCGGCTGGATCTCGCTCTATTACGGAGGCATCACCGTCGGCCGGCTTATTACCGGCTTCATCACGATGCGAGTCGGCAACCGCACGCTGATCCTGGCAGGGCAGCTGATCTCGGCGCTGGGCGCCTGCCTGCTGCTGCTTCCGCTGCCCGACTTCGTCATGCTGACGGGCTTCGTGTTGATCGGCCTCGGCTTTGCCCCGGTCTATCCGGGCTTTATCCACGAGACGCCGGCACGGTTCGGCCGCGCGAATTCGGCCAAGCTGATCGGCTACCAGATGGCCGTCGCCTACACGGGTACGACATTCCTGCCGCCGCTGTTCGGCGTGCTGGCTTCGCGTGCGAGCATCGGGCTGTTCCCGATCGTGACGCTGATCTTCGTCGTCATGATGCTGCTCTGTTCGGAGCAGGTCATCCGGGCGCTCAAGCGCGCAGTCGTCTGACGGCAAAGACTGGATGAACCCCGTTATTTTTCCGGAAAAAGGCGCTCTTGGGCGCCTTTTTGCACGTTGAAAGCCCGGTATGCGGCGCATCGGCCGATAGACTTGCTTCGCCGCAGGGAAGAGACTAAGATATAGACGGCTCTACGGTTGATTCGTGAGAAGATCCCGCGGGATCTTCGACTATTTGGAGGATGACGTGTGTACGCTGCGCTATGGCCGACCCTGATTTTTATTCTGACTCTGTTCCTGGTGATCCGGCGTCCGCGGAGGCTGCCGATCGGCTGGTCCGCCTGTGGCGGGGCGGCGCTCGCGCTGCTGACCGGCGTCGTCGACCTTCAGGACGTGCGGGACGTGACGGACGTGGTCTGGAACGCGACGCTTGCTTTCGTGGCCATTATCCTGATCTCGCTCGTGCTCGACCGCGTCGGGCTGTTCGAATGGGCGGCGCTGCATGTCGCCCGGGCTTCGCACGGCAGCGGCACGCGGATGTTCGTGTACCTGATCCTGCTCGGGGCGGTCGTCGCGGCGCTGTTCGCCAACGACGGAGCCGCGCTGATCCTGACGCCGATCGTGCTGGCGATGGTGCGGGCGCTTGACCTGAACGAGAAGCAGGTGTTTCCGTTCATCATCGCGGGCGGCTTTATCGCCGATACGACTTCGCTGCCGCTCTTGATCAGCAACCTGGTCAATATCGTATCCGCGGATTATTTCGGCATCGGCTTTCTGCGGTATGCGCAGGTGATGCTCGTGCCGAATCTGTTCGCGCTGGGCGCGAGTCTCGGCGTGCTGTATTTCTTTTTCCGCAAAAGCATTCCCCGCCGCTTCGACGACGCGCAGCTCAAAGCGCCGGCGACGGCGATCCGCGACCTCAAGCTGTTCCGCGTCTCGTGGGTCGTGATCGTGCTGCTGCTTGGCGGTTACTTCGCGGGCGAGCTGGTCGGTATTCCGCTGTCGCTGACCGCCGGCGTTATCGCGATTTTGTTTCTGATCCTGGCGCGGCGCAGCCCGGCGATTTCGGTGGCGGCCGTGATCAAGGAATCGCCGTGGTCGATCGTCTTCTTCTCCGTCGGCATGTACGTGGTCGTGTACGGCCTGCGCAACGCGGGTCTGACCGATCTGCTGGCGGAAGGCATCCGGGCGTTCTCCGGTCTTGGACTGTTCGCAGCCACGATGGGCATGGGCTTCCTGAGCGCCGTTCTGTCGTCGGTCATGAACAATCTGCCGACAGTGCTGATCGGGGCGCTCGCGATCGATTCGGCGGATATGGGCGGCCGGATTCACGAAGCGCTTGTGTACGCGAACGTGATCGGAGCCGATCTCGGACCGAAGCTGACGCCGATCGGCTCGCTCGCGACGCTGCTCTGGCTGCATGTGCTCAACAACAAAGGCATCCGCATCACGTGGGGACAATATTTCCGCATCGGGGTCATCCTGACGATTCCGACGCTGTTCATCACGCTGCTGGGCTTGTACGTCTGGTTATCCTGGTTATAAAAAAAGCCGTTTACGCGGCGGCGCAAGCTCCGAATCCTGATGATTCGGAGCTTTTTGTCGCAGGCGGCATCCGCTCGAAGCAGGGGTCCCACACGCACGGCGTTTCAGGTCGAGCCCACGTATTTTTATACCGAAAACGATTCATAAAGCAATTGCCGAACTTTTCCGAAAACGTTATAGTCATAAAGGGAGACCGCGCCGGCCCCATGTTCGAAGCAGGGGAAAAGGCGTCCGGATCTTAACGAAACCGTATTCAAAATAGGAGTGATGAACCATGTTGAACAGAATCGATCTGTCCGGCTCATGGGAGCTGGCTTTGGACGAACACAAACAGGGACAGCCGCAAATGCAGGCGTTCAACGACGCGATGGAGCTGCCCGGCACGACTTCGCATGCCCGCAAAGGCAAGCGCAACGAAGAGAAATTGATCGGCTCGCTCACGGACGCCTACAAGTTCGAAGGCTATGCCTGGTTCCGCAAAGAAATCGACATCCCGGCGGAGTGGGCGTCGCACACGGCCCGGCTGCATCTGGAGCGCACGCGCGTCACGACGGTCTGGCTGAACGGGGAAGAGCTCGGCAGCCGCAACAGCCTCAACGCGCCGCATGTGTACGAGTTGACGGGCAAGCTGCGCGCCGGCACGGCGACGCTGACGATCCGCGTGGACAATACGGATTATCCGACCAAGGGCGGCCATATGACGTCCCCGGATACGCAGACGAACTGGAACGGGATCACGGGCGCGATCGAGCTGCAATTTTACGGCCCGGCCCGGTTGGAAAGTCTGCGCACTTACCCGAATGTCGGCGAGCGCAGCGTGCGGGTCACGGCGCGGGTCGAAGGTGCGGAAGCTTCGGCGCTGCGCTTGTCGGCGGTCAGCTTCAACGGCGAGACGGTGCACAGCGCGCAGACGCTTGAGCTCAAGCTTGAAGGCCGCGACATCGACGCGGAATATCCGCTTGGCGCGGATGCCCGGCTGTGGAGCGAATGGACGCCGGAGCTGTACCGCCTCAAGCTGGAACTGCTGGGCGAAGACGGCGGCGTGATCGACGTGACGGAGAGCGTCTTCGGCCTGCGCGAGTTCCGCCCGGCCGGCGACAAGTTCGAGATCAACGGACATCGCACATTTCTGCGCGGCAAGCATGACGGCCTGATTTTCCCGCTGACCGGTTATGCGCCGACCGACGTGGACGAGTGGATGCGGATCTTGAACATTTCCAAATCGTACGGCATGAACCATTATCGCTTCCACACGGCCTGCCCGCCGGAAGCGGCGTTCGTCGCGGCGGACCTGCTGGGCATCTACATGGAGCCGGAACTGCCGTTTTGGGGCACGGTCACGGAGCCGGGCGACGAGAACCACGACCAGGCGGAGCAGGATTACCTGATCGAAGAAGGGTATGCCATTCTCAAAGCGTTCGGCAACCATCCGTCGTTCGTCATGTTCTCGCTCGGCAACGAGCTGTGGGGCAGCCGCCCGAAGATCGATTCGATCCTCAAAGGCTACAAACAATTCGACAGCCGTCCGCTGTATACGCAGGGATCGAACAACCACCAGTGGGTGCCGGAACTGCTCGAACATGACGATTTCTTCTGCGGCGTGCGCTTCTCGCGCGAACGCAGGTTCCGCGGTTCGTACGCGATGTGCGACGCGCCGCAGGGCCATGTGCAGCTCGCGCCTCCGGGCACGATGACGGATTACGACGAGCCGATCTCGCCTTCGCGCCTGCAAAGCGCAGACGGGGAAGACGGCGGCGCGAAAACGATCCAGATCCAATACGGCACGGAGATGAAAACGGTCGAAGCCGAAGGCGACGGCGGAGACTGGATCTCGCCGCTTCCGGTCGTCTCGCACGAGATCGGGCAGTACGGCACGTTCCCGAACTTCGACGAGATCGACAAATACACGGGACCGCTGCAGGCGGAGAATTTCAAGATCTTCCGCGAGCGGCTGGAGGAAAAAGGTCTCGGCCATCTGGCCCGCGCCTATTTCGAAAATTCCGGCAAGTTGGCGATGGACTGCTACAAGGAAGAACTGGAAGCGGCGCTGCGTTCGCGCAAACTGGCCGGCTTCCAACTGCTTGACCTGCAGGACTTCAGCGGGCAGGGTACGGCTCTTGTCGGCGCTTTGGACGCCTTTATGGATTCCAAAGGGCTGATCACGCCGGAAGACTGGCGTTCGTTCTGCGCCGACGCGGTGCTGCTGGCCCGCTTCCCGTCGTACAATCTGGTCGGCGGCGAAGAATTCCGCGCGGCTGTCGAACTGAGCTGGTACCGTCAGGAAGCGCCGGGCAAGCTTGGCGTGGAGTGGACGCTGGACGCAGGCGGCGAGACGCTGGGCGCCGGCACGCTGTCCGCGGAATTGACGCAAAGCGGCGACGTGTTCGAAGTGGGCAGCGTGGAGCTTGTGCTTGCACCGGTGCAGACGATGCAAAGAGCCGAGCTGTCGCTGCGCATCAAAGGTACAAACGTGTACAAACAGTACGAACTGTGGATTTATCCGTCCGGCGTTCAGGCGGACTTCGGCGGCGTGCAGGTCTTCGAGACGCTGACGGACGAAGCCGAAGCGGTGCTGGCGGCCGGTGGCAAAGTGCTGCTGATGCCGAATCCGGCTGCGCTGGAAAACGCGATCGAAGGCACGTACGCGTCGGACTTCTGGTGCTACCCGATGTTCCGCTCGATCTCGGAAAGCATGGAGCGCAAAGTGCCGGTCGGCACGCACGGCCTGCTGATCCGCAGCGAACATCCGGCTCTGCGCGACTTCCCGTCGGCGACCCATTCGACGTATGCGTGGTGGAACGTCGTTATGAATTCGCGTTCGATCATTCTCGACGGCACTTCGTCCGAATGGGAACCGATCGTGCAGACGATCGACAACTTCGAGCGCAACCACAAGCTCGGCCTGCTGTTCGAATGCAAGACCGGCGGCGGCAGCCTGATCGTCTGCGCCGTCGACGCGGCCGCGGCCGGTCAGTCGCCGGACGGCCGGCAGTTCCTGCACAGCCTGGCGAACTACGTGCGTTCGGACGCGTTCGCTCCGACGTTCGAGCTCGGCCTCGACGAGCTGGCGGCGATGGTTCGCTAGGGCGTAGGCGAGCGGAGCGGGTTTTGGCCGAAGCGGGAGCTGGCGCTGGCGCGAATAGAACCGCGCAGCGACAGCTAATTAGTCTTCGGGCGAAGTGTCGCGGAAAATAGCTGCGCCACGGCAGTTATTCTCGCCGGAAACGGAGTGAATGAGCGAATAACTGCGCCACGACAGTTAGTTGCACCGAAACTGGAGTGAATGAGCGAATAGGTGCGTCACGACAGTTATTTGCACCGAAACTGGAGTGAATGAGCGAATAGCTGCGCCACTACAGTTATTTTCGTCGAAACTGGAGCAAATGGACGAATAACTGCGTCACGACAGTTATTTTCGCCTAAGCACCCTTTAAGCCGCCGAAAGAGCTAATTAAGTGTACTGTCGCACTTATTTGCTGAATAGAGAAGCTGTTCGCCGAAATAACTGTAGATCCGCACTTAATCTGCGGCCCAAGCGACTGACTGCATAGCGCACATAAAGAGAGGAGCGTTTGCCCCGGCGGCAGACGCTCCTTTTCGATTTGCTGTTTGATTTGCTGTTTGATCGACTACACGATGAATCCACTTTGTCCTCTTCTATGAGGCAGGGGAGTTGACCAAAATAACCGCGCGGAGGCAACAAAGCGACAACTATTGCCGGCTGGGGTAGACCTGGTCCACGAATAACTGCGTTACGACAGCTATTTGCATCGGAAACGGAGTTAATGCGCGAATAGTTGCGTCACTACGATTATTTTCACCGGAAACGGAGTGAATGCGCGAATAGCTGCGTCACGACAGTTATTTGCACCGAAACTGGAGTGAATGAGCGAATAATTGCGCCACGACAGTTATTTTCGCCCAAAGCACCTTTTGAGCCGCCGAAAGAGCTAATTAAGTGTCCTGTCGCAGTTACTTGCCGATTCGAGAAACCGTTCGCCGAAATAACTGCAGATTCGCACTTAATCTGCGACCCAAGCGACTGACTGCATAGCGCACATAAAGAGAGGAGCGTTTGCCCCGGCGGCAGACGCTCCTGTTTGATTTGCTGTTTGATCGGCTAGACAATGAACTCACTTTGCCCTCTTCTATGAGGCAGGGGAGTTGACCAAAATAATCGCGCGTAGGCAACACAGCGGCAACTATTGCCGGCTGGGGTAGACCTGGTTCACGAATAACTGCGTTACGACAGTTATTTGCACCGGAAACGGAGTTAATGCGCGAATAGTTGCGTCACTACGATTATTTTCACCGGAAACGGAATGAATGGACGAATAGCTGCGTCACGACAGTTATTTGCACCGAAACTGGAGCAAATGAGCGAATAGCTGCGCCACTACAGTTATTTTCGCCCAAAGCGTCCTTTGAGCCGCCGAAAGAGCTAATTAAGTGTCCTGTCGCACTTATTTGCCGAGTCGAGAAGCTGTTCGCCGAAATAACTGCAGATCCGCACTTAATTCCCGTTCCAAGCGACTGACTGCATAGCGCACATAAAGAGAGGAGCGTTTGCCCCGATGGCAGACGCTCCTGTTTGATTTGCTGTTTGATTTGCTGTTTGATTTGCTGTTTGATCGACTATACGATGAATCCACTTTGCCCCTCTTCTATGTGGCAGGGGAGTTGACCAAAATAATCGCGCGGAGGCAACAAAGCGACAACTATTGCCGGCTGGGGTAGACCTGGTCTACGAATAACTGCGTCACGACAGTTATTTGTACCGGAAACGGAGTGAATGCGCGAATAGTTGCGTCACTACGATTATTTTCACCGGAAACGGAATGAATGGACGAATAGCTGCGTCACGACAGTTATTTGCACCGAAACTGGAGCAAATGAGCGAATAGCTGCGCCACTACAGTTATTTTCGCCCAAAGCGTCCTTTGAGCCGCCGAAAGAGCTAATTAAGTGTCCTGTCGCACTTATTTGCCGAGTCGAGAAGCTGTTCGCCGAAATAACTGCAGATCCGCACTTAATTCCCGTTCCAAGCGACTGACTGTGTATTGCACCTAAAGAAAGGAGCGTTTGCCCCGATGGCAGACGCTCCTTTTTGATTTGCCGTTTAATTTGCCGTTTAATTTGCTGTTTGATTTGCCGTTTGATTTACTTTCTGATTTGCCGTTTGATCCAAAGCAGCATGAACCGATTTTGTCCTTTAAACAATGAATTCACTTTGCCTCTAAGTCCCCGCCTCAATCCCCGCCCTGCTCCTTCATCTCCGTCCGCTTGAAGTCGGTCCGCTGCGGGGAGTAGGGCTGGATCGGCACGTTCATCATGGAGATGGGAACTTCCACATGCTGGCCGGTCTGGATGCCGTAAGGCGTGTCCATGCGGTTGACCCTGAGCAGGTCGTCGACGCTCAGGTTGTACTGCTCGGCGATGTAGCCGAGCGTCTCGCCGCTTGCGACGAGATGCGGCTTGCGCAGCTTCTCGATCCGGCAGGCGGACTGCTTGAACGTCGGCTGCTTGGACAGCGGATCGACGAAGTCCGCCGTCAGGTCGTTCGCGGCCTGATTGCTTTCCCAGCTGCCGAAATGGAACGGCACGAACAGCAGGCCGCGCTGCACGGCGTCGCCGATCTTCGCCGGCACTTCGATCCAGCCGCGCGGCGAGACGACGCGCACGACTTCGCCTTCGATCAGATCAAGCTCGCGGGCGTCGTCGGTATGGATCTCCACGTAGCCGTGCGGAGCGGCGGCTTGCAGATACGGCGAGCGGCCCGTTTTGGTACGGGTATGCCAATGCCAGACGAGGCGGCCCGTCGTCAGCCACATCGGGAAATCGCCGCCGGGCTGTTCGGACGGCGGGTTGTAGCGGGTCGCATGCAGAATCGCGCGCCCGTTCGGCTGCTTCGCTTCATATTCGACCCGGGTCAACGCGCGCCCGGTGAACTGATCTTTCGTATAGCTCTGCGCGTATTCCGGCCGCGTCGGAAACTTCAAGTCTTCGTACAGCCGCGCCGTGCCTTCCGGCTTCTGCGCCGTCGTCGGCCAGCGCAGGCCGTTGTGACGCTCCAGCTTCGCGTACGTCATGCCCGTCATGTCGCACGGGCGTCCCGCCGAGACGGTCTTCCATTCTTCGAACGCTTCTTCCGGCGTACAGTAGCCGATGAGCGGCTGTCCGTCTTGGTCGCGGAAATCCATACGCCGCGCGAAATCGAGCAGGATGTCGAGATCGGTCCGCACGCCTTCCGGCGGGTCGACCGCTTTGCGCAGCAGATTGATGCGCCGGTCGGCGTTCTCCATCGTGCCTTCTTTTTCGCCCCACATGGCGGCGGGCAGCACGACGTCCGCGACTTTGGACGTCTCCGTCAGGAAATGGTCCTGCATAATAACGAACACTTTTTCGAGTGCCGCCCGGGCCCGCTTGCGGTTGGGCAGAGAAACGAGCGGATTGGTGCCGATATTCCAGAACACGTCGATCTGATCCTGTTCGATCATCTCCAGCTGTTCTTCGATCCCTTTCTCGGGACCGGCCGGCAGATTCATCGGATCGACGTTCCACAGCCGGCCCATATCGTCTAGATGCTGCGGATTCATCGGATTGCGGTTGGCCGGATACGTGCCGACGCCGCCCGCGGTGCGGTTCGCCGACGAACTCGGCTGTCCGGCCATATGCAGCGGTCCGGAGCCGGGACGGCCGATCAGGCCGCGGGTCAGATGCAGATTGTTGATCGCCACGCAGGCGGTCGTCGCGTCCGCGCTCTGGAAAGCACCCTGCAGCGTCGTCGTGACGAGCGAAGGCGTCTCCGACAGGATGCGGCCCGCTTCGAGCAGCGTATCGACCGGAATGCCCGTCACTTCGGACGTTCGCTCCGGCGTCCATTCGCTAAGCGCGCCGGACATGTCCTCGAAGCCGATCGTATGCGCGGCGATAAACGCTTCGTCGGCCGCGCCGTTATCGAGCATGATCCGCAGCAGCCCGTTCAGCAGCGGCACGTTGGTGCCCGGACGAAGCTGCAGATGCAGGTCCGCGCCGCGCACGGTCAGCGTGCGGCGCGGATCGACGGCGATGATGAACGGCTTGCCGGTACGCGCTTTGCGGTCCATGATGCGCTCGTGCAGCACGGTGCCGGTCTCGGCGACGTTATGCCCGAACAGCATCAGCGTGTCGGTCTCGTCCACGTCGTCGTAGGAAGCGGGCGTGCCGTCCGCGCCGAACGATTGCAGCAGGCAGAATTCCGTCGTGGCCGTGCACAGCCGCGTATTGGCGTCGAGCAGATGCGTGCCGATGCCGGCCCGGCCGATTTTGGCAATCGTATAGTAGTCTTCGAGGAACGCCTGCCCCGTCGAATAGATCGCGACGCTGTTCGGCCCTTTTTCCGCGATCGCGCTTTGCATTTTCCGCACAATCAGGTTCATCGCTTCGTCCCACGACGCCGGCACCAGTTCCCCGAACTCGTTGCGGATCAGCGGGGAGAGCAGACGGTCGGGGCTTGCGTTGGCCTGCCATTGATGCTCGCCTTTGGGGCCGAGGCGTCCGCGGTTGATCGAATGGCTGCCGTTGCCGCGGATGCCGACGATCTGCTCGTCTTTGACCGCGATCTCGCAGCCGCAGCCGACGGAGCAGAGATTGCACGTGCTGTACACCCAGCGATCCACTTCGCCCTGACTGTACACGTTCATGTCGATGCGTTCTTTTTGCCAGCTCATCGGGAACCTCCGGTCTGCGGCTGCGGTTGATAAAGCGCCGGGATAACGAACTTGATGTTCGCCGCGCCGTAGATCCGCTCCATTTCCGCCGCCGCTTTTTTTAGAGTGCTTTTCATGCCGGGAAAACGGTTCTCAAGCTTCGCCGCTTCCTCCGAGTCTTCGTGATCCATCCAATCCACCGCGCGGAGCCAGGCCCGGAACGTCGATTCGACGATCTCGTCGTTCAGGTAGATGACGGAGCAGTCCGTTTTGAACGTATCGAGTTCCGCGTCGCCGCCTTTGAGTAGGGGCAGCATACGCTCGAACGCCCCGCGTTCTTCTTCCAGCGACGTACGGAACAAATCGACGAGAGGATGCGACATTCCTTCCGTCTCGCCCAGCACCGAGATGACTTCGGCCTGGACGTTTGCAAAAAGATCATGCAGCTTATCGCTCATAAGATCCTCCTTGGCGCGTGATGTTTGGGTACAGGTTTACATACCCTTTTTGGAGAAGGATAACACGGACAGCGACGGACCTTGACAGTGGAAAAACAAACGCACAAACTGGAAAAAGATCTGTGCAGCCCGATCCAATCCGATGAAGCGGCTGCACGGCGAGGGAGGCGTACCGATGCATATATCCAAGCCTGTATCCGGACAGGGCAGCGAACAGCGAAGCGAACAGACGGAAAAAGAAAAAGCGGCCGCCGGACTGCTCTACGACAACAACAACGACCCGCAGCTCGTGCGCGAGCGCAATTTGTGCAAATCGCTTTGTTTCGAGCACAACCAGCTTAATCCGCTGCGGCTGGCCGAGCGGGAAGCGAAGATCCGCCAGATCGTGGCCCGCGCCGACGGGGCGTTCGTGATCGAACAGCCTTTTTACTGCGACCTCGGCTACAATATCGAGTTCGGACAGAACTTTTTTGCCAATCATAATCTGATCATCCTCGACGCGGCCAAAGTCATCTTCGGCGACAACGTCTTTATCGCGCCGAACTGCGGCTTCTACGCGGCGGGCCATCCGCTCGACGTCGAGCAGCGCAACCTTGGGTTGGAGTATGCGTACCCGATCACGGTGGAAGACAACGTCTGGATCGGCGGCAGCGTCGTCGTTCTGCCCGGCGTGACAATCGGGGCCGGCAGCGTGATCGGCGCGGGCAGCGTCGTCAACCGGGACGTCCCGCCGGGCGTCGTCGCCGCAGGCAACCCGTGCCGGGTCATCCGCGAGATTACGGAAGCGGACCGAGGCCGATACAAGCGAGCCTGACGAAACGGCATTTTCTCGTTCAAAGGGCTGCTGTGCGGGTTAATGGACAGTAAGGAACGGATCAGACTGGCCAAAAAGGAGGAAATCCGATGCGAAAAAGATGGAGTATGCTGTTTGCGGTCGGTGTGCTGTCGGTCGTTATGGGCTGCGGGGCCGACAACGGAGACGACGACATGGACAGCAATATGGAGAACCACGATATGAACGACATGGATGACAACAACGATACGGATGACAATAACGACGGTAACGACTGACGGAGGACTATCATGCACAAGCAGGAACTGATCGACCGCTGCCTGGAACTTCCGGGCGCGTACGAAGACTACCCGTTCGACGAGAGCTGGACGGTGATGCGCCACGGCGGCAACAAAAAATCGTTCGCCCTCATCTACGAGCGGGAAGGCCATCTGTGCGCAAATCTCAAATGCGATCCGATGCGGGCCGCCATGCTGCGCGACCTGCACGAGGAGATCCGGCCCGGCTACCATATGAACAAAGAACATTGGAACACCGTCATTGCGGACGGCGCGCTTGGCGAAGAAGACATTCTGGATCTTGTCCGCCACAGCTTCGAGCTGACCCGTCCCAAAATTCGGGGCAAGCGGCAGCCGGCGGATTTTTGAATTTTATTTGAATCTTGTTTGAACCCCGCTTAAAACTTGTCTGCCCCCGTGCCCCAAACGCAAACTGGCTCTTTTACGGCGCTCGCTTTATTTATATACTGATATTCAAAAAGGAGCGACGCCTTATGGAGATTACGCCGGTTGCGCTGGTCGGGAAGCGGGCCCGAATTCAGCCGATGGAGGAGCGGCACGCGGAAGCGTTGTTCGAAGCGGGCCGCGACCCGTCGATCTGGACGTATATGCCGATGTCTATCCGTTCTCCGGAACAGATGCGGGAGCTGGTGCGCCAAGCGCTTGCGGCCAAAAAAGACGGCAGCGAGTTCCCTTATGTCATCGTTGATCGGGAGTCGGGAAAGGTCGTGGGTAGCACGCGGTTTCTGGCTATTTCGCGGCCCAACCGCAGTCTGGAAATCGGCTGGACATGGCTGTCTCCGGCTGTCTGGCGGACAAGCGTGAATACGGAATGCAAATTTCTGCTGCTGCGGCACGCGTTCGAGACGCTGGGCGCGATCCGCGTGCAGATCAAGACGGATCGCCGCAATCTGCGGTCCCAACAGGCAATCGAACGTCTCGGCGCGACAAAAGAAGGCGTGCTGCGCAAACATGTCATCCTGCATGACGGGTATGTGCGGGATTCGGTGTTTTACGCTATTTTGGACGAAGAATGGGCAGCGGTGAAAAGCGGGTTGGAGCTTAAACTGGCGTCCGTCGATTAGCGACCGTCCCGTTTAAGCGCAGGCGCAATCTGCGATTCGGGTCGGTCTGGGCTTTCGGACTTTGATCTTTAAAATTTTGGTTTTTAAAATAGAGCACGCAAAAAACGGCCCTCCTGTTGGAGGGCCGTTTTTTTATAGTGCCGAGAACTCGAAAGTCCGAAAGGCAGGACGCTTAGACTTCCGCCGTCTTTCTCTTGTCTCCATGCACGACGACCGTCTCTTCCGTGCCGCGCTTCACGTTCTTGATGAAGAACGAGAGGAGCAGGCCGACGACGCCGATGCCGACGATGACGACGTAAGCGTCGTTGATGCCGGAGATCTGCGCCTGAACGGCGATCTGCGACGGATCGGTGCCGCTCTGCATCAGGTCGGCCGCATGGCTTTTCGCGCGGTCGGACATGACCGTCACGAGCAGCGAGGTGCCGATCGCGCCGGCAACCTGGCGGGTCGTGTTGCTGATCGCCGTGCCGTGCGCGTTCAGGCGTGGCGGCAGCTGGTTGAGGCCGGCCGTCTGAAGCGGCATCATCATGAACGCCATGCCGATCCGGCGGGCGGTGGACATGAGGACCAGATAGTTATAGCTGGTCGTGTCGGTCAGGTTGATAAAGCCGAGCGTCGTGGCGATGACGATCGCCATGCCGATAATCGTCAGCCATTTGGCGCCGAACTTGTCGAACAGCCGTCCGGTGATCGGCATGAGCAGGCCCATAAGCAGCGCACCCGGCAGCAGAAGCAGACCGGATTCAATCGCCGTATAGCCGCGGGCGCTTTGCAGATACAGCGGCAGCAGCATCATGTCCGCGTACATGATCATCGTGACCGCGATGCTGATCACGATCGTCAGCGAGAACATGTTGAATTTGAACGCGCGCAGGTCGAGCAGCGGCGTCTTCATCTTGAGCTGGCGCACAGAGAAGGCGACCAGTCCGATTAAGCCGACAGCGATCATGATCAGCACTTCGGCGCTGGACCAGCCGAGGCTGCCTGCGCGGCTGAAGCCGTACAGCAGCGCGCCGAAGCCGATCGTGGACAGAACCACGCTCAAGGCGTCGAACTTGACGTTGACGCGTTCGCCGACGTTGCGCAGATAGATGAAGCCAAGCACGATGACGATGACGGCCAGCGGAATCATGGCGTAGAACATCGTTTCCCACGAGTAGTGTTCCAGCGTGTAACCGGCAAGCGTCGGTCCGATCGCCGGAGCGACGATAATGGCCAGACCGACGAGGCCCATGGCCGATCCGCGTTTCTCGGGCGGGAACAGGGCCAGGATGACGTTCATCAGCAGCGGCATGATGATGCCGGCGCCGGCGGCCTGGATCAACCGTCCGGTCAGCAGCATCGGGAAGTCGCCGGCGAGCGCCGACACGACCGTGCCGACGAGGAAGATCATCATGGAAGCCTGGAACAGCTGACGCGTCGAGAACTTCTGCATCAGGTAGGCGGTGATCGGAATCAGCACGCCGTTAACGAGCAGATAGCCGGTCGTCAGCCACTGCGCCGTCGCGGCCGTAATGTCGAAGTCTTTCATCAGCTCCGGTGTGGCGACGCTCATCAGCGTCTGGTTCAGGGTCGCCAGGAAGGCACCCAGAATCATGATGAACATGATCGGTCCTCGTTTGGCCGATCCGGTGTTGATGGTAGGGGTACTGCTCAATTTTTCTCCGTCCTCTCATTCTGGGCTAGACTTTTTTTACAACGTGTCGGATAATCGACATTGCATAAACCAGATTATAGTCAAGGACGGACCCTTCTTACAAGCTACACTTTTTTCGTAAATGTCGATTAGTTTGCACAAGTCCGCCAGAATGTTGTTTAAAATTTGAATAATATACACAAGTTCGTGATGTGTAAATAAAAACATATGAAAAGGAAGCGCAACCATGACCGAACCGAAGAGCGAATCGAAACAGAAACGGATCGACCCCCGAGTGCTGCGCACCCGCCAACTGCTGAAGGATGCCCTGATCGAACTCATGCAGGAAATGGACGTGGACAAGATTACCGTCAACCGGATCGCGGAGCGGGCGACGATCAACCGGGTCACCTTTTACCTCCATTACAAGGATATTCACGACATGCTGGAGACGATGGCTGACGAAATGGCGCGGGACGTGGAGCGCGTCATGACGCGCACGATCGAACAGCACCGCAGCGGCACGAACGAGATGATGCTGCTCGGCCTGCTCGAACATATCGCGGCCAACGCCGACTTTTACAAAGTGATTCTCGGAGCGCGCAAAGCCCCGATTTTTCACGAGCGGCTGCTCAACGTCTTCGTCAGCAAGATCACGGCGGGAATCCGGGACATGCCGGTCAAGAACAGTCAGGTCCAGCCGGACGTTGCGGTCTGGTTCGGTTCCGCCGCCCTGATCGGCACGATCGGAGGCTGGCTGCGCAGCGATATGCCGTATACGCCGTCGTTTATGGCCAAGCAGTTCGCGCTGCTGTTTCGAATCAATTCGTAACGAAGAGGAGACAGGAACATGAACAAGAACATGGATTTGCACAAAATCAATTCGTTGACCAAATACCCGAGTATTTTGACGTATCATCAGCTGGGCGAGAAAGGGCGGTTGAACGAGGCGCTGACCGAACCGGCCGGATTCGGCGCGGCGGAGCACTTGTACGTCTACGAGAAGGTCGATGGGGAAAACTCCAGAATTATTCTGCTGAGCCAACCGTCGGGCGAAATCGATTACCTGATCGGATCAAGAGAAGAATTGTTGTACGCCAAAGGAGACCGGGTCGGCAATCCCTACGGCAATATCGCGGAATTTCTGCGGCCGGTCGCCGAACGGATCATCGCCGGGCTGGCGCAGTCCGATCCCCGTGAATGGGCGCTGACCGTGCTGTATCAGGAATCGTACGGCGGCAAGACCAAAGCGTCCAGACACTATTCGGATAACAAAACGCAAAACTACCGGGTATTCGACGTCTTTTCGCTGGACCGGGAACAACTGGACGCCATGCTGGCGCTGCCCCAGGAGCAAATCGCAAGCTGGCGTGACCGCGGGAATCAACCTTTTTACGACGAAACTGCCAAAAAAAATCTGACCGACCTTCTTAATCTACAGACGGCGCCGCTGCTGGATCAGATCGACCGCAGTGAATTCCCGGTGTCTTTTGCCGATACGTTTGCTTATATGCAAAGATTCGAACAGACGCAGGTCGGTATGGAAGTCGCCGGGAGAGCGGAAGGGCTTATCGTGCGGACCGTCGATCGCAGTTGGATTCGCAAGATCCGGTTCGAAGATTACGAGCGGACGTTTAGAAAATAATACTTGTGAAAAAAGTGCTTGGAATCACAAGTCCGCTTCCCGCACCCGCCTATACTGAAGAAGAAATCGACGCCGGATCTCGGCATTCATCTTCATATACGGGAGGAAACGATCATGACTACCAAGCAACACGCATTCAACGCAGACACCTGGGTATCGGACATTGTCAGCCGGCAGCCGCGTACGGGCGACCTGTTCCGCGAGCTGCGCATCGACTTTTGCTGCGGCGGCAAAATGCCGATCCGGCAGGCGGCCGAACAGCGGGGACTCGACACCGCGGAAGTGCTGCGCCGGATCGAACAGATCGACGAGCAGGCGGCCCAACACCGGGAGATGCAGCCGGCTTCGCTTGAACCGCAGGAACTGATCGCGCATATCCAGCGCAAGTATCACGAGGCGCTGCGTCAGGAACTGCCGGCGCTGACGCCTTACGTGACGAAGCTTGCACGCGTGCACGGCGGCAGCCGGCCTTATCTGCTGCGGGTGCAGGAGATCTTCTCTTTGCTCAAAAAAGAGCTGTTGGAACATACCGAAGACGAAGACCGGAACGTGTTCCCGCTGCTGGAAACGTATTTCCGCAGCCCTGCCGCAGACACCGCGCAGGCGCTTGAACCGTATCTAAACGAACTGGAAAGCGAACATGCGCAGGCCGGCGAGCTGCTTAAGGAACTGCGCGAGATCACCGGCGATTTCGTGCCTCCGATCGATGCCTGCGGCACGCACCGCCTCGTGCTGAACCGCCTGGAAGCGCTGGAAAAAGACACGTTCGAGCATATCCATATGGAGAACAACATCCTGTTCGAAGAAGCGCGTAAAGCCATCTAAGGCAAACGCGAATACGTGCCGATTGAAGCTTGTCTGCCAAAAGAAACCGAAAAAGGCTCCGCGAGTTTGTACTCGCGGAGTTTTTTGGTCTTGCACGGAAGGTGAGGGCGGACGGCTGTCGAAGTTGCCGGCACCCGCCGCTTTACTTGGCGGCCGCGGATTGCAGATCGATCCGGATCTCCAGCCCTGTCAGATACGTCTTCGCCGTATCTCCCGCGCGGCCTGCTCCGGTCCCCCGGATATACGGCTTCACGACGATGAACTTCGCCCGGCTCAGATCGGCGCCGTAGTTGGACGTGTAGGTCATCTTGCCGTCTACGAGCGAGCCTTCGCCGCCTACGACGTCGAGCGTCTGCCCGCGGTCGTCGACGATATCGTAAGCGCTGCGAAGCAGCGCCGCTTCCCGCTTGGCCGCCGAAGCGGACCGGTCGCGAAGCGAGAGCGACGTGCGGAGCTGCACCGTCGACGCCGTCACGTCGAGCGTATCGATGCTCAGCGCATAGCGGTCGTCGTTTGCGGACGGCCCCGGATTCAGGTGCAGTTCGCGGCCTCCGTCGATTCGCTCGAACGGAACGGTCACGCTCAGCGGCTGCGGCTGGCCGGCAATCGAGATCGAGATTTTGCCGTCGAAGCGCGTGCCGAGCTGCCGAATCTGATCCGTATTCAGCGGCAGGTTCATCAGCACGCCGTACGTGTCGCCGCCTTGATGTTCCGGCGTATCGTAGAAGACGCCGTCCAATTCGCCGATGCCGTCCAGCTTCACGTGTACCGTCTGCATGTTTTCTTCCAGTTTGCTTGCGCTTTGAATGCCCGGCACCGTCAACTCGACAGCAAAAGCGATTCGCGTCCCGTCGAAGATCGTCTCGCGCACGTTCAGGCGTGCGCTGCCGGACGTGGCGGCCGCGTCGACGAGCGATCCCTGATGGCGTTCGCCCGCGGTGCGCAGTCCCGCATCGTTTTCCATTTGGCTGAACAGGCTGCCGATGACCGGAAGGTCGCGGATCGTGTCCGCCATCGCCGGCGAGACGAACCCGGAAGCGAACAGCCCGGCCGAGAGAACGACGACCGAAGCGGCGACGGCGGCCGCTTTGCGCAGGGCCGTACCCGGACGGCGTCCGGCCTTCGGAGCTTCGATTTCTCTGTCTGCCGTGGCGGAACGCCCGTGCATCGTCGCGGCGGCCGCCGAACTGTTATTCGTCGCTGCCGCAGCCGGGAGAGACGCGTAAGTCGCCTCCAAGCGGGAACGGACAAGCGGGGAGACCGGCACGGAGGTCCGGCCAACCTGTTTCAATTCGTATTCCAACTGCTGCTCGGCGTTAGATCGATTCATAATGCATACTCCCTTTCGGATTCGATTTGAATTTTTGCATGAGAGCGGCCCGGGCCCGCATCAACCTCGTTTTGACCGCGCTTTCGGTCAATTCCAGCATCTGCGCCGTCTGCGCCACGCTCAGGTCTTCGAAATAGTGCAGAATGACGACCGTTCGCTGCTTCTCGTCCAGCCGGTCGACCGCGTCGCGCAGATCGATCCGGTCATACTCGTTGGCAGGGGAGGCGGTGATCGGGAAGTCGGAGACGGATACCGTACGTTTTCGGCCTCGCAGCAGCGTATTGCATTCGTTGATCAGGATGCGGAACAACCACGTCCTGAAATAATTCGGCTCCCGCAGGGAAGGCAGCGACCGATATGCTTTCAGCACCGTTTCCTGCATGGCGTCCGCCACGTCTTCGTCTTTTCTCAGCATGGACCAGGCCATCCGGTGCAGCGCTTCTTCCTGCTGGCGCATCAAAGCGACGAAAGCGTCCCGGTCCCCGTCTCTCGCTCGCCGAATCCATTCTTCGTTTTCCATGCGGCATCGTTCCTTTCTGGGCGTGTCTTGTTCTTTTTGGGAAGTGAAGATAGACATTAGATGGGCGAAGCGGCCGTTCGGTTACATCGGATCTTTCGTATGGGATAAAAAAATAGACGCCGCAGCAGGAGGCAGGCCCGGCAATCAGAGCGACCTATGCGCGAAAAAACGCAAAAAAACGCGGTCTCTTCGCTGCTTGGCGAAAGACCGCGTTCGGTGCAAGGGGAGAAGATGAGAGGGAAGAGAAGCGGGGAGGCAAGGCAAAGCGGCAGGCGAAACTTATACGCTGCGCACGAGCATCGACTTGTGGTGCGAGAACGTCTCGAAGCTCTGGCGGCCGTGGTACGAACCCATGCCGCTTGCGCCGACGCCGCCGAACGGCAGCTCGTGCGAGCTCATATGCAGCAGCGTCTCGTTGACGCAGCCGCCGCCGAAGGAGACCGTATTCAGCACGAGATCCTGCACTTCCTGGTCCCGGGTGAACAGGTACAGCGCAAGCGGCTTCGGCCGATCGACGATTTGTTCCAGCACGGGGTCCAGCTCGGTATAGGTCATGACCGGCAGAATCGGACCGAAGATTTCGTCCTGCATCACCGGGGAATTCCAGTCGATGCCCTGCAGCAGCGTAGGTTCGATCAGCCGCTGCTCGCGCACAGTGCGTCCGCCGAGCAGCGCTTCGCCGTCATTCAGGAAGCGGCTCAGCCGGTCGAAATTGCGGTCGTTGACGATATGCGGGAAGTCCGGATTCTGCGTCACGTCCGCGCCGTATTTGTCTTCGATCTCAAGCTTGATTTCGCGCAGCAGTTCTTCTTGCACGTCTGCATGGACCAGCAGGTAATCCGGGGCGACGCAGGTCTGGCCGGCGTTCAGGAACTTGCCGCGAACGAGGCTTTGGGCCGCGCGCTGCAAGTTGGCGTCTTTGTGCACGATCGCCGGGCTTTTGCCGCCCAGTTCGAGCGTGGTCGGCGTCAGATGTTCCGCGGCGGCGCGCATGACCACTTTGCCGACCGGCGTGCTGCCGGTGAAGAAGATATAGTCGAATTTTTCGCGCAGCAGCTCCGTGCTCGTCTCGACTTCGCCTTCCATCACGGCGACATATTCGTCCGGGAAGCAGGCGCGGATCAGGTCGGCGCTGAGCTTCGAGACGGACGGCGTCAATTCGGACGGCTTGAGCACGGCGCAGTTCCCCGCGGAGATCGCGCCGACCAGCGGAGAGAACGCGAGTTGGAACGGATAGTTCCACGGCGCGATCACGAGCGCGACGCCGTAAGGCTCGGGGTGAATCGCGCTTGCGCCGCCGGCAATCTGTTCGGAAGTCGGCACGACGCGCGGAGCGGCCCACTGCTCCAGATTCGCAAGCGTGTAATCCAGTTCGCCGAGAACCAAACGGATCTCCGAGCTGTAGCCTTCGGCTTCCGATTTGTTCAGGTCGGCACGCAGCGCGGCCAGAATGCGCGGTTGGTACTCTTCGATGCCCTGCCGCAGGCGCTTGAGCGCCTCGATGCGGTACGCGACGCTTTTCGTTTGACCCGTACGGAAAAAGCGGCGCTGCCGCAAAACGAGATCGTGCGCGGAAATCGAATCGGTCAAAGAAGCGGTGTTCGGTTGAGTCGTCATGGAAGTTCAATCTCCTGTCTATTGAGGTTTCTTTTTAAATTTCTAACAATTAAGTTGTATTCAATGTATAACCAGTATAAAACGAGTTGAACTGTGCTACAATGGTCACGTTATACACGATCGGGGCTTATGCCTCATATGGAACGAAGCTGTGGCGAATATCAACCCGAAATCGTATATCCATACCGGAAAAGGAGCGTGTCCCCATGCCCGATCCCTCACAAGAAATGCCCAAACGCCCCGATCCGCGGGTCACGAGAACGCGGGAGCTGCTGCGCGGCGCCTTTTTGGAACTGTTGGAAGAAAAGCCGTACGAGCGGATCACGATCGCGGATATTACCGGGCGGGCAACCGTGAACCGCAAAACGTTTTACCTGCATTACGAGACCAAAGACCATCTGCTGCGCAGCGTAACCGACCATATTCTGGACGATTTGTTCGGCGAAGCGAGAGAGTCGCAGCCGCGCGACCTGTCGATCGAGGAGCAGCAGCGCTATATCGCCGGCCGTATTTTTGCGTACGTCAAAAAACATCGCTCCTTTTTCGAAGTGATGTTCGAGCGCAAAGCGATGACGGACTTCGTCCAGTACATGAAGCGTTATTTTGCCCGTTTTTATGAAGAGAAGTTCGCGAACCTGGACGAGAGCCGGCTGCCGGTGCAAAAAGACGTCATCGCAAGCTATATCGGTTCCGCTTACGTTGGCGTCATTCACGGCTGGATCGGCGGAGGCATGCAGCAGACGCCCGAAGAAATGACGCGGCAGATGATCGAGCTCAACGTGCAGGGCCCGATTCGGATGGTGCGGGATGCGCAGAGCCGAACGTAAAACCATAATCTATTCAGGGAGGTCTCTATGCGGCTAAAAGAACTGAAAGAGAGCATGCTGGTTCCCGATCGCGAAATCCTGCTCAACCGTCTGGTCACAATCAACAATACCGAAGTTCTGCTGATTTCGATCACGTCGGAGCAGCAGAGGCATAAATTATGGACGCTGCGCAAAATTCCGGATTACCTGTATGAAGAACAATCGGATTGCGAGCCTCAAGAACCTCTTTCTAATCGTGATCGTATCCAGCTTTATTTGCAGGGGGATACGGTTTTTGACGACCAGGAAGATTACATCTCCAGGATGGTCATTCAAGGCCAGCTTATGACGTTCAATGGTATGGAGGCGCGTTTTTGCACGGAGCAGGACCACGACACTTATATGAGGCTTCAGCATTTTGTCGAAAAGGGGCTGGACATCTCCTTCTTTGCGGAAGCCGAGTTGGACCGTTTATTTCTGACTGGTTACGAGCAGGATGCATCCGAATCTTTCCCGGATCTGGATTTGGACAAAGAGCTGGAGATCAAGTTAAAATTCAATCGTACTTTTCGCAGAATCCCTGTGCAGATCGAACCGATCATACTGGAATTCGGCGGTTCGAAACAAAAAATCAAACGGTATTTTTACGATCACATTCACGAGGAAAATCGGTTCTTTTACATTCGCGGATGGACCCACTACGATATCTGGAAAGAATCCGAAGAACTATTGTCCAGGCCTTCCTCGCCGGGATTTACGGATGAACAATGGCAGCAGGTCAAAGATCAACGTCTCCAGAGTCTTCAAGCGACTTGTCCCGAAGGAAAGAACCTGGCCCTGATCGAATACGAGGCGGAAGGCAATATCGAATTGGATTTTTATGCGAGAAGTTATTTGGACGCCAAACCTTCGGCATCATATGGATTGGGTATGTCCATGTCTTTCAGATCTGATCGCGAAGGAACCTATGAATTAAGGAGTCGAAAACACATGATCGCTGCGGTGGAGAAAAAGTTTAGAGGTGACCTTGTTGTCGAGTTGCTGTCGTATACCGCGGAGTTCCCTGAAATAACGATCCAGTTGTAAATGAAAAACGTACAACCAAGCTGCATTTTCATTTAAATAAGAATAAAAGGGCTGATCAAATGGGGGAAATTGGCGTTTTGAGTGAAGTTGTAACGGAGCTTTGCTATTTGACGTTCACAATGAGAAGAATAGGAATACTAGCCGTTTCAGAAGAAGAAGTAGAAAAGCAGCTGCAAAAAACGGTTTCTCCGGAAATCGCCCGTTTTATTAAGGATGGCATTAAAATTTTAAAAAGAGGTTATATGTTTTCTCCGACGCTGAAAATGTATTTTGAAGCGAGGATGCTTGAATGTATTCGAAATCCAAATATAAGTGCAGAAGAATTAAAGGCGATCCATTACAGTATTTATCTTTTTGAATATTGTCAACAAGCAGACTTGAAGGAAGTCATCCGTTATTCCGAAATCATTTTGGATTTCGAGTATTCCAAAGAAGAACTCTTTTTCTGTTCTTCTGAAGACGTAGTGAAAAGAGTAAGAGGGACACTGGTTTTTCTTGGAAGTAAGGATTGCGATCATATAGCCGTCGATCGAAAGACATTTGAACAGTATAAAAGCGAAGGATGGAAACATCATACTCGTGACTGGAATATTTTAAAAAAAGAGGATATTGATAAGCTTTTGGATGAGCCTCGTTAAAGTCAAATTCAATCAGGGAGGTCCCTATGCGATTAAAAGAACTGCAAGAAATGATGCTAATCCCCGATCGCGAAATTCTGCTCAACCGTCTGGTCACAATCAACAATACCGAAGTTCTGCTGATTTCGATCACGTCGGAGCAGCAGGGTCATAGACTGTGGATGCTGAGCCGAATGCCGGAAACGCCGGATACGCAAGAAACGGTGTACAGATCCGAAGAGCCTCGTTCAAATCGGGAAAAGATCCAGCAGCAAACCGATTTTGGACATCAAGAAGATTTTATTTCCCAAATGATCATTCAAGGCCAGACCTTGACGTTCCATTCGTCGGAGTCCAATTTCATTACGGAACAGGACTTCGGAGCCTATATGAAGCTGCAGCATTTTGTCGAAAAAGGGGCGGATTTTACAAGTTTTGCGGACGTTGAATTGAACCGCTTGTGTCTGACCGTCAACGAGCAGGACCCGTCCTTGCCTTTCCCGGACTTTGATCTCGACAAAGAGCTCGATATCACGCTGAAGTTCGACGGTACCGTTCGCAGCGTCCCTGTGCAGATCGAACCGATCGTGCTGGAATTCGGAGAGGTTCAGCCAGCAATCCAGTATTCGTTCCACGATTCTGTTCACGACAAATCTCGTTTCTTCTACATCAACGCCGTGACCCGCTACGATATTTGGCAAGAAGCGTTAACAACCTTCGAAAAACCGATGCCGCAGGGATACACGGACAAAGAATGGCAGTCTTACCAAGATCAATATAGGGAAAGCCTTGAATCCGCGTATTCCAAAAATGAAGAGCTGGTTCTGGTCGAATACGAATCCGAAGATAACGTGCAGTTGAATTTTTATGCACAAGATCATTTGGATGCAAAACCTCGATCCCGATCGGGGAGTGGTGATCTGGCCTTGTTTTTCAAATCCGACCGGGAGTTGGGACCCCATGGTTTAAACAGTCGAATCGGCATGGTGGGTCCGGTAGATAAAGAGTTTGGCGGGAGCGTCACGATCGAACTGCTGTCTGGTTACGTAGAGCTGCCGGGAAAAACGATCAAGCTTTAAAAAGCTGCGCCTCTTATAATTTCAAAAGGTTCGTCGGGTTCGGCTCGGGGAATAGGGATGATCAAAGGCGCTTCAAGAGAAGGCGTGGCACTGATTTCTATGAATTTGGCGTACGGCCAATACTTAGTTTATCGTGTGTTTAAAATGAAAATAAGGACTTAAAGACCGAATCTTTACTATCCATTAGTAAAAAGGAAAACGTAAATGGAGGCAAAACAATGAACCAAATAGGTATTTTGGGAGTGGTACATAACGAAGAACTGCGGATGCAGCACGGGCTCACACTGGAGACAATTCAGGCGCTCATTCTTGAATTCGATCCGGACGTAATCTGTGGGGAAGTGCTGCCGGCGAGCTGGGAAAAATACAGACAGAACCCGCTTGATCGGGCATACTGGGGAGAACCGCCGAGCGAATATTACGAGCTGATTTTGCCATTGTGCGAAGAGAAAGGATACGCGTTCGAGCCGATCGATTGGGTGGAACTCGACGTATGGAACGATTTCGATCCTATGCGGCACTATTCGGGGGAAGAACGGGCCGACCTTGAGGCCGAGTCGGACAAATGGTGGGACAAGCAGCTTACGGCGGCGGGAAAAGGAGAAATCGCGTTCAACTGCGCAGCTTTTGACGAAACGACAAGCCTGAAATATAGATGGCTGGAGCAGTTGGACGCCGAAGCGCATGTATTTCGCTGGACGGGGAGACACATCATTATGATGCAGCGGATCAAGAATGCGATCAAGCGGCATCCGGGCAAGAAAATGCTGTGTATCGTTGGAGCCGATCATAATCATGTGCTGAACGAGGAGCTGCGGAAGCTGGAGCAAGTTGAAGTCATTTATCCGCTTAAATAAATATTTAACATAATGAAAAATTCACAATAGAAAAACAACAAAAACCAGAAAAAGAGCCGACCGAAAAATTCGGCGGCTCTTTTTCTGGTCTTTTATTTAAGGTTGAACAAGGGAAGGAATCGCAATGGTGAATTTACCGGTACTTGTATCGATCGGTCCTACGGGTATTTCGGAAGGAGATAGAATAAGGAACGGACTGACGGTAAGAATGACTCCTTCATCAGGGATAAAAGCATGATCTCCCAAAGTGATCATGAGGGATGTCGCGAAGTCCGGGGAATAGCTACTATTATATCCCGAAAACTCAAGCTTGCTTCCTACTCCAAAAGTATAGCTCGAATTTACCTCTTTTAACGCCTGTTCGAAATTTTGCATGGTTTGAGCAGTTCCAGCAGGTAATTTAACTGCGGTGCCATAAGTAAAGGCTAAGGTAATGCCCTGTCCGGGCTTATAACTGGTGTCTTGTGGGACATACACGTCTGTAAGCATAGGTTGTCTCTGATCGATCGTAAAATACGTGGATGTTTTTTGACCGGCATAATCCATGATCGTCAGTTTGTAAGAGCCGTTTGCCGTGATTGGGCTGCCCAGCTTGTAATTGGTTACCGGATAAGTGTATTCGTAAGGATGTCCTTGAATATATGAAATGTCTGTCTCGAGATTTCTCTCCAACATCACGCTTTTCAGATCTCCGTCTTTGGAATCCGGAGTCAAAGGGCGGGGCGAAAACAACTGGTTCTCTGGTTGAGCAATCGTAGGCACCGCATCCGTAAATACGGGAGCCGGATCCGTTACCGCAAAAGCTTCGGAAGAGACCGGCTGGCCGGTTTGCCCGGAAGCGTCGATCGGCGTCACTTCGAAGATGATTTTTTTGCCGGCGTCCGCGACCGTCAGGATATACAACGTACTGGTCGCCCCGCTGATCTCTACTTTCGAACCGTCGCTTTCTTGTCTGTACCATTTGTAGGTCGAGCCTTGTTCCCGGTCGAGATCGATATCCTGGAACGAGTAGCTGCCGTTAATCCGTTGGCCGACTTCAAAAGTGCCTTTGATCGTGACCTCGGTAGCGTTCGGCGCATGCACAACTGGTTCGGCCGGCAGCACGGTGAAGGAGGAACTTACCGCATAAGCCAGGCCGATTTTACCTGCAGCGTCGACAGGCGTCACTTCAAAAGCAATGCCGTGATCCGCGTCTTCCGCAACCAGCGTATAGGTCGGGCCGGCGCCGACTTCGGTGCGTTTGCCTTGGAGGTCTACGCGATACCATTTGAGCGACGTTCCTTGTTCTTTGTCCTGCTCGGCATCTTCGAACAGATATCCTCCGCTCAACTTTTCGCCGACTTTGAGCTTGCCGCTGATTTTCAAATGCGTCGCTTTGGGCGCGGCGTTCTCAGGCTCGGGAACCGGGGTCGGCTCCGGTACAGGGACCGGTGTTGGAGCCGGAGTCGGAACCGGCGTCGGGTCCGGGATATAGACCGGTATCGGGTCCGGTGTCGGAACGGGCGTTGGAGCAGGTGTTGGTACAGGCGCGGGAGGAGGAGCAGGCGTTGGAGCAGGTACCGGAACCGGTGCGGGAACCGACGCTTGTTCTTGTTTGACCGCATAAGTACGAATCGCGACCATAGCGGCTTCTTGACGCTGCGTGCGCACGGTAGGTTCGAACTTGGAACCGTTACCGACCATCAGGCCGGACTTGATCGCGCTGGCTACGTAACGAGCCGCCCAATCATGTATGGTATCGGCATCTTCGAATTGGCTCAGAGATGCAGCGTTGGCTTCCAAAGGCAGGTTGAGCGTCTTGACGATCACGATCGCGAGCTGCTCGCGCGTGAGAAGCTGCTTGGGGTTGAAGCGTCCGTCGCCGGTGCCGAGCATGATGCCGGCTTGCTGTACCGCTGCGATATAAGGCGCGCTCCAGGCGGTAGCGGGTACGTCTTTGAACCGGGTATCCGTATCTTCGTTCAGAGGCAGTTCCAACAGATTGACGATGATTTTTGCCATTTCTTCCCGGGTGATCTGATCGCTCGGCCGGAAGTTTCCGTTCACGTCTCCGGCAAACAAGTTCAATAATTTGGCTTGGGTAATCGCATCCCGGGACCAGGTGGCCGCTTTGTCCAAATCTTTAAAAGCCGGTGCAGGCTCTGCCGCGAACGCGGTCAATGGGGAAGTCAGGCTCGTTGCGATTAGCAAAGAGGCTATCATTTTTTTGCTGGAATTCAATCTCTGTTCCTCCTTAATTTTAAAACTACCCTTTTCTTATCGGTAGGCGGAAAAAGATTTTTTAGAGCAATAATATTTTTTTGAAGATAACATGTGAAAAAGCGCCGATCGGTATTCCCGATCCGGCGCTTTTTGGGTGGGTTCTCTTTTCCCAGTCAAACTTCGAGAAATCTCTTCATATCGTCTTCGACGTTCGTAATTCCGCCGATTCCGAAGCTGTCGATTAGCACCTGCGCGACATTCGGAGACAGGAAAGCCGGCAGAGTCGGGCCGAGATGAATGTTTCGGATCCCGAGATGCAGCAGAGCCAGCAGGACGATGACCGCTTTTTGCTCGTACCACGCGATGTTGTAGGAGATCGGCAGATCGTTGATATCGTCCAGGCCGAACGCTTCCTGAAGCTTCATCGCGATCACGACGAGCGAATAGGAATCGTTGCACTGTCCGGCGTCGAGCACGCGCGGAAGACCGGCAATCTCGCCGAGATCGAGCTTGTTGTATTTGTATTTGGCGCAGCCGGCGGTCAGGATGACCGTGTCCTGCGGCAGTTCGCGGGCGAAGTCCGTGTAATAATTGCGCGATTTCATCCGTCCGTCGCAGCCGGCCATGACGAAGAAACGCCGGATCTCGCCGCTCTTGACGGCTTCGACGACCCGATCGGCGACGCCGAGCACCGTATGGTGCGCGAAGCCTCCCGTAATCTCGCCGGTCTCGATCTCTGTCGGCGGCGGGCAGGACCGGGCCTGTTCGATCAGCGCGGAATAGTCTTTCGGTGCGCCGTCCACTTCGTCTGAAATATGTGCCACGCCCGGGTAGCCGGTATGGCCGGTCGTGTACAACCGCCCGATATAGCTATCTTTGGGCGGCACGATGCAGTTGGTCGTCATCAGGATCGGGCCGTTGAACGATTTGAATTCTTGGGTCTGCTTCCACCAGGCGCTGCCGTAATTGCCGTAGAAATGCTCATACCGCTTGAACGCCGGATAGTAGTGGGCCGGAAGCATCTCGCTGTGGGTGTAGACGTCAATGCCCTGACCTTCGGTCTGAATCAACAGTTCCTCCAGGTCTTTGAGATCGTGGCCGCTGATCAGGATGCCCGGCCGGCTGCCCGTTCCGATCTTGACCTTCGTGATCTCGGGATGGCCGTAGGCGCCGGTGTTGGCTTTGTCGAGCATCGCCATCGCGTCAACGCCGTATTTGCCGGCTTCGAGATTGAGCGCGACGAGGTCGGCGGCTTCCAGCGTATCGTCGAGCGTCGCGGCCAGCGCCCGGCGAACGAACGCGTCAAGCGCCGGATCGATCTCGCCCAGCTGGCCGGCATGGTAGCTGTAGGCGGCCATGCCTTTGAGTCCGTAGGTCAGCAGTTCGCGCAGCGAACGAATGTCTTCGTTTGCCGTGCGCAGCACGCCGACCGTCCACGCTTTGCCGTCGAAGCCGTGCTCGTCGGCTGTCCATACGGCGGCGTCGGGCAGAGAAGCGGAAGCATGGGGGAACAGGGAGCCGCGCAGTGCCCGGACTTCGTCCCGCAGTTTCAGCGCTTCGCTATTTTTGCATACAAAATAGTCCCGGTCGAAGTTGGCGTTCGTAATGGTCGCAAACAGCGAATCCATGATGAACAGTGACACCCGGCGCTCCAGTTCGGTCGGCAGATCGAGATCCAGGCTGAGAAACGAGAGGCCTTTGAGCGTGTAGATCAGCAGATCCATCAGATTGGCGACGTCATGCGGCTTGCCGCATACGCCGACGACGGTGCAGCCCGTTCCTTGGGACGCTTCCTGGCATTGAAAACAAAACATGGACGGCGGGGCGATCTCCGATGCGGCAGGCTCTGCGATCAAGCGCGCCGGGCGGGGGTGGATGGTCATAAGATGAAATTCCTCCGATTCGTATGGAAATGACGGGATGTGTGCGCGTATCCGTAAGCCTATGTGTTCATTGTAAAAGGTTAAACAGATAAGCTTGTGATTCCGCGCACAACAAACCCGGCGACTTTGTGAGCGGAGAGAGGAGAGGAGAAAGCCTAAAAAGAGAGTAAGATTATAAAAAATATTTAATGTAATGAAAAATTCACAATAATAAAACCAAAATCAAAACCAGAAAAAATTAAAAAGAAAACCGCGTGCCAACTAATCCGTCCGACGCAGCGTCTACCTCCACAAGGAACAAACCTCATTCCTATTCAAAAGAACAGGCGGTGAAGCATGGGCAGCAGATACGAAGCGGTACGAGAATTGGAGCCGATCATCCGGCAGGTGATCGAGAAGCTTGAACCGGATAAAGGTCCGGATGAGCAAGAGCGGAGGGATGCGGCGGCAAATACGCTTGCTTCATTGGACCGCCGGGAACTATGGGTGATCGAGACAGTACGGGAGATCGGTTTCAGCGGACGCGGCTGCCGAACCGTGCATACCGGCGAGCCGGGTGGGTTTACGCTGGAATTTTTTGCCGTGCCGATCGAAGAGAGCGTCGACGAGCTGCTGAAGCGATACGCGGAGCTGCTCGAATATCAAACGGAGAAGCAATTCATTACCCGTTTGACCCGCTATCGCGGGGTGTCGGCCGAGCTGGAAGAAGGACTCCGGCTGCTGACAGAACTGCATCACGACAAAGATGACAAAGCCTCCGGGCCCTGGCCGGAACCGGCGTCATTGGAGCCGGACCCGACCATGCCGACGGAGATTGTCCTGTTGGGAATCTTCGATGATTTTCCTTCGGCGTACGCGCTTCGTGAGGATCTGGTACGGCAGCTTCCGGAATTGCAGTTGAAGTTTGACCGATGGTTGGGAGGGTTGAATTACGTCAGCCCGCTGCACCAGCTGTACGAAGAGTATTCGGAAGAAGGCGAGTTGATGGACCGTGCTTACCGCGCGCAGTACGGTGCCTCCCATTTCGTCGATTGGCTGAATGCCCGGTACGGACAGTATGTGGGCCGGGAAGTTCCGGTTCCGGCAAATAAGGCAGGGCTTACCGTACTGAATTTTTGAAAAAGAAGAGGAGCGAGGCATGACGTTATATCAAAAACTGCTGAACATACAGGCAGAACTGAGCGAGGTCGCGGCATGGGCGGATTTTTATCAAGCGCAGCCGCATGAAGGAAACCGGGATGCAGCCCGTCAAGCTTACCGGGATTTCGCGAGTTGGCTGGAACGCTTCACGCGGCCGCAGCTCATTCTGATCTACGCCTGCGCACAAATCGGAGATACCGGTATGGGCAAAAGATTCGACAGTGAAGCGACCGGCCATTACAATTCTTCTCCGTACCCGCTCCCTTTATACGAATCGGCAGAACGGCTGCTTGAACGCTACGCGGCATTCAACGCTTTTTGGAGCCGGGACAAGCTCTCCCGATACTTGTGCCGCTGTACGTCAGACGGGAAACCGTTCGAATTCGGCATGAGTATCTTGCAAAAAGCGCCCAATCGAACGTCCGGGTCGGCCGCGCCGCTGTTCGACAGGGAGCCCGATCCGGTGCGGCAGGCGCTGGAAGCCGAAGAACCGCCTGAATTCACAACCTCTTCTACGCTGATCGTAAGCATGGACAATAGCGACTGCCTCTATACGTATTATGAATTCAGGGAAGACGCGGCTTTGTGCATCGAATGGCTGCACACCCGCTTTTACGACTGGATGTACGGGCAAAAAGGAATTCATCCGTTTCGCTGGCATCACGAGCATCTGCACAAAGGCAGGCGAACGTTCGAAGGATGGGGATATATTCAGGGTCCCGACGACTTCGTCGATTGGATTAACACTTTCGTATACCTGGAACCGGTAGGACGGCCGCTGCCGATCTGTCCGCTTGTGCCGCCGATTGCGAAGCTTTCTTTTTGACTATTCGATCGGCATAGGGGACACTCGGTACATCAAGGGACATACGGAAAAAGAGCGCCGCAGCGCGTCGTCAGTGACGACAAACGCTGGGACGCTCTTTCTTTTTAAACACGTTCAAGAGCCGGTTCGTTCGCGCGACTTCGCCCGGGCTCCGATCACGGCCACGATCAGGGCCGCTGCGGCGAGGAACGCCGCGATGCTGGCCACGACGACGACGAACGAAACATCGAACGCGGATCGTCCCGCTTCCCGCAGCGCTGCCGCCGATGCCGCCGGCAGGCTGTCCGCGGCCAGCAGCGCTTCGTCCAGGCTGTCCCTGACGTTGGCCGGGACATTCAGCCCTGCCGGAATCCGCATGGACAGCGTGTAGAGCAGCGCCGACAGACTGCCGATAATGGCAATGCCGGACGCCCCGCCCATCTCGTAGGCGACTTCTTCGATCGAAGCGGCCATGCCCGCTTTGTGGGGCGGCGCTTCGTTCATGATCGAATGCGAAGCCGCCGTCATGCCCGCGCCGAGACCGGCGCCGAGCAGCAGCAGTCCCGCAATTTGCAAGGCGGGCTCTCCGTCGAAGCGCCAGGCGTAGAGACCCGTACCGAGAGCGGCGGCGAACAGGGCGAACACCTTGAGCCGGATCGGATCTGCCCGGTGCAGCCGCATGCCGGCGAACAGGCCCGCAACGACTGCGGCCAGCGGAATGCTGACCGTGAACCAGCCCGCCTGCAGCGGGCTCAGGTTCTCGACGAGCTGAAGCCGCTGCGTCACAAGATATTGCAGGCCCATCTGGCCGAACATGCCGACGAACGCCACGATAAAGCCGGCGGCAAAGCGCGGAATCTTGAACAGCGACAGGTCGATCAGCGGGTCTGCGCTGCGGATCTGCCGGCGGACAAACAAGGCCAAAGCGACTAGTCCCAGCGCGGCGCCTGCCGCGGCAAGCGCCGGAGAACCGTCTCGCCGGGCAAATTCCTTGATCGCGTAGATCAGGGCGACCATCGCGACCATGATCTGGACCGACCCGAACAGGTCCCACTTTTTCCCCGGATCGCCTTGATGTCGGGGCACGATCCACAAGGTCAACAGCAGGGCGGCCAGCGCGATCGGCAGATTGATCAGGAAGACCGAGCCCCAATGGAAATGGGCCAGCAGCAGCCCGCCGACGATCGGGCCGAGCCCGGCTCCCCCGGAAGCGATCGCGCCCCAGACGCCGATCGCAAGTCCCCGTTCCCGTTCGTCGGTGAACGTGACGCGAATGATCGACAGCGTGGCTGGCATCATCATGGAAGCGCCGACAGCCAGCAGTACGCGCGAAGCGATCAGCACGGCGGGAACCGGCGAGAACGCGGCCGTAAGCGAAGCTGCGAGAAACACGAGCAGGCCGAGCGTGAAAATGCGGCGGTATCCGAGTCGGTCGCCAAGCGTGCCCATCGCGGGCAGCAGTCCCGCCATGACGAGCGAATACCCGTTCAGGATCCACAGTTTCTCCGAAGCGGACGCCCCGAGGTCGCGAGTCAGGATCGGCAGCGCCGTGTACAGAATCGTCATATCCATCACGATCAGCAGCAGCGCGCTTGAGACGATCGCAAGAATAATCCAGCGTTTGAAAGCAGTCATGTCTATCCTCCGTATCCAACCGATTTGAATCCGTTTCGATTCACTCTTGCAGCATAAAGTATCGGGTTACCCTATAGTCAATCTTCTTTTTGACGGCTACAATAAAGAGAATACAGGCACGGGTCAAGCAGCAACTCGAACCGACCGGATGCCGAAGAGGAGGCCGACCGATGCCGGAATCGCACGAACCTTATCTGACGACCGGCGAATTCGCCGAGATCTGCGGGGTAAGCAAACATACGCTGTTTCATTACGACGAAATCGGGCTGCTGCAGCCGGAGTTCGTGAACGACAAAGGCTATCGATTTTATTCCGTGCACCAGACGTACGCGTTCGACATCATCAACGTGCTCAAGCAGACAGGAACGCCGTTGAAAGAAATCGGAACTTTTTTGCAAAACCGGAACAAGGACGCGTTGATCGGGTTAGTCCGTCAAAAGCTCGGGGATCTGGAAAAGGAACGGCGTAAAATCGAGTGGATGCAGCATTTTCTGGTCGATACGCTGACGATGGCGCAGCAGGCTTCGGACGGTCTGGAACACGGAATCCGGATCGAGGAGTGCGGGGAAGAGACGCTTGTCGGCGTCGAGATTCGTCCGGAAGGCGGGGACAAAGAGTTTATCCGCAAACTCGGCCAGCACCGGAAAGTCTGCGAGGAGCGGCAGATCGACTGCCAATCCGCGATCTGGAGCATCATCGGGCAGGAACGCTTCGCTGCGGGGCAGTATTACCCGGATTATACCGGCAACAAGCTGGCGAACCCCAATGCCGACGCGGACGTGCGGATCAAGCCGGCCGGCCTCTACGCGGCGGCGAATCATTGGGGTTCCTACGAGACGATGCCGGATACGTACGCCCGGATGAACGCTTTTATCGAAGAGCAGGGTTACGCCGTGAACGGAGATACGTATTCTGTTGATCTACTCAGCTACCTGGCCGAGCCGGATCCGTCCGATTATGTCATCCGCGTATGGATCGAAGTAACGCCAAAAAAGCCAAAGCCCGCATGAATGGGGCTTTGGCTTTGGTTTTGAATCAGTGAATGTGACAAGCGATCCGATCGGCCGCGTTCAGCCGAGCGCCAGACGGGCATGCCGGCGATACCACAGCGCGCACAGGATCGCGACGACCGCGGCGACCGACAGGCCCCAATAGATGTTGGAGTAGGCGGTACCGAGCGGCAGCGTATGCTGCCATTCCAGCGCCGTCGTCGCCATGGCGACGCTGAACGCTCCGCTGAAAAATTGAAGCAGCTGGAACAAGCCCATGCCCGAACCGATAAACGATTCCGGCAGCACGCGCGACAGTTCGTTCGACAGACTGCTGGACAGCGCGGCGAACGAGAGGCTGAGAATCATGTACGTCAGCATTGCGGCGATCCAGGAATGGCCGATGAACAGCGCGAACAGCAGCGTCGAGAGCAGCAGCATTACCGGGCCGAGGCGCAGAATGCCGTGGTTGCCGTGCCGGTCGATAATGCGTCCGATTTTGCGCGACGCGATGATCGCGAGCAGCGAACCGGGGAAGATGACCAATCCGGCATAGCCGGCCGTGAACTCGAAATTTTTGGTCAAAATCTGCGGCAGCAGGAACAGCGTCGCGAAGTTGCAAATATAGGCCGTCATGCCGGCGAGCACGAGCAGCATGTAGCGGCGGTTCGCGAACAGCGAAGGCAGGACGAACGGGTCCGGCGTCTTGCGGATGCGCAGCACGAACAGGATAAGCGAGACGATGCCGATCAGCAGAACGATCCACGCCCGGCTGGTCAGGAACAGCAGCAGGCAGGTAATGCCGACGGCGAGCAGCACGCCGCCGAGCGCGTCAAACGATCCGCGCTGCGGCAGTTCTTTGGGCAGCAGCCAGGCGAAGAACGGCACGAGCAGCAGCACGGCCGCCGTAATCGCAAACAGCCAATGCCAGCTGAGGTTCTCGACGATCAGTCCGCCGACCACGGGGCCAAGCCCGAGTCCGAGCGACACGGCGGACATGATCGTTGCCATGGCACCGCCGCGGCGCTTGAGCGGAATATACCGGGTGAACAGCACCATGGAGAGCGAGACGGCGCCGCCTGCGCCCGCGGCCTGAACGATCCGGCAGAGCAGCAGCACGACGAAGCTCTGGCTGAAGAATCCGACGACGCCGGCGAGGCCAAGCGCGATCAGTCCCGTAATGAGCAGCCGGCGCAGCGGCACGAAGTCCGACAGGCGGCTGAACGTGATCGACGAGATCGCGAACATGATCGAGTAGCCGGTCACGATCCAGGAAGCCGAGGTGCCGGAGATGCCGAACTCGGCTGTCACGTCGGGCAGCGCCATATTGAACATGGCCGTATTCATGATAACCAGAATGATGGCGATGCTGAACACGAGGATGGTCAGGCCTTCGCGGGCCAGAACGGGGTGGTTCGAGTCCTGCGAGATCTCCTCGGCAGGCGGATTTGCGGGTGGGTTCATGGTGATTGCTCCTTTTTCTATAGTTCGGTCATAAACGAACATTTGAAGTATAGCAGGCGATCCTGTAAAATACAATTGAAACTTCATCCGTCAATCGAACGCCCGTAAGGAGGACTTCGCATGAAACTTCTTCATCATCCGGACCGCAAAGACATCCGGCTTCCGTCCGTTTTGTATGCGCTGAGCGACCCGGTTCGGCTCCAGATGGTCGCGCAAATCTACGAGAGCGGCGAAGAACAGGCCTGTAAATGCTTCGACGTGCCGATTGCCAAATCGACGCTGTCCCAGCATGCCCGGGCGCTGCGCGAAGCCGGCATTACCCATACCCGGGCGCAGGGCACCCAGCGGCTGCTTTCGCTGCGAACCGACGATCTGAACGCCCGTTTTCCGGGACTGATCGACACGGTCATGCAGGCATACCGGCAGGATCGTCTCGAAGAAAGCGCGAGAGCCGGCGCGGCGGCCGAGTAACTGCGCCGTCCCTGTCGGCGAGCATAAGAGTAAGCGTTATCATACGTAAAACCCGCGTTCTCCCGATCAGGGAAAACGCGGGTTTTTAATTTGTCCGTCTCTTCTAATTCTTTTTCACTTCTATTCGACTTTCCCCGGTTCGGACTTCCTCAGGCCCGGCTGCGCAACTTTGATCCGCTTGAGTGTCGCCACGATCAGGAAGCTGACGATCACAAGCAGCAGCCAAGAGCCGACTTTGACCGGATGAACGAGCGTCCAGGCCGCCGACTGGTTCGGATACGTCCAGGCGCCGAAGAAGGTCGCGATATTTTCGGCGATCCAGATGAAGAACCCGATCAGCGCAAACGACGCGACGATCGGCATACGGTACCGCGACGTCCCGACCCGGTAAGTCACCCGGGAGCGGGCGAACACGATCAGCATCAGAGCGAACAGCCACCCGCGAACGTCGATCCAGATCACTTTTAATTCGTCCCGCGTCTCAAGGCCGGAGCGAACCATGGCGACCTGAATCAGCAGGCAGAGAATCAGCAGCCAGTCGTATCGGGGCAGCAGCGGAAGCGGCAGCATCCGGGTCACGGCCAGCGCGGCGAAGATCGCGACGGGAAACAGGCACGAGAGCGCCTGCTCCCGGCCAAAGCGCACAAAGCGCAGCAGCTGCCGCCCGGCATGCGCGGCGGTGCCTGCCGCGAAGCCGATCCGGCCGTCGGGATGGGCAGACCGTTTTATTTTCATCGCAAAAAGGCCTCCGTTCATCAAGCAGAAGATAAGAAATGCTGGCTCTATCTTATCGTAGAATTTATCGTAAAACAATATAAATATATTGTTTTATAAAATAAAAAAACCCTCATTCGCCAGATTGAGTCAACGGGACTTTCTCCGGTTAAGGCGTTTAGGCAGGAATAAAAGAGTCCCCGTCCCACTCGCACCGCATACACCAAGAAAGAGAGGCTGACAACATGGCAATCAAACTTCCTATTTGGGGCGACTCCGTTCCGCACAACACCGGACAAAGCAAATTCGACGAGCTGGAGCTCAAAAACAAGCATCCTTCCGAAGCGTTGTCCGGACTCAAAGCGCTTGCGGTGCTGAAAAAAGACGAGTACAACAGCAAACGCCGCCACTGGATTCACGAGGCGACGTATGCGGCCGAGATTCGGCACGGAGAAGGCAGGGAGACGTATGACGATCAACCGACGCTGACCCCGTACATGGCGCCGGGCAGCGATCGGGCGATCATCGTCGTGCCGGGCGGCGGCTACATGACCAAAGACATCAAGCACGAAGGCGAAGGCGTCGCCCGTTCGTTGAACGAAGCCGGCATTTCCGCTTTCGTGCTCGATTACCGGCTGAATCCGTACAAAGCACCTATCCCGATGCTCGACATGCAGCGCGCCGTCCGTTACGTGCGGTATCATGCGCCGGGGTACGGCATCGATCCGGCCAAGATCGGAGCGGTCGGCTTTTCGGCCGGCGGCCATCTGGTGTCTTCCCTCATAACGCTGCGACGCGGCTTGCCTGTCGAATACGCCGGGTACGAAGCCGATTCGATCGACCGGACAGACGATTCCCTCGCGCTGGCCGGGTTGATCTATCCGCTGATCTCGTGCACGGATCTTCCGTCGATCGCGATCTCGATGTTCAGCCGGGAAGATGCCGAAGATCCGGCGGAACGCGAGCGGCTGCTGAAGCATTATTCGCTGGCGCAGCATGTGCGACCGGGCGACCCGCCGCAGTTTCTCTGTTACGGCGACCATGACCACCTGCTCGGCAGCGAAGGCGTGCAGGCGTATCAGCGGGCGCTGGACGCGCACGGCGTCCCGAACCGCATGCTTGCGATCGAAGGCGCCGACCACGGATTCGGGGACTGCGAACGCGGAACCTTCGTGGACAAAGTGCTGGGTCTCACCTCGTACGCCTATTGGAAAAAAGAATTTACCGATTGGGCGAACGCGAAGTTCGACCAAATCCGGCTCTACCCGTCCACACAAGAACCAGAGTGCAAACCGACAGGATACAGCCCAGGCGGTGAAGACCGTCATGCGTGAACGCGCCCCCCATGACGGAAGCGATCAGCAGCGAAGACAGAATCGTGCCCAAATACCGGGATGTATGGAATAACCCGGACGTCACGCCCGCCATGGCCGCCGGCGTATGTTCGAACAAAGCCGCCTGCATCGCCACGCCGTTTAGCCCGTTGGCGATGCCGAACGCGGCCAGGATCGGGACGAACCAGAGAACGGATACCTGCGTACCGATTACGGCAAGACCGAGCGAGCCGCCCGCCATCAAGACGGCGGACAATAGCAGGAGCGGCCGGGGACCGAGGCGGTCTACCCCGCGGCCGGCGAACGGGGCAGCCAGCAGCGAACACAAGCCCAGACTGAGCATCAGCCAGCCCGCATGGAGTTCGCTTAGACCGCGCACGCTTTGCAAATAGGAAGGCAGTCCGAAGAAGATCGAATAGAACAACAGATTGACCAGCATGAACTCCAGGTTCACCCGGCTCAATTCGGGATACCGGACGAACATCCGAACCGGCACAAAAGGCGAAGGATGCCGCCATTCATGCCGCACCCAAATCGCCAGCAGGACCATGCCGGCAAGTCCCAAGCCGACGGATTTCGCGGACAACGTGCCGGAAGAGGAGACGGCCAACAGCCCGAGCATCAGCGCGGTCAGGCCCGATCCGAACAACAGAATGCCCACGGGATCAAGCTGACGCATCCGTGTCCGCCGCGAAGGCGGCGGCCCGTCGAGCGCCTTTTTCGGTGTGTCGCGGGGCAGCACGCGCCAAGCCAGCAGGAACGCGAACGCGGCCACCGGCACGTTGACGAGAAAGATCGCCCGCCAATCCCAGGCGTGGATCAAGAACCCGCCGACGAACGGCCCGATGGCCGCCGCACCGGACAGAAAGATCGACAAGATCGCCAAAGCGGAGCCTTGCTTACCCAACACGTGAACCCGTACGATCGCCATGCCGACCGCGATCATCATGCTGGTGCCGATCGACTGGAGGATACGCAGGGCGACGAGCCAACCGAAAGTCGGCGCGAACGCGGCAGCGAACGAAGCGATCATCGACACGAACAGGCCGGTCAAAAAAATCCGGCGCCGCCCCAGCACGTCGCTCATCCTGCCCATCACGGGCTGCGCGGCGGCGCTGCATACATAAAACGCAAAGATTATCCAGGATACCGACGCGAAATCAAGCGCAAACGCTTCCTGCAGCGAAGGCAGCGCCATCGATACCATTGAAGAATTCAGCGGATTCAGCATAACGCCAAGGCCGACGGCAATCATTAAAGTTTGGCTGCGTCTATTCATTCAGAAGACCCCCTTCAGGTCAGGCCCGTGTCCCGAGCTGTCCTGCTTAGAGGATAACGCGAATTTTCCATGGCTTCCAACGCCTTTTATGCTATGATTTCATGGATCTGGAGGAATGAATAATGGAACTTTTGCAGTTGGAGTATTTTAGGGTCGTTGCGCGGCTGGAACATATGACCGAAGCGGCTCGTGCCCTTCATGTGACGCAGTCTTCGCTGAGCAAAACGATCCGGCGCCTGGAAGAAGACCTCGGCGTACCGCTGTTCGACCGGACAGGCCGGCGCCTGCGCCTGAACGAATCCGGGAGGCTGTTCATGCGCCGGGCGGAGCAAGCTTTGTTCGAGCTGGAGCAGGCCCGGCAGGAAGTACGCGATTTGTCCGCCCGGTCCGACGAGACGCTCAAACTTGCGGTCACGGCGGGAAGCCGACTTCCCGACATTCTCAAAGCGTTTCGCGGCAGCCGGCCCGGTGTCCAGTTTTACGTGCAAATGCAGACGACGCGGGAGATGACAGAGTCTTTGGCGCGAAACGAAGTGGATTTTGCATTATCCTCGCCGCCCGTGCGGGAAGACGGGATTGTATGCCGCATCGTGCATAACGACCCGCTTATTTTGGCCGTGCCTGCCGAACATCGTCTGGCCGGTCAGGATAGAGTCGGCTTGGCGCAGCTGCAGGGAGAATCTTTTGTCGGTGTAAAAAAGGGCTACGGAACGAGGGATCTGGTGGACACGGTCTGCGATTCCCTGGGCGTTGCGCTCGATTATGTCTATGAAGGCGATGAACCGACCCGGCTGCTGGCGCTCGTCGAGGCAGGCATCGGCCTGGCGATCCTGCCGGAAACGGCGCGCGGCCGCTACGAGTCGGTGAGCTATCTGCACTTGGAAGAAGCGCAGTTATCGAGGGAAATTGCGCTGTTATGGAAAGAAGGGCGTTACCTGTCGAGTGCGGCGCAGCAATTCCGCTCCGTCGTGCTGCATCATTTCGGACACGAATCTCTGTAAGCAAAAACGGAAAACGACTTCAGGAACGAACGGGCGCCAGAGCGCCGATCGTTCCTGAAGTCTCGTTTGGGTTCGCTGCCGCTCAAATCTCCTGCGCGTAAGCGTCGCCCGGCGTGCGGATCAGCACGACCGACAAGCTGGAGTTGACGACGCCGCCGCGGTAAGCGAACGATTCGTGGCCGGCGACCTGCACGAGATCGCCGACCGCAACCGGCGTCTCCCGATCGTCCGCGATCATGAAGCCGCGGCCTTCGAGCACCGTCAGATAGACGGTAGCGCCGGGGTGGTTGTGCGCGGGCAGCGTTTGGCCGGGCGCGAAATTCAGCACGAAGACGACATGGTCTTGTTCTTTGAAGACGATTTTTTTGGTGAACCGGTCTTCCCGGTATTCCTGAAAAGCTTGAAGCGCTTGCTGGTGCATAAGATCCACTCCCCGGATTCGGATAACAGCTGCGAACAAAAGTCTTTGCTTTTTCATTATAAAAGAGATCGGGAGCAGCCTCGTGATTTCAATCACAAAGCACGGCATACAAAAAAACAGCCCGACTCTCTCCGAGAGAATCGGGCTGCTGCCGCCGGTCATGCTGCCGCCGGTCAGCCAAGCCGGACGCTTGCGGCTTCTGCACGTTTACGACTTCTGCAAATCGACGAACCCTTTGCCGAACACGTCCTGCACGCTGTGGATCGTCAGAAACGCTTCGCGGTCCGCCGCTTTGACGATCGTTGTGAGCAGCGGCAGTTCTTTTTTGCTCACGACGATGTAGAGGATGTCCACCGCATTTTGCGTGTAATACCCTTGGCCGCTCAGGACCGTGACGCCGCGGTCCATGAGCGTGCTGACCTGCCGGGCAATCTCGTCTTTTTGCCGGGAGATGATCGTAACGGACTTTTGCGGATTCAGCCCGGTCGTCACGAGATCGATGATCTTGGTCGCGACGACCAGCATGACGATCGTGTACATAAGCTTCTCCGCACCGATGATGAAATACGACGAAGCCGCGACCAGCACGTCGCAGAGCAGCAGCGCGTAGCTGATCTTCCAGCCCCAGAACTTGTGCATCAGCCGGGCGATGATGACCGTGCCCGCCGTCGTCCCTTCCACGCGCAGGATCAGCCCGATCCCGAGCCCGATGATCGCGCCCCCGAACAGGGCGTTGACCATCAGGTCGTCCGACGCCACCTGCCAGCCGGTCGTCAGGTGCAAGAACAGCGAATGCAGCGCCACGGCGATTACGGTATACCCGACCGTCTTCTTGGGCAGCAGCCGGCAGCCGATGCCGAGCAGCGCCAGGTTCAGAATCAGGCTGCTCCAGCCCGGCGACCAGTCCAGTAAGTAATATAGAATGATGGTGATCCCGACCACGCCGCCTTCGCCCAGTTCGTGGGGGATAACGAATACGTTGATCCCGAGCGCAAAAGCAAACGCGCCGAGCGCGATGATGGCAATGTCCCCAACCGTTCTTTTCATGATCCGCAGTCCTCTTTTCCGCGATGCCGCGTCCTTAACGAATGCGCCCGCACGAATCTGCATTCATTTAAGCACGGAATTCCGCACGTTCTCAAGAACTTGGACTACCAAGATACCATGCTAACCGAGCAGCCGACTAAAGCATGGAGAGTTTCGATTTATATTTGACTGCGTGGTCAACAACTGATAAGATCCGGGTATGAGCAGACCTAGAGAGTTTGACGCCGACACCGCGCTTCACCAATGTATGGAGGTTTTCTGGGAAAAAGGCTTCCATGCCACTTCCTACGAAGACCTGACCCGCAGCACGCAGGTGAAGAAGCAGAGTCTGTACGGCGCGTTCAAGAACAAACGGCAGTTGTTTCTGCAATCGCTGCGCATGTACCGGCAGCAAGTCCTGGAAGAATTGGAACGCCGCGTCGCTTCGGCGAAGACGCCCGCCGCGAAGCTGGAAGCGATCTGCGAGGCGACGATGCAGGAGAGCGGGGAGAAAGCCAGGCGAGGCTGCCTGATCATCAATTCGTCGCTGGAATTCGGCGATGCCGACGAGGAAGTCGCGCAGGAAGTGCGCACCATGCTGATCCGGTTAGAAGAGATGATCGAACAGGTCGTCCGAAGCGGACAGGAACAAGGAACGATCACGCGGCAGATCGGCAGCCGGGCTCTGGCCGCCCATCTGAACAATGCGCTCGGCGGAGCGAAGATCATGGAGAAATCCGGCGCTTCCCGGGAAGAGATCGCGGCCGTGCTGCATACGGCGGTCGCATTGATGAGAACGATTTAACGATTTGATACCAACCCTACACACAGGAGGCTGTACCCAATGACCCAGAATCCATCCGTTCAATCGTTGTTTCAACCGTTTCAAGGCGGAGGTCTATCGCTGTCCAACCGGATCGTGATGGCGCCGATGACCCGCCAATTTTCGCCGGAAGGCGTACCGGGCGAAGACGTCGCCGCCTATTACCGCCGCAGAGCCGAGAACCAGGTCGGCCTGATCGTCACGGAAGGCACGGTCATCGACCATGCCGACGCTTCGAACCAGAAGAACGTGCCGCATTTTTACGGCGAAGCGGCCCTGGCCGGCTGGCGCAAAGTCGTGGAAGACGTGCATGCGGCCGGCGGCAGGATCATTCCGCAGATCTGGCATATGGGCGCCCGCGGCCAGGTCGGTGAATACACCGAGTCGGAGATCGAAGAACTCGTGCGCCAGTTCGCCCTGTCGGCCGCGGCCGCCAAACAACTCGGCTTCGACGGGATCGAGCTGCACGGCGCGCACGAATACCTGATCGACCAATTCTTCTGGGCCAAAACGAATCCGCGTACCGATCGTTACGGCGGCGGCATGGTGGAACGGACCCGCTTTGCGGTCGAAGTGATCGAAGCGTGCCGCGAAGCCGTCGGCCCGGACTTCCCGATCGTGTTCCGCTTCTCGCAGTGGAAAGGAAGCGATTATACGGCGAAGCTTGCGCAGACGCCGGAAGAACTGGAAGCTTTCCTCAAGCCGCTGAGCGCGGCGGGCGTCGACGTGTTCCACTGCTCCACGCGCCGCTTCTGGCAGCCGGAGTTCGAAGGTTCCGACCTGAACCTGGCCGGCTGGACCAAGAAGCTGACCGGCAAACCGACGATCACCGTCGGATCGGTCGGACTGGACGGCGAATTCCTGAGCCTGTTCAAGGAAGGCAAAGGCGCCGGCGTCAGCGGCATCGACGATCTGCTGAAGCGTCTGGAGAACGGCGAATTCGATCTGGTCGCGATCGGGCGCGCGCTGCTCGCCGATCCGGCCTGGGCGAGCAAAGTCGAGGGCGGACACCAAGATGAGCTGGTCGCGTTCTCGCCGACCGCTTTGCAGACGCTGAACTGAATGCTTTGACTGAATACTTTGAGCACAAGGACCCCGCGAAACTTTGGCGGGGTCCTTTTTTGGATTGCGGTTATCGGTGCGGGGCTCCGGGCTCGTTGAACAGGCATTCGCCCCGTGATACGATCAAACCACGGCGGGCGCGGCGGACGAAACACGCGAAATATGCGGAAGACCCAGACCAAGCGGAATCCGGCATCCGCGCCCGATTTTGCCCCGGCAAAGGAGAGAAGGAACATGACTTCGGCAAGAGAAAGATTGAACCGGATGCGCAGCGAAGGCGCGTCGCAGGAAGAAGCGTTTGCGCTGTTCGACAGCCTGGAAGCGGCCGACTCGCCCGGCATGCTGGATTTGTGGAGAGGCAGCGAGATCGCGACCGGTCATCCGCTCGAAGGGCTGCTGACGGTATCGGGCTGGTACGGCAAACAGTTCGATAGCGCCGAGCACGTCCACCCGCTTGTTTTTCAGAAAAAGAACGGCGATCTGTACGCAGTCAATCCGATCTGGATTCCGATGAACCTGCCGTTCGACAAAATCCCGCGCGGTCCGATCCGTCCGGCGATGACGCTTGCCCGCCCGTTCGTTCGAACGCGCAAAAGCGCCGCCCGGCTGCGGCAGATCGAATACCGGGGAACCGTCAGCGCCGCGATGGTCTACGACCATAAAGACATCATCGACGTGTTCCGCAAAGTGGACGAAGATACGCGGTTCGCCGTCATGGACGTCAAAAGCCTGAATAGCGACAAAAGTTACTTTTTCGTGCTGGAACGTATGCGGGGCAAAGCTTTTCGTCCGTGATGAGTCCCTGATGATTTGTATGAAAAAAATTTAATCCGGTCTTCAGCGGCCTTTTATTGAAGTACGATAGACTGGGATGGAGGAGGACGCACATGCGCATTTTGGTCATAGAAGACGAAGAAGCCCTGTCCGATTTCGTCGTGCTGGAGCTTAGGCATGAAGGGTACGAAGCCGTGCCTGTGTACGAAGGGCGGGAAGGGCTGGAAACGGCGCTAAACGGAGAGTGGGATCTGGTGCTGCTCGACCTGATGCTGCCGGGTCTGAGCGGAATCGAAGTGTGCAGACGCCTCAAAGCGGCCAAAGACACGCCGGTGATCATGATCACGGCCCGGGGCGGCGTCATGGACCGGGTGACGGGACTCGATACGGGCGCCGACGATTACATGCCCAAGCCGTTCGCGATCGAGGAACTGCTGGCCCGGATCCGGGTCATTCGCAGGCGGCAGGAGAAAGCGGGCGCTTCCGCCCCGATGACGCTGACGTTCAAAGACGTGGAACTGAATATCGAGTCGCGCATGGCCAGGCAGGGCGACCGCTGGATCGAGTTGACCAAAAAAGAATACGAGCTGCTGTTTACGTTCATGAAAAACGTCGGCCGGGTGCTGCCGCGCGACCTGCTGGTGGAGCGGATCTGGGGACACGACGTCGGCATCGAGACGAATATCGTCGACGTGTATGTCCGGCACGTACGCAACAAGCTGGATACCGGCGGCGATATCGAGACGTATATCCGGACCGTCCGGGGAATCGGCTATGTCATGCGGCACGAGAACGAGTAGGGCGCCGTGCGGACCAAGTTGAAACTCAAATGGAAACTTACGCTGTGGGGCGCTTTTCACCTGATTCTGCTGTTCCTGTTCTATAACCTGATCCAGTTCTCCGTGCTGCAGAGCTGGGTACACAACCATGAGAAAGACATTATTCGCAAAAACATGGAAGAAGTCGCCGCGTACCTCGAAATGATCGAGCCGGGCGGGAAGCTTGCGGACAGCCGGGATTTTCTCGCGGTCCTGAACGAGCGCTACCAGATGATCCGCATCGTGGACGAATCCGGCACGCCGGTCGTGTCCGTCTCGGATCAGATGCCCGCAAACGGAGTGCCTGCGGTGTATGGCACTTCGGAAACCCTGGAGAGCGTAGCGACCGAAGGGAATACGCTGCTGCTCTACCGCAAGCCGATCCGATTCGGATCCGCGGCGCTGTCGGTCGAGATCGTGCGCAACCCGGAAAATTTCGAGAGCCTGCTGCACCTGATCGCGAGCCTGCTCGTCGTGACCGCTTTTGTCTCGATCGCGCTCAGCCTCGTCGGCGGCCGCCTGTTGTCCTATCAACTGCTCAGCCCGATCAACGAGATGATCCGTACAATGAAGGGTATTCGGGAAAAAGGACTCAAAGAACGCGTGCAGATCGGCGATCCGCGCGACGAATTGACGGAATTGTCGACGATGTTCAACGAACTGATGGACAATCTGTCCCAGTCGTTCGACCAGCAGCAGCGGTTCATCGAAGACGCTTCGCACGAATTGAAGACGCCGCTGTCGATCATCCACGGCCATCTGTCGCTGATCAAGCGGTGGGGCAAAGACGATCCCGCCGTGCTGGAGCGTTCGATCCAGCTCAGCTTGAACGAGACGAACCGGATGATCCAGATGGTATCGGAACTGCTTGTGTTGACCCGGATCGACGAAGACGCTTCGGCGCTCGGCAGCGGGCCGGAACAGATCCGGGTCAAGCCGGCGATCGAAGAGATCGTCGAGAATTTCCAGACCGTGCATCGATCATTCGAGATTCGCGCGCGGCTTAAACTGGCCGAAGAAGCCTCGCTGCCGATCCGCAAAAGCCATCTGCAGCAAATCCTGATCATCGTGCTCGATAACGCGATCAAGTATGCCGGAGACGTCAAACGGATCGAAGTGACGGCGGCGATCGAAGACGGGCAGCTGTACCTTGCGGTCAAAGACTACGGCACCGGCATTCCCGCAGACGAGCTGCCGCTGGTGACGAACCGGTTCTACCGGGTCGACAAATCGCGCAGCCGCAAGCAGGGCGGGAACGGACTGGGGCTCGCGATCGCCAGGCGGCTGCTGGATCTGTACGGCGGAGAGCTCAAGCTCGGCAGTCTATACGGGGAATGGACGGAAGTCGTGATCCGGATTCCCGCGAGAGGAGAACAGACATGATCCAATCAAGCAATTCCAAGCTGCACCAGTCGCTGCTTCAGGCCCTGAACGCGCGGCACGAAGTTACGGTCAACAATATCGCCAACGCCGACACGCCGCATTACAAAAGAAAGACGGTGCAGTTCGAAGACGCGCTTCGGCGCGCGGTCGAAGGCGAGCAGGGCAAAGAACTGGATCTCAAGCGCACGCATGCTCGGCATATCACGCTTCGGGCTCCCGGCGAGGCGCTCGTGCCTTACCGGGTCGTCCAGGACGCGAACGCCAAGATGAACAATAACAACAACAGCGTCGACATCGACAAGGAAATGGCGACGCTGTCGGAGAACCAACTGATGTACAATTACGTCTCCGACCGGGTCAGCGGGCATTACAAGAAGTACAAAGAGCTGCTTCAGAACCTGAAGTAAACCCGCATTAACCTTCGGAATCGACAGTGAAAAAGAAGCGGGGCGCGAGCGGCGTTCGGCTTCTTTTTTAAAAATAAATAAAAAAACCCCGTTAAGGATTGCGTTTAAGGAAAAGATAGGTTATAGTAAGGGTATAGCAAATGCAAACGCAATCTAAACTCACTTATTTCAGAGGGTTATGGTTTGGTAGAGCAATAACCTTGTGAAATATGTGATTTTTTATTTTATCGGATTCTTTCTGAATAAACAAAGTCATGTAAATATAATATTTGGAGGTACCTCACATGCAAACAGGTACAGTAAAATGGTTCAACGCGGATAAAGGATTTGGCTTCATCGAAATCGAAGGCGGCAACGACGTATTCGTTCACTTCTCCGCAATCCAAGACGAAGGTTTCAAAACCCTCGACGAAGGTCAACGCGTAGAATTCAACGTTGTTCAAGGCAGCCGTGGACCACAAGCGGAAAATGTTGTAAAACTGTAATTCCGTTATCAAAACACCTTTAGCTTAAGCTAAAGGTGTTTTTTTGTGTGAAAAAAATGGCTGTAAATGATATGATAGGATATGTTATATGGTTGTTCCATACAAATCCAATCTAAAGGTGATGTTATGCCAGACTTGTCTTTGTCTTTAAAACCGAGATATGAACGCATGTATATCGAACTTCGGGCACGTCTGCGGCAGGGCCTCTACAAAGTGGGCGACAAGCTGCCGTCGGAGAAAGAACTGATGAAACAGTTCGACGTCAGCCGCATCACTTCGAAAAAGGCGCTCGATATGCTGGTACAGGAAGGATATATCGTTCGCCAGCCCGGCCGGGGTTCGTTTGTCATCCGCGCGGATGAAGAGCCGACCCGACCCGACCCGGCAGGCGAGCCGCTTGATCCGCGGGAACAGGCCGCAGCCCGGCGGCGCCCGGCCAACAAGCAGATCGTAATCGGCTTGATCCTCGAAGATTTCAGCGACAGCTACGGCAAAGAGATGCTGGCCGAGATGGAGCGGACCGCCCAGCGGCTGAACGTCTATCTGATGATCCGCCTGTCGTTTTCGCAGCCGACGATCGAAGAAAACGCGATTCGCAGCCTGCGCGAATACGGAGTGGACGGACTGATTATCTATCCGACGCGCGGGCAAAGCTTCAGCTCGGAAATTTTGCGGCTGGTGATCGACCGCTTCCCTCACGTGCTCGTCGACCGCTATTTCAAAGGGACGGAATCGGCTTCGATCAGCACGGACAACATAGAGGCGGCGCGGACCGGCATGAACCATCTGCTGGATCTGGGACATCGCCATATCGGGCTGCTCGCTTCCAAAGTGACGGACAACGTGGCGATCGAAGAGCGGATCGAAGGATTCGTGCGGGCGCATGCCGAGCGCGGCGTCGTGCTGGATCGCAGCTACTGGCTGACCGATCTCGCCTGGAACGCGGAGACGGAAGCGGAAGAACTGCAGCACGTTCGCGGCAACGTGGAGCTGATCCGGCGCATGGTGGAGCAGCATCCGCAGATGACGGCTATTTTCGCGATGCAGTACGAACTTGCGCTGTTCGCCAAAGAAGCGCTGGATCATGCGGGTATCCGGATTCCGGAACAAATCTCGCTGATTTGTTTCGACAGCCCGCAGGCAAGCGCAGCTTTGTATCCGTTTACACATCTGCAGCAGGATCAGCATTCGCTCGGCCGCCTCGCCGTGGAAAACGTTCTGAAACTGATCGCCGGCGACACGCTGCCCGGCCGTATCTCGCTGACGGCCGAACTGATCGACGGTCTGTCCACCGCGCCGGCTCCGAACGTCGGATCGAACGCGGGAGGCAATCGGAACACTTGACCCCTGATTCAATGAACGACAGCTTGAACTTCACCTCCAAAAAGCCGAACGGGATCTAGATCCTGTCCGGCTTTTTCTGCCGTTGTTCAATTAAATATTATATTATAATGTATTGACATACTATTTAGAGCGGACTATGATAATCGCATAAATGTAAGCGCTCTATATAAGGAGGGTTGTCATGAGTGAGCAGAAGAACAAAATTATTCCTCTGTCGGTGGAAAGACTTATCGCGGACGTGACCGAAAAGTTGGGAACGCGCACGAAGTTGGCTTGCATGTTCGGGAACTGTATCCGCAACACGCTGACGACGACGCTTCGCCCGCAGCAGGACGGGACCGTATTCGTCATTACCGGCGATATTCCGGCCATGTGGCTGCGGGATTCGGCGGCGCAGGTGAGGCCGTACCTGCTGCTGGCGAACGAAGACGAAGCGATCAGCGATCTCGTGAAAGGGGTGGTGCAGCGGCAGATTCGCTGCATTTTGCATGATCCGTATGCCAATGCGTTTAACGAGAGCGCGAACGGCAGCGGACACCAGGACGATCGGACGGAGATGACGCCGTGGATCTGGGAACGCAAATACGAGATCGACTCGCTCTGTTATCCGCTGCAGCTCGCGTATCTGCTCTGGCAAAAGACGGGACGTACGGACCATTTCGACGACGAATTCCGCCTGGCCTGCCTGACGATTCTGGACGTGTGGCGGACCGAACAGCACCACGAAGCAGAGTCCGGCTATCGCTTCGAACGGCTGCACGGTCCGGCTTCCGATACGCTGCCGCATGCGGGCAGGGGCAATCCCGCTGCCGTGACCGGCATGACCTGGTCGGGTTTTCGCCCGAGCGACGATGCGTGCGAGTACGGGTATCTGATCCCGGCGAACCTGTTTGCCGTCGTCGTGCTCGACTGCATGCAGCGGATTGCAAGCGACGTGTACGACGACGCGGAGCTGAGCCGCTCCGCGGCCGAGCTGCAGGCGGAGATTCGCGGCGGCGTCGAGCGGCACGGCGTCGTGGACCATCCGGAATTCGGCCCGATGTACGCGTACGAGACGGACGGGAACGGGAATTACAACCTGATGGACGACGCCAACGTCCCGAGCCTGCTCTCGCTGCCTTACTTCGGTTACGGCAGGGCGGATGACGAGCTGTATGTCAACACGAGGCGCTTCGTCCTCAGCGAGCATAATCCTTATTATTACAGCGGCACCGCCGCGCAGGGGATCGGCAGCCCGCATACGCCGCCGCGCTACATCTGGCATATATCGCTGGCGATGCAGGCGCTGACTTCCACGGATCGGGAAGAGCGGGAACGATTGCTATTGCTGCTTGAGAACACCGACGCGGACACCGGATTTCTGCACGAAGGCTTTCACGCCGACGACCCTGCCCAATATACCCGCGAATGGTTCTCGTGGGCGAACGCGCTGTTCAGCGAACTGGTCTTGACCTATTGCGGCTACGACGTGCCCGGGATGCAAATGAAATAACCGATTGGCCAACCAATTAGGCAAAGGGGCGATTATGATGAAAAAGCAAACGTACAAATGGACGGCCGGCGTACTGCTCAGCTTGTCCGTGTTCACCGCGGCTTGTTCTTCCGGGGGTACGGAGACGACGCCGGCGAATACGGCCGACGGCGGTTCGGCGGCCGACAGCAAAGTAGTGAAAGTGGCCTACGGCAAATGGAACGATACCGACGTATGGGGCAAATGGCTTACCGGGGTCAAAAGCGAATTCGAACAGCAAAATCCGGGCGTCACGGTAGAACTTCAGCCGATCCAGGGCGCGCAGTACGCGACCAAAATCCCGCTGTTGATGTCCGATGCGAAGACGGCCCCGGAAGTGCTGGCCGAAGACTCGTTCATGATCAACGCCGATAGCGCGGCCGGGTATCTGGAACCGCTCGCGGTCGACGAGTGGAGCGATTGGGGCCAATTCAACGAAGGAATCAAAGCGGCCGTTCAAGGCAAAGACGACAAAAGTTACGGCGTGCCGTTCTCGACCGACGTCCGCGGCTTGTACTACAACAAAGCGCTGTTCGAAAAAGCCGGCCTGCCCGTCCCGTGGGAACCGAAAAACTGGCAGGATATTCTGACCGCCGCGCAGGCGCTCAAAGATACGCAGCCCGACATCATCCCGTTCTGGATGAACTCCGGCAAAGCCGGACAGGAAGCGACGACGATGCAGACGTTCGAGATGCTGCTGTACGGCACGCAGGATACGCTGTTCGAAGACGGCAAATGGGTCACGCAGAGCCCCGGCGTCATGAGCGCCCTGCAATTTATCGACGACATTTACAGCAAGGGCCTCGGTCCGCAGCTGTCGCAGGTCATGACCGCGCAGGCCGGGCAGGTGCTGGAGACCGACCTGATGCCAAACCAGAAAGTGGGCATCGTGCTGAACGGCAGCTGGCTGCCGGCTACATGGGCTTCGACCGGCAGCAAGCCTTGGCCGGAAGCGCTGGACGTGTACGATTTCGTCAAAATGCCGACCGAAACCGGCCAAGCGCCCGGTTATACGTCGATGTCCGGCGGCTGGACGCTTGCGGTCGGAGCCAACTCCGCCGAGAAAGACCTCGGCTGGAAATTTATCCAGATGGCGGTCAACGAAAAGCATAACAAGACCTATGCCATGCTCGATAGCGCGCTGACGCCGCGCACCGACGTAGCCGCGGATACCGAATACGTCAATCAGCCCGGCACGCTGTATGCCAAAGCGGCCGACGTGATCGAGTATACCCACGTTCGCCCGAGCAACTCCGATTATCCGCTCGTCTCGACCGCAATTCAGGAAACGGTCGAAAAAGTCGTGACCGGCGGAGCCGATCCGCAGGATGCGATGACCCAATTCACGCAGAGCGTGCAGCGAAGCGTCGGGGCCGACAAAGTCATGACGAAGTAAGCACTCCCCGCCGATCCGGACAGGCGGCCGGTCGCCGGGCAAGCGGGCAGACGGGCCGCCTGTCCGGTGTACGGCCGGAAGAGGCGCAACATACAGGCCGTGAGCGGCCCCCGCAGGCGGACGCAAGACGGTCCGCGGCGGAGGCGGTCACGCCAGCTACCGAGGAGGAGACCGCAGATGGAGACCGGACAAGCGCACAATTCCGGGATGAAGCGCCGCCGCAATGCCGAACAATGGCGCGCATTCGTTTTTTTGTCGCCAAGCTTTGTTTTGCTGCTCGCTTTCTTTTTCGTTCCGACCCTGCTGACGTTTTATTTTGCTTTTACGAACATGGCGCTGACCGGAGCCGCGGCGGTGGACACGCAGTTTATCGGCTTTGAAAATTTCAAAAACATGTTTCAGGATGACAGCTTCCGCACTTCGGTCTGGAATACGCTCATCTTCTTGATCTTCTCGGCGGTGATCGGCCAGCAGGTGATGGGCTTTATCATCGCGGTGCTGATGAACGGGCGCAGCCGGACGTTTCGCAGCGTGATCGGCTCGATCGTGATCGCGGGCTGGGTCGCGCCGGAAGTCGTGTGCGCGTTCGTCTGGTTCGCTTTTCTGAACGACACGGGCACGGTGAACGCTTTCTTGCAGTCGGCCGATATCAAACCGATCGCCTGGCTGTACACCTTCCCGATGGTCTCGGTCATCATCGCCAACATCTGGCACGGGACCGCTTTTTCGATGATGGTATTCCAGGCCGCGCTCGGCGACGTGCCGCGCGAGGTGGAAGAGTCGGCCATGATCGACGGCGCGAACGCCTGGCAGCGGCTGACCCGCATCACGCTTCCGATGATCATAAGCTCCGTCACGACCAACATGGTGTTGGTCACGCTGCAAACGCTCGGTTCGTTCACGCTGATCTATGCGCTGACCGGCGGCGGGCCGGGCCTGGCGACAGAGACGCTGCCGATCTATATGTACCATCAGGCGTTCGTGAATTACCAGTTGGGCTACGGCACGGCGATCTCGCTGATGCTGCTTGTGATCGGCATCGTCGCAAGTTTGCTCTATATGCGGATGCTTAAAGTGAAGTTGTAGAAAAGGAGGACAACCCGATGACTACCGTCCACAAAGTTCCCCGTGTCGGAACGCGCAAGCGCAAGCCGAACCGGTACGCGGTCGCGCGCGTGCTGCCTTACCTCATCTTGAGCGTGATCGGCCTGCTGTTCCTGCTGCCGCTGTTATGGCTCATTTTCGCGTCGTTCGACAAGGAAGCGAGCCTCGCGCTCAAGTTCCCGGTTCAGTTCACGCTCGACAACTACCGGGACACGCTCTCCAGCTCCGAGAACCGGCTGTCGTTCGCCAACGGCCTGCTGCTCGCGCTCGGGCAGGCGCTGCTCGTGGTAATCGTGGCGGGGCTGGCGTCCTATCCGCTGTCGCGCTACCAGATGCGGTACAAACGTCCGTTCATGTACGTGATTTTGTTCGCCACGGGACTGCCGCTTACCGCGGTCATGGTGCCGGTGTACCAATTCTTCCTCTTTTTCGGAATGCAGGACTCGCTGTTTTTCACCATTTTATTCCTGACCGCTTCGGCGCTGCCGTATTCGATCTGGATGATGAAAAACTTTATGGATTCCGTGCCGCTGGAACTGGAAGAAGCGGCCTGGGTCGACGGGGCATCGGTCTGGACGACGCTGCGCCTGATCGTCGTGCCGCTGATGCTGCCAGGCATTTTCACGGTCGGAATCTTCGCTTTTTCGGGAAGCTGGGGCAATTTTCTCGTCCCGTTCATTTTGCTGCAAAGTGCGGATAAACTGCCGGCGGCCGTTACGATCTATCAGTATTTCGGGCAAAACGGCATGGTGCAGTACGGCATGCTGGCTTCGTTCTCGGTACTGTACACGATTCCGGCCGTCGCGCTGTACGTGATCGGCCAGCGTTATATGTCGCAGGGCTTCAGCTTCGGCGGCGCAACCAAAGGGTGAGCCCGGGAGCAAGCCGCGCCCAACTGTCCCGCTAACCTTCCCGCATCCGCCGGATGTCCGCGCGGGGCGACAAGCCGAACAGCCGCGAATATTCGCGGCTGAACTGCGACTGGCTCTCGTAACCGACCCGAAGCGCGATCTCCGCCACGTCCGCCGATTCCGAGAGCAGCAGGCGCCGGGCTTCCTGCAGCCGCAGCTGCTTCTGGAATTGGATCGGGCTCATGGCCGTCACTTCCTTGAACTGCCGATGCAGCGAAGACACGCTCATATGGGCAAGTTCCGCCAATTCTTGAATCCGAAACGGATCGGCGTAACGGACGAGGATATGGTCGATCACCTGCCGGACCCGCTTGGCGCTGCCGGCTTCCAGCGCCAGCTGCCGCAGCGCTTCGCCGCTCGGACCGTGCAGCACCCAGTACAGCGCTTCTTTTTTGTACAGCGGGGCGAGCGTCGGGATATGTTGAGGTCGGTCCAGCAGCGAGGCGAGGCGAAGCATGGCGTCCGCAAGCATCGGCTCGCTCTGGCCGACGAACAAGGCGCGCTTGGCCTGGGAGCGGCGGGGCGGGCGCAGATCGCGCTCCGTCAGCAGGTCGAGCACTTCGCCCGGCGAAAATTCGAATTTGATCGCCAGATAAGGGACGTCGGCCGCCGCTTCGGTCACCTGGCCGGTCAGCGGCAGTTCCATCGACGTGACGATATAATCGCCGGTCCCGTAGCGGAAACGTTCTTCGCCGAGCAGCACTTCTTTTTGCCCTTGCACGATCAGGCAAAACGAACTTTCGCTTACCCGCGCGATCGGCTCCGTGACAGCCGATTCGCGGATCAGGAACAGCCGCGCAATCGCGGTGTCATGTACGCCGTCCTGCAAGGCATGGCGCTGAATCAGCCGGCTCAAAGCGTGCACCGCTCCGGCTGTGTGCGTCAAAAGGGTCGTCATGCTCGTCATGCGGCTTCCTCCTTTTTCTAAAAAAATTCGTCTGTGCGCTTCAACCTCTTCCGGGTTCTGTCCGATCTGTCCGATGCTTCCACTGTAACCGATGTTCGCCGCTTGAGAAAGAGCGCCGAGAGGATTGGGCAAAAACTCGCGCGAAATGGACGTCGAAACGAAGGGCGATCTATGGCATAATCGGAAGCAATCGGAAGCCGGATCGGTTGCAGCGGCTCGATAGAAGGAGGACAACAGCAATGGAATATGTCAAGCTTGGACGCACGGGATTGGACGTCTCCAGATTCTGCCTCGGCTGCATGGGCTTCGGCGACGCGAAGAAATGGGTGCATCCGTGGGTGCTGAACGAAGCGGACAGCCGGCCGGTCATCCGCCAAGCGCTGGAGCTCGGTATCAACTTTTTCGATACGGCCAACGTGTATTCGCTGGGCGCCAGCGAGGAAATTCTCGGCCGGGCGATCCGCGACTACGCCAACCGCGACGAAGTGGTGCTCGCCACCAAGCTGCACGGGCGCATGCACGAAGGACCGAACGGCGCGGGCTTGTCCCGCAAAGCGATCCTGAGCGAAATCGACAAAAGCCTGGCCCGGCTCGGGACGGATTACGTCGATTTGTATATCATTCACCGCTGGGACCCGCATACGCCGATCGAAGAGACGATGGAGGCGCTGCACGACGTGATCAAGTCCGGCAAAGCCCGCTATATCGGCGCTTCCGCCATGTACGCGTGGCAGTTCCAGAAAGCGCTGCATACGGCGGACAAGCACGGGTGGACGAAATTCGTCTCGATGCAGAACCATTTGAACCTGATCTACCGCGAGGAAGAACGGGAAATGCTGCCGCTGTGCCGGGAAAAAGGGATCGGCGTGACGCCATACAGTCCGCTCGCTTCCGGAAGATTGACGCGCAGCGCGGCCGAGACCACGCACCGCTCGGAGACCGACCGGGTACAGAAGGCCAAATACGACGCGACCGCAGACGGCGACCGTCTGATCGTCGACCGGGTCGCGGCGCTTGCCGCCGAACGCGGCGTCCCGCGCAGCCATATCGCCTTGGCGTGGCTGCTGCAAAAAGAGCCGGTCGCGGCCCCGATCGTCGGCGCGACGAAGATCGCCCATCTCGAAGATGCGCTCGGCGCGCTGAACGTGCAGCTGACGGCTCGGGAAGTCGCTTTTCTGGAAGAACCGTATGTGCCGCACGGGATCGTGGGACACGAATAAGCGTCCGCCGGAACCTCTGGACAGATCTCGGTTCGAGGCATCGCGCGGCCGCCCCGGATCAGGCGCCGCGATCTCGCGGCTGCCGCTTCAATCCGCCGGATCATCTCCGGAGAGAGTCCGGCGCAGCGTTTCGAGGAAAAGTTCGGCCGCGGCGGAGAACGTCTGGTGCTTGCGCCAGACAAGGTTCAAGCCGGATTCCAGCGGCGGGGCCAGCGGACGGAAACAAAGAGGGCTTTCGCGCGACGTGTTCACGATCCGGTCGAGCGCAAGCGCGCAGCCGATTCCTTCTTCGACCAGGATCGCGGCATTGTAAGCCAGATTGTACGTCGTCACGACGTTCAGCTTGTCGAAGTCTGCGCCGAACCACGCCGTAAAGCGATTCTCGGAAAACGTCTGCTTCATCGCCTGCCGGGAACAAATGAGGGGAACGTTCATCAGGTCCGACCGATGAACGTTCTTTTTTGCGGCCAACGGGTTGTCTTTGCGCATGACGACGCCCCACGTATCGGTATCCGGCAGAGGGAGGTAGTGGTATTTGGCTACGTCGGCCGGCTGGATCAGCACCCCGAAATCGAGCAGCCCCTGGTCAAGCCGCTCGGTCACGTCGTCTTCGTTGCCGCTGTACAGATGATACCGGATATTCGGATGGTCGGTCCGCAGTCGGCCTACAGCGCGCGCGATCCGCTTCATCGCCTGCGTCTCGCCGCCGCCGATATGCACGTCTCCGCCGATCTTCTCTTCCATCGAGCCGAATTCCGCTTCCAGCCGGTCGGCCAGTTCGACGATCTCTTCCGCCCTGCGGCGCAGCAGACGGCCTTCGTCCGTAAGGCTCAGGCGGCGGCTGCCGCGCGTGAACAGCGGTTTGCCCAACTGCCGCTCCAGGTCTTTGAGCTGCCTTGACAGCGTAGGCTGCGTGAGATGCAGCCGTTCGGCCGCTCCCGTCAGGCTGCCTTCGCGGGCGACCGCCAAAAAGTAACGCAGTACGCGGATTTCCATCTGTGACCCTCCTTCACGGGTGTTTGTCTTTATTTATATTATGCCTGATAGGCATAGTTTACTATTTGGTATGAGTATTGGCTATATCCGTGCCGCTCGTTAAACTAAAAGTATTCGACAAACAGGAGGAATACGCTTATGCCACCGCATCGACAAGACGCCTCAAAGCGCACGCCGCCGCTCGTCCCTATTCTCATGCTCGGCGTGTTCGGCCTCCTCAATACGGAGATGGGCGTGATCGGCATCCTGCCGATGATCGCGGAGCGGTACGGCGTCAGCATCTCGGCCGCCGGCTGGGTCGTCAGCTCGTTCGCGCTGGCCGTGGCCGTATCCGGCCCGATTCTGCCGCTGCTGCTCTCGCGGATCAATCGCAAACACCTGATGCTGTTCGTGCTCGGGCTGTTTGTCGCCGGCAATCTGGTCTCGGCGTTCACTTCGAACTTTGCGGTCCTGCTGATTGCCCGGATCGTGCCTGCTTTGTTCCACCCGGTCTACTGCTCGATGGCGTTCAGCGTCGCCGCGGAATCGGTGCCCCGGGAAGAATCGTCCCGGGCAGTCGCCAAAGTGTTCGTCGGCGTATCCGCGGGCATGGTGCTCGGCGTACCGCTCTCCAGCCTGATCGCGAACGCGGCTTCGCTGACGTACGCGATGCTGTTCTTCGCCGCCGTGACGGCGGTCGCTTTCGCCGCGACGCTGCGGTTCGTGCCGTCCATGCCGGCATCCGGCCGCCTCTCCGGCGCCGCGCAGCTGCATGTCTTGAAGCGAAGCGTCATATGGCTGTCGCTGGCCGCGGTGATCGGCATCAACGGCGCGCTGTTTGGCCTGTACAGCTATCTGGCCGAATATTTGGAACTCGTGACGCGGTACGATTGGCGGACGATCAGCGTCATGCTGTTCGTGTACGGCTTGTCCAATATCGCCGGCAACCTGCTGGCGGGTCGTCTGTTAACCGGCAATCCGCGGCGACTGAGCCGGATTTATCCGTTTGCGCTGGGCGGCGTCTATACTTTGATGCTGCTGTTCGGGCAATCTGGCGTCGTGATGGCGGTCTTGCTCGTGCTGTGGGGCATGCTCGGCGGACTCGGCGGCAATCTGATGCAGCATTGGATCGTGTCCGCGGCGCCGGAAGCGCCCGAATTCGCCAACGGACTGTTTCTCACTTCGGCCAATCTGGGCACAACGCTCGGAACGAGCGTATGCGGGCTGCTGCTGGCCGGGATGGACACGCGTTACGTCGTGCTCGGAGGTCTGCTGTTCGTCGTATTCGGCATGACGGCGAACGGGCTGCGCATGGCGCAGAACGGGCGCGGAGCGGCATTTCCTTTTTCAAAAAAGATCGGATAAGCTTGGACGGGGGCGCGTAAAGCGCTTGCCGAATCGCCGGTTTACAGACTCGTTAGAAGAAGGGGTGTTCGGAACAGGTCTCGGGAACAAGTTATCCAACGCAACGGGATAGGTATTTGTTTTCCGTTCGGGCTCGACCTGTCCGATTACGACGTGCGGCCTGCGCAGCTTGTCGCCGCCGGCGATTCCCGGTAACGCTTCCCGCCGCTATACTGAAGTCGTGAAGGAACACGATCATTCAGGTTGAATCGGGAGGTGCAAGCATGGGTGAAGCAAACGCAGGAGCCGGATTGTACGAAAAAGGAAACCATGCCGCGACCTACGCGGAACTGCCGTTGCCGGATACAGGCCGGGCGTGGCGGGAAGGCATGGTCAGCGGCAATGGCGAGAACGGCTATGTCACGTCGGGCGCGCCTTACGCGGACACGTTTATTTTTCAACATATGGCTTTTAATTATCCGTCGGCGCATCCGCGGGAGATTCCGGCGGAGCTGACCGGGCAGCTGGGCGAAGCGCGGAAAAATGTGTTTCGGCAAAACGAGGCGTGGACGATCAAATTCCCGGACGGCACGAAGCGGGAGCGGACTTTTCTGTATGCCTACCATCCGGGGCATCAGCTTCGGTTGAACGCCGATCGCCGGGGAGAACTGTCCGGTTACGTCAGATGGACGAACCATGAGACGGCCGAGACCGGCGTGCGTTATACGGACGAAGACGGGGAGTGGACGCGGACGTCGTTCACGTCCCGCGTCGACAACGTCTCGATTACGCGGATTCAATCGTCCTCGACCGGGGCCAAAGTCAATCTGATGCTGTCGATCGACGACATCTCGCATATGTGCAAAGCGCGGGACGATCTGTCGGAAGTGTCGGCGCTGCGTTACAAGAAGCTTGCAGGTCCGGAGGCCGATTATCTCGCCCAGGTCGTGCATTATCCGGCTTATCCGGGCAGCGAACTGAGCCACGGCGGGTATGCCGGGCTGACGCGGGTCGTTACGGTCGGCGGCAGCCGGGAAGCGATCCGGCTGGAAGACACGAACGAAGCGCTGAACGTGGGCGCGGCGCCCAATCCCGCGATCCGGGTAACCGGTGCGGACGCCGTCTATCTCATTACGCAGTGCGACCGGACGTTCGAGCTTGGACGCATGGAAGACTTCGTCGCGGATACGGCGTATCGCCTCGTGGATCGACTGGCCGTATCCACGGAAGCGGTCGCCGCCGAATACGGCAGCGCCCCGGCCGGCTTCGATTACGGCCGGGCGCTGGCCGCGCATGTCCGGCTGCATGCGGCCGAATTCAACGCGGTCCGCTTCGCGCTGCCTGAAGGCGGGGCGCTGCAAAGCGCGGACAACGCGGCGCTGATCGGCGCGCAGCGGAACTCTCCGGAGCGCATTGTTCCGGCCTTGATCCGCCGGCTGTACGATCAGGGGCGGTACGCGCTGATCTGCTGCGGGGGGATCAACGCGCCGCGGCTGTGCGGCTTGTGGACCGGCGAATGGAATCCCGGCTGGCGGGGCATCCATACGCTGGACGCCAACGTCAATTTGCAGGTATCCCCGATGAATACCGGGCATTTGACGCATGCGCCGCTCGGGTATATCGCTTTTTTTCTGAGAAATGCGCCCGACTTCGCGGACAATGCGCGGATGGCCTACGGCATGCACGATGCGCTGCAGGTGTCGGTCAACTCGGACGGGGACCGCGCCATGCACGTGGAATACGACAACGATTATCCGTTCCAATACTGGAATGCCGGAGCGAGCTGGTGCCTGCTGCCGATCTACGAATATTGGCAGTGCTTCGGCAATAGGCGTATTCCGATCACGGAGCGGATGAATATGGAAGCGCTGCGATCGGTGCTGAACGTGGCGGATGGAGAGCGGAGCGAAGCCGAATGGGAAGCGCTGCTTCGGGGCGGGGAGCTGGATCTGGAGACGGATATCCTGCTGCCGCTGCTGACCCGGCAGAGTCGCTTCTGGGAGCAGCTGTGCACGCCGGAATATTTCACGGATACGTCGGGCCGGTCGCGGCACGAACCCGGCAAGACCGCGCTTGCGCCCGGCGAAACCTACATGCTCATTCCGGCGTATTCGCCGGAAAATGCGCCGCTCGGCTATACGAGCACGCTGACGGCCAACGCGACGATGGATATTTCGGCGGCGCGCGACGGGCTGCGCATGACGATCGACATGGAAAAAGCGGTCCGGCGTCCGGGGTACGAATCCGCCGTGCGGCGCTGGGAAGATCTGCTTGCGCAGCTGCCGGATTACCGGTTCGACGTCTCCGGCGCGCTGCGCGAATGGGCGATGGAAGAGTATGAAGAAAATAACGACCATCGGCATCTCAGCCATCTCTACCCGGCGTGGCCGGCGTACGAGGTGCAGAACGATCGCCGATTGGCCGAAGCGTGCCGGATCGCGGTATCGAACCGGGATCGGTTCAATACCGGAGACGCGACGGCGGGGCACGGCTGGATGCACAAAGCGCTCGTCTACGCCCGGCTCAAGAACGGCGCGGGCGTCGCCGCTTCGCTGCTGCCGATGATCGCGGGAGACGGATGCTACTCGTCTCTTATGACGGATCACGATACGAACCGCCGCTGCGACACGTACTGCACCGATACGCTGCTTGGTACGGTCGGCGCGATCAACGAAGCGCTGCTGTTCTCGAACAGCGGCGAGATCGAGATCCTGCCGGCACTGCCGCCGGACTGGAACGAAGGCCGCGTGGAAGGGCTGATGGCCCGCACCCGGGTCGAGGTCGCGGCGCTGGCGTGGAATCTGGCGGCCGGCCGGGCCAGCGTGACGTTGAAGTCGCTCGTCGACGGCAACGTCGTCCGGCTGACGTCGGGCCGCGCCTGGACGTCGGCCCGCGTGGACGGCCGATCGGCCGACGCCGCTTCGGGCGGGGCGGAACCCGGTCTGTCGCTGACGCTTGCGGCCGGGACGGAGATTACCGTCGAGTTCGTGCTCTCCTGACGTCCTGACGGGACGTTCCGGACGGCTCCGACGTCCCCGACAGGTCTGGAGCCTGGACGCGCTTTCGCCCTAATAGACGCGCTCTATCCCTGACGGATGATCTCAGCGTTCTTCCTGCCGGCGTTCGCGGTATTCGCCCGCCGATATTCCGGTCGCTTTTTTGAAAAACGTGCAAAAGCTTTCCAATGTGGCAAATCCGACGCGCCTGGCGATCCGACCGATCGGGAGCGTCGTCGTCACAAGCAGGCTGCAGGCTGCGCTGAGGCGCGCCTGCCGCTTTTTTTGCGTAAAAGACAATCCGTAATGCTGCTTGAGCGTGCGTTCCGTCTGCCGGATGCCGAGCCCTAGCGTCTGCGCCAGACCCGGCAGCGTCAGCGTGTCGGAAGCGGACAGGAAGCTGTGCTCGATCAGCACGAGCCGTTTGTCGTCCAGCGTTTTCTGCGGCGCGGCGTGAGCGGACAGCCGGTTGCACGCGTAATTGCGAACTGCGGCGATTACGATCTGCTCGACGAGGCTGCGGATCGACATATAATACCCGATCGATTGCAGGTCCGCTTCGCGCGACAGCCGTTCGAATAAGTCCGACAGCTGCTGCGTATCCGTGCCGTGCCAGAACGCAGTCCGCAGAAAAAGCTCCGCGATCGCCGACGAATCCGGATCGGCGTGTTCGCCGGCCGGCAGCGCTTCGAAGCAGATGCAGTATTCGCGCATCGGATCGCCGGGATCGGGAATCTGTTCGTGCACAATGTCGGGACCGGTCATATACAGCGTATGCGGCCCGATCGGATAGCGGACTCCGTCCGCGATCAGCTGTCCGCGTCCGGCCGGCACGTAATGCAGTTCGTAACTTTTGCCGCTGTGCGCATGGGCGGGCATCGACTGCAAAAAAGTGCCGGAGCGGATATACAGCACGTTCAGCCGCAGTCCGCCGACCGCAGCGTGCATCTGCATATGTTCGACGTCAAGAGCGGGCAGGGACGGGGGGAAGGTCATCGGTTCAGCTCCTCGATTTCGGAATAGGCAACGATCAGGGTAGGCATGACGCGGGTTCGCCGCGTCGGGCTTGCCCTTTTGGGCATGGCCTAGACATGTTTAGCGTATTTCTTGCGGTAGTTGAGCGGAGATACGCTTTCCCTTTTCCGGAATGCGTTGGAAAAAGTGGACAGTTCCATACCCACTTCCTCGGCAATTTTCTCGATCGAATACCCGGTATTCAACAGCATCTTTTTGGCGATGTTCAAGCGGTGTTCCATCAGGTATTCCAGCGGCGTCACGCCGAACTGCTTGCGCATGCAGCGGGCGATATAGTTCGGATGGAAATTGAACGTTTCCTGGAGCAGCCCGTTGTTGATCGGTTGGTTGAAGCGCTCGTGCAAAAAGCGCTGCACTTTCTCCGCCACGCGGATCGACGTGAGATCCTGTTCCAGCGACTGCTCGCAATCCATCGCCTGCAGCAGCTGCTGGAACACGGTCTGCTGCGCCCACGCCGCGATCGCGCGCGGTTCGTCCTGCAGGCGCAGCAGTTCCCGCATGAGAGACAGTCCCTTGTCGGACAGCCGGAACCGCTTGGGCAGCGAGATCGGATTGATATAGCTCGCATAGATGCCGTGAATGGAATGCTTGCTCTTCATATCCTGCTGCCGAAGCAGATATTCGCCCATGCTCTGATGTTCGGCCCAGATCCCTACCGTATTAAAATGGATCCACATGATTTCGGTGGGGGTCTCGCAGCCTTCCACTCCGTAATGATACAGGTCCGGCCGAAGAATGATCCCTTCGTGTTCCCCGAGCCGCCACCGATTCTCTTCTTCGCCGATATGCAGGCTGCCCGTCGCGACGACGATGATGTCGAAGATTCCGATCGCGTGACGATGGATATGCCGTTCTCCGGCCGCGTACGGCTGATTGCCGCACCCCACGAAGTAAGGAATGGGAGGAGACATAAAATTAAGTACGGCGGTTTCCAAAATCCTCGTCCTCCTTTTGTGTGGAATTCAAAAAAACAGGTTGCAAACAGCCATAGTGTATAGCGCTTTCATTCACTATACTACAGGTAATCACACAAGTTAATCGCTTTCATTCAACTTTACCGAAAGAGATAAGCGTATTTCCCGTTGATTGAAAAACAAAAAAAGCCCGTGCTAAACAAGCTTGCAAAAAAAGAAAAAAGGGAGGGTTTCACGATGAGATCCGGCAAAAAGATTCCTTTGGCCATGAGCAGTGTCGTTCTGCTCGCCATTCTGGCCAGCTGCTCCGGCGGAGGCGACAAAGCGGACACAAGCACAAGCGGGGCAGAGCTCGAAGCGTGGGTCAGCAACGAAAAAGTGACGAGCGAGGCGTATCTGTTCAGCGAAATCGAAAAAGAGTTCGGCGTGAACATCAACGTCAAAATGCGGGGCGTAGGCGCCCAGGATTATGTGGACAAACTTAACGTTCAGATTTCAAGCGGCGAGATTCCGGATTGGATCAACGATTACGCCGTCAACGTAGGGTTGTTCGACAAATACGTCGAGCAGGGCATCCTGGCCGAGGTCCCGGTCGAGATGATCAAGGCGAACATGCCGAATTACATGGCCTGGGTAGACAAATACAAAGAGATCTTCAAGGGAGATCCGTTTGCCCTGTTCGAACGGAACGGCAAAAACTACACGATTCCGACCGCGAACCCGGATCTGACCAAATTTCTCGTCATGTACTACCGCCAAGACTGGCTGGACGCGGTCGGCATCAAGAAAACGCCGGAGTCGCTGGCCGAGATGGAAGAAGCGCTCGTCAAATTCCGCAACGACGATCCGGACGGCAACGGGCAAAAAGATACGTACGGCTACCTGGGCATCCAGAAAGACCCGATGTGGGCGTTCAGCCCGATCTATGGCGCCTACGGCATGTACCCGGGTCTTTGGACAGAGAAGGACGGCCGAATCGCCCGTGACGAAATCGATCCGAAGATGAAAGAGGTCCTGACGCTTCTGAACGACTGGTACAACAAAGACCTGATCGATCCGGAATGGGTCGCGCTGGACTTCGATCAGGCCCGCAACAAAATTATCAGTTCCAAAGTGGGCGCCACCTGGCAGAACATCAACGCCGGACAGGAAGGGACAGGCTGGTATGCCCCGATCAAAGACGTGGCGCCGAAAGCTTCGTGGGCGCTGTCGCCGGGGCCGACAGGGCCAAACGGAGATCACGGCATCATGCACTTCAATCCGATTGCGGGCATGGGCATCATGTTCGGCAAGCAGCTGGAGAAAAATCCGGAGAAAATGAAAAAATATTTGCAGATCTTCGACAAGGTGAACAACGACATCGCCTGGCTGGAAAAACGCTCGTACGGCGAAGAAGGCAAAACGTTCAAAAAAGAAAACGGCGGATACACCTGGCTGCCGCCGTACGACAAAGCCGACGAGAGACAAAAGCTCGGCTTGGGAGAAGCCCGCTTCCCGACGCTGGAACCGCCGTTCCTCGACGTGTACAAAGAAAACGAGCTGCTGCCGACGGCCAAAGACCGGGAATACAAAATCAAAGCCCAGACGATCGCGACAGGCAAATACGATTTGTTGACTCCGTTCTCGAAGCCCGAATACGACAAAGTGTCGACGAAACTGACGGATTTGACGACCAAGGCGTATACGGACTTTATTACGGGCAAACGCCCGATATCCGAATTCGACGCTTACGTGGCGGAGTGGAAAAAGCTGGGCGGCGATCAAGCGATGGAAGAAGCGCAGCAAATTTACGACAAAGTATACAAATAAAGCGCACAAATGAAGCATACCCACAGGGAGCGCAGGCTCCCTTTCTTTTTCCACACATGAAGGGGGAACGGAACGGTGAACAAGAAACGGTATGGAACCTATCTTCCTTTGTACTTGTTGCTCCTTCCCGGGATCGTCTATTTTATTATTTTCTGTTATGCGCCCATGTACGGCATTTTGATCGCGTTCAAGGACTACAGAATGATGGACGGTATCTTGGGCAGTCCCTGGGTCGGATTCGAGCAGTTTAGGGAACTTTTCTCCGATCCTTATTTCTACACGGTATTTAAAAATACGCTGATTATCAGCTTCCTGAAACTGTTTCTCGGGTTTCCGGTTCCGATCCTGTTCGCCGTGCTGCTGAACGAAGTTCGTCAGTTGGCGTTCAAAAAATTCGTTCAGACGGCGTCGTACTTGCCGCATTTCATTTCCTGGATCGCGCTTGCCGGCATTATGGAGAGCCTGCTCTCGCTGGAAGGGACGGTCAATACGATCATCGGCCTGTTCGGATTCGAGAAGGTGATTTTCATGGCGGAACCGGATTACTTCCGGGCGATCCTCGTCCTTTCCGACATCTGGAAAAACTTCGGCTGGGGAGCGGTCATTTATTTCGCCGCCATCGCCGGAATCGACAACAGCCTGTACGAAGCGTCCGCGATCGACGGCGCTACCCGCCTGCAGCGCATTATCTATATCACGCTGCCGAGCATTGCCAACATTATCGTGATCATGCTGATCCTGTCCATGGCCGGCATTCTGGACGCCGGGTTTGACCAGATCTTCAATTTGTACAACTCGTCGGTCATGGACGTCTCGGACATTATCGATACGTACGTGTACCGCGTCGGCATACAGGACCTCGATTACAGCCGTTCCACCGCGGTCGGCATTTTCAAATCCGTCATCGCGCTGATCCTGATTCTGTTCACGAACTGGCTGGCCAAACGATTCAACAAAGATCACAACACCTTGTGGTAGGAAGGAGGAGCCTCATGGACAAATCGAACTCTTTGGGCGACCGTATTTTCCATATTTTCAATTACGCTTTTATGAGTTTCCTGCTGATCGTCACGTTGTTCCCGTTCTGGAATCAGGTCTTGATCTCGCTCAGTTCCCGCGAATTTCTGTACACGGTCGGAACGCTCTGGTATCCGAAAAGTCTGAATTTCGACAGTTACATCGCGATTTTTCATTTTGACGCTTTCTGGCGCGGCTACTGGAACACGATTACCCGGACGGTACTTGGGGTCGTACTGAGCCTGCTGTTCACTTCGATTACGGCGTATCCGTTATCCAAAGCCAAACTGCCGTTCAACAAGACGATTACGCTGTTCGTGTTATTCCCCCTGCTGTTCAGCGGCGGGTTGATCCCGACGTACATGCTGATCAAAAGTCTGGGACTGATGAATTCGATCTGGGCGCTCGTCCTTCCCGGCCTGATCGCTCCGGTAAACGTCTTCATCATCCGCAACTATTTCCGTTCGCTGCCGGCGGAACTGGAAGAGTCGGCCGTCATCGACGGCGCGAGCCACCTCAAAATTTTCTTCCGCATCGTGCTGCCGCTGTCCGTGCCCATCCTCGCCACGATCGCGCTCTGGGTCGGCGTCGCACATTGGCTGGCGTGGTACGACGCTTTCCTGTACATGTCGGATACGACCAAATGGGTCTTGCAGCTCGTGATCCGCCGCATCCTGATCGAGAACAGGCCGCAGGAAGCGATGAGCGCCGCGACGCAGGTGTTCGGCGATGCCGAAGCCGTCGATATCCGGCAGTTGGAAGCGGCCGTCGTCATGGTGTCGATCCTCCCCATGCTGCTCGTCTATCCGTTCCTGCAAAAGTTTTTCGTCAAAGGTCTGCTGCACGGCGCGGTCAAAGGTTGATCGTCGCCCTGCCGGGATCATGGATACCGATCCGATACACCGATCCGATACACTCTGGAGGGATTTATTTTGAACCATACGTTGTCTTCATCCCGCATGCTGCCTCTGGCCGATGTCCATATTCGCGACCCGTTCTGGTCGGCCTATGTCGACCTCGTTCGCGGCGTCGTCGTTCCGTACCAGTGGGAAGCGCTGAATGACCGCATTCCGAACGCCGAGCCAAGCCGTGCGATTCAGAATTTCAAGATCGCCGCGGGTCTTGCGGAAGGCGAATTCTACGGCATGGTATTTCAGGACAGCGACGTCGCCAAGTGGCTCGAAGCCGTCGCCTACCTGCTGACGACGCAGCGGGACGACGAACTCGAAGCCATCGCGGACGGCGTCGTCGACCTTATTGCGCAGGCCCAGCATGAAGACGGTTACCTGAATACGTATTATACGTTAAAAGAACCCGGCAAACGGTGGACGAACTTGACGGAGTGCCACGAATTGTACTGCGCGGGCCATCTGATCGAAGCCGGCGTCGCTTATTACCAGTCGACCGGCAAACGCAAAATACTCGAAGTCGTCTGCAAATTCGCGGATTATATCGACGAGGTGTTCGGCTCGGCTCCCGGCAAGCTTCAGGGCTACGACGGGCATCAGGAGATCAAGCTTGCGCTTATGCAGTTGTACGACGCGACCGGCAGCGAGAAGTATATGCGCCTATGCCGATTTTTCGTCGAAGAAAGAGGACGGCGGCAGAACCCGCACTTCTACGATGCCGAACTGGAGCAAAGAGACGGATCGACGCATTTCGGCCGCTGGGTGATCGACGACAAGACGTACAGCCAGGCCCACAAGCCGATTCGCGAGCAGGATCAAGCGGTCGGCCATGCGGTGCGGTTCGTCTATATGTGCACCGGTATGGCGCATCTGGCCGCGGCGACCGGCGACGTCAAGCTGCTCGAAGACTGCAAAAGACTGTGGGACAACATGGAACGCAAGCAGATGTACATTACCGGCGGCATCGGTTCCCAGAGCCACGGCGAAGCGTTCAGCATGGATTACGATCTGCCCAACGATACGGTCTATGCCGAGACGTGCGCGTCGATCGGGTTGATCTTCTTCGCGCAGCGGATGCTGATGCTGCAGCCGCAGGGCCGTTACGCGGACGCGATGGAGCGGGCTTTGTACAACACCGTAATCAGCGGCATGTCGATGGACGGCAAAAGCTTTTTCTACGTCAATCCGCTTGAAGTTCACCCCAAAGCGTGCTGCGCGAACCATAAATACCATCACGTGAAGACGGTTCGGCAGGGCTGGTTCGGCTGCGCGTGCTGCCCGCCGAACGTAGCCCGCCTGCTCGCTTCGCTCGGCCAATATATCTACACCGTGCAGGACCATACGGTGTACGCGAATCTGTATATCAGCGGCGAATCGAAGCTGGAACTCGGCGGTCAGGCGTTCGTGCTGCATCAGCAGTCCAACTATCCGTGGGACGGCGATATCCGCTTCACGGTCGAGGCGGAGACGCCTGTCACGTTCGAACTGGCGCTGCGGATCCCGAATTGGTGCGAACATCCGGCGCTCTCGATCAACGGCGTCAAAGTGCCGTTCGATGGCCGGATTCACGCCGGTTACGTCAAGCTGGAGCGGGAATGGCAAGCGGGCGATAGCGTTGAGCTTGCGCTGCCGATGACGGTCGCGCGCATGAAAGGCCACCCTCTCGTTCGGCAGACAGCAGGCAAAACGGCGCTGCAGCGCGGCCCGCTCGTCTACTGTCTGGAGGAAGCGGACAATGGCGCGAATCTGCATCAGGTTCTGCTGCCTCCGCAAGCGGCGTTCGAAGTCAAGGAAGACGATACGTCGTTTGGCCGTATCCCGTTCATTACGGCCGCAGGTCTCAGACGGGATCCCGATAGCTGGGGGGAAGAGCTGTACAGACGGGATACGGCGCAGCAAGAAGTGGAGACGCAGCTGAAATTTATCCCGTATTTCGCGTGGGCGAACCGCGGCGAAGGCGAGATGCGCGTATGGGTCGACGAGAAATAAGCGAAGCAGAAGCACGATCGCAGGGAGAGGAGCACGGCTTATGAAACCGGACGGTCCGCTGTCAGAACGCTGCATCACGCTGGAAAATGAGACTTTCGTCGCCAAATTCGATACCGGCCGGGGAGGATTTGTTTCTCTTCGCTGCCGGGAAGACCGGCAGTCGACCGAATATTTGCTTGATCCTACCGAGTTCCCGGAGATGGACATTCCGGACGCGAAATGGTTCGGCCATATCGTCACCCGATACCGGATCGGGAATAGGGAATGGACGTCGGGAAATACCGCTCCTTCGTCGGATATCCGCACGGTTCGGCAGCGCGGGAACACCGTGAACGTGACTTATGAGGGCGATTCGGTGCATGCGGACGGTATCCGGCATTTCGATCTGGAGACGGATTTCCGTCTGGAAGACGACGGATTGTATTGGACGATCGGATTGACCAACCGCTCGGAGCATACGCTTGAATTCGATTCGATCGGCGTGCCGCTGCTGTTCAATCAGATCTTCAGGAACGATTCCGTCTACAAATACGAACAGAACGTGCTGCGCCATACTTTTATTAGCGAAGAAGGGTCGTACGTGTACTGGGCGAGGTCAAGCGGCAAACCGCCGTTTCTCGTCATGCTGACCGGGGACGGGACGGGTCTTGAAGGCACGGAGAGAGACGACCGGAATAATCTCAAAGCGGAACCCGGCACGGGCAGCCCGTTCGGTCCGTACACCTCGTTCGACGAAAGCTGGGAGGGCCTGGTCACCGCGGTGTTGCAAGGAAGCCGCGCGTTGACCCTGCCTCCGGGGAACCGCTTGACTTACAGGTTCAAACTCGCCTGGGCGCAAAGCTTCGCGGATATCGGCCGCCTCGCCCATGAGAGCGGACAGATCGATATCGAGGTGCTGCCGGGATTGGTCGTGCCGCGCGACGATCAGGCGGTCGTCCTGCTTCGTTCCACGAAGACGATCCATGCCGTGACGGCGTCCGTTCCCGAACTGACGGATATTCGGGACGAAGGCGAGCAGGCAGGCGGATACCGCCTGTACCGCATTCGCTTCCATCATCTCGGCGAGAATGACGTGACGATCCATTACGGGGACGGAGAGCGGAGCGTGCTGCACTTTTTTGCGATCGACACGCTGGAGCGTTTGATTACCGGGCATGCGGCCTTTATCGCGGAGCACCAGTACGAGACGAATCCGGGCGATCCGTGTTATCACGGCCTGCTCATGTGGGACATGACGAGGAAGAGCCGGATCAACTCGACCTGCAATCCGTTCGGCGACGACTGGTGGGCAGGCGGAAGCGACGAGATCGGACTCGTCAGCGGCTTGTTCCTGTCGGAGAAAAACGTCTATCGCCCGGACGAAGCGCAGCTGCGCATTCTGGAAGCCTATCTGTCCGATTTCGTCGAAGAGCGCTTGACGGAGCAGCCGGGATACCGGGTGCACCGCATGGTGCCGTGGCATACGATGTTCGAGCCGTGGGAAGGCCACGGCGCCGACGACGTCTGGCGGGCGTTCAATTACGTGCATGTAATCAACACGTATTTCAATATGTACCGCATTCAGGAACGGTTCGGTTATACGCATCTGAGAACGGCCGAAGATTATCTGCGCCAGGCTTTCTTGTATACGCAGGCGATGTTCCGGTTCTGGATGTTTCCGGACGGGGTCGGCGCGACCGAATACGGCAATATGGGGGAGTCGACGATTCCGCTGTATCTCGCCGACGCGCTGGCTGGCAAAGGCATGACCGAAGAAGCGGAATGGGTTCGGGAGACGGCGGCTTCCAAAGCTTCTTTCTTCACAAAATCGGCTTACCCGTTCGGTTCGGAAATGGCTTACGATTCCACGGCGTACGAAGCGGTCTACGGTTATGCCAAAAGCGCCGGAGACACGCAGACGATGGAAAAAGCGGTGCAGGCGTCGTTCGCCAACCGCGGCCATCAGCCGGATTGGCGCTTTTACAACACCGACCTCCGCCAACAGGGCGAAACGTATTGGAACGTCAGCTATATGACGCATCTGGGCGGCTGGGTGCTGTACGATTACGCCCTGAACGAAGGCCGCGCGGATTACGAACTGATCAAATCGGCGTATGCGTCGTACCTGGCAGGATGGTCTCTGATCAATTCCGGACAGTGGAACGACGACCCGGAGACGATCGGAAGTTCGTGCTGGGTGCTGCATACGGGCTGGGCGAACACGAAGGAGATCAGGCCCGGGCAGGTCCCGTTGATCAAAAACGCCTGGCAGATGTCCGGCGAGAGCAGCCTCGGCTATTTCATGGCACTCAAAATGGCGGCTTCGGTCGTGATCGATCACCCGATCCTTGGCATCTACGGCTTCGGGTGCGATGTCCAGACGAACGAGCGGGAATGGGTCATCCGTCCGCGAGACGGCGTGAACGTGCGTATCCACGACACTGTCCACGCCTGGAGCCTTGAGACGAAGCGCGGCCACATTACCGAGCTGCGGGTCGATCCGCATACCCGGACGCTGTACGTCCGGATTGAAGAGCTGGGGCAGGGTCTGTCGGACACGGACGTCAAAGTCGTATCGCGGGAGACATGGCGGGTTATCCTCGCGAGATAGCGGTTATGCTTGGCCTGCGAGGTTGAACGTAGGCCAGGCCGGAATTTAAGAAGATAGAAAATGGAATTTGAAGATGGAAAAGAGTCCGAAGACGCGGCTGCGACGCGTGTTCCGGACTCTTTTTGCGTTATTCGTAATAAATGGCGTCGTAAGGAAACTCCAGCGTGTTCAGGCGATATTCCGTCGGGGACATGGACATATACTGTTTGAACACTTTGCCAAAATAGCTCGGGCTCTCGAAGCCGCACTGCCGCCCGATGCGGGAGATCGGCAGTTCGGTCGTGCGCAGCAGCTTGAGCGCCGCTTCGATCCGCCTGTTTTTGAGATACGCAAGCGGCGAGATCCGTTCGGAGCGTTGGAACAGGCGGCACAGATAATGTTTGTTCAGGTCGCAGTGCTCGGCGAGCAGGTCCAGCGTGACCGGCGACGCGTAATGTTCCCGCATGAACGTCTTGCACTTCTCGATCGTCGTGATCGCGACGACGCCGATCTCGTTCTCCGCTTCGCGGCTTGTCTGTACCAGCGTCAGCATCCACTGATACGCCTGCACGGACAAGCGGTACTTGTCCGTTACGTTCTCCCGATTGATCAAGCCGATGATGTCCCACAGCTGCCGGATCAGAGGCGAGTCCGCGCCGCGCTTGATGACATGTCCTTCCCGCTCGATAACCAGGCTCCAGATTCGGCTTGCTTCTTCGCCCCGGATATTGATCCATACGAATTCCCACGGTTCGGTGCTGTCTGCCTTGTAGTAATAACAATGCGGCTCGGACACTTGCACGACGAGCGCGTGTCCCTTCGGCAGCGGCAGTACCTGATCTGCGATGTCCACATAACCCTGACCGCTGAGCGTGTATTGAAAAACGACATGTCCGTGGTCCGGCCTGGTGTCGCTCGAACAGCGGTAATTGGCGCGCGAGATGTTCTGCCAACCTACGGAATCGACGGTCATGATCGACAAATCGTCGCTGCGAAAAGCATAAGAGACCGTATTTTTCATCTTCTCATCTCCCGTAAAAAGTCAATTTTGTTAGAGTGGAAGTCTTATTTTTAAGATTGTGCGGCTTTTTAGACCCTTGTAGAATAAATGTAAACGCTATCAAAAAAGGAGGCGTACTGACCGAATCGCAGATTTTTTGTCCGAACCAAAAAAATATGTTCACAAACAGGAGGTCTTTATTTGATGAATCGTACCCAACGTGCCGTCCGGAAATCCGTATTCGCCGCGTTTCTTGCCTTCCTGATGGCCGTGACGATCGCTGTTCCGGCCGCGCCTGCGCGCGCCGAAAGCGCCTCTTCGCCGTCGGCCCGCCAAGCGGAGTCCCTCGACCGGGGGCTGGTCGCGGTGCTCACGGACGAAGGCGTGTTTCTAAGCTGGAGGTATTTGCACACGGATTCCGATGAGATCGCTTTCAATATATATAAAAACGGAATCAAAGTAAACGCGGCTCCGATCGGCGGCGCGACGAACTATGTCGATCCGACCGGCTTCGACAGTTCGCAGTATCAGATCTCGGCCGTGACCGCGGGCCGTGAAGAGATGCAGCCGGAAGTCGCGTCGGTCTGGCACGACGACTACCTGCCGATCCCGCTGGACAAGCCGGCGGACGGGCGAACCAAAGACGGCGGCACCTATACGTATTATGCGGGCGATGCGTCCGTCGCGGATCTGGACGGCGACGGCGAATACGAGATCGTCTTTTTGTGGAGCCCGAGCAACGCCAAAGACAATTCGCAGGCCGGTTATACCGGCAGCGTGTATATCGACGCGGTCAAGCTCGACGGCACGAAGCTGTGGCGGATCGATCTCGGCGTCAATATCCGGGCCGGCGCCCACTATACCCAGCTGATGGTGTACGATCTGGACGGAAACGGCAAAGCCGAAGTCGTGGTGAAAACGGCGGACGGCACGGTGGACGGGCAGGGCAAGGTCATCGGCGACGCCTCCAAAGATTACCGCAACGACGGCGGGTATATTCTGTCGGGGCCGGAATTTCTCACGCTGTTCGACGGCGAGAGCGGAGCGGCCGTCTCGACGGTGGCGTACGATCCGCCCCGGGGGAATGTCAGCGACTGGGGCGACGGGTACGGCAACCGGGTAGACCGCTTCCTCGGCGGCATCGCTTACCTGGACGGCTCCAAGCCGAGCGTTATCATGAGCCGCGGCTATTATACGCGCACGGTCGTGGCCGCTTACGATTACGTCGGCGGGCAGCTCGTGCGGCGCTGGACGTTCGATACGAACGAAGCCGGCCAAGCGTACGAATCGCAGGGCAACCATAATCTGAGCGTGCTGGACGCCGACGGAGACGGCAAAGACGAGATCATGTTCGGCGCGCTTGCGATTGACGACGACGGCACGCTGCTGTACAGCACCGGGCTCGGCCACGGCGATGCGATTCATGCGGGCAAATTGGACCCGAACCGCGCAGGTTATCAGGTCATGAGCGTGCATGAGCACAAGACGGCCGCTTACGGACTCGAAATGCGCGACGCCGGCACGGGCGAGATTCTCTGGGGCGAATACACGGGGCGGGATACCGGGCGCGGGATGTCGGCGGACATCGATCCGAACTATCCCGGCTACGAATCGTGGGCCACGACGATTACGGACGGTCAAAGCGTTCCGGTCACGAGTACGTATTCGGCGGCGGGAGCCGCCGTCTACACGCCGGAACAGTCGCCGAAAAGCGCGAACTTCGCGATCTGGTGGGACGGCGACCTGCAGCGCGAACTGCTGGACCATGAGTGGGACGCGGCTGCGGCCCAAGGCACCCCGCTCGTCTACAAGTGGGACCCCGCCGGCAAAAAGCTGAACGAAATCTTCCGCGCAAGCGGCGCGCTGACGAACAACCATACCAAAGGCAATCCGGCGCTTCAGGCGGATCTGCTGGGCGATTGGCGCGAAGAGATTCTGGTGCGCAGCGCGGACAGTTCGGAATACCGCCTGTATACGACGACGATCCCGAGCGAATACCGAATCCCGGCGCTGATGCAGGACCCGGTCTATCGGCTTGGGGTGGCGTGGCAGAACGTCGCGTATAACCAGCCGCCGCACCCGGGCTTTTATATCGGCGCGGAAGCTTCCGAATTTGCCAAAGCCAATCTGGCGCTGACCGGCGGAGGTCCTGCGGCGGAACCGGTCTACCGGTTCGACTTCGGCACGGATGCCGCGCAAGGCCATACGGGCGTGCAGGATACGCTCTATACCGGGCAGCAGGGATACGGATTCACGGAGACCGGCGGCTTGAGCGTAGGGGCGAATCACGTCTCCGCCGCGGCCGGTGCGACGTTTGCGGTAGATCTGCCGAACGCCAATTATAAGGTGACGCTCAAGCTTGGCAGCGACGAGCGCGATGCGAACGTCGGCGTGAAATCGGAATTCGTGCAGAGGCTGGCGCAGACTTCGGTCGCGGCGGGCGAACCGCTGACCTATGCGTACGACGCGGCGCTGGTAGACGGCCGGCTTGAATTTGTCTTCACCGGCACGGCGATCGATATTCAGGAACTTGAGATCGAGCGGTATCCGGAAAAAGAAGCCGGAGCCGCCGCCACGATCTATATGGCCGGCGATTCGACGATGCAGGCGTACAGCGAATCCCAGGCGCCTCAAGCCGGTTGGGGCCAGTCTTTGGGCCGTTACTTCGCAAACGGCGCCGTGGTCGCGAACGAAGCGATCGGCGGGCGCAGCAGCAAATCGTTTCTGGTCGACGGACGGCTCGATCGAATCTTGAATCGTATCAAGCCGGGCGATTATGTCTTCGTGTCGTTCGGGCATAACGACGCCAGCGCCGGCATTCCGGACCGCTACGCGCCGCCGGCGGATTACAAGACTTATCTGGCCCGCTACGTCAACGGGGCCAAGCAGCGCGGCGCGACTCCGGTGCTGCTCACGCCGGTAGGACGCCGGGACTTCAATCCGGCGACGCAGACGTTTAACGTCAGCTTCCCGGAGTACGTGCAGGCCGCCAAGGAAGTCGCGCAGGAACTCGATGTGCCGCTGATCGACCTCAGCGCGCTCAGCCTCGCGTATTATAATTCGATCGGCAATGCGGCGGCGGAGAAATTGTTCCTGTACGCCAATCCGGGCGAATATCCCAAATACCCGAACGGAGTCGGCGACAATACGCACTTCAGCGGCTACGGAGCGCAGCAAATCGCCGGCCTGGTCGCGAAAGCGGTCAAAGGTCTGAATCTCGGCCTGTCCCCGCTGGTCATCGACCCGAATCTTGAAGAACCGGAGCCGCAGCCGCAAGCCCAGCGGTATGAAGAAGATTTCGAAGGCGATCCGGCCGCCGTCCGGTACGCGCTGGTCAATGCAGCCGGATTCGGGGGCACGATGGCAGGCGCCGTGACAGAGCAAGCCGGCGGCAAAGTGCTGTCTTTGAGCGGCAGCGGTTCCGGCCATCGGGCCAAAACGTTCCGTTTGTTCGATGCCGTGAACGGCGACAAGGTGCAGGTACAGTTCGATTGGAACTCCGGCAGCGTAGGTGCCTCCCCGTCGGAAGGCCATCTGACGCTGCAGGATGCCAATGACAATGCGCTGGTTACGCTGGTGTCCAAAACTAGCGACGACAAGCTGCATTACTTCGTCGGTCCGTACGCGGCGGATTACGGCACGGGCACAACGGCGATTCCCGGCGGCGGCGTCGCCACGACGATTCCGAAAAACCAGTGGGTCCGCGTGGACGCCGCGATCAACTTCGCGAGCCGCACAATGGATCTGACGCTGCGCAGCCTGAGCGACCCGTCGGTGACGCAGACGGTCGAAGGTCTTGCGCTCAGCCCGGCCGCTTATGCCGACAACGTCCGCTCGATCCGCTTCCTCGGCACGAGGAAAAGCGGTTCCGGGACGCTGAATTGGACGACGGCGATCGACAATGTGCGGATCGAAGGCACGCAGCTGCCGCCGCAGACCGGCAGCAAGGAAGCGCTCATGAAGCTGCATGCAGAGCTGCAGGCGCTTGATCTGTCGCCGTACACCGACGCTTCCCAAGCGGTGCTCCGCCGCGCTTTGGCGGCTGCGCAAGAGATACTGGATACGGCCGCCGCGACGCAGGCCCAAGTCGACCATGCCCGCCATACGCTGCAGGTCGCCAAAGATTCGCTCACCCGCGAAGAGATCGCGCCGGTTAGCGGCTACCGGTTTGACTTCGGCTCCGGCGAAGCGGCGGAAGGGTACACGCCAGTTCAGGCCGCGCATGCCTATATCGAAGGCAACGGGTACGGCTTTGCCGATACGGCGCTGACCGAAGACGGCAACCGGGCAGCGGGCGACGCGCTCACCGGAGACTTCGTCCGGGTCAACGGCACTTCGTTTCGGGTCGAATTGGAGCCGGCCAATTACCGGGTATCGATGACGGTCGGCGACGCCGAAGAAGCGACGGGCGCAAGCGTCATCGCCGAGCAGATGCCCAAGCTGCCGCTGACGGCGATCCCGGCAGGCGAGTTCCGCGACATCACGTATGACGTGGCGCTGATCGACGGCGTGTTCGATTTCGAATTTGCCGGCCATGCGCCGAAGATCAACGCGCTGACGATCGAACGGCTGCCGGATCAAGGATCGGCGGATCAGCCGACGATCTATCTGGCCAGCGATTCGACCGTCGCCCCTTACGCGGACAGCTACCGCCCGCAGGCGGGATGGGGCGAGACGCTCGGTCAATTCTTCGATCCGCGGAAAGTGAAGATCGATAACCGGGCCGTCGGCGGCCTCAGCAGCAAGACGTTCCTCGTCGGCGGACACCTAAACGAGCTGCTGCTGGACGTACGCGCAGGCGATTATCTGTTCATGCAGTGGTCGCATAACGACTCCACGCCGTCCCGACCGGAACGTTATGTGACGCCGGAACAGTTCAAAGTCTACCTGAACACGTATATCGAAGGCGCAAGGCAGCGGGGAGCGACGCCGGTGCTCGTGACGCCGGTGAACCGGCGCGACTATACCGGAGACGTGCTGAACAAAAGCTTCCCGGAATACGTACAGGCGATGACCGAAGTCGCCGGGGAGACTGATACGCTGCTCGTCGATCTCAATCAGGCGAGCTGGGACTATTTCCGCGAACTCGGCCCCGAAGGGACCAAAAGCCTGTTTATGTGGGTCGGAACGAAAGAAGACAATACGCATCTGCAAATGGACGGCGCGATTCAAGTGTCCAGGCTTGTAGCAGGTCTGGTCAAAGAGCTGAATATTCCGCTGTCGGCTGCCGTGACGCTGGGCGACGAGCCGATCGAAGAACCGGGCGAAGAACCCGCGGAGCCGCCGGCCGGTGTGCCGGGAACGCCGGTGCTGTCCGACGATAACGGTCACGACACCGGCCTGAAAGACGGCGATTACGCGGTCACCCTGAATCTGTGGTGGGGCGTCAACGGCAGTTCGTTCAAGCTGTACGAGGACGGGAAACTGATCGAAGAGCGGAAGCTTGCCGAACAGTCGCCGGCCGCGCAGTCGGTGCGGATCGATATCGCCGGCAAGCCGAACGGTACGTATGTCTACACCGGCGAGCTGGTCAACGCTTTGGGAAGCACGGCAAGCGCGCCGCTAACCGTGACGGTCACGGATGCCAACCCGGCGCAGGCCGTTTTGTCGCACGATAACTGGGATGAGGGCGGCAGCTACCGCATCGATATGAATCTGTGGTGGGGGACCCAGGCTTCGGAGTATGAGTTGTACGAGAACGGCGTTCTCATAGATACGCAGACGCTGCCAGGCAAGACGCCCGGCGCGCAGTCGGCGATGACCGAGATTGCCGATCGGGCGCCGGGCGCTTACGAGTACGAGGGCGTGCTGATCAACGACGCCGGAGAGACCCGGACGGCGAAGATCACGGTAACGGTATCCGGCAGTTAGCGCATGGCTTCGGGGTTCCGGAAAATCGAAGCCGCCTATAGACGATCTTCAACCCGTCTATGCTTCGACCCGTCCGCTCTTTAACCCGCCCAGTCTTCAACCCATCGATTCGGTTGTGCCGAATCGGTGGGTTTTTTCGATTTAGACATTCACTTCCGGCAAGAAAGAGAGTACTATTTAGAAAGTAAATGGATATTCAGGACGTAACATTCATGTTTATAAAGAAAATTCCTCAAGGGGGAACCATTATGGGATCCAGCAGTTACCGCAGTTCGTATCAATCCTACTTAAGCCGCCAGGGCGTGGAAGCCGACAAGATGAACGTGATCCTGATCGTCAACGCCGCCGAAGGCTTGCAAAAATACATGAAGCGCAGCAATATGCAGACGGTGTTCAACAAGCTGTCCCCGCTGACGTTTGCCGGACCGGTCAAAGTGGTGGCGCAGTCGGACGGTTCCTTTTACCGGCTGCCGCCGTTCACGCACGAGAATACGCACACCTACCTCAAAGACGAGATTTACGCCAAAGACCCGCTGCGCGGCGAGCGGATCGACCTCTTTTCCAAACTGTTTACGACGAGCGAACTGACGCATATTATCTGGTTCACGGACGAGGAAGTGACGCCTTACCTGAATCCGATCGCCTCCATGAATGCCCCGCATCTGTTCTGGAACTTCATCTCGATCAAAGGCTATCCGCTGCGCTGCACGCAGAAGACGCCCAAGAACGTCACGCTGACGCACGCCCCGAAAATTTCGGGTCTGGCGACGTCGGTCCTCTACCGCAAAATTTTCAACAAATTTACCCAGTACATCAACAAAACGGATCTGCCGATGAGCGGACGGGTACGCGTCATTCGAACGGAAGACCGTTCGGACTCGCAAAGCGTCGTCAAAGGTTCCAAAACGCCGGTCGGACACAGCAGCCTGAAGGTGGGCATCGGCTGGAAAACGTCGGAAGGCGAATGCCTGACGGCGGGCATGCTGCTGACGAACAATCGGCTGCCTGACGCGGAAAGCATCGCCTTTTTCGGCAACAAGTCGACGGTCGGGGTGACGCATGTGGACGGACGCGAGCTGCCGACGGAAGACATGGAAGTGTATACGGTCAATCTGGCGGCGCTTGGACAGGCGGGACTGGACAAAATCCTGTTTACGCTCGTCATGCCAAACGGCGTTCCGGAAGAGCTGTATCTCCGCGTCATGACGTATGATAACCGCGAAATGCTGCGCTACGACGTCGAGATGGAGAACGGTTCCGGCAATACGGCTCTGGAACTGGGAGCGCTGTACGCCTACAAAGACGAATGGCGCTTCAACGCGATCGGCAACGGCTACGAGGCGGGCATGGAGCAGGTGGCGCAGAGCTACGGCATCCCCGATCTGACGACGACGTATTCGTTTACCCCGGAAGTGCTGGAAGAGATCGCGCTCGACGGCCGTACGTTCGAATACCATATGCAGGACCTGTTTACCAAGCTCGGCTATGACGTCGAAGTGCCGACGAGCGATCCGTACGCGCCGGACTACGGGGTGGATCTCATTCTGGTCAAAAGCGGCGTCCGCAAAGCGGTGCAGCTCAAATGTTTCAGCAACGTCGTGCCGGTAAGAGCGATCCAGGAAGTGTACGCGGGCGCGAATATGTACGACTGCCAGAGCTATATGGTCGTGGCGACGAGCTATTTCAGCCGCGCGGCGCTGCAGATGGCGGAGCAGCTCGGCGTGGAAGTGTGGGACAAGACGCAGCTCGACAAGACGGAAGAGCGGCTGCGGTCGCGGATCGGCGTCTCGGCGGAGAATGCGTTGACCCTCAAGCTGTCCAAGCTCAATTCGGAAGACGAAGTCGATATCGACCTGTCGGCGTTCCTCGTGAACGAGCACGACGTATGCGCAGGCGAAGACGACTTCATTTTCTACAATCAGGCGGAACATCCGAGCGGCTGCGTGCAGCTGATCAATGACAACGTATGGGAAAAGCTGCTCATGCTCGACCTGGCTAAGCTGCCGGCGCACTGTACGCGTATCGTGATCGTCGGCTCGCTGGATACGTACAAGCGCAAAGTGGAACTGACGATCGACAACCAACTGGACCTGTACCACACGTTCGAATATATGCCGAGCGCCGTATGCGACACGCTGGTGCTGGGCCAATTCCGCAAAATCGACGGAGAATGGGCGTTCACGACGTCGGAGACGTTCTTCGCCGGCGGTTTGGAAGAAGCCTGCCGGGCTTACGGGTTGGAAGTGGGTTGAACACGGCATCCGAATGGATAAGTGTTGGCGAGTGATCACCAAGAACCGTTTCTTCCGACACCTGTCGGGCAAAACGGTTCTTTGTTGATTCGACTGTTTTTTTGGCGGCTTAGTGCATGTCCAGATTCCGTTCCAGCAAAGAGCCGACTCGTTGAGCCATCAAGGAGGGAGCAAGCGGCATGCCCTGTTCAAACCACCATTCGACGATCCCTACGATAGCCGCTCCCAAAAACTGAATATCGACCTCGTCCGGGCAGGCGACCTCGTTTTTTTTCAATTCATGCAGGAAAAAATCAAGCAGCCGGCTTCGAAAAAAAGAGCTGCCTTTATTCGTCAGTGCGGCGGAGAAGAACAGGGCATGACGTTCCAGATACTCGAACCATACCAAGCCCATTTCCCGGTAGCTGGCGTCTTGTTCGGTCGACTCGCAGAGCTGGCGCATCCGGTCGATCTGTTCTTCGATCAGCTGATCGAGCAGGTCGAACTTGTCCATATAGTGAAGATAGAACGTTCTTCGGCTGATGTCCGCGTGGTCGACAATCTCCTGGATCGTAATCCGATCGAACGGTTTGACCGCCATCCGTTCAACGACGGCCTGTTTGATCGCTTCTTGGGACTTGCGCGTTCTTCGATCGATACCCACTTTATAAAAACCTCCCGCTTTTCGGAAAATCGTGCACAATATCCGCTCGGGTGTGCATGAATGCACGAAAGCGGCCTGTTTGATCATTGCCGCCGACTTGCATTTCCCTACAATTATACCTAACGGCTTCTCGGTGCACGAATGTGCATTTGAGCAGGATCGGTTGTCGAAAGGGGAATAGGGATGAAAATCGCGGTCATCGGAGCAACGGGAAGTACCGGCCGAAAAGTGGTGGAGCGGCTGTTGGAATGGGAATATGAAGTGGTGGCGGTCGCTCGGCGGCCGGAAAATATCCGGGCGGCCAAAGGACTTTGTACTATGCAGGCCGACGTCTATGACGCGGCAAGCCTGGCAGAAGCTGTCGCAAGCACGGATGCGGTGATCAGTTGCATCGGCCCAAGCGGACGTTCCGCAGGCCCGGCTTCGTCCAAAAGCGTGCTGGATATCATGGCGGCCAACTTCTCGCCCGGCACCGTGATGTCGGAAGGGATGCGCAATATCGTCGAAGCCTGCCGGCGTACCGGAGTCCATCGTCTCGTCATGCAGAGCGGAATCGGCCTGAGCGACGGGAAAGAGCTGTCTGCTCTGGATCGGTGCATGCTCGGACTTAATCGGCGCGTCTTCTCCAAAGCGATTCACGATAAAGCATCTGCCGAACAGTCGGTGCGGGGAAGCGGCCTGGAATGGGTGATCGTGCGGCCGGCGGGATTGAACGAGTCCGCGGCTACGGCGGATTATACGGCAGGTCCTTCCGCGCGGATCGCTCCGTTTCGCCCTTTGTCTTTTGCCGATTGTGCCGACTGCCTGGCGCGAGCTGCCGTGAGCGAACCGACCTGGATCGGACAGATCGTGAACGTTGGGCGATAAGGTTACGTCAAGATAGGCTTAGATCAAAACAGGGTTATATCAAACGGACCGGTACGTATCGGTCCGTTTTTGCTTTTGACAATAAACGCTGCATCATGATAATCTAACATCGTAATACTTATTACAACAAAAGGAGTGGAGGAGATGAGCAAAAAATCAACCCGCAGCGTCGTGATCTCGGTAAGGCTGGACGAAACGACGCTCACGGCAGTAGATCTGCTGGTGAACGCCGGTCTTGCGCAGAGCCGTTCGGAAGCCGCTTCGCAGTTTATCGCTATCGGCGTGCAATTGTCGGAAGAATTGATCATAAAAGCCAAGGAACTGGAACAGAGCGTGCAGCGGTTGAAAAATGAGATGCTGGAAGCGGTCAAAAGCCAAAATCTCGATCAAGTCAAATATTTGCTTGAGATCGACGAGAAGCTGAAAGATGCCAAGTCGGAAGAAGGGCAGACGGCCGTACTGATGTCTGCATATGACCGGGCTCACGAGATTAGGGAACTGCTTCTGCAAAAAGGCGCCGAACTTAACGTGTACGAAGCGGCAGCGGTCGGTCATACGGCGCGGATCGCGGAAATCGTGGGCGAGACACCGACGCTCGTGAACAGCCACAGCTTCGACGGATATACGCCTCTTGGACTTGCCGCTCATTTCGGGCAGGAAGAAGCAGCGGCTTATTTATTAAGTCATGGCGCGGATCCGAATCTCAAAGGAACAGACGGGAAGCTCAACAATACGCCTTTGCACGCTTCGATAGCCGGCAATCATATGAACCTTGTCCACATGCTGCTTGAAAAAGGGGCGGACATCGATTCGAGGTGCGAAGGGGAGCTGCGCAAAGGATTTACGCCGCTGCATGTCGCCGTGCATTTTGACCGGTTAGAGATCGCCAAGTTGATTATTGCACAGGGCGCAAATCTCTCGATTCCCAATAGCGAATCGTTGACGCCGTTGGCGTATGCCTCGTCGAAAGGCAGCGCGGAAATGGCAGAGCTGATCCAAACGGCACTTAATCAATGAAAAGGAAGTGGACAATTCGTGGGATTACCCGTTATAAACGAAACATTGGCTAAATGTCTGGTAGCGTGCGAAACGGAATATTTGGCTTCAAGGATCAGATCGATCGGCGAGCGGGACGGCAATCCGGAAGGCGTCGAGATCGCGCAGTTCGGACATACGACCGCTTTTTACGTGCAAACGATGCCGTGGGGATTGTTCAATTCGGTCAAAGGTTTCTCGCAAAGCGATGCCGACCAACTGGAAGGAATTATTGCTTTTTACCGATCCAGAAACAGGGCGTTTCAGTTGGACGTCAATCCGGCAGGCAGTCATCCGGAGATGTTGAGGCAGTTAACCGAACAAGGCTTATATCAGGACGGTTTTCATTCCGTGCTGTACGGGCTGCCCAGCGCCGAATTGCCCGAACTGCCTTCAAGGATCAAGATCCGTCAGATCGAGACCGAAGCGGATTTTGATCTCTATGCAGGCATTCATTGTATCGGCGCCGGGATGGATCCCGTACATACACATCATTTTGCGAACAACAATATCGGGCTACTGCATCGTCCGGGTTGGAAAATGTTCTTGGCTGCATGGGACGAAGAACCGGCTGCCGTAGCCGTTATGCATATCGGCAGCGACCGTATCGCTTCTCTGACCTTGGCGGCCACGGCTCCCGCATTCAGACGCAAAGGCTTGCAAACGGCGCTGCTGCGGCATCGAATGCACGAAGCCCATAAAGCGAACTGCGAACTGGTCGTGGCTCAAGCATCCTTCGGCAGCTCCAGCCAAAATAATATGGAACGGGTAGGCCTGCAAATCGCGTGGACTAGAGCGGTCTGGGCGCCGTTGAACGAAGCATAAACGGAAATATGTAACGTAATTAAAAGCAGAAAGCCGAAAAGCCGGATTACCGGGACGATGAGGCTTTTCGGCTGCTTATAGACATATGTACAAAATACTGATTTTGTGAAGAAATATATCAAAAATAAGCGAATAGTTTCGGATTGTCTGCTTATCATTTTGCCGATTGTATTTGCTTGGTCGTCGTGGCGGCTGCAAGTCATTCCATAGATCCGCGTCGAATCCGTATCGTCCCAAAAAGGCCGTTTCTCGGCATACTGCCGGGAAACAGCCTTTTTGCTGCGCTTTGATTGTGCTTGGCTGCGCTGAAGTGCCGTTTTATGCGAGTCGCCGCCGATCTCCGCTGTCTATTTTTTCACACAATATACACTTGATCGAGAATCTGCCCCGAAGTGCCCGTGCAATACAGCGTGAGCGTCAGCGGAACTTGCGATGGATCGGAAAATTGAAGGCTGCCCGCGTCTTGACCGGAGCTGCGGAGCTGTCCGTCGGACGTCGTCAGCTGGATTGTGGTACAGTTACACACTTTCCACGACAAGTAATATCGGTACGTGTCCGGCGAACGACCGGTGCGGTAATAAGTGAATTCTTGCACATTCAAGTAATCGGTCACCGTGATCGTGAGATTTTGCCGGATCAGCCCTTCCGCTCCCATACTGCTCAAAGTGTACACGGTCTCGGGTCTTGCGGGCAGCACGGAGATCGAACTGCCGCGCACCCGTCCGATCCCTTGGTTGAGATACAGATCGCAGCCGTTCGTCGCGGCATAAGACAGCGTGACCCGCTCGCCGTACTTTGTTTCGTTGTGCGGACAATCCGAGACGAACCGGGTAATCGCGGGAGTTTCCGCATACACCGTGACCGTACGGGCGACCTGCCGATCCTCGCCGAATGCGTACAACCGGAACGGCGTATCTTCGAATACCTGGACCTCCAGACTGCCTACGCGGTCGACGACCGTATCGCCCGGCGTAATCACGCATCGTTCGACGTCGCCGGCAGCGGCCCAGCGGAGCGTGACCGTGTCGCCTACCGCCACGCGGGTCCGATCGCAGTCGAAGCTTGGAATATGCAGCGGCGCCCTTTTTTTGAAAAAGGCCAAAAAGTCCGTTCCGCCCGCCGTAACGCTCTCTCCCTCCGCCTGCCGCTTCGCATCTTCAGGTCCGCCGTACATCGCCACAGCGGGAAAACGGACAGCCGTATATACCATTTTCTCCAATTCGCCGAACGCGATCACACTGCCGATGCTGATATAAAACTTGTCTCTCGGAGCCAGATCGTACGCATACAGCGGATACAGCTTGAAGTACATGCCGTAAGCCGGATCGAACGCCCGCTCGACGGCCCAGTTGTACGGAGCGTACGCAACCATTTTGGAAGCCCACTCTTCCGTCGTCAGATACGCCTCGCCGGTGCCGAGCGGGAAATATACATAGATGACCGAGACGACGTTCTGTTCTTCTTCGATCCCGGGAATCGGCGACCCTTCCGGCAGATCGTTCACAAACGAAGCCGTCTCGGCGCAGCTGACATTGACGATCTCGATATTCAGCGTATTCGCAAACAGCAGATCCGTATGCGCGCTGCGCTCGCTCAGCCGGAGCGTCTTGCTGCCCTGCACGTTCGCCTGAATCAAACGATCCATTCCGCCGCCTCCCCTTCCAAACGCAAAATCGGATACGTGCTGCCGTCGCTTTTCGTGCAGACGAGCCGGGCGGCGGGCAGCGGAGCGTCGGATACGTATTCGAACGTGCCCGAAGCGTCCGCGGAGGCGGCATGCCAGAGCAGACCGTCTTCGGTAATTTCAAAAGAAACGGTCGCCGCGCCCTGCGTCACCCAGGTCCAACGGCTCTGCACGTAACCGGCGTAGACGCGAATACGGCTGCGAAACCGCTGCGGTCGTTCCAGCGTCAACCCTTGCAGGTTCAGCCCGACCGCTTCCCTATAGAGGCGGCCGTCCGCACGCAGCGTAAGCTGGGGCTTGACCGGCAGCGCGAGCTGCAGACTGCCGCTCTGCTCGACGGCGCTCCACTCATTCCCCAGACCAAGCCGCAGCGGATTGTCGTAGCGGGAGTGCCAGTTTGCCAGACCGGTCGACGGATCGTAATCCAGCCGCTCGATCTCAGGGGGCTGCACGTAGACGTTCACCCACGCGTCCGTCTCCGACCCGCTGCCCGTGATCGATAAGCGGTACGCCATATTCCGGCTGAGTGCCACGTCCGTACCCGGAGCCGGCAGAGAGAAAATATCGATCTCGCCCGGCGTAAGCTGCCCTTTGTCCGCGCCGCGGATCTGCCAGTTCAACCGGACGGGTCCGGCGACGCCCACCGTGGTCGGTTCGCCGAAGAAGCGATTGATTTGCGGTACCGCGGCGGTCTTCTGAATCGGGAACACTTTGATCACGTTCTCGATCCCGACCACGTTGCGGATATCCGCATAGACGTACGTAAGTCCTGCCGGCGCGTACGACTGGATGTTCAGGCAGCGGAAGTACACGCTGAACAGCGTCTCGATCACATACCGGTTGTAACAGCTCACGACGAAGCTGAGAAAGCCGTCTTCCACGACGCCCTGCGCGACGGACCAATCGCCCGATTCCGTCTCGAACGAGATGAGCTGTCCCCGCTGCGCGTCGATGAAGTCTCCCTGCCCATCCCCGTAGGGGAAAAAGAACCGGACATAAGACGTATCGCTGACCGGTTCCCGCGCTTGCAGCTTATTGAGAATCTGTTCCGCCGTAAGCTTGGCCGGGTTATCGAACACCAGCCGGCTGGCGCGCTCCGGGTTCAACAGTTGAAACGTCAATCGGTCCCGTACCGGATAATCCCGCTTCAGGAGCGTCGGTGGTTCGTTCACTTCGATACGGTTGTCTTCGACATCGAGCAGATACCGGCAGTTGTCGAGCCGTTCGGATTCAGCTTGAAGGTTTGGATTCATGGTCGCCTCCCTTTTTGGATTGCAGCCAGCCTTCGACCGCCCTAATCGGCGGTGCGGCCAGAAATGCGTTCCCGTTCGACGGTTGGAGCGGCTGCGTCTCGATCCAGTCTTCGGCCTCGCCGGGCGTGATCAACGCCCATTCCCGGTCCGGCAGCCGGGTCAGCGGCAGCAGCGGACGGCCTTCGCCAAGCAGCAGCGGACCCGTGTACAGCATCACGTAGAGGCGATTCAGCGCGGACTCGATCCGCTCCTGCGGAATGCGCTGCTCCGAGACCGGCAGTATGCCGCTGATCAGGCGTATCGAAGATAGCGGGTCCAGGATCAGCGAGACGGTCGTGCCTTCCGCTCGTTCGTCCGCCGGAATATCGATCCGGCGATTGCGGCGGAAATAACCGGAAGCTTCATTCTCCGGTGTATGCTCTTGTACGTTCTCCGGCGCATACGCGCTGTTGAACTGCCTGTAGCCGTGCTGCGCCGAATCGCCGCTTTGCACGAAAAAGCCGATCGTGCCGTCTTCGGTATGCCGCTGTTCCCCGATCCAGAGCGGCATCTCGAACGCCCGGATCGAGATATCGGGAATCGGCGGAACCGGCTTGTTGTTCGGTTCCAACTGCTTGTACGCCGCAGGCGGGCCGGCCTGTACGAGCCGTATGCGTGCCCGGGCGAGCACCAGCGGCCGGCCGACGAACAGGCTCAGGCCGCCGGGCGCCGCCGATGAAGGGCGGTCGACGTCCCACAGCGCCGAATCGACCGTCCGCAGAAACGGAGTCAGCACGTCTTCGCCTAACTCGCGGCTGCGGCGCAGCATCTCGCCGAGAAATCCCTGCATCTCCGCATTCATCGCAGCCGGCAGTTCACCCGGCAGGCCCGCCGCGGCCGGAGCCGCCGGCCTGCCGGGGGCGTCCCGCCACTGCACGCCGTTCCCGTCGAATGCGGTCGCGATCAAATAGCCGAGCATGGACCCCCGCTCGTCGTAGATCATCAGCGTCTGGTCCGCGTGATTGGGCATCAACCAGCCGCACACCGGCGAATCCGCGAGGTCGAAATCGCAAATCTCCGCGCTCCTCGCCTGAATCCAGTCGAACGCGAGCCGGCTCGGCTGGATAAACCGCGGCGGAAGCATCACATACTGTCCGAGCACGTCCGCCGAGTCCCGCAGATCTTCGGCCCGTGCGCATTCGCCGCAGTCGATCTCCTGAAACTGTCCGAACGTATCGATCAGCCGGAGCTGGTCGAACTTGAAGAAGCCGCCGCGCAAAGGCGAGAAAAAAGTATCGAAGCGCGGCTGCTCCACCGCATAGCCGGTCAGCGCGTTCGCCACGTCGTCCGCCAGTTCGGCGCTTCCGGCAGGCGGAACCATCACCGGGAAGCACAGCGACAGCAGGCTCATCAGGAACGCTTCGTTGAATCCGTCGAGCGCCTGCGACAAGTAATCCGCTTGGTGAAGCGTGCCCAGACTCCCCGGCAGATCGTCCCCGAGCGTCTTGGCGGCCATCGCCTGCAGCTGCCGCGAGATATGCGGCGTCAGGAAGATACGGCCGCTAAGGGCTACCGGATTGCCGGTATCGACCGGAGGACCGCTGAACACATAGTCCGACTCGCCGAACGTCCAGTGGTCCAGCGCCGGCCGGCTGCCGATCAATGCTGAGTCCGGGTAATACAAGCCGCGCCAGCAGAGCAGGACCGGATTCCACGGCGGCGTCCAGACAGCGGCGAAGATTGCACTGGGCAGCCGTTCTTCCGGGTCGACCGGCTTCGCCGTAAGCTCGCGCTGCATGCGGCGCACCTGCGCTTTGACCTGAGCGCGTTCTTCCGGTGAAAAAGGCGTCAGCCCGAGCTGCTGGGCAATCCGCGTAACGATTCGGTCGGCGCTGCCCGGGCAGAGCAGCGCTCCTTCCAGCAGCAGCCGCGGATACTCGCCCTGCACCATCGCGATAGGCAGCAGCGCCGCGGCCTGGATGATGGGCGCGTAAGCCTGCCCTCTTACCGTAATCTCGAAGCGCAGCGCGCTGATCGTCTCCCGCAGCGTCCGGCACGGCAGCGCCGCCTGCCCGCCTTCCGGCGACTGCGAATCGAACAGCGGCCCGCGGCCGGCGCCCGACAGCAGCAGTACGGGCGGATTCGGCACGTAATACCGGCTGCCGGAAGCCTGCTTCAATTCGTACGCGCCCTGCACGGCAGCCGCCAGCTGTCGCTCAAGCAGCCGCAAATGCTCCTCCGCCTGTTCGAGCGCGATCTCGGCATTGTCCAGCTCAAGGATGCGTTGATAGAGCTGCTCCCGGTACGCCGTCATCCATTTTCGGATCGCGGGCTTTTCGTTTGGATTTTTGTTTTGCGCTTTGATCATGTATTTGCACCATAGATCGTAGATTGACGACCGCTTGGCGTCCGCGTCGAACGACAACCGATACCTCTCGTCGATGCCGCGCTGCAAATTGCGGTATACCATCCGGTCGGTCGGCGACAGATCGGACCGGTCGGATTCGTCCGACTCCGGACGGTCGGGCTGAAGCCTGTACGCCTTCTGTTCGGCATGGACGACGAAGCGCCGGTCGTGCTGCGCGTAGTCCGCTTGGTAGATGCCGTTGAGGTTGAGCAGCTTGTGGCTCTGATCGTGCAGCAGCACGCTCATCAGGCGCTCGCCGGATCGTTCGTGCTGGCCGTGCAGCGCCGCGACTGCTTCGGCGGACGTATTGCCTACCGCAAGCTTGGGCATCGGCAGATTGCGAATCGTCGGACCGTTATAATCGGTCCGGTCGTCGATCCAGCGCAGATCGCTCAGCATGCCGTGCAGCACCGGCGACGCCGGATAGACAAGCGCTTCCGGCGGCTGCCAGCCGTAACGTTCGCGGCACTCTTCCGCCGAACGCAGCAGCGCCCGGCCGTCCCGGTACATCCCGCGGACGACGTATCCGATCGATACGTGTTCCAGGCGACTGCCGGTCTCGTCCGTCAGGTCGTCGTAGAAGCCTAACACGTTCACGTGATACGGATACATCGCCGAAAAGGCCGGGTTGCCCGGACCGAGCGCGGTCAGCGAAGATAATCGTCCGGCCGGCTCGGCGACCGTCGCTTCGTGCGGGTACGACCGGCCGAGAATGCGGTAAAGTCTCCGGGGATCTTCCGGTCTGGGATAAGTCAAACTGTCCGCGTTATGAAGACTCAGGTCCGCGCCTTCTTCGAGCGCGTCGCTCTCCACGATCCAATGCCGGGCCAGCAGCAGATCCGGCTGCGCTTCGGTCGACCACAGCCGGGTTACGATCCACCGCTCCGGCACGTTCGGGTATTCCGGTTCGGTCTCTTCGCGTGCCTGGAAGCCTTGTCTCAACCCTTCCGGGAGACTCCAGTTCAGATGCACGCCGGGCTTCTGCCTCGTCTGCGTGCCCATAAGATCGGACGGTACGGCGCTGCCCAGCAGGTCGAGGCTCAAGCGGGAAAAGTCGTCCGGAATATTCGCGAATACCGTCGGCTTGGGACTTGCTCCGACCGGCATCGCTTCGAGCCGGATCGGCACGCAGATCCGGTTCGCTTCAAGCTCGCTTTGCGTCATGGCGTCCTCCCTCTACAGGTTCCACAGGTATTCGATCCCGACCGCGAGCTTGGCGTCCCTGCCGGTGTCGATCGCAACGTTCCGATAGCCTTCTTCGGATTCCGAACCGACTTCGAGCGTGACCTGAATACCGAGTCTCATCTTCGCGAGGCTGGCGCTGAAATCCGACGCGACCAGGCGGTTTTTCCATTCTTCGACAGCGGTGAGCTGCAGAAGCCCGGTATCGGGGTCCGGCTTGAAGCTGACGAACTTGGAGTTGTTGCAGTACCGCAGCGCGGACCCGGACGGCGGCGTCAGCGTAAGCTGCAGATCGCTGTAGTCCAGCAGCTTGAAGCCGTCGGCCAGCTTCATTCGCAGTTCGATCGGCGCGTACAGATCGAGCCGCCTGACGCTGTCCTGGTCGATGTACATCGCGTTCAGCGGATAATTGTAATCCGCGGTCTCGCTGGGCGTGCCGTTCACGATCTGGATCGCGGGCCGGCCGGTGCGGCTGACCGGATGAATGCGGTCGAGCTGCGCAAGCACGGACGAATTGCCCCGCACCGCGTAGTCTTGGACAAACGTTTTTTGCTGCCGCCCCTTCTCGGTGCTCCACACGAAGACGAGCCGGGCCGTCAGCTGCTGATCGTCGTCCGGAATGCTCAGGCGCATTTTTTCGGCGATCGATTTGACGCTTTTATACGTGTAAGTCTGCGATTTGATCTGCTCCTGCGTGTTCGTGTCGATCACCGTCGCGATCAGGGCGAGCGAATCCAGCTTGGCGGGCAGAGCGGCGGCAAAGGACAATTCGTAATCGTCTCCGGCAAAATTGGGAGGGGACACCGCGATGTTCCATCCGCCGGCCCCGTTTTGATTCTCGCTTTGCATGTCTTCTGCCCCCTTCAATTTGCCGAGCACCGTATCCCGGACGTCCTGAATCATGAGCAGAAAATCGAAATAACCCTGCTGATCCGGCTTCAAAGCCGAATCCAGATCCACGATCGACTGCCGCACGGCGTTTTCGTCGTAGCCGTACGTCACGCCCGTCGCTTCGTTCCAATGCTTTTGCAGATCGGCATAGCTCCCGGCGTCCGTATTCCATCCTTGAATCAGCGACGGCAGCACATTGTCGCGCCAATCCGTATCGGACGGAGACTGACCCCTGAACTGGCACAAGAACCCGTAGAGCGCTTTGGCCGTTTTGGCAAAATAGTCGTTGCTGAGCCGGGTATGGCTGTTCATCAACGTGTTATTTTTCAGAATAAACTGGATATTGTAATCTTCGCATACGCGGCCCGTTCTGAAATGGCCTACTTTCGGATACGTTTGGTCCTTAGCCAGCTTATACCGATCCGTAATGTCGGCGAACGTCCGGCTGTCTTTCACTTCCACGATCGTCCAGTCGTTCACATCGCCTGCGTAGCCGTTGAACGGCACGTAAGCGAAGCTGTTCGAGACGATATGCAGCAGCACGCCCAGACGCCGGAGCGCCTGCGTCGAATCGGGATCGCTGACCGGCCGATACCGCTTCGCCGCGGCGCGAAACAGCCGGGCAAAAGCTTCGCTGCTCTGCAGCGTCTGGATCGGATGGACCCGGTAGTCCGTATTGTCCTCTTCCCCGTCGTCCGTGAGCGCGGAATCGGTAAAATAGTCGAACGGAATCAGCCGCTCTTTTTGATTGTGCACGTTTGTGAGCTCCGCTTTCCAGGCGTCCGTGTCGCTTTCCGCGTCGATCGCGGACAGCAGCAGCGGAACCTTGCACATATCGGGTCCTTTGGACGGTTCGTTTTGGTACAGATGGCGCTGCTTGATCGCTTCGGACAACCGGTCTTTTTTGAGATACACGGGTACGTCCTGATTATTGTCGGCAATAAACTGGCAGGCGGCCGCGATCGACTGCGCTTCCGGATCGGTGTAGCCCGAGCGGGACGCGATATATTTGACCGTAAAGTACAGGAAATTAATGTTCATGGATGTCCAGCTCCTTTGTACGGTTTTGCAGCATCGAGTCGCCCATCAGGAAGCCGCTGCCAATCATCACCGTCTCGGTATCGAATTCAAAATTGTAGACCGTATCGCCGTAATCCGACCAGCCCGTCTTCGTGACCGTTTGCAGTCCGTCGACCGTATGGAGCCGCATGCCGGGGATGACTTCAATCGCGCGCAGCAGGCCATGCTCGGTGCACATGATATGATCGGGCGTCACTCGCACACTGTAGGAGTCCGTGGACAGCCGATACAGTTTGGCTTCGGGTCCCGTCAGCACTTTGCGGACCGTAACCGCTGCGTCGTTCATGTCGCGCACGTCATCTCCGATCCGAACCTCGTCCGCCCGCTTGAACGTGCCGTCGGCCATCGCGATCTTCGTCTCGCGGGCGACGCAGCCCCATTGAATAAAAATTTTGGCCGATTGGATATTGAGCGGGTCGTAGTCTTTGCCGTCGCTTTTGACCGAGATGCCGACCGGCAGATCGTACGGACCGGACATAAGAACGGCGAACGAGGAATAGAAGTCCACGTCCGTGTACGCTTGGTAGCCGACCTTGGAGAAATCCAAAATATTGTTCCACGATTGGGGAAACGTGAACGTCATGCGGATACACCGGTTCTGGTCGTCGAACGCGTCCTTGTGCTGAATGATCGCATCGGGGTCGCCGTAAAAATTGACCGTGCCGTTGATCATGTTTTTCAGCCACATGCGATAGCCGTACGATTCGTCCATGCCTTTGATCCACCATTTGTCTGCCGCTTCGACCGTGACCGAGAACGGAACGCGGACCAAAATTCTCGTATGGTCTCCGTCCACAAAAGGCTGGTCGTCGTTCGTGTAATCGTAATCGGGAATAGAACCTTCGCGGATATAGGAGATTTTGACTTCCTTGTGGTTGGGGTCGTTCAGATGGTCCGGTCGGATCACGGGGTCGTTCAGCGTGAACGATTTGATGATATTCGTATTGCCCTGCAGGGTAAATCCCGTGTTTTTGGTCACGTACGCATTCAAACGGGGCGCTGCGACCTCGTCTCTTGCGCTCGCGCTGGCGGAACAATAAAACGTACTGTGAATCATGAACTGTCGGGGCGTATCTTCGAGGTAATTGGGATAATCGGCCTGGATCTTGCCGTTATACTGGCGGGAATGTTCGACTTCGTCCGCCGTCGTGTGCAGCAGCTCCCCGCTCGTCACGTCGTACAGATAGGAGACGACGCTGATCCGATCTTTCCGTTCGATGTAGTCGGCCGTAATCTCCGCAAGCGTCAACCCTTTCGGATCGGCGCCTGCCGTCCATCCGGAAGCCGTCTGCGCCGCCGGCTGGAACAGCAGATTCTGGATCGCCATCTTGTCGTCCGGGCCTTCGTGGAAGCCGTACTCCGACAGCTTGGATGCTCGCAGCAGCGGAGTGGTACGAAGTTCCTGAAGCACCGGCAGGAGATGAGCATGCTTCTGTTCGAACGATTCGAGGCCGCCGATCTGTTCCAGGAAAAAATGGTAGTGCTCGTCGTCGGAAAAATCCAGCTCCAGCATGCCCGTCTTCGGATCGATTTGATTCAGTACCTTGTTGTGCAGTTCCGGTAAAAATCCATACATCGCGATTCTTCCCCTCTCTCCATGTGAGCCTGTGATGAAGCCTGGCGCCGAGTCTGTCGGTCAGTCCGCAGCATCTCTGCGGACGACCCGGCCGATATAAGGCGTCTTGATCATTTGCAGCGCGAACTCGGCCGAAGTTACGGGCACCCGGAAAAAGCGCTCGATATTTTGGGCGGTCGCGCAAATGTCGAGCGTGCGCAGCTTGGCGTCCTGCACGACCACGTCAACCGTGTCGCTCTCTTCCAGCAGCGCGCCGGTCTCAAAGCTTCGGAGCCGCTTGCGGTAATGTCCGTCGATCGCCTGGAAACCGAAGAAAAAGCTTTCCGGCGGCTGGGCGATGTCCAGCGTATGCGGCACGCCGTCGAACAGCCCGATCAGCACGTCGTCGGACAGCTGCTCGATGCGGAGCGCCTTCAGCGGTTCGCCGGCTGCGGAACGTGCCTGAAATTCCAGGCCCCGCCAGCCGCGTACCAACGGCGAGCGCAGCAGGAAGCCGAAAACCGTCGTCACCCCTTCTGCCAATTCCTCCGGCGCGACCGCTTTTTTCTGAAGGCGCGGGCGGACCGTTTTGACCTGTTTGCCGATCTGCGCAAACACCGCGTCGATCAGCTGCCGATCGTGGTCCAGGTCGAGCGAAGCTTGTCGCCCCGGGCTGCACGCTCCGTCGACCAAAGCCTGCTGCCAGTTGGGATTGACGTAGAACAGTCGAATCGCATTGGCGGGCAGCAGGGCTTCGGACGGAACCAAATAATGAAACGGCACGTCGACCAGCAGACATAGCTCGCTCAGCCAGGTGATCAGTTCGCCGCCTTGGCTGTCCGGGTCTTGAGGCAGCTCTTTGGCCAACGTGCCGAAGACGCGGCCGACCTGCGCGCGAAGATCAGGCGCCGAACGTTCCCACTCAGTCCGCAGGTTCATCGTCGATGCCCTCCCCGAGCAGGGAGCGATACCGCTCGTTCAGCTGCTGCCGCAGCCGCTCCCGGCCGCTGTCCGAACCTCCGGTTCGCCGATCGCGGCCTGCCGCAAGGACGAATTCATGTCCGATCGAATCGTCGCCCGGTCCCGGCGCAAGCGTCGCTTCGTCCGAAGGCGCCGACAGATGCGCGCCGAGCAGCCCGCGGTACACCGCGCTGCGGGCCGCCCGCACGTTGCTCTGCCGCCAGGCGTACAAGCGCTGCGCATACGATTGATCCGCCAGCGCCATCGACCTGCCAACCTGCCACGCGCCGGCAAAGCGGATATCCATCATGCCGATCTCCGGGTCGTAACGCAGCCATTGATCGGCGAAGCGCGCGCAGATCAACGGCTCTTTTGGTTCGGCGTAAGGAATAAGCGGCGGCTGGTACCAGGAGACGGTTCGGCTGCCGTCGCGCACCTGATGATTCATTGGCATATAGCCGAGGTCGGACAGTTGGCGCACCGTCTCGTTGGCGCCGGAGTAAGGCGTCGCCAGCATCGCGGCATCCAGCGAAGCGAACGCGGACGCGAAATCGAACGGCGATTTGGCTATCGAGAACGTCCAGCTCGCCAGCACGATCATGCGCACTTCCCGGCAGCCGTCCAGCGCCTGCCGTCTGCCTTGTTCGTTTTCCAGGCACGCTTCGTAGCCTTCGAGCGAGACGAGGCAGGCGGTGTGGCGAACCGCCCGATCGCCTGCGGGTTCAAGCCCGAAGCGGTTCGTCACGATCGTCGCGAACCACTCGTCCTGCACGGAAGCGTCCGTCACTTTGGGGTCCAGGCTCACGCCTTTGCCGTGCGCCAGCAGCGCCAGCGCTTCCGCATACGGAAGCACGCCGGCCGCAAGCTTCGCGTCCAACTGCACATAGCTGCACGGCGCGTCCGGCTTCTCGTACGCTTCGCGCACAAGAGCCGGGACGAAAGTTCCGGCTTCGGGCTTGAGCGCCTGCTCGCATGTGCTCTCGGTCAAGGTGAAGCTCTCCGTCTCGTCGAACACGAGCAGCGCCAGCCAGGGCATGGATGGCAGCCGGCTAATCAGCTGTCTCTCCCACGGCAGCGTGCGGCGGTTCAGCACGATATGCGGCAGGCATTCCGTATAGCTGCCGACCGCTTCGCGAGGCGGGTAGACGGAATAGACCTGATCGGGCGGCAGGCTGAACCGCTCGGTCGCGACCGTAAATTCCGTGAACGCGTCCGTTAAGGTAGCGGTCAGGTCGGTGACCGCTTGGACTTCGATCCCGTACGTGCCCGCTGTCAGAGCCGGTTCGCACCGTTGGGCCAAACGAATCGATTTTCCCATATCGTCTTCTCGCCTCTCTTTCGGGGTAACCGGATTACCCCGGTCTGCATCCATGCACCGTCCCTGCCGCCGAGCCGGTCGTTCGCAGCGCGGGGACGGCCAACAGGACAGCCTGCGGATCGCTGGCCAACGTGCCGATTCGCGCCTGATCCCACGTGCCGAACGCGGCCGCGGTCTCCGTCAGCAGCCGCTCCCGCTCGGCGGAAACGCCGAGCGTGCGGCGGATCTGCTCAAGAGCGGCCGCACGGTCGGTCGGGTAAGGGACCGCCGGCGCGAACACCGGGACGCGGGTGACGACGTGCTTCGTGATCGACTCTCTCGCGTTTAACGCCGACTCTTCGTACGCGCCCCGTTCCGGCAGCAGATGCACCGGAGAAGCGAAGCGCCGTACACTCACTGACCCGCCGACCGGCATGAGCGGAAGATCGTGGTCGCCGTCATTCCTCCCCCACAGCGCGGCCGGCACGTTGCGGTATTCGGCCGCGGCGTCCATTCCCTCGACGAGCCGGCCGGTCGCGGCGTCGCGGATATTCACGTCGACGTCCATGCGGACGTGCTCCCGCTTCATCGGCGGCAGATCCAGACGGTACTCCCGGCTCAGCAAGGATCGGCCGTTGAACGCAAGCCGGGTGCACGGCACTTTGTGTTCGATCCGGAACGCCGCCCGGAATCCGTCGACCACGTAAGCGTCGCGGCCGTTGTGATCCCGGTAGCGATCCAGCAGCCCGTCGGTTACGCCGATGCTGCTCAGGCTTGCCGGTTCCGAAGACGTTTCCGGGGATAGGGCCGAGGCCGTATCCGCCGCCGAAAAGCCTGTCGGCATCCCTGCCGGCATCCGCTGGTCGGCGCCGAAAGCGCCCGGCAAAAAGCTCGCGGCGAAGTCGTCCCAGCCGATCGCCTGCGGTTCCTGCTCGCTGCCCGCCCCGAAGCCGATCGTGAACGAGATGATATACCAGTCCACGTAGACTTTGGCGGAAAAGTCCGGTCCCCAGAGCTTGATCCCCGCGCCGACCTCGACCTTGAACGTTTTGCCGATGCCGAACAGGCTGATCCGGTAAGATACGCCGACGCTGATCTGCGCTCTCGCCTGATAGAAAAAAGGTTTCCATTGCAGGATAAAATCGGCGGCCGCGAACAACCACGCTTTGAGATTGCCCCATTCGAACAGCAGCTTGAGGCTTGCGCCCGCCATGAGGCAGGACGGCGTCAGCGCGAAATACGCTTCTCCTTTGACCGACACGCGGTCGCTCGCGATCCAAGAGACGCCGAGCGGCGGAATCTCGGGATAATGTATGTTTTGAAAATTCGGGTGATGGCATCCTCCCAGCGTGACGATAAAATCGCCGCTGTAAACGCCTTTGAACCAGAATCCGATCGCAAACCCGCCGGTTAGCTTGCAGGACGGATCGAACAAAAAGGAAGCGTCTGTCAAAGCGGCCGTCAGCATGAAAACGCCCTGACCCGGATCGAATACCGCCTTGATCGCAAGTTCGGCCCGCATGATCGGATGCGTGTCGGCCAGCTTGGGCGGAATGGAAGCGGTAGACAAGCCGAGCAGCGAAATGACCGTTCGGCCGCCCGTCTCGATATTGAGCAGAGCAAAACTGTCCAGCACGCCGAACGTCAGGAAACGAAGCCCCGCGGAGATGAAATACTGGCCGGATTCCGGCACGACGAATTCGCTCAGCGCGCCGAGCGCCTGCCTCGGCGGCGTATCCGGCGCAAGCGGCGACGTATCCCCTATCGCGGCCGAGACGAGCGGGAACGCGCGGACGCCCTGCAGATCGGGCAGCCGGATCGAACGATTCACCCCGAAGCCGAACGCAAGCCCGGTGACGAAGAAGAAAGCCGGTCCGCCAAGCGGCAGACCGAGCATCAGATAAGCGAAAAAACTTTTCTCTCCGCTGCCGGGCAGCTCGCCGTACGAACCGAGCGCCTGAAAGCGGTACGCGCCGATTCTCAAGCCGAGCGAACCGTTATACAGCGTCTCGTCCGTCGGCGAATGATACAGACCGCCGGACAAGCTGAAGTTCGGCCGCTCGACACTGACCGTCAAGCCGCCCAGTTCGAACCGGACGTCAGTCAGCTTTTTGAGCGGGGCGGAGACGCTGAGCGCGTAAAAATCGATACGCAGCATGGCGATCGTAAAGCTGGCGTCCAGATACAGCTCGATCTCCGATTCGAACAGGCTGAAGCCGATTTTGGATACGTACAGCACACTGAAGCTTTTGTCGATATCGAGCCAATGGATGGTGTGGACAGGAAGGGAAGTCGTGCCGGTCAGCGCGGAAGAAGAGACATGCGGGAGCGGCGGCTTGAGCGATTGGACGTAATCCACGTCGAATGGCACGGTCGTTCCCTGGATGACCAGCTTCGAGCGCAGGGAAAAAACAACTTCGACGTTCGGCATATACCGAAGAGCGATGGCCTCGAAGCGGAAGCCGTCTCCGGGATCGCAAAAGCTGCCGATGATCGGAAGATCCGACAGCTCCAGCGTGCGGGGAAAAGCCAGGTTCAGTTCATACCTGCGCGGCAGCCGGCCGGGCAGTTTGGACGATTCCAACTGCAGTTCGCCGAAGTCGCGGATGACCGCCTGGAAGCTCAGGCGGCTGTCGGAAGAGAAATAGCGAAGCCGGATCTTGGCGATCCGCCAGTCGAAGTTCAAAAAATCGGGCAGTACGATATCGAAGTAAGCAGCCGCGTCGTTCAGCTCGAAAGAGCGGTCCCGATTGACCCATTCCCCCGACACTTCGGTTCCGGCTTCGCCGCTTAGCAGCACGACTTGAAACAACGCGTCCTTGATCTGGAACCTGGCGGATAACGCGACGGTTAACGAGGGAGCGGATTCGTCATCGTAGACTTCCATCGGTTGGCGCCTCCCCCGGATCAGGCCAGCAGCTCGGCAATGTCTTCAAGCTGCATCCGTTCGATGATCTTCTTGCGGTTCGTCTTGTAGACGGCCAGCCCCAGTTGATTGATATGGAACAGCTTCAGGCTCTCGTCGGGCTTGACGGGATTCGTGATCACGAAGTTGAACGCGTATTCGCACGTGCCGGAAGACGTGCCTTCCTCGATCTTGAGCGTATCCGTGTAGATAAACAGCTGCCGGATCTGGACGAAGATATTCGAAAAATCCGGTAGTCCCATCGAATCCAGCGTCTGCTTCATCTCGGCTTCGGTGACCTCTTCTCCGCCGCCGAACGAGGTGATGATTTGGTTGACTTCATAAATCAGGCTCGTCAGCGTCATGCCCTGCGGCTCCGTGTCGGTCGGCATTACGAGAATTTGCGTCCGCGTCTGTCCCTTCTTGTCTCCGGCCGCCGGAGTCGCCTGATACTGGTAGACGCCTTTGAGCTTGCAGTTCAGCAAAGTGAGGTCGATAAACGCTTGAACGCTGCTGCCGGGAGTTTGCTGCGGGTTGGATACGATCAAAGTCATGGGATTCATCCTCTCGAATTGGATCTTGGGCGTGCCGTGATTGTCCGACAAGGAACCGTTCGTGATCCCCGGATCAAGGATACGCCATCATCGTAAAGGAATGAATACTTTCGCACAAGAGGGAAAATAAGGAACTTTCCGATCGTAATAACCGGGAAAAACCGTTATTTATACTCTTGACAATTCTCCTGATTTTAGTAAAAAAATAAAAAAAACGGTTTCCGGACAAAAGCAGCGGATGGCTCCTGCCGCTTCTGTCCGAAAAACCGTTTTTGTCGCATCCCGAAAAGAGAGAATGCGTCACCGTCCGTAGTTCCGACGGATCAATGATTTTTGTTTTTCCCGAGCTCGCTTTGCTTGGCTCTGAGCTTCTCCGGGGTGACGTCGTCGCCCTTCGGATCGACGATCGTCGAGTTCAGCAGAATCTCGTTGACCGAACCGCGGAACAGCCGCAGATATTCTTTGCGCAGCCGCAGCTGCTCTTCTTTTTCCGCTTCCGTCAAGCCTTCCGTTTTTGCTTTTTTCGACAATTCGTTAATGCGTTCAAGACTTGGAATGACCATGTTCGTTCCTCCTTCGTGTTCCGTTACCCTTTGGCTTTGAGCCGTTCCACGTTCGTATTCAATCGACCCAATACCTTGCGCAGCACCGCGAGTTCCGCCTCGTCGATATCGGTCAACAGCTCTTTGGCGAAATGTTCCTTTTCCGTTTGGGAATGCTCGATCAACGCCCTTCCGCGGTCGGTTAACCGAATCCAGGTGACCCGGTTGTTGCCGTCTTTTTTGCGCCGGGCGACGATCTCGTGCTCTTCCAGCTGCTTGAGGTGCCGGGCGACGGCCGCTTTGTCGAGCGTCACTTTGCGCTGCAGGTCGCTTTGACGGATCTCGGCCTCCTGGGCAATCAGGGCGAGGATCTCGAAGCGGGATTGGCTGATGCTGATGTACGCGTCGAACGTGGTGTTGATGGCGTTGTTGACCCGGTAGATCTCGTATAACAACGTGGACTCCTGCGACCAATCCTTGCTCAAAACCATCACGTCTTTCTTGGCGTTATTGGACGGCCGGGGCTTCCCGGCGCACCGGACCTTATCCATTGTACACTCTTTTTTTCGCGGGAGTCCATCTTAAGCATGCAAAAAGGTTATGTGAAAAAAGGATGTAAAAAGCCAAGCCCTCTCCGCGGGAGAAAGGGCTTGGCGTGTCGCAGGCTTGTCGGAGCCGCGCCAGGCGGCCGCGCTTGGATGCGTCAGTAGACCGCGAGCGTACCGTCGTCGTTGATGACCTGTCCGTTACGGTTCTCGCCGTCGAGCAGGAAACCGACGATGAACTGCGCCGCTTGAGCCGGCGTCTTGACGAAATCGCCGGTCATGCGGCCGTTGAGATCGGTCGATACGGCGCCCGGCATGACCGCGAAGATCTGCACCGGCATATTCTCGGCAGCAAAGCTCATCGCCCACGATTTTGTCATCACGTTCAGCGGAGCTTTGGACGTCGCGTAGGCAAACGCATTGAAATAAGGCAGCGGCTCGATCGGGATCGTGACGTTCTGAATCGTGCCGGAATTCGCGATCAGCAGCGGAAGCAGCGCTTTGGACAATGCGAAAGGGCCGACGAAGTTCACCTGATGCGTCGCCGCCAGCTCCTCCGCTTCAAACGCCCAGCCGACCTTGTGCATGTCGCCCGGGATGCCCGCGTTGTTGACGAGCAGCGCGAGATCGGGATACTGCTGCTTCACGGCGGCTGCCGCACGCTCGATGCTCGCAAGGTCCGCTACGTCGAGCGAGATCCAGTGGGCGTCGCCGAATTCGCGCAGCGCCTGCACGGCCGTCTCTCCCCGCTCCCGATCCCGCGCTCCAACCAATACGCGGAAGCCCGCTTCCAGCAGCCGCTTGGCGATCTCGTAACCGATTCCTTTGTTCGCGCCTGTAACCAATGCCGTTTTTGTCATGAGAGTGTGCTCCTTCTGTTATGTTGATGTATCAACTGTTGATATGTCAACATCATAGCCGAGATTCGGTTGGTGTGCAACTTCTTTTTGTATGGATCAAAAAGAAGCCTGGCGAATACCAGGCTTCTTGCCGATTTGTACGGTTCTACGGACCGGATCGCTCCGCGAAGCGCGCTTACCGAACTTCGTATGCGCGTTCCAGCGGATTGTGAATCCGGTATTCGCTCATCTGTCCGTTCTGCCACGTCATATCCAGCGAGAAGCCGCCGCGCAGCCGCAGCCCTGAGACCTGTCCGCTGTGCATGCTGCGGGGAACGGCGGGCAGCAGACGAATCTCGTAGCTGCGGATGACCCCCTGCCCGTCCGTGCGCGGACTGGACTGCGCGATCGCTTCGAGCATCAGGGCCGGCATGCCGCCGCTGATGTCCGCGTTGAACAGCGTCGGACCGTAATCGTGCGAAGACGCGAACGTCACGTAATAATTGTTGAGCGCCATCGACTGGAGCATCGCTTCCACCATCTCGGCGTCGCGCAGATGAGCCGCCGCCAGGCCGGTCTGGACGAGGCCGAACGACATCGTGCCCTGTTCGTTCTTCTTGAGCTCGCGCTTCAGGCGGTACGCCTGCTCGCAGGCCGCGTACAGAGCCGGATCGCGCCGGATCTCTTCGGGAATATCGGCATACAGCATGTACAAATGCGAAGCGTGCCGATGGTCGTAGCAGTCTTCATAGCGCGGCGAAGCCCATTCCGTCAGCGCGCCGTCGGCGTTGATCCGGTAATCGGGCATTTTCGCGAGCATGGCGCTCCATTCGGGAAGCGCTACGTCTTCGATCCCGAGCGTCCGGCAGCCGGTGATCAGATGCTGAAGCAGTTCTTTGGCCGCGGCGATGTCCATCGTGGCGTTAAGCGTCGTCGAATTACTCCTGCCGAGCGGCGTATTCTCCGGCGAATACGAAGGGCTGAACAGCCAGCGTCCGTCTCCGTCTTCGATCAGGAAATCCGCGTAGAACAGCGCGGATTTCCGCATGAACGGCAGAGCCCGGTCGCGGAAAAAGGCGTCGTCGCCCGTATACAGCCAATAGTCGTAGTAGAAACGCGAAGCCCATGCCGCGCCCGCCGTCCAGAACGTCATCGGATATTCCGGACTGAAATGGATATCGTAGCCGCTGCCGCTCGATCGGGTCGGAATATGGATACCCCGGCAGCCGTAAAGTGCCCGGCTGTTCTCGCGGTAATGGTCCAGCATGTCTTCCTGGTAATCGAAATACGAGAGCAGGCTCTCGAAATCCCCGCTCGGCAGCAGTCCGGAAATCACGGTCGGCAGATTGCCGTCCTGCGTGTAATCGCTGCACCACGGCACGTTGTGGCTGCCTGCCCAGACGCCCTGCAGGTTCGGCGGCCATTCGCCGCAGCTCGACAGCGTCTCGTAACGTCCCGCGTGGAACATACGCTCGAGAAAAGCGGGCGGCGCTTCGGCCGCCGCGCGCGCTTCGGTCCACAGCGCTTCGCCGCCGCCGCTTTCGCGGTCCCCGGCGGCGGACGGCGTCCGCAAGCCGCGGACCTCTTCGCCGAGGCGCAGCGAGATCCGGCCGTACCGCTGCGCGTGCACGGCTTCGTGCCGCTGCAGCAGTTCGCCGTACGAAGCGGGCAGCGCCCGCAGCCGCGCGATCTCGTCTTCCGCGGAGAACGCGCGCACGTCCGCGACCGGGATCAGCGACAGCAAGGCTGTCACCGAGCCGGCCGAGCGGATCGAGAGCGTGCCGCCTGCGATCGACGCCTCGCCGTCGCCGGAAGCGACCGTCACGATCGCGGCGTACCCGGCGCCCGTGCCGCCGAATTCGCATACGCACACCGCCGCTTCCGCCGAAGCGTGCGGATGCACGGTGAAGACGGGCTGCCTGCCGAAATAGTCGGCGTAAAAGTCCCGCCCTTCCGGCGTGACCGGCGGCAGCCCGACCGACAATTCGTAATCGGCCGGCGCGTCTTCGGCGCCCAGCCGCAAGACGCAGGCGGCGTCGCGCCTCGATACGAAGACGCGACGTTCCAGCTTCCGGCCGTCCAGACGGAAGCCGACCGCCGCTTCGCCGCTTGCGTAATCGAGCGACCGCGCGTAATCGTCCGCTTCGCCGGATACATCGAGATCCGGCAGCCGGGTGTCGATCCGCAGCTCGATCGCCGGGAGAAACGGATCGGTCCACAGCAGGCCGTCATCGCCGCCGTGCGTCTGGCGGAACAGCCCGACCGGCAGCTCCGCCGCCTCGTCTTCCCGCCCTTCGGCGATCAGCCGCCGGATCTCCGGCAGCCGATCGCCCATTTCGATCGGCCGTTCCTCCCGGTTCATCGGGACGAACAACCGCTCATGGGACAAAATAAGCCGTTCGCGCTCCGGCTCGCCCATAACGATGGCACCTATCGTGCCGTTGCCGCACAGTGCCCCTTCTTCCCAGCGCGAAGCCGGGCGATGCAGCGTATAGCCGTTTCGATTCATGCGGTTTCTCCTCCTCTGCCTCGCGGCTCTTGCTCAATCGCCGATCTCTACCATCGCCTTGATCACTTTCGATTCCGGCCGCAGCCACGACTCGAATCGTTCCGCCGCTTCTTCCAGAGGCGCCCGGTGCGTAATATACCGATCCGCGTCGATCACACCGGCGGCCATTGCGTCCAGCACAAAATCGAAGTCCTGCCGCGTGGCGTTGCGGCTGGCCGACAGCGTCAGCTCGCGGCTGTGAAAATGCGGATCGTCGAACGCGATCTGCCCTTTGACCAGGCCGACATAGACGAGCGTGCCGCCGTGCGAGACGAAGCGGAACGCCTGCTGCATCGATTCCGCGCTGCCTGTCGCGTCGATCACGATCGGAACAAGTTCGCCGTTCGTCAGCGCTTCCAGCTGCGCAAGCGAATCGCCTGACGCCGTCAGCGTCTGTCCGACGCCGGCCCAGGAGCGGCAAAATCCCAGCCGCTCCGCGTTCAGGTCCATCGCGATCACGTTCGCGCCGGCATGCCGGGCGAGGACCATGACGCCGAGCCCGATCGGCCCCGCGCCGATAACGAGCACCGTGTCGCCGGCCTGCACGCCGGCGCGCCGGATGCCGTGCGCACCGATCGCAAGCGGCTCCAGCATCGCCGACTGGTCGAGCGTCAGTCTTTCGGTGCGGATCAGATGGCTGACCGGCATCGAGACCCGCTCGCGCATCCCGCCGTCCGTGTGGACGCCGAACACTTGCATCTGCCGGCAGCAGTTGGTCTTCCCACTTAGGCAGGCGCCGCATCGGCCGCAGTGTATATACGGAATCAGACTCACCTGATCACCGGCGCGGAGCCCCTCGCTGTTATCGCCGACTTCTTCGATGACGCCCGCCAGTTCATGCCCGAGAATACGCGGATAGTCGAAAAAAGGCTGCCGGCCCCGGTACGCGTGCAGGTCCGTGCCGCAGATGCCGATCCGGCGAATGCGGACGATTGCGCGGCCCGGCGCAATCGTCGGCTCCGGCAGGTCTTCGCGCCATACGAGGCGCCCGATCTCTTCGCAGACGATGCCCCGGGTCATGGGCGGCCTTCTTCCGTCGCGGCCGCCGATAGGTCGGCCGCGACGTTATACTCCGGGCGTCCGCTCGGCCAGGAGAGACGATGGACCGGCTTGAGGATGTCCAGCACTTCAAGCAGCAGTTCTTCGTCGAGCGGTTCGTCGACCCAGGCCGCGTTCTTGGCGATATTGGCCGGAGTCGCCGTGCTGACGAGCGTCGTCGGAATGTTGTCATGGCGCGTCGAATACTGGATCGCCAGCTTGGCGATGTCGCCGCCTCTCGCCGCACAGTGTTCCGCCGCTCTGCGGCAGGCGGCTCTCAACGTCTCGCCCGCGGGATGCCAATCGGCGATCGGGCGGGTGCCGAGCAGTCCCATCGATAGCGGCGACGCGTTGACGACGCCGACGCCCCGTTCTTCGAGCAGGGGCAGCAGCGCCAGCAGCGAATTGTCGTTGAGCGAATAATGGCAGTACGACAGAATCGCATCGACGTCGATTCGCGGCAGCACCTGCTCGAACAGCGCGAGCGGCAGTCCGCTAATGCCGGAGAAGCGGATCTTGCCCTGCCGCTTGAGCGCATGCATGGCCGGAACCGCTTCTTCGACGATGACGTCCGCCGAAGCGAACTCGATATCGTGCAGGAACAGGATATCGAGGTAGTCCGTATGCAGCCGCTTCAGGCTGTCTTCGACGCTGCGCACGATCCGCTCCGCCGTGAAGTCGAATTCCGCGTCGCCGTAGCGGCCGGCTTTGGAAGAGAGCAGGAACTTGTCCCGCGGCAGCCCGGAGATGGCCTGCCCGAGCACCGTCTCGGCTTTGGTCAGGCCGTAGTAGGGCGACACGTCGATATAATTGATCCCCGCGTCAATCGCGCTATGCACGGTGCGGATACTTTCGCGGTCGTCCGTCTCGCGGAATACCGAGCCGAGCGAGGACGCGCCGAAGCTTAACGCCGACACCTCCAGTCCGGTGCGGCCGAGTGTACGTGTTTGCATCATCATCTTCCTCTCTGCTTGGAGTCATTCATCGGGTTAATGGTTTCGCTTGCAGTTTGTAAAAGATTTTGGCGTTCCCGCCAAACAGCAGCGCCCGCTCCCGCTCGCCCCACTCCTGCGGAATCGCGCGAAGCAAAATATCCGTCACCTGTTCGTACGAAGCGGCGAGCAGGCAGACCGGCCAATCGCTGCCGAACATGACGCGCTCCGGCCCGAACACCTCCAGCGCATGACGCAGATACGGCACGAAGTCTTCCGTTTTCCAGCCGTTATGATCTCCTTCCGTCACGACTCCGGACACTTTGCAGAACAGATTCGGCAGAAGCGCAAGTTCGCTTAACCGGCTCGCCCACGGCTCGAACTGCCGCTGCCGGATGCACGGCTTGGCCAGATGGTCGACGACGCCCCGCAGATGCGGCACCTGCCGCAGCAGCTCAAGCACCGGGTCCAGCTGATCCGCTGTCAGCAGCAGATCGACCGGGACGTCTTCGTCGGCATAACTGCGCAGCGCTTCGATAAACGCCGGTTCCAGAATGCGCGAGACATCCGGCATGTCCTGGATCATCAGGCGGAATCCGGCGAATTTGGCGTGCCCGCTCAGTTCGTCGTAATGGATACGGTGCTCGGGGTCCAGCAGATCCAGCCAGCCGACGACGCCAAGCACGGACGGATCCTGATCCGCAAGTTCAAGCAGATAGCGCGATTCGTCGAGCGTCGGCGCCGCCTGCACCAGAATGCTGCCGTCCAATCCTTCTTCCCGCAGCAGCGGTTCCAGATCGCCAGGCAGGAAGTCGCGGTACAGAATCGGCAGCTCCGGCGTAATCCATCCGTAATCGCCGCGCGTTATTTTCCAATAATGCTGATGGGCGTCAATACGCATCAAGGCTCCCCCTTTCTAATGAAAGCGTTCTATAAACAGTGTATAGTAAGAAAATGAGCTAGAAAATATCCGATTCCCGCATCTTTATAACCTTTTTTGATTTTTTCGCCGAGGAGAACTGCCGATGCCGCCTATTCGCAAGCCTTTTGAAGGCGAACCGTTATTTCCTTTCGAATTGATCCATCTCACTACCAAAAAGCAAAACGACGAACTGCCCGATCATCTGCACGACCGCTATGAGTTGGTCTATATCCACCGGGGTCAGGGCGTGTTTTTTATCGATCAGGATTGGTATGAGAAAAAGCGCGGGGACTTGTTCCTCATTCCCGGCAATACGATTCACCGGTCCCTGCCCCGCGACGAAGATCCGATCGTATCGTCCGCGCTGTTCTTCGCTCCGTCGCTGCTTGCGGCACCTTCGCTTGGAGACGGGTACGATCCGCTGCTGGCGTTCGAGTTTGCGCGGCAGCGCAGAACGTACCGGATCGAGCTGACCGAGTCGTTGATTTCTGTTGTCGAATCGGCACTGGAGCAGATCGAGAACGAACTGCGGGAGCGGCAGCCCGGTTTTCGGGAAGCGGTCAGAGGGATCACTTCCCGGCTGCTGCTTGCGATCAATCGTTTGATTTGGGCGGAAAAAGACTTCGATCTCGCCGCCGAAGCTTCCGTCGGCCCCGTCTGGATGAACGATGTGCTGCGCAGAATCGACGAATCTCCCGAAGCGCAGAACGGTCTGGCCGCACTGGCGCAGCAGGCCAACGTATCGGCTCCGCATTTCTCTCGCGTATTCAAACGGCTGACGACCATGAATCTGACCCAATACGTTAATGCCAAACGGATGATCCGCGCCAAAGAACTGCTGCGGGCCACGGAACTGACGGTCGAAGAAGTGTCCCGAAGCTGCGGCTACGAGACCCCTGCGCATTTCTACCGGGTGTTCAAGACGCTGACGGGACTGACGCCAAAAAGCTACCGAAATGCCGTGAACTTGAGTGTTTAAAAAATCCGAAAAAGACGGCTTGACTTGGAGTGTTCTCCAAGTAGTAGGATGAGGATATCCCGATGCGCAGGGAGTTATACCCTCCATACTTTCCGGAAAGTAGTGAACGAAAATGAATCCAAATCCCACCTATTCGATCAAACAGCTGGGTGAGCTTACGGGAGTAACCTCCGATACCATCCGTTTTTATGAGAAAGCGAAAGTGATGCCCGCACCGTGCAAAAAGGCAAACGGACATCGTATTTATAGCGAAAAAGATCTGCATCGGCTTCAGTTTATTGTGCAGCTCAAAAAAACAAGCATGACCCTTCAAGAGATCAAAGAGTATTTAACTTACTCGGATACCCGACAATACGAACATTGCTACCGGATTCTTTACAATCAGCAGCAGCAGTTTGAGAAAGAAATCGAAGAGATGCAGAAGACTCTCGATTTACTGAATTACAAAGTCAATAACTTCAAACATTTAATTGAATCGACTCGAGGAGTGAGCTTAAATGAAGACCAAACGCTTAAAGAACAGTGAACTTGAAATCTCCGTACTGGGTCTTGGCTGTATGGGAATGTCAGAATACTATGGTGGCCGGGAAGATTCGGAATCGATTCGTACCCTTCACCGTGCCGCCGATCTTGGCGTGAACTTTCTGGACACCGCGGATACGTATGGCGTGGGCGCCAATGAAGAATTGATTGGAAAAGCGTTTAAAGGACGTCGTTCCGAGATCGTACTGGCAACCAAATTTGGCTCCATGCGCGGGGAAGACGGTTCGTTTCTCGGAATCAGCGGACGGCCCGAGTATGTTAGGGAAGCGTGCGAAGCCAGCCTCAAGCGCTTGGGAACAGATCATATCGATCTGTACTACCAGCATCGGGTTGATCCGAACGTTCCGATCGAAGAAACGGTAGGCGCTATGAGTGAACTGGTCAAGGAAGGCAAAGTCCGTTATCTCGGTCTTTCCGAAGCTTCGATCCATCAAATCAAGCGGGCTCACGACGTCCATCCCATTACTGCGCTTCAGACCGAATATTCGCTATGGAGCCGCGAGGCCGAAGATGAGCTTTTCCCGTTATGTGAGCAGCTTGGGATCGAATTTGTCGCGTACAGTCCACTCGGACGGGGGTTTCTGACCGGCCAGATCAAGCGTTTCGAAGATCTCGCACAAGACGATGCCCGACGTTATCTGCCCCGCTTCACGGGCGAGAATTTTCAACGCAACGTGGATCTGGTTCGGCATATTGAATCTTTGGCCGGTGAAAAAGGCGTATCTGCTTCCCAACTTGCCTTGGCCTGGATGATCGCGCAAGGCGTAACGCCGATTCCAGGCACCAAAAGAGTCAAGTATTTGGAAGAAAATGCAGCTTCCGCCGAAATCCAACTGACCCCTTCCGAAATGGCGCGTATCGAAGAGATTTCGCCTAAAGGTATTGCAGCGGGAGGCCGTCACCGGGAAGAACAAATTCCCGACTGGTCCGCCGAGTAAACGAGTTTGGGTTTGGACGGGTAGGTAGAATTTCCATCTTTACTTTGAAACAAAAAGCATGTTTCCCGCAGCGGGAAACATGCTTTTTTTGAAGAGATCCTTTGTTCAGTTGGCCGATAAGTCTACCGAATCTTTCCGATACCCGATATACTGAATGCGATTCGCGCTGTTCGACAGCTTGAAAGCCAACAGTAAAGGAGCGTGCCATTATGTTTACCGGACTATCCGCTTTTCCCCTGACGCCGCTGATTCAGGATACCGTTGACGAAAAAGCGTTTGCCGCCCTGATCGACCGGCTCGCCGCAGCCGAAGTACATTCGATCGGCGTGCTCGGCTCGACCGGCAGCTATATGTACCTGGACCGGGAAGAACGCCGACGCACCGTCGAACTTGCGGTACGCCAGGCCCAGGGAGTTCCCGTGATGGCCGGGATCGGCGCGCTGCGCACGCGGGATGTGCTGCGGCTGGCCGACGACGCGCAGCGCGCGGGCGCGGCGGCGGTGCTGCTGGCGCCGGTGTCGTACCAGCCGCTGACGGACGAGGAAGTGTACGCTCTGTACGCGCAGGTGTCGCGTCATCTGTCCGTCCCGCTGTGCGTGTACGACAATCCGCGCACGACGCGCTTTGCGTTCGGCGACGAGCTGCACGCCCGCATCGCCGAGCTGCCGCAGGTGCGCTCGGTCAAGCTTCCTGGCGTGCCTGACGACGCGGCGCAGGCCCGCGTACGGGTGGAAGCGCTGCGCGCGCTGCTGCCGGACGCCATGCGGATCGGCGTCAGCGGCGACCGGCTGGGCGCGGCCGGACTGCTCGCCGGCTGCGACGTCTGGTATTCGGTCCTCGGCGGCTTGTTTCCGACCGCCTGCCTGGACATCGTGCGCAGCGCGCAGGCCGGCGATGCCGAAAAAGCGCTGCGGCTCTCGGCGGAGCTTGCGCCGATCTGGGCGCTGTTCGAGCGCCACGGCAGCGTGCGCGCAGCGGCGGCGATCGCGATCCGGCAGGGCTGGATGGATGCTTCGGGGCTGCCTCTGCCGCTTAAGCCGGCCGCGCTGCCTGAGATCCGCCACATTGCGCCGCTGCTGGATCGACTGGGTTAGATGGCGAATATACAGGGAATGAAGGAATCCACGGGCGCTGAAGCGAAAGGATGAAATAAAGCCTTCCTCGCAAGAGAACGGTAATTTCCGGATTCCCCCCGACACAAGGGTGGAATCCGCAGGGAGGTTGGAGTCAACGTGTGGTTTCTATATGCGCTCGGAGCGGCTGCCTGCTTCGGCGTCAGAGGGATTTTGTATCAATGGACGTCGCAGCGGCCGGCGGACCGGAATCTGCTGTTCGTCGGCGTGTACGTATCCGGGGCGCTGATCTCGCTGCTGCTGAATCTGCAGGCGCGTCAGCCGTGGAACGGCGGCGTGCAGTTCGGCTTGATGATGGGGTTGTTTTCTTTTGCCGCCAATGCGTCGCTGTATCGGGGATATGAAGTGGGCCGCGCGTCGGTGGTCGCTTTTTTCTCCGCGCTGACGCCCGTGATTGTAGTGTTGGCCGCTTACGTGCTGTGGGGCGAATCGCTCGGCTTCGCGCAGGCCGTCGGCTTCGGGATCGTGGTGCTGGCGCTGGTCGTCGTCCGCTACGGACAGGATCTGCGCGGCGGCCAACTGCGCGGCTGGCAGTGGGGCACGCTTGCGATGCTGCTCTACAGCTTCACCGACCTCAGCTCCAAACAGTCGGTGCTGTCCGGGGCTTCGATGCTTCCGGTGTTGACCGCGATGTTCGCTTCCGGCACGCTGCTGTTTCTCGGCATGTACGCGCTGGACCGGGCACGGGCTGGGCGTGGAGCGCAGGCTGCGGAGCCGGGAGGTTCGTCGGCGCTTCGTACAGCCGCCGCCTCCCCTCCCGCCTGGAGCGCGCCGCGTACGCTGCTGTGGGGCATGACGGTCGGATTGACCAATATCGCCGGCATGGTGCTGATGCTGAACGCGCTGCAGGTCGGCATTACGGGCCTCGTATCCGCGATCATCGCGCTCAACATCGTGATCGTGCTGCTGTATGCGCGCTTCTATCTCAAAGAAAGCATGAGCCGGCGCGAAGCGTTCGGGATTCTGCTGGCTTTGGCGGGCATTCTCGTACTGCGGCTGGTGTCCTGAAGTGTGCGGGGCCCTGCAGCCTTCCGCGCAGCTCCACAGGACCCCACGGGATTTTGTGAAACTCTGCCGAACTTTACAAGAGGCTAAAAGACTTCGCAGGAATCGGTAGTACTCCGCGAAACTTCACGAAAATCCGCGGCACTTCGCAGAACGCTGTAGACTCCACTTGGCACACTAACGAAGCCTGGTCACGCTATTTTCCCATTCGTGCGCTTTTTCCTGTTGTAACGAATCGTCAGCACGCTATTCGACTTAAAACGGCCTTAAATCGACTTTTTACAGCCAATAAGGTTATGAGGATTCATTAAATAGTTGAAAAGACGAAATAGTGTCAAATAGCGATATGAAGGTTCGTTAGGATTTGTGCGCGGCGCAGGAGATAGGGAGAACGCACAAACTTCAGAGTCCAAAAGAACGGGATTTGGCAGATCGGCAGACGAACTCGGCTCAAGCTGTCGCAAAAGGCGCGATCGTCCTAACGTAGGCGCGTATGCGGCACTCAAAGCGGAGCGCAAAAAGGAACCCTACTCTCCACTTGGAGAATGAGGTTCCTTTTTTGCGGTTAGGTGTCCTGAGGCCACAGCCGACTTGAATCTAATGTTGACCTACAGGCAGCATTTTGTCCGAAAAAGCGTCCCGTTAGAGGAAATGTTGACGATTGGTCAGCATTTTGCTTCGGTCCCGCGTATAAACAGCAAATTTCAGGCCAAATGCTGACGAAAAGTCAGCATTCGGCTTGAAAAGGTGGCGCAGCCCGCAAAATGTGGATCAAAAGTCAACCTTTGTAGCAGGGCGGGCGCGGATTGCATTATGGCTGCAGATCGCTTTCCTGTTGAAGCATGCCGACGGCGTTGAAGCGTGCCACGGCGTTGGAGCGGGTTGGCCCATCTGCAATCCGCCAAACGCCCGGCAAGGGAGGTGTTTGGCGGTGCGGACAAACTCAACGCCCGAACCAAAAGTCGAGCGCCAAAATGGCCGCGGCGGCTATCGTTAGCACAGCACCTGCGGCGGCGTCTTGGCGCCGAAGCGCAAGCGGACGGTATACGGTCCGGCCGCGGCCGTCTCCGTACGCTCGCGCGTCGATCGCCATCGTCAGATTGTCCGCGCGGCGGACGGTCGTGACGAGCAGCGGGACGAGCACAGGCACGAACGCGAACAGGCGGCGGACCGGATTCAGGCCGGACGGATCGAAGCCCCGGGCCCGCCGGGCCAGCTGAATACGGTCCACCTCTTCCAGCACGGTCGGGATAAAGCGAATCGCGATCACGATCATGAGCGAGAACTGCTCGACCGGAACGCCAAGCTTCGACAGCGGCTTCAGCAGCCGCTCCAATCCCTGCGCCAGAATCAGCGGACGGGTAGCGGCGGTCAATACGGACGCAAGCAGGATCAGCAGGGCGATACGCGCGAAGATGCGCAGCCCTTCTTCCGTCCCTTCGCGCGTGATCCGGATGACGCCGTACGAGGCGATCACGCTGTCGCCGCGTCCGAACAGGATATGGTACAGCAGCGTGAACAGCAGCACGGGCAGAATCGGCAGCAGGCCGCGCGCATAGCGGCGAAGCGGCACGCGGGAGCCGAGCAGGACGGCCAGAACGAACAAAGCCGCCGCTCCGTACCCGCCCCAGCCGCGGACATTCAGCAGGACGATCATCAGCAGCAGCATACCGAGCAGCTTGGTGCGCGGATCGAGCCGGTGCAGCGCAGAATCCGCTTCGACGAATTGACCGATCAGCAGCCTATTCGCCATGGGCGCCGCTCCCTTTGCGATTTTCCTGCCGATTCTGCGACTGTTCTTGCTGCCGTTCCTGCTGTCGATCTTCCTGCCGCGCCTGCCGCAGATCCTCGTGCCCTTCCTGTCGGTCCTGCCCTCGTTCCTCCTGTGGATCTTTCTGCTCTCTCTGCCATCGTTCGTCCCGCCATTGCTCCTGCCCTCGTTCCCGATGCCGATCCTGCCAGGCTTCACGCACGACGCGCAGGATCTCGTCTTCGCGGCAGTTCGCCGGCTGAAGCCGGCGGCCGGCGAGCCGCTCGATCAGCTTAAGCAGCTCCACGCTCTCCGGCAGTGCAAGTCCGGCCTGCTCCAGCAGGTCGCTTCGGCGCAGGAACAGCTCGTTCGTCGCCAGATCGCCGGCCAACCGGCCTTCGCTCAGCAGCAGCACCCGGTCCGAATACTCGGCCACGTCTTCCATCCGGTGCGAGATGAACAGCACGGTGCGATTGGCTCGCCGCTGCCACTCCCGCAGCAGGTCCAGCAGCTCGCGCCGGCTGAGCGGATCGAGCGCGGCCGTCGGCTCGTCGAGAATGAGCAGCTGCGGCTCCGCAATCAGGACCGAAGCGATCGCGATGCGCCGCTTCTGCCCGCCGCTGAGCAGCAGCGGCGACTGCGGGAGCAGCTCTTCGCCGAGGCCGAGGCGCGGCAGGATGTCCGCGATGGCCGCTTGGATCTCGCGGGGCGAATCGCCCCGCATCCGCAGCGCAAAACCGAGTTCGCGTTCCACCGTCGTCTCGAAAATTTGGTGTTCCGGGTATTGGAACACGAATCCGATCTCCGGCAGCACCTGCGCCCGGCCTTTGCGGTCCGTGGCGGCCGGGCGGCCGCCGATCCGGTAGTCGCCCGTGTACTCGGGGATCACTCCTTTGAACAGGCGGGCCAGCGTCGATTTGCCGGCGCCGGTCGGACCGACCAGCGACGTCCAGCTTCCCTGCCGAAGTTCGCACGTGACGTCACGCAGCACCGGGCGGCCGCCGAGCGCGACCCCGATGTTCCGCAATGCGTAGAAGGCCGGACTGCCTATTTCCGTGGAGTGTTCCATTGGTCAGCGACACGCTCCTTCCAATCGGCCGACAGCGAACCGGTCAGGCCGAGATGTTCGTGAACGCGCACGGCGAACGGTGTATCCAGCGCGTAAGATTCCAGGTCGGCCGAAGCGAAGAAATCGTCCGGCGTACCGTCGAAAGCGATCTCTCCGCGATCGAGCAGCAGCACCCGGTCCGACGCCGGCACTTCGTCCATATGGTGCGTGATCTGCACGACCGTCAGGCCCTGCCGGTGCAGCTCGCGCATCCTATGCAGCATATCCGCTCTGCCGCGCGGATCGAGCATCGACGTCGCTTCGTCGAACAGGATCAGCCGGGGGCGCATAGCCAGCACCGCGGCAATCGCCGCGCGCTGCTTCTGCCCGCCCGACAGCTCGTGCGGCGCCGAATCGGCGTACGGCTCCATCCGCACTGCCCGAAGCGCCTGCCGCACCCGTTCGCCGATCTCTTCCGCGGGCACGCGAATATTTTCCAGGCCGAACACGATCTCGTCGCTTACGCCGGTCGTAATGAACTGGTCGTCGGGATTTTGGAAAATCAATCCGACGCCCTGGCGCACCGCCTGCAGGTGGGCGGCGTCGGAAGTCGGCCGCGCGTCGAACCGGACCGTTCCGCTGCGCGGAAGCAGCAGGCCGTTCATAAGCTTGGCCAGCGTCGATTTGCCGCTTCCGTTGCCGCCGACGATCGAGAGGAATTCGCCTTCCCGGATACGGAAGCTGACGCCGCGCAGCACTTCCTGTCCCCGCCGGTAATGGTAAGAGACCTGATCGAATTCCAGCATGTCAGGCGCCGTACACTTTCTCTTCGATCGGGCTGACCGCGCGGGCCTGAATGACGACGACGGCCGCTACGACCGCTTTGATCAGGTCGCCCGGCAGGAAGACGGCGGAAGCGGCGAGTCCCGGCCAGATCGGCGTGTTCGTAATAAGCGCCATGACCGGCGCGCCGATCAGATTGACCAGCAGCACGCCGAACACGGCGTTGATGGCGATCAGCTTCCAGGTCTTCAGGCGGGGCCAGACTTTCTCCGACGCCCAGCCGATGCAGAAGGCCGCGATCGGCCAGCTGAAGATATAGCCGGCGGTCGGTCCGACGAGCGGCGCCAATCCGCCGGAGCCTCCGGCCAGGATCGGCAGTCCGATCGCGACCAAGACGATAAACAGGATCAGGCTGAGTGCGCCCGTTTTTTTGCCCAGAAAACCGCCCGCCAACATGACGCCCAGCGTCTGCAGCGTGATCGGGACCGGAATGAAGCCGAGCGGAATCGGCGGAATCATGCCGAGCACCGCGATCAGCGCGGCGAACAGAGCCGCGTATACCATTTCTTTTGTTTTCAAGGGAATCGACCTCCGAGTAGGATACTGTCAAGTCCGGAACGGGCGTACCGTTCCGGCTTGCTAGCAGTATAGCGTGCCGAAGATTCATTGTAAACTTATATTTTCATACAAGGTTAACAATGAAACGGTACAGCCTGAACGCCTGCACTCAAATGCTTGAACCGGAACGTCTGCACTCAAACGCCTACATCCGAACGCCTGGACCCGAACGCCCGCATCCGACCCTTCGTCTCGCTCCTACTCCGCCCCTCGCCCCCCACGCCCCGGCCTAATGCCGAGGCTGCGAGGCGAGGACGTCTTTTTTGCTCAAGGAAGACGTTCTTTTTGCTCAAGAATGCCTGCCCAAATGTTCCGCCGTAGCGCCGTTTTCCGACGACAGCAGGTCTGCCGGCGTGCCGCTGAAGCCTACCTGCCCGCCGCGCACCCCGCCTTCCGGTCCGAGATCGACGACCCAATCCGCGTCCGCGACGACCTGCATATTATGCTCCACGATTATCACGGTGCTGCCGGAATCGACCATCGCGTGCAGCAGCTTGAGAAAATGGTCCACATCAGCCGGATGCAGTCCCGTCGTCGGCTCGTCCATCAGGTACAGGAGGCGTTTGGCTTTGGAGCCGAGCAGTTCGGACGCAAGCTTCAGCCGCTGCGCTTCGCCGCCGGACAGCGTGGTCAGCGTCTGCCCAAGTTCCAAATAACCGAGACCCACTTCGTTCAGCAGATGCAGGATGCGCCGCAGCTTGGGCAGACGCTCGAACACGGTCGCCGCCTCCTCGATCGGCAGCCGCAGCGTCTCGTGAATCGAGCGGCCGAGGTACGTCACGGCGAGCACGTCTTCGCTGAACTGGCGTCCGCCGCAGACGTGGCAGATCTCCTCGATATTTTCGAAAAACAGCATGCTGCTCGTCACCGTTCCGAGTCCTTCGCAGTTTTCGCAGCGGCCGCCCGGGGTGTTGAACGAGAAGCTTTTGGCCGACAGCCCGCGCGCCCGCGCTTCTTCGAGGCTGCCATACAGCTTGCGAATCTCGCCGTAGGCTTCGGAATACGTCGCCACGTTGGAGCGCTTCATGCGCGTGATCGCCGATTGGCGAATCGTGACGACCCGGTCGAACGCCTCCAGGCCGGTGATCTGGCCGCGGCGCCGATCGGGAGCGCTCCCGGGGTCTGCCGCCGCGGCCAGCACGCCGAAGATCAGCGAAGACTTGCCCGAACCGGATACGCCGGTCACGGCAACGAGGCAGCCGGTCGGGATACGCACGTTCACTTCCTGCAAATTGTGCAGCGAAGCGCTTGCGATGCCGATCGACGCGCCGTCTCCTTGGCGGAGCCGGCGCAGAGGCGGCTGCTCCCGCTTCAAGTAAGCGCCCGTCACGGAAGCTTCGCTCCGCATCAGCTCCGCAAGCGTGCCCTGCGCGACGACGCGGCCGCCGTGCCTGCCGGAGCCCGGCCCCAGATCGACGATATGATCGGCGGCCCGCATCACTTCCGGATCGTGCTCGATAACGAGCACGCTGTTGCCCAAGTCCCGCAGGCGCTGAAGAACAGCAATCACGCCTTCCGTGTCGCGGGGATGCAGGCCGATCGTCGGCTCGTCCAGCAGGTACATCATGCCGGTCAGGTCGGAATCGAGCGCCGCGGCCAGCTTGATCCGCTGGCTCTCGCCGCCGGACAGCGTGATCATCTGCCGGTCGATCGACAGATATCCGAGCCCGATCCGCTCCAACCGGCTAATCTTCGTCCGCAGGTCTTCGAGGTAGATGCGTACCGACTGTCCGCCCGAATTGCTGCCCAAATCCTCGCCCGGCTTCCCACCCGAAGCCCTGTCCGATTCCCCGCCTTGCAGAGCCGCCAGCCACTGTCCCAGTTCTTCCAGCGACATCACGCTCAGTTCCGGCAGCCTCCGCCCGGCGACGGTAACGCTGCGGCTCAGAGGATTCAGCCGTTCTCCGGCGCAGGAAGCGCAGCGTACCGAATCGAAATACCGGTTCAACCCTTTGGCGTCGCCTTCCTTCTCGGACAGGCGCCGCCACAGCGTGGTCAGCACGCCTTCGAAGCGCCCGGCGGAGACGCTTTTGGGCGGCTGGATCTGCGGGAACAGCGCTTTGACCTGCGCCGAATCCGCGCCCCAATGCAGCAGCGCCGTCTGCGCTTCGCCGTATTCGCCGACCGGCGTCTCCCGGTCGGCCGGAACGCCGTAATGCGCCAGCGCTTTGTGCAGCAGATCGACCTGGTAGTCTTGGTACGCCTGCGCCCAATAATCGACCGCTCCGCCTTGCGGAGAGCGCGATGCGTCGATGCAGCGCTCCGGCACGAGGCTGAGCCGGCTGCCGAGTCCCTGGCAGTCCGGGCAGGCGCCTTCCCGCGTATTGGCAGAGAAATGGCTGCGCGTCAGCTTGTCCATGCGCTGCCCGCAGCGGCTGCAGTCCATATAGACACGGAATTCCCCGTCGATTACGGTCGTCGTCTCGCGGCAGTCCGCCGCCGAGATCCGCTCTCCGCAGTGCGGACAGTCGCGCTCGCCGAGCTTTTCGTACAGCATGCGCAGATCGGTGTAAATATTCGTCTTCGTGCCTACCGTGGAGCGGGGATTGCGGTTCGACTCGCTCTGCGTGATCCGGATCGCGGACGACAGGAAGCGAATCCGGTCCACGTTCGGTTTGCGAATGCCCTGGTAGCCGACCGCTTCGAGGTACTGCCGCTGGCTTTCCCGGAAAATCGTCTCGACCAGCGTCGATTTGCCCGAACCGGACAAGCCCGTGAAGACGACCAGCCGTTCTCTCGGAATGTCCAGATCGACCGACTTCAACTGACCTTCCCGGGCTCCCCGGATCTGGATCGCATCGTTCGGGGTGTGCCTGTTTCTATTCATGGGTATGCTCCTCCCTTTTCTTCGCGAACGTTCTTGCTTCGATCATATAACATTGAGGCAATCTTTCGGTTAAAAGAGAACGGGCTCTTGCACCGCGGCGCTTTTTCCGGTTAAATGTTGTCGTAGCGCTTGAAGGTTGAAGTTGAAGGTTGCGCGGGAACGAAATTGGAATCCGACGTGAAAATAAAATCCAAAACGAAAGTCCAATCCCCCAAAAGCGAAAGGAGCCTGCTCCATGACCGATTCTCGTTCCGCCGTCGATCGGTGGACGCCCAAACAGGCGGCCGAAGCGCTGGGCGTCAGCACGACGACGCTGCGCAGCTACGAGCGGCAGCACCTGATTCCCGACGTGCCGCGGATCGGCGCCGGACGCCGCCTGTACGGGCAGATCCATCTGCAGGCTTTTCGCTCGCTCCGCGCGCTGCTTGCGGCGTACAGCATTCCGACCGCTTATTCGGTCATGCGCCTGATCCGGGAGCAGCAGATCGGCGAAGCGCTGTGGGCGCTCAATGCCGAACAGGCGCAGATTCAGGCGGAGAACAGCCGGCTGACCGAAATGATGCGGCTGATCGAACGGACCGATTTCTCCGCGTACAACGGACGCCGCATCACGGATTGCATGAGCATCGGCGAGGTGTCGCAGATTGCGGGCGTCAACCCGTCGGCCGTGCGGCATTGGGAAAAAGAAGGGCTGATCCGGCCGCGCCGCCATCCGCAAAGCGGGTATCGGCAGTTTGCGCCGCGCGAGCTGCGCCGGATCATCGTGATCAGCAGCCTGCGCCAGACCGTCTATTTTATCGAAGCGATCCGGCAGCTGCTGGACGATCTCGATACCGGGAACCTGCCGGCGGTGGAACAATCGTTCCGGATCGCGCTGGAGAAGCTGAACGCCCGGCTCGCCCGGCAGTACGCGGCCATTTCCGAGCTGATGGCGTATATCGGGATGTTGGAAAATGAGGTGCATGCGCCCCATGCGCCTGCTTGAACGCAGAAAGTAAAAAAAACCCTTTTCCGAAACTTTCGGGAAAGGGTCTTTTGCGTAGGCAGCACGATCGAGTCAGGGCATTTTTTCGAAAAAAGGGCGAATCCGCGCATGAACCTCTCGGTTTGCAGCCGTCTGCCGCAGCCTGCCGCTCAGCCGCCGATATACGACATATTGATCTTTTTGCGATTTTTGGCCGTCTGCTCGGTGCGTTCGTCGGAGTAGCGGTCGGCCCGATTTTCCCAGACGCCGACGATCTGCGCCAGCAGCTCCTCGTCGCTCGCGCCGCCGCGCAGTGGAGCCCGCAGATCGAAGCCGCTCGACGCGAACAAGCAGGTATAGAAAATGCCGTTCGAAGACAGCCGCGCTCTCGTACAGGACGAACAGAACGATTCGGACACCGAGGTGATAAAGCCGACTTCGGCCTCCGTACCTTTGTATCGATAGCGAGAAGCGACTTCCCCGAAGTAATCCGGTTCGACCGGTTCCAGCTCGTGCACGGCGCTCAGGCGCTCGTAGATTTCTTTTTTGGTAACGACGCGCTTGAAGCTCCAGCCGTTATCGTTGCCGACGTCCATAAATTCGATAAACCGCAGCGTGATGCCCCGTTCCCGGAAATAGGCGGCCATCGGCAAAATTTCGGCGTCGTTGACGTCTTTTTGCACGACCATGTTGACTTTGACGTCGAAGCCGACCTGCCGGGCCTGCTCGATCTGCCGCAGGATGAGCGCCGAATCGATGCCCCGCCCGTTCAGCCGTCCGAACAGCTCGGGGTCGAGCGCGTCGAGGCTGACGTTGAGCCGGCGCAGCCCCGCGTCGTGCAGCGGCTGGGCGTTGGTACCGAGCAGCACGCCGTTGGTCGTCAGGCCGACGTCTTCGATGCCGTCCACTTTGAGGATGCGCGACACGAGGTCGGGCATCCCCCGACGCAGCAGCGGTTCGCCTCCCGTCAGCCGGATCTTTTTGACGCCGATCGAAGCGAACAGCCGCGTCAGGCGTTCGATCTCTTCGAACGTCAGCAGTTCGTCTTTGGGCATAAAAGCGAAATCGTCGCCGAAAATTTCTTTGGGCATGCAGTATGTGCACCGGAAATTGCAGCGGTCGGTGACCGAAATGCGCAAATCGCGGATCGGCCGGCGAAGCCGGTCCGTTGGCGTATACAGGTTCATGGCTTCTCCTCTCTCCTCTCCTTCGTCGGCGCTTCGGATTCGGTTCGCGCCCGGCGTATTGCGATTCGGTTGTTCGTGATTCAGGTTTTCGGCTTGGGCCGAAAAGGGATACGAAACGTTAAAGCTGCGGAACGTTAAAGTTATGGAAAATCGCCGGATCGGGATGAAGAAGCGCGGCGTCCAGCCAGACGGTGTCCAGCCCGGCCAGCAGCTTCATGACGCCGAGCTGTCCGCCGCGCACACTTTCTTCCAGCCGGTCGGCCAAGCCGCCGCGCCAGACGCTCAGCAGCGGCAGATCTCCCGCTTCCGCGCTGCGCACCGCCTTGACGTCGGCGGACGGTCCGTTTTGCGTCGCGGAGCGCAGCCGCCGGATCTCCCGCGGCCCGACACGCGGCATATCGCACGGAAGCGCGATATAGCGCTCCGCGGGATACCGCCGCATGACCGAAGCGAGCCCGGCCAGCGGCCCGAGGCCGGCAAGTTCCGGCAGATCGACGCACACTTCGCAGGCGTCCGGAAATTGCGGGGCCAACGCTGCGCTGGCCGAGACAATCACTTGGTCGCAGGCGCCGGACAGCGCCGCGTGCGCGCGTTCGTGGAACGGACGCCCTTCGTAAAGGGCGAACGCTTTGGGCGAGCCGTAACGGCGCGACAATCCGCCGGCGAGCAGAAGGCCGACCGTGCCGACCGGATACGGCGGGATCGGCTCTCCGCCCTGCGGCGTCATCCGCCGCTAACCGGCGGAATCAGCGCGGCGGCATCGCCGCCGCGCAGCACATCTTCCGGCAGCGCATACTCTTCGTTCACCGCGACGCGCACCGCGTCGAGCGCAAGATGCGGATATTTGTCTTTTACCCAGGACAGCAGTTCGTCGACCGTATAGCCTTCAAGTTCGGCCTGTTCCTGGGCGAGGCCGGTCGCTTCGCGCAATCCGGCGAAATAGTACAGCGTAATCATGGGCGTCCTCTCCTCGCTTGGGGATGGGATGATGGGATTCTATAGGATTTAATTCGTTAGGATTCAATGAAGTTAGAAGATGGGATTCGTATCGGCTTCAGATCGGCGGCGGCTCCATTTGGAACGTCCGCGCCGGCCGGCCGCTTCTATTCCGGCAGCGGTTGGCCGCGCTGGTCGCCGATCCATTCGGTGCCGTTTTCCCAAATTTCCTTTTTCCAGATCGGGACCCATTCCTTGATCCGTTCGATTGCGTATTCGTTCGCCGCATAGGCGTCTTTGCGGTGCGGGGACGAGACGGCGATGACGACGGCGATCTCGCCGATCTTCAGCTCGCCGATCCGGTGCGCGATCGCGCACCGCGTGCCGGGCCACTTCTCTTCGATTTCTCCGCCGATCTTCGCCAGCATTTTCTCCGCCATCGGCACGTAAGCTTCGTACGCCAGATACAGCGTGCGGATGCCGCGGGTCCATTCGCGCACATGGCCGGTAAACAGCGTCACCGCGCCCGCTTCCGGGCGCAGCACGCTATCGGCGTAGCGCTGCGGATCGATCGGCTCGGTTACGATCTCATAAAGTTTCATTCGGTAGTCTGCACTCCTCTCAGCCAATGGGCGAACCAGGCTTCAATCTCTTCCGTCTGCTGCCGATGCAGCAGGCGTACGTTCGGCAATCCGGGCGGCCGCGTCTTCGCGGAGAGCGCCGGATGCGGGGATGGTTCGCTTTCTTGCGTCACGATCAGCACGATATTCGTCAGCGTGCCAAGCTCCGTCCAGTCTTCGCCGGAGCGAAGCAGCACGATCTTCGGATACGGCTCCGACTTGAAGCCTTCGATCAGGATCAGGTCGGGACGGGCATACGTTTGGGTCAGCGCGATCAGGGCATCCAACTCGCCGCAGCCGTCGTCGCTTTCCGGCAGGCGGCCCTGCATCAGCATCAGGCCGCCGCCGCTGACGATCGAACTCGCGGCTCCCGCTCCGAACAGCCGCGAAGCGTCCGTATCGGCCGGCGGCGCTTCGGGCTCGCCGCCGTGTCCGTGATGCTTGATCACGGACACGCGCGATCCGAGCCGACTCGCCAGGCGCAGCAGCGTCTCGGTCAGCGTCGTTTTGCCGCTGTTCTTGAAGCCGACGATCTGAAGAACATGCGCCTTGACCGCGCCGCGCTGCCCGCCGCTTACAGGTTCCATGCGGCCGCACCTTCTTCCATGCCCGGCAGCAGCACGTCCACCGCGTCGCCGGCCTGGAAGCCGCGCGTCCCGCCGGGCAGGACGAGCAGCGCGTTGCCGCGTCCGATCGACGACACGGCGTTCGATTTGTTGAAGCCGGCCGGCGTGACGGAGACGCCGTCGTACACGGCACGCACGAAGCGCGTGAACGGATTCGGCTTGGCGAAGTCTTCGCCGAGCGCCGCCCGGGTGTGCAGCGGATAGATCCGCTCCGCGCCCATCATGCGCAGCAGCGCGGGACGCGCGAACAGTTCGAAGCCGGTGTAGCAGGCGGACGGATTGCCCGACAGCCCGAACAGGAAGCGGCCTTCCCATACGGCGACCGTCGTCACGCTGCCCGGCCGCATGGCGACCTTGTTGAACAGCACGTCCGCGCCGAGTTCGGCGTAGACGGCCGGCAGCAGATCGTAATCGCCGACCGATACGCCGCCCGTCGTAATGAGGCAGTCGCATTCGCCGAGCGCCTGCCGCACCGTATCGAGCATATCGCCGAGACGGTCGGCCGCCGCCGCGTACAGGCGGTACGGAATGCCCATGCGCTGGAGCTGGGCCGCGATCATCGGCCCGTTGCTGTTGCGGATCTTGCCGGGCTCAAGCGGCGCTCCCGGTTCCAGCAGTTCGGTGCCGGTCGCGAGGATGCCGACCAGAGGCAGCTTCGACACATTCACCTGCTGCTGGCCGAACGTGGCCAGCAGCGCGATCGTGCCGGGATGGATCAGGCTGCCGGCCGGCAGGATCTGTTCGCCGAGGCGCATATCCTCGCCGCGAAACGAAATGTTCTCGCCGGCCCGGAACGGCTTGCGCACGGTGAAGAACGCCCGGGCGCTCATGTCCGCCGAATCGGCGGAACCGGCAGACGCTGCGGAGTTGGCAGACGCGGCGGATTCGGGGTCCGCGGCTGGCCGCGCCGAATCGGCGGCGTGCTCTTGCGCCCCGGCGTTCTGCGCCGGCGGCGATTCCTGCGTCTGCTCCAGCATGACGACCGCGTCCGCGCCGGCCGGCAGCTGCGCGCCGGTCATGATGCGGATCGCTTCGCCCGGGCCGAGCGTGCGGGCCGACACGGAGCCGGCGCCGATCCGGTCGATCACTTCGAACCGGATACGGTTCGTACCCGACGCGCCGGCCGAATCTTCGGCCCGGATCGCGAAGCCGTCGTACGGCGAACGGTCGAACGACGGCACGTCGTGCGACGCCCGCAGCGGCTCGGCCAGCATGCGGCCGTAAGCCTGTTCCAGCGGCACGTTCTCGCTGCCGGTCCGGCGGACATGTCCCTGAATGCGGGCGATCGCCTCGCTGACGGAAATCGGATGTCGGGGTTCGACCATGGTGGACCGCTCCTTTTCTCATGCTATACTGGGTTCATCTTCAATCAATGAAGGGATGGATGGTTTTGTCCGAATTGACTCATTTTAACGAACAGGGACGCGCGCGCATGGTCGACGTCTCGGAGAAAAACGAAACGGTACGCACGGCCCGCGCGGCGACTTCGGTCTGCGTAAACGAGACGATCTACCGCCAGATCCGCAGCGGCGGCAGCAAAAAAGGCGATGTGCTCGCCGTCGCTCAGGTCGCGGGAATCATGGCGGCCAAAAATACGGCGCAGATCATTCCGATGTGCCATCCGCTGATGCTCAGCGGGGTCGATATCGAATTCGAATGGAAAATCGACGAAGCCGCGGCTTCGTACGAAGTGTTCCTCTACGCGACCGTGCGGACCAAAGGCCCGACGGGCGTCGAGATGGAAGCCCTCACCGCGGCCAGCGCCGCCGCGCTGACGATCTACGACATGTGCAAAGCCGCCGGCAAAGACATGGTGATCGGACCGACGATGCTGCTTGAGAAAACAGGCGGCAAATCCGGCGATTACGCCCGGCAGGAGTAATCCGGCCGGGCGCAGATCCCCCGATTGCCGGGGAGAGACCGCCGGGCGCCCGATTTCCTGCCTGCCCGGTCTTGCGGCCTGCGATCCGTTACGCCGCCCGGCATCCAATCCTAGCTTCACGCCTGCCTGCTTCCCTGCCGCCGCACCCCGGCCGCGCAGACTCGACCTTTCCACGTCGAGCCTGCGCGGCTTTTGCCGTTTACCGGTGCTTGGTCAGCTCGTGCCGGATATGCCGGATTTCCGGCACGATGATGCGGCGCATGGCCAGCGTCACGGCGCCGGTCGAGCCGGGCAGCACAAAAATCGCTTTCTCCCCGGCCGTGCCGGCCGTAGCGCGGCTAAGCACGGCCTTCGTGCCGATCTCTTCGGCAAAGCTCAAATACCGGAACAGCTCGCCAAAGCCGTCGATCTCTTTCTCGAACAGCGGCCGTACGGCTTCGATCGTGACGTCGCGCCGCGCGATGCCGGTTCCTCCGGTCGTCACGACCGCGTCGATCTCCGGCCGCAGCAGCCAGCCGGCGACGATCGAATGAATCGCTTCCGCGTCGTCGGCGCACAGCGTATACTTGACGATCCGCATGCCCGCTTCCCGGGCCAATTCCAGAATCTTCTGTCCGCTTTTGTCCGTCTCTTTGGTGCGTGTGTCGCTGACGGTCAATACCGCCAGACGAACGACCGTCCCGGCGGTTTGGGCGGGGTCCAATTCGCTCATGCTGCGCCTCCTTTGGCTGGGGGCCGGGCCAGATCGGATCGAATCTAATCGAATCGGGCAGAAGCCCGGCAGCCCGGCCCCCTGGTTTTTTATCCGAATACTTTGCGGTGCAGGCTGCGTCCTTCGTCCACGCTGCCCGTGCCGTGAATAAGCAGCCGGCCGTTGACGAACAGGATAAAGCGCGCGCCAAGCGCGTGAAACTGCACAAAATGCGGCGTGCGGCGCAGGTTCTCGCCGATCCGCCGCCCGATCCGCTCCGCGTCGTCCAGCGTCAGCGGCCGCGCGGGGTCCGGCAGTACCTGCACCGTATCGCGCCCGCACAGCGCGGCATACGCCGGCCTTGCCGTGCGCGCAAGCGCCGGGAAAGTCGGATTCGGCCCGCACGACGGGCAGTCCGCGCGGCGAATACGGGCAATCCCGACATCTATCCGCGTGCCCGACCACAGATCGAAATGATGCACTTTCGTCAGCAGCGCATCCGCGTTGCCGCTCAGCCATTTCAGCGCTTCCGCGCATTGCATCGCGGCGGTCACCTGCACGGCGGGCGCGATGATGCCGGCCGTGTCGCACGTGTCGCTTGCCGTGGGCAGCGTCGGCAGCAGGCAGCGGAAGCAGGCCGACCGTTCGGGCACAAAAGGAAACACCGTGCCCGAACTGCCCACGCAGGCGCCGTAGATCCACGGAATGCCCGCTTCGAGCGCCGCGTCGCCGATCAGCAGCCGCGTCTCGAAGTTGTCGGTCGCGTCCATGATCAGCGAGCAGGTCGAGGCCAGCCTGCGCATCAGCGGCACGTCCAGATCGTCAAAATGCGTATGCAGCTTGAGATCGGAGCGAATGTCCAGCAGCCGCTTTCGTGCCGCTTCCACTTTGGGCATCATCCGCTCCGCGTCGCTCTCGGTAAAGAGCTGCTGCCGCTGTAGATTGGACCATTCGACGTAATCCCGGTCGACCAGATGCAGTTCGCCCACGCCCGCGCGCGTTAGCGTCTCGGCGATCGCGGAGCCGAGCGCGCCGCAGCCGATTACGGCTACGCAGGCGCGTTCCAGCGCTTGCTGCCCGCCGCTGCCGATCGGGCCGAACAGCGTCTGCCGCGAATAGCGTTCGCCGCTTCTTGTCTCCATCTTCTATCCCTCCTGCATGCGAAGCCGCCCGGGTGGCCCGGACGGCTGTTGGGTATCGGAACGGGAAGACTCCCGTTCCTCGTTTGCTTGTTCTGGATGCGTTGATTATTTGCTCATCGTTTTGGTCTGGGCTTTCGTTGCTGTTCGGCCGCCGACCGCATCCAGCGTTCTTTTATCCTGAACGTACATCCAGAATACCAGTACCATGCTCACCATGGCGACCTGCGACAGCAGCATGAAGCCGATCGAATACTGTCCCGTGATGCCGTGAATGGCTGCCAGCATGATCGGGGGGAAGAATCCGCCGAGTCCGCCCATCATGGATACGACACCGTTCGCGATGCCCGCCTGCTTTTGGAAATAGAACGGCACCAGCTTGAAAATGATGCCGTTGCCGAGACCCGCGCAGAACGCGATCGCCAGGCAGCCGACCGTGTACGGGCCGAGCGACGGCGAGAATGCCAGCAGGATGGCCGCAATCGTGTAGATCGCGAACGTGCCGCCGAGCAGCAGCAGCGGCTTGAAGCGGTCCGCGAGCCAGCCGCCCACCGGACGGAAAAACGTCGCGATCGCGATAAAGCCTGCGGTGCGCATGCCGGCGTCGACTTTTTCCAGCCCGAAATTCGTCACGAGGAAGTTCGGCAGATAGACGGTGAACGCCACGAACGAACCGAATGTAATAAAGTAGAACAGCGAGATCAGCCAAAGCTTTTCATTTTTGTAGATGCCTTTGATCTGCTGGCCGATCGGCGTCTTCACTTTTACTTCGCGCCGGTCGCCCAGCAGGAAGTTCAAGACGATGAAGAACAGCAGCAGCGCCAAATACCATTTGACGGCGGCCTGCCAGCCGATCTGCGTCGCCAGTACCGGAGCCGCGAACGTGCTGATCGCCGTGCCGATGTTGCCCATGCCGTACATGCCGTTGACGAACCCGTGCCGCGCCGCCGGATAATACTTGGGCAGCGACGTCACGCCGACCGAGAATACGGCGCCGCCGATTCCGAGAAACAGGCCGCCGATCATGAGCGCGGTCATCGATTGGGCTACGCTGATATAATACACGGGAAACAGCAGAAGCACAAAACTGATCAGGAAAACGAGCCGGGCGCCGATGATGTTGGCATAATACCCGAGCGGGATACGCAGGATCGAGCCGAGCACGACCGGAATAGCCGTGACGATCGCCAGACGGTCCGCCGGAATAGCGATGTCTTCCTTGATAAAGGGCATCAGCGACGAGAGGATAACCCAGACCATGAACCCGAGCGTCAGATTCAGCGTTTGGAGCGGGAGCTGTACTTTTTTGATCATTACACTCACCTTTTCGACAGTTATTCGCCGGGCCGGAGTCGGGCGTGTCGGCGCGCGTTCTCCGGTGTCCGGTCTACTGCCTTCATTGTATCGACCGCCCCGCCCGCGGCATATAGGGGAGTCCCCTTTCCCAGACAGGGTAAACCCTGAAAAGAACCCCTTGTTCGAACACTCGGTCCAGAAATGGACGCAAACGCGAAAACGACTCCGAATACCGGCGAAAACCCGGAGTTCGAAGTCGTTTTTTATTCTTTTTCCAGCCGGGACGTCGTTGATCGGAAGCCGCAGACCGCGTCTTCAAGCGATCGTCGTGTTCATGCGTTCGTACAGCTTGAGCATCTGCTTGGGCAGGATTCGCGCTTCCGCCATCGGAAACAGCACCGACTCTTCCTTGACGCGGTTCACGGTCAGCACCTCGAACGCTTCGCCGGCGTCGCGCGCGGCGGCCCGGATCTCTTCCGACGAAAAATATTCAGGATCTCCCTCGGTACGATGCAGGAAATGGTCCAGATACGCCTCGATCTCCCGGTGTTCTTCCTGAATGCCGACGAGCGGGCCCTGCTCGAAGCCGATATAACCGCCGAGCGTCGGGAAAAAGTGCGCTTCTTCTTTGTCCGTATGCTTTTTCAGCGGAAGGCGGAACTGCTCCAGCTTCTCGCGCAGCGTGCCGAGCAGCACGCGCGCGGTATGCAGATCCGGTTCTTCTTCCAGGCGCAGGGCAATGGGATGCCATTCTTCCGCCAGGTAAGCCAGGTAGCGATGTTCATTCTCCAGCAGGCGCATCGCCGGTTGTTCGAAAGTGAGTTCCATGATGGCGTTCCTTTCCGCGCAAAATTCCGTCAGAACTCGAGCAGCTTTTTGCGCAGCGCGTATTCGACCAGTTCCGGCCGGTTTTTCAACTGAAGCTTGTCCATGATTTTCGCTTTGTGCGCTTCGACGGTCTTGACGGAAATGAACAGCTTCTCCGCCACTTCCTTGTTGCCGTAGCCTTTGGCGATCAGCGGCAAAATTTCCAGTTCGCGCTTGGACAGCAGTTCGAACGGATCTTCGGAGCTGCCCGACTTGTCGTGCTTGATAAATTCCCGCACGAGCGAAGTCGCCATTTTGGGATGGATGTACGTCCCGCCCGCGTGGACAGTCCGGATCGCCAGCAGCAGTTCTTCGTCCGGCGCGTTTTTGAGCACGTAGCCCGACGCCCCGCTTTTTAAAATATGGAACAAATACTCTTCGTCGTCGTGCATGGTCAAAATGAGGATCTTCGTGTCGGGATAGTCTTCCTTGATCTTGCCTGTCGCGATCAGCCCGCTTTCTCCCGGCGGCATGCTGAGATCCATGATCAACAGGTCAGGCTGATGTTTGGCGACCGCGGCGTACGCTTCGATGCCGTCGGCCGCCGTGGCGATGACTTCCATGTCCGGCTGAAAATTCAGGATCATGGAAAAGCCGCTGCGCACGATGGCGTGATCGTCGGCGATAACAATTTTCATGCGGCGTTACCTCTTTTCCTGGGATTCGGCGATCGGGACCCGCAGCCGAACCCGGGTGCCGCTGCCCGGTTCCGAACGCACGTCCAGCGTGCCGCCGGCGAGCTCCGCGCGTTCGCGCATGCCGTACAATCCGAGGCCCGTGCCGATCGGATCGGCCCCGGCTTCGAAGCCCGCGCCCTGATCTTCGACTTCGAGCCGCAGCATGCCGCCCTGCTCGAACAGATGCACACTTACGGTGTCGACCTGCGCGTACTTCAGCGCGTTGAGCACCGCTTCCTGGCAGATCCGGTAGATGACCGTCTCGATATCGCTCGTATACCGCTTGCGCGCAACGTCGGAGACGAATTCGACGACGAGCCCGTAGCTCTGCTCCACCCGTTTGAAGTGCGAGCGAAACGCCGCTTCCAGGCCGAAATCGTCCAGCGCGGCCGGCCGCAGCTCGACGGACAGATTGCGGATATCGTCGAGCAGGCGGGTCATCGACGCTTCGGTCTGCTTGACCTTTTTGAGCACCGTCTCGTCGTCCGTCATGTATTTGAGCACGCGCAGGTCGATCACGGCGCTCATCAGTTCCTGCGCCACGCTGTCGTGCAGCTCGCGCGACAGGCGCTTGCGCTCGTTCTCCTGCGCTTCGATCACATGCCGCAGCATCGTGTTCTGGTACAGCCGCTCCTGCACCCGCAGCTGCGGAGTCAGGTCGCGCAGCATGAACACCCGCGTGCCGTCTTCCGGATCGACCGTATGGAACGAACCGGCATAAGGCACGACCCCTTTATTTTTCGTCTCCAGATACACCTGAAACGACGTATGTTCTTCCGATTCGGGAATCTTCATATAGCAGTCCAGGCAGGTCCGCTGCTCGGTATCGCTCGTGTAGCCGCGGCACGTGCCGCACAGCGCGTTGTCGCTGCCTTGATACAGCTTCATCAGCACGTCGTCGGACACGATCTCTTCGGCCGCCGGATTCATGGCCAGCGCCCGCCCCGTTTTGTCAAAAAAGAAAATCGCTTCCTTGCTGTTCTGGAACAGCTTCATCATCAGCGGGTTCATGCGTCCGGCTTCCGGGGTTCGGCTCAATTCGAAGCCACCTCCCTGCCGTCCAGCTCGCCGATGCCCGAACGCGCCGCTTGTTCCAGCGCCTGCATCAGCTCGGGCGTCATCCGCCCTTCTTCGCGGAATCCCGCCAGCAGGACGCCGGCGACGCGCGCATCGTTCCACAGCGGAACGGCGCCGAGACTTTCGAGCTTCTCCGATTGGACGATCGGATAATTGAACAGGCTGTCGGCTCCCACGTACGCGGGAACCGACGGAATGAACACCGATTTGCCCGTTTTGAACACGATGCCCGCGATGCCTTTGCCGGACTGGAGCATGATGCGGCGAAAACGCTCGTTGCGGTTGCCCGCCGCGTATTTCCAGCGGATGACGTACTGCTGTTCGGCCGGCTCGACGAGAGCCAGCGCCAGGAAGTCGTAGCCGAACGCCTGCCGGATCGCTTCGAGTTCCCGTTGGTAATCTGCGTAAAGTTCCATGCTCATGTCTCTCCCCGCGCAAACGGAAAAGCGGGCAAAGCCCGCTCCCCTAGTTGGATTTGTGTCTTCTGTACAGGATATAACTTCTTCCGACATAATTCAACGGCACGCTCCAGACGTGCACGAGCCGGGTGAACGGCCAGAACGCGAAGATCGCGAAGCCGGTCAGCGCATGGATTTTGAACGACATCGGCACGTTATGCATCAGCGAAGCGTCCGGGCGCAGCAGGAACAATCCGCGGAACCAGACCGAGATCGACTCGCGGTAATCGAATGTCGGCTGTACGGCGTTCGTGAACAGCGTGGCGTACATGCCCATGAACACGATGAACAGCAGCAGCACGTTGACGATCAGGTCGGACGCGGAGCTGAGCCGGCGCACATTGCGGATCGTGAAGCGCCGCGAGGTCAGCAGCAGCATGCCGATCAGCGTCATCGCGCCGAAGATGCCGCCGATGTACACGGCTCCGATATGGTAGATATGCTCGCTGACGCCCATCGCCGCCATCCACGATTTCGGGATCAGCAGACCGGATACGTGACCGAAAATGACCGGGATAATGCCGAGATGAAACAGCAGGCTGCCGAACATGAGCTGTTTTTTCTCGATAAATTCGCTTGATTTGGCTGTCCAGCTGAATTGGTCGTGCCGGTAACGGAAAATATGACCCACGACGAAAATCATGAGGCAGGCGTAAGGGAAAATGACCCACAGCAGTTGATCGAACATATTCATGGATTCACGGTCTCCTGTTCCAGGCACGCTTTCAAAGTCCGGCGCAGTCCCTGCACCAGATGACGGTACGGGCTGTCCAGCTGTTCGAGCGCGGCCAGCAAATGGTACGTGCCGTCTTCGAGTACCCCGAAGATCAGCCGGAAGTTTTCGGGCGCTTTGCGCTCTTTCATCCATTCCGCGGCGTACAGAAACTCGCACATCAGCGGCAGGTAATCGGGCAGTTCGCCTTCGGGCATCTCCAGGCCGAACATTTCGTACAGAATTTTAAGCCGCAGCAGCATCTGCCCGCGCTCTTTGGCGTCTTCGAATTTGAAGTACGTCATGTACAGCGCGCAGTCTTTTTGAAAATCGAACGTTTCCGTGTACCGCTCCTGAATCTCGTCCAGGCTCAGCTCGTGCATCTTGTTCCAGTAAGCGTGCGCGTCCGCGTAGGCCGGGTGGGCATCCGCGAACGACTCTTCCAGAAAAGCCGGATGGAAATCCAGCTTTTGCGGATACATGAGCTGACTGGCAAAAAATCCGAAAGACGTTTTGTAATCGTAGAGCTTCGTTACATCAATCACGCCAGATCCCTCCATAGAAGTTTTCTTCGTACAGGTCTTTGCCGGTCTTGGACGGCGCTTCCGAATTCGGATCGATCGCGGACGCGGTCGGTCCGCAGCCGTCGCAGCCCGTGTTCGCGCCCATCGCGCCGAGCATGTCGCCGAAGCCGGCGGCGCCCTGCGCCCGGTACGGATTGACGTAGCCTTCGCGGTGCGAGGTCGGCACGACGAAGCGGTCTTCGTACTTGGCGATCGCGAGCAGCCGGTACATCTCTTCCGTCTGGCGGGCGGTCAGGCCGACCCGCTCCAGCCGGGCGTTGTCGAACTCTTTGCCGGTCGTCTTGGCGCGCATATAGGAACGCATCATCGCCATGCGCTGCAGCGATTCCTTGACCGTCACGGTGTCGCCGGCCGTCAGCATATTGGCCAGGTATTGGATCGGGGTGCGCATCTCTTCGATCGCCGGGAAGATCATGTCCGGATTCTCGATCGAGTCGCGGCCTTCGAAATAGTTCATGATCGGGCTCAGCGGCGGCACGTACCAGACCATCGGCAGCGTCCGGTATTCCGGGTGCAGCGGGAAAGCCAGCTTGTGCTCGATCGCGAGCTTGTAGACCGGCGAGTTCTGCGCGCCTTCGATCCAGTCTTCGGAGATGCCGTCTCGGCGCGCCTGCTTGATGATCTCGGGATCATGCGGATCGAGGAACAACTCGCACTGCGCTTTGTACAGATCCTGCTCGTTCGGCGTGGAAGCCGATTCGTACACGCGGTCCGCGTCGTACAGCAGCACGCCGAGGTAACGGATACGGCCGGTGCACGTCTCGGAGCAGACGGTCGGCAGGCCCGCTTCGATCCGCGGGAAGCAGAACGTGCATTTCTCCGCTTTGTTCGTCTGCCAGTTGAAATACACTTTTTTGTACGGACAGCCGGTCATGCAGTACCGCCAGCCGCGGCACGCTTCCTGGTCGACCAGCACGATGCCGTCTTCTTCGCGCTTGTACATCGCGCCCGACGGGCACGACGCGACGCAGCTCGGATTGAGGCAGTGCTCGCACAGCCGCGGCAGATACACCATGAACGATTTTTCGAAATTGAACTTGATCTCTTCTTCGATCTTCTGGATATTCGGGTCGAGCGGGCCGGTAATATGCGCGCCGGCCAGATCGTCTTCCCAGTTCGGTCCCCAGTTCAGGTCCATTTTCTCGCCCGTAATGACGGAATGGGCCCGCGCGACCGGCGAATGCTCCTGGTCTTTGGCGTTGGTGAGATTTTCGTAGTTGTACGTCCACGGCTCGTAGTAATCTTTCATTTCCGGCATGTCCGGGTTGTAGAAAATTTTGCCGAGCGCGATTTTGGACAGTTTGTTGCCGGATTTCAGTTCCAGTTTGCCTTTGCGAAGCTGCCAGCCGCCTTTGTACAGTTCCTGGTCTTCCCAGCGCTTCGGATACCCGATGCCCGGCTTCGTCTCGACGTTGTTGAACCACATGTACTCCGCGCCTTTGCGGTTGGTCCAGGTCGTTTTGCACGTCACGCTGCACGTATGGCAGCCGATACATTTGTCGAGGTTCATGACCATTGCGATTTGCGCTTTAATTTTCAAGCCAGTTGACCTCCTTCATTTTGCGGACGGCCACGTAGACGTCGCGCTGGTTGCCGATCGGCCCGTAGTAGTTGAAGCCGTAGCTGAGCTGCGCATATCCGCCGACCATCTGCGTCGGCTTGAGATGGATACGCGTCGGCGCGTTGTGGCTGCCGCCGCGGGTATCGGTAATCTCGGAGCCGGGCACTTGAATATGCTTGTCCTGGGCATGGTACATGAACATCGTGCCCCGCGGCATCCGGTGGCTGACGACGGCGCGGGCGGTCACGACGCCGTTGCGGTTGTACACTTCGAGCCAGTCGTTGTCGTTGATCTCGTGCGCCAGCGCGTCTTCGTTGTTGATCCATACCGTGGGACCGCCGCGGAACAGCGTCAGCATATGCTGGTTATCCTGGTAGGTGGAGTGAATATTCCATTTGCCGTGCGGCGTCAGATAGCGCAGCACGAGCGTGTCCAGTCCGCCTTTTACTTCGCGGTCGCGCGGTCCGAACACCATCGGCGGCAGCGTCGGCTTGTAGACCGGCAGCGCTTCGCCATACTGGAGAAAAATCTCGTGGTCGAGATAGAAATGCTGGCGGCCGGTCAGCGTACGGAACGGCACGAGGCGCTCGATATTCGTCGTGAACGGCGAATAACGGCGGCCTTTTTTGTTCGAGCCGCTGAACACCGGCGTCGGAATGACTTCGCGCGGCTGCGACGTGATGCTCTGGAACGTGATGCGTTCCGCGGCGCGGTCGGCGGAAATGTCTTTGAGTTCGACGCCGTGGTCTTCTTCGGCCTGCGCGTACGCTTTCTGCGAGACGCGGCCGTTGGTCGCCGACGACAGATGCAAGATCGTGTCCGCCGCCTGTCTGGCGGTCTGCAATTTCGGCAGGCCGTCCTTGATCGATTCGTCGTAGTAGACGCCGTTGAGCTGCTTCAGTTCTTCGTACTCTTCGGCGACCGAGAAGCTGACGCCGTGCGCGCCGGTCTTGCCGATCGCAAGATTCGGACCGAGCGACGTATATTTGTCGTGGATCTTCGTGTAATCGCGCTCCACGATGCTGAAGTTCGGCATCGTCTTGCCCGGGATCGCTTCGATCTCGCCTTTGGACCAGTCTTTGACGAGGCCCATCGGCTGGGAGATTTCGCCGATCGAATCGTGGCCGAGCGGCGCGGTTACGAGATCTTTGTACACGCCCGGCAGATGCGTCTTGGCCATGTCGGAGAACACTTCGGACAGCTGGCGGTAGATGTCCCAGTCCGAACGCGATTCCCACAGCGGATTGACCGCCGGGTTGAACGGATGGACGAACGGGTGCATGTCCGTCGAAGACAAGTCCGTCTTCTCGTACCAGGTCGCCGCCGGCAGCACGACGTCCGCGTAGAGCGGCGTCGTCGTCATCCGGAAGTCGAGCGCGACCATGAGGTCGAGCTTGCCTTCCACGTCTTCGCGCCAGACGATCTCTTCCGGCTTATGCTCTTCGTTCGGCGTAGCCAGCAGCGCGTCGGACGCGCCGAGCAGATGCTTCATGAAATACTCCTGCCCTTTGGCGGAACTGGAGATCAGGTTCGACCGCCAGATGAACAGCGAGCGCGGGAAGTTCTCCGGCGCGCCCGGGTCTTCGACCGCGAAGCGGGTCTGTCCGCTGCGCACTTCTTCGACCGCGCGGTTGACGATCTCTTCGTTGCTCTTCTGGCCGGCTTGGGCCGCTTCTTCGGCGAACATCAGGCTGTTCTTGTTGAACTGCGGATACGAAGGCAGCCAGCCGAGCCTTGCGGCCAACACGTTGTAGTCGGCGGGGTGACGGTAGGTCACGTCGCCGCCGGTCGGCGATTTGAGCGAATCGGTGCCGCTTTCTTCGTAGCGCCATTGATCGGTCGCGAAGTAGAAGAACGACGTCGCGTTCTGCAGCCGCGCCGGTCCCTGCCAGTCTTTGGCGAACGCGAGCGTCGACCAGCCTTCGATCGGACGGCACTTCTCCTGGCCGACATAATGCGCCCAGCCGCCGCCGTTGACGCCCTGCGACGCCGTCAGCACGACCAGATTCAGGATCGAGCGGTAAATCGTGTCGCTGTTGAACCAGTGGTTGATGCCCGCGCCCATGATGATCATGGAACGGCCGCCGGTATCGAGCGAATTTTGCGCGAATTCGCGGGCGATCTGCGTCACGACGGAAGCTTTGACGCTTGTCACTTTCTCCTGCCAGGCCGGCGTGTAGAACGATTCCGCATCGTCGTAGCCGGAAGCGTTATACGGGCTGTCGGTCCGCGCCACGCCGTATTGGCTCATCATGAGATCGTAGACGGTCGCCGCGTAGCGCACCGTGCCGTCGGCGAGCGTCACGGCCTTGGCCGGAATGACCCGCTTGAACGTGCCGTTGCCGCCATTGTCGAAAAACGGAAACGCGATCTCGACCCATTGGCCGCCGTGAGGTTCGACCGACAGAGCCGGCGCCACCTTCGTGCCGTCTTCGCGCTCAAGGATCAGATTCCATTTCTTGCCCTGCTCCCAGCGCTGGCCCATCGTACCGTTCGGCACGAGCAGTTCGCCGGATGCTTCGTCGTAAATGACCGGCTTCCAATCGGCATGCGGCTCGTCGACGCCGAGATCGCTTGAACGCAGGAACCGCCCGCCTTTCCAGACTTCTTCGTGCGGATCGAGCAGGATCAGGAACGGCATGTCCGTGTACTGCTTCGCATAATCCAGAAACATCGGTTCCTGGCGCTGCTGATAGAATTCGTCCAAAATGACATGCGTCATCGCCTGCGCCAGTGCCGCGTCCGTGCCCGGGTGCGGCGCGAGCCAGTTGTCGGCGAACTTGACGTTCTCCGCCAGATCGGGCGCCACGGACACGACTTTGGTGCCTTTGTAGCGCACTTCCGTCATAAAATGCGCGTCCGGCGTCCGCGTCAGCGGCACGTTCGATCCCCACATCATGAGGTAGCCGGCGTTGTACCAGTCCGACGATTCCGGCACGTCCGTCTGCTCGCCCCAAATTTGCGGCGAAGCCGGCGGCAGGTCGGCGTACCAGTCGTAGAAGCTGAGCATCTGTCCGCCGAGCAGCGAGATGAAGCGCGCGCCGGACGCGTAGCTGACCATCGACATAGCCGGGATCGGCGTGAAGCCGGCGATCCGGTCCGGTCCGTATTTGCGGATCGTGTAGATCAGTTGGGCCGCGATCAGGCGCAGCACGTCGTCCCAGTTGACGCGCACATGGCCGCCTTTGCCGCGGGCTTTTTTGTACTCCGACGCTTTGGCCGGGTTCTCGACGATGCTGGCCCACGCTTCGATCGGATCGGCGTGTTCCCGCAGCGCCGCCTGCCACAAGCGTAGCAGCTTGCCGCGCATATACGGATATTTCACGCGCAGCGGGCTGTATTCGTACCACGAGAACGTCGCGCCCCGCGGACAGCCGCGCGGTTCGAACTCCGGCATGTCGACGCCGCAGGACGGATAATCGATCTGCTGGTTTTCCCAGGTGATGATGCCGTTTTTGACAAACACTTTCCAGCTGCACGATCCGGTACAGTTGACGCCGTGCGTCGTGCGGACGACTTTGTCGTGGGACCAGCGCTGCCGGTAGACGTTTTCCCACTCTCTATTTTTTTCTTCAAGAATCGACCAATTGCCGGAATAACTCTCGACCGGTTTAAAAAAATTGAGGCTGAACTTCTTTTTCAGCGGATTCTTCATCGGATGATTCACGCTCCTTTTCGGTTACTTCTCATTATGAAAGACCGAAAGCGGGCTTCCCATTAGGGAATGTCCTATAGCGCGCGGGGAAAACCCTAAACCGAAAAAGCCCTTCTCCGGAGAGAAGGGCTTTGGTCTGCCGGTCAACTTGCTTCGTGTACGTCTTGCTCCGTGTGCGTCACGCCTCGTGTACGTTGTGTATGGTGAATCGTGAACATCGGATGCGTGTCGTGTGTATCGTGCACGTCGTATGCCTTTCACGCTTCTCATACGTCTACCGTCTACATACGTCGCTCACTTTCTGCGCACTTCCCTCACTTCCGACGCACCGCATGCTTCGCCTGACCTCCACCAACGAATCCTGACAGCGCTATTTGTCCAAAAGTCCGCTTTTTCGCCGGCTAACGAATCGTCATCACGCTATAGGCTCCGATTCGCTCCAAAATGACGTTTTAACGCTCGATAAGGACATAACGATTCGTTAGATTGCAGAAAAAGCGAAAAATGAGCAAATAGCGGTATGAGGATTCGCTGCGTTTTTGATTTGGCTGCGGTACCGAACATGCGAAGAAAAGGAATCGGAAAAAGGCCGAGACCGTGAAACGTGGAACGTTCGAGCGTACGTCTGGCGTGAAGGCTATCAAATCGAACCTTTGCTGTACGTTTGCTGTACGCCGTGTCCGACTTCAAGCATGCCAAAGAAACCTATATGCCAAAGAACCCGGACTCGGCGCGGAGCAGCGGGTTTGGAAGTCCAAGGAAGTCTAAATTCGCAAAAGACGCCGCTTTGAAAGTAAAAACAGACGCGTGACCGGAAACAACCGGATTCGCGCGGCGGATGATTTGCGGGAAAGGGGCGGATCGTGCGGGATTGGAACGAGGGATTGGAATGCAGGATTGGACTGCGGAGTTTGGAATGCAGGATTGGAAGGCCGAGTTTGGAAAATGGGATTGGAGCACGGGATTAGCTGCGTGAATACAGTTATTTCGCGTCAACAAGCGCAGGTCTTTCAATTAACGGCATAGATGCATCTAAATAAGCTTCTTTGCGTCGTTCCCATTCTTTGTACGCGAAATAACTGTCGCTGCGCAGCTATTTCGCCAAATTTTCGGTTTTCGGGAAAAATAACGGTCGTGGCGCAGTTATTTCGCCGAACGTTCGCTGCCGGGGGGCGGATCGTCCGGCTTCGAACGGCTTCGAACGGCTTGGAACAGCTTCGAGCGTTTGCGCGCGGCAGAAGCCTAACCGGCCGCTGGTCGTTGGCCGTCGGTCGTTGGCCATCGCATCCGGGCATCCAGGCATCCGGGGACTAACGCCGATTCGACCGCCGGCTTGGCCTGCCACAGACTGAGGGCCGTGCAACCGCTCCCGATCGACGCTTTGTTCGGGGAATTCGACTCGTTCGCCGCGCAAAAAAAGACCGTTTGCCGCAGAACGCTCCGCGGCAAACGGCCTTTCTTATGTCGGATTCGCGCAACCTTCCCTGTTCATGAATCGCTCAAGCCTTCTCCGGCCGCCTGCCCGTCAGCAGAAGCAGCAGGAACGAGATCGCCACGATCGCGATCGTCCACGCCCACGCCGACGACAGATGGCCGGCATCCACGGCGACGTAGATCGCCGTCGGCACGGTCTGCGTCCGGCCGGGAATATTCCCGGCAATCATCAGCGTCGCGCCGAATTCGCCGAGGCTGCGGGCGAAGCCCAGCACGTAGGCCGTCTTGAGCGACGGCAGGATCAGCGGCAGCGTAATATGCCGGAATACTTGCCGTTCGTTCGCGCCGATCGAACGTCCGGCGTCTTCCAGGTCGCGGTCTACCGCTTCGAAGCCGACGACCGTCGTCCGGTAGACGAGCGGGAACGCGACCACGACGGCGGCGATCACGGCCGCCCACCACGAGAAGATGATCGGCGAATGGAAGATGCGCTCGATCAGGGCGCCCAGCCCGCTGCGCCGGCCGAGCAGCATGAGCAGCAGGAAGCCGACGACGGTCGGCGGCAGCACGAGCGGCAGCATGAACAGCGTCTCCAGCAGCGTCTTGCCGCGGAACCGCTCGCGCCGCGACATGCCCCACGCGGCGGCGGTGCCCAGTACGATCACGATCACGCTAGACAGCAGCGCGACCTGAAGCGACAGCCGGACCGGCGGCCAATAGTCGCTTCGGCCGAACTCCGCGAGCAGATTCATTGCGCGGCGGAGAAGCCGTAGCGACTCAGGAGCTTGAGCGCTTCCGGCGTTTGCAGGTAAGCGTAGAAGTCCCGGGCCGCACCGGCATGGCCGGTCGCCTTGACGACGCCGATCGGATACCGAATCGGCGAGTAGCCGGCCGGATCGACGTCAAACGCGATTTTGACCCGGTTGGAAGTCAGCGCGTCCGTCTTGTAGACGAAGCCCGCGTCGGCGTTGCCGGTCTCCGCATACTGCAGCACCTGACGCACGTCTTTGCCCTGCACGAGCTTGCCCTGCAGCGGCTCCCACAGTCCGGCGTGCGCCAGCGCTTCCTGCGCGTATTTGCCGGCCGGCACGCTGTCGGGCATGCCGATCGCGATCGTCTTCACGTCTGCGCGCCGCAGGTCTTCGATCTTCGCGACGGTCGAATCAGTCGGCACGACGGCGACCAGCGTATTGGTCAGCCAGTCGGTCTCGTACACCGCGTCGATCAGCCCGCCGTCAAGCAGCGCCTGCATGTTCGGAGACGAAGCCGACAAGAACAGGTCGGCCGGAGCGCCCTGCTCGATCTGCCGCTGAAGCGCTCCGGAAGCGCCGAAGTTAAAATCCAGTTTGACGTACGGATGCTCCGCTTCGTACGCACGTTCCAGCTCTCCGAGCGCGTCGGTCAGGCTGGCCGCGGCGGACACGGTGAGCGTCACGGGCTCGGAAGCGGCCGGTTCCGCCGCCGCAGCGCCGTCGACTCCGGCGGCCTGCCCGGTATCCGCAGGCGCGGAAGCCGCACGTTCGGCCGGCTTGGCGCCGCAGCCGGACAAGATCAGCAGCAGCGCAAGCAGCGGCAGCCAGATCCGCGGCGCAATCTGCCCGCGCGAGGTCGGACGGGCGTCCGCGCGGCGATGTCCGGCCAGCCGCGTATCGCGGCCCCCGAAAAGGGTTCGGTTGTTCATGGGATTCCTCTCCTTTGGGCCGCGGCTCTCCGGGGCAGCACTTCGGAGAGCCGGGCGGTTCACCTCATTACGATACACAATCTTCGCCGCCGAGTCTACGTTTGTCCGCCGCTCGGCCGGCCGACGTCTTTTGCTTGCTCGCCGACGGCGCGTTTAGACCTGCGCATCAGCTCCGGCTTCTTTTCTATCAGCCCCAACTCCTTTTTTGAGTATTTGAACGATCTTTTTCACGCTTTTTCACGCATACGCAAGCAGCAGGGTGACGTACAGCAGCACCGCGAACCCGATCTCGGCCATCCCTGTCCGCTTGATATTCAGCCGTCTGCGCGGCAGCACGATCGCGCGCAGCAGCAGGGCGGCAAACGGAAGCGACAGCGGCAGGCTGAGCCAGGCGGCGTACGGAATAAGCAGCGCGTGGTAAGCGGCCGACGCCCGGTAATACCGCGGATTCTTTTTTTTCCGGATGACGGTCTTGACATACAGCGCGGTGCCGACGAAGTACAGGACGAGCAGGATGAACAGCCGCGTGGTGCGCGTCCAGTCCGCTTCGGCTCCCGCGCCGGCGTATACGACCGGATAGATGAACGAACAAAACAGCACAATGGCGACGATGTCGTTCGGCAGCGCGCGTTCGTTTTTACGTTTGGCAAAAAAGGCCGGAACCGCGAACGCGGCCAGTAGCAGCGCGCCGTAGCCGATCAGCTTCGGTTCCGCCGCCGCGACGTACGCGGCAAGCGGGATCGCAAGCGCTCCGTACAGCAGCGCAGGCTTGCGATACCGGTCGGCGCGGCCCGTTTTGATCCATTGAAGCACGGGAAAACTGAGCAGATACAGCAGCGTCCAGCACAAAAACAGCGGAATATGCACGGGCGCGGCGCCGGCGATCGACAATCCGAGCAGAAACGGCAGCAGCAGCATGGCCCAGGCGCCGTGCTGATTGGGTATGTAACGGTTGATCGGAAACGTCCTCCTCTGTGGGCGAATACGGAACGAAGCGCTCCCAAGCGAAGCGGCGCCCGGCGAACAGGCGCCTGCCCAATCGGCATCTGTACGGAGCAGCGCCTGCGGGTCTTCGTCCCTTACGGGTCCCATTCTATAGAACGGGCCCGGCGGCGACCAATGAGGGACTTCCCTGTTTCGGCCCGGGAAATGCCTAACCGCCCCGCCGCGGGGGACCGTGCATGCTATACTGAACGCAAATTTACGCACTGATCAGAAAGGTGGAATTCGATATGGGAGGACCTTCCCTGCGGCAGCTGCATGCCCATCATGCCATTCACGAAGGAGGGCTGAGCGGCGCGATCGGCAAGACGGAAGAAGTGGAGGAACTGCTCCGCGCGGGCGAGTTCGAAGTGGCCCGTCAGGCGGCGGACCATCTCGTCGACTATTGGATCACGCGTATTCTCAGCCATGCCGACGCCGAAGAAGAAGGCTTTTACGCGGAAATGGCCGGCGACGATCCGCAGCGGCAGCTGTCCGTCGTGAAGCTGACGCGCGATCACGATATTATGCGCATGGTCATCGCCGATATTCGGGCAGAGCTGGCCGAAGCGGGCTTGACGCCGGAAGTCATGCGGCAGTTTCAGGCGCTGATCGTCGTCAATGCCCTGCACAGCCGCGAAGAAGAACGGCTGCTGCTGGAGGAGTCTCCGCGATGACTTCCATGCCGCTCGCCCCTTTTCCCCATACGCCCGGCCGCAACGATCTTTGTCCCTGCGGCAGCGGATCGAAGTACAAAAAATGCTGCGCCCGCAAGGACGAGACGTCCCGGCACAATCTCGGGAAAAAAGCGGCGCTGGAAAGCGTGCTGCGCCGATTTTTCGAGAGTCACCCCCGCCCCGCCGAGCAAAAAAACCTGTCCGCGTGGAAAAGCGGGCTGGACGCCCGGCTGCAGGCCGCTTACGGCGCCGACAAAACGGACGCGATCGTCGGCGATACGTTTTTTTTCGGGCGTGAAGTGTCGATCTGGAACGCTTTCCTGCAGCGGGAAGCGCAGGAACCGGCAAACGCGGCGATTGCCGGCGCGCTGCGCGGATGGACCGATCCCCGGTTCGCCGTGCTGCGAATTCTGCCGAATGCCGCGGCGGCCGAAGTCGGAACAGGGTTTGAGACGGCTTCGCCGCCCGACGAAGCCGTGCAGGCAGCGGAACTGCTGACCGGCGCCCTGTTCGCCCTGCGCGCCGGCGACCCGTTCCGTCCGCAGCCGGGCACGATCGTGCTCGGCTTCTGGATTCCGGGCCTTGAGCGCAGTGAACCGCTGACGGCGCTGAACAGCCTGGTGCTGATCGAAGAGCCCGAAGAAGAGTCCGTACGCCGGCTGGAAAAACGGTTCCGGGAGTCGGGCGCGGCGGATGTCCCGCAGTTCTACCTCGACAACTTCGCTCTGGTGTACGAGACGTTCGGCCGCGAAGCGCAGCCGCCGGCCGCGGAGCCGCTGCCGCAAGTTGTCGCCGAAGCGGTCGACCGGCTGGAGAAGTGCCTCGTCGACCGCGACGTGAAGCACGACCGGCTGATGGACGTCTTCTTCCGCTTCCTCAAGCGCAAGCGCGAGAAGCCCGATCCGGGCACGGCTGCGGCGGCGGCCGTGCTGTTTGGCCAGCGTCAGGGATGGCTGCCAAGCGAATGGGACTTCGGGCGCCTCGCCGCCAAGTTCGGCGCCGATCCGAACGAAGCCGGGCAGCTGGCGCAGGACATGCTGGCGTTCGAGCAGCGAACGTCGATCTACCGCGAAGCCGAAGAACGGATCGGCTTCCGCGTCGGCACCGATCCGGAAGCCGAGGAATTCCGCCAATGGCAGCTGTACATGCACGTCAAAGATCTCGACGTGCCGGGCGAAGCCGCGCTGCGCCGGCAGATGGACTACTATGCCCGTCTTCCCTACTCGCCGGCGTCGCGCGAGGAAGAAGCCCAGCTTCGCGTCTACGAAGCTTATCTGGCGCGCGAATCGGCGCTCGGCGCGGAGAAGCTGGCGGAAGCGCTCCGCCTCGATCCCGACAATGCCGACGCGCTACTGCTGAGCGCGGAAGCCGAACCCGACGCGGCGCGGCGCGAAGAGCTGCTGGAGCGCGCCGAGCGGTCGGCGCTTCGCCGCTACGAGCCCGACGTGCAGCCCGCCTGGCTGCATCTGCCGAACCGGCCGTATCTGCGCATCCTGCTGCGCCGGGCCGTGCTCGACGCCGAAGCCGGCCGCGCCGCGGCCGCGTTCGAGCGGCTGTACCGGCTGCTGCGGCACAATCCGGCCGACCATCAGGGCGCGCGCTACGCCGCGCTGTCCGCCCTGCTCGCCCAAGGCGATCTGGACGCCGCCTCGAATCTGCTCGGCCATTATGCGGAAGGCTCCGGCGACAACGGATTTTACCGCTGGTTCGAATGGGCGATCGCCTACCGCCGCGACCGGTTCGGAGCCGCTGCGGCCCAAGCGTACCGCACGGCGGTCGAAGCGAATCCCTACGCCGAGAAATACGTCCGGGATCGCCCCGCCGCGCAGCCGTATCCGCGGTCGGCCGTCGTCACGCCGCGTTCGCCGGAAGAAGCGCGGCTGATCTGGACGCTGCTGCGTCCGGCGCTGTAAACTCGCTTGAGATCCCGGATCGGCCGGCAGACTTGCCGTTCCGGTCCGGGATTTTTGTCGGGTATTTTCCTCCTGCAGATCGGGTGTTGTCTTTTTCACGGCTCTCTTGGTATAATCTTCAATGAGATTGATTATCATTATCCGTATAAAATCCGTATAAAGCGGCACGCTAAACGAGGAGGCCACACAAGCATGGGAGACTACGAAGTATGGGACGTTACGATTATCGGCGGAGGACCCGCGGGGTTGTTCTCCGCTTTTTATAGCGGTCTGCGCGAGATGAAGACGAAGATTATCGAGTATCAGCCGTTTCTCGGCGGCAAAGTCCACGTCTATCCGGAGAAAATGATCTGGGACGTCGGCGGCCTGACACCGATGCCCGGCGCGAAGCTGATCGAACAGACCGTCGAACAGGGCCTTACGTTCAAGCCCGACGTCGTGCTGAACGAGAAAGTGACGTCGATCAGCCGGACGGAAGAAGACGGACATTTCGTGCTGCATACCCTCTCGGGCGAGCTGCATCGATCCAAATCGATCATTCTCGCCGTAGGCGGCGGCATTCTCAATCCGACCCGGCTGGACATCGAAGGCGCGGAACGGTTCGAAGTGACGAATCTGCATTACACGGTCAAGTCGATCGCGCGCTTCCGGGGCAAGACCGTGCTGATCTCCGGAGGCGGGCATTCGGCTGTCGACTGGGCCAACGAACTCGCTCCTTTTGCCGAAAAAGTGTATCTGACCTACCGCAAAGAAGAAATCAAAGGCCACGAAGCCGACATCACGAAGATGAAAGCGAACGGCGTCGAACTGCTGCTCAGCGCGTCGATCAAGCGGCTCGTGGCGAGCGAAGACCATTCGGAGATCGAAACGGTGCTGCTGGAGAAAAACGAAGGCCAGGAAGAGTTCGCGCTGGCCGTGGACGACGTCATTATTAGCCACGGATACGAACGCGATACGGAACTGCTCAAGAAAAGCGAGATCAAGATCGAGATGAACGAGTATCAGATTCTCGGTTCTTCGTCGAGCGAGACGTCCGTGCCGGGTATTTTCGCCGCGGGCGATATCCTGCACCACGAAGGCAAACTGCATTTGATCGCCGGCGCTTTCCAGGATGCGGCGAACGCGGTCAACAAAGCGAAGCAGTATATCAAGCCGGACGCGGTCGGATACGGCATGGTCTCTTCCCACAACGAGCTGTTCAAGGAGAAGAACCGCGAGATCCGCAACGAGCTGTACAACAAATAGAAACTGTACAACAAATAGATCAACGCGTAAAAAGAAACCGCCCGAACGACGAAAAGTCCTCCGGTCCGCATCCCGTGCGGTCGGAGGACTTTTCGCGCTGCGGGCATTCGGCCGCGGCTTCCGGGGCTTGTCGCAGATTCGGCGCCGCGACAACCCGCATCGCCCGGCCGCGCCGCGTCAGACTTACAGCACGGTGCGGATCGTGCCGTCTTCGTTATAATGCAGTTCCGCGAACTTGACGCAGCGCTTGTGGTTCACGCCTTCGGACATCGAGCTGTCGTGATAGAACAAATACCATTTTCCGTCGAATTCCACGATGGAATGATGCGTCGTCCAGCCGATGACCGGGTTCAGGATCACGCCTTTGTACGTAAAAGGTCCCTGCGGATTCCGGCTGACCCCGTACACGAGCTTGTGCGTCGTGCCTGTCGAATACGAGAAGTAATACCAGCCGTTATGTTTGTGCATCCACGGCCCTTCGAAATACCGCCGCTCTTCGTCTCCCGCCAGAATCGGGTTCCCTGCTTCGTCGACGATCGAGATTTCCGCGGCCGGTTCCCGGAACGCGAGCAGGTCGTCTGTCAGTTCCGCCACACGCGGTCCGAGAGCCGGTTGATCCGGCGCAGGCCCGTCTGTCCGCTCCGCTTCGAATTCGCCCGACTGCCATTTCTCGAGCTGTCCGCCCCACAGTCCGCCGAAGTACATATAAGAACGTCCGTCGTCGTCGACGAAGACCGCCGGGTCGATGCTGAAGCTGCCCGGAATCGGCTGCGGCTCCGCCCGGAACGGCCCCGCCGGCGATTCGGAGCTTGCGACGCCGATTCTGAAAACGCCTTCATGATCGCGTGCGGGGAAAAAGAGGAAATATCGGCCGTCTTTGTACGCCGCGTCGGGCGCCCACATCTGCCGGGATGCCCACGGAACGTCGCGTACGTGCAGCGCTTCGCCGTGGTCGACGGCGGGCGACTCGGCGTCGTCCATCGAGAACACGTGATAGTCTTCCATTTTGTACTGGTCGCCGTTATCGTTGCTCGGCTCGTCGTGATCGAGATCGTGCGACGGGTAAATATAAATCTTGCCTTCGAACACATGGGCCGACGGGTCTGCGGTGTACATTTCGGTAATCAGCGGTTGATGGAAATTCGGTTTCATGAGGGCTCCTTTGTCTACGCGGGATTTGGGATAGCTGTCAAAAGTATACTTTTCGCTTTGCCGGGCCGCGGTTCCTGCTTCTGGACGTAAAATTCGTCGTTTTCGCCCGGTTTGCCGGCATTCTCTCGTTCTAATTAACCAATGTTAGATTTTCTTTCTTCGCGTGATCTTGTACAATGTAAAACAGAGCGTTTATTTTAATCAAGCAAGTGACGAAACGGAGGATTCATATGTCGGATTTTCAAACCAACCTTAACAAGTACGCCGAACTCGCGGTTAAAGTCGGCGTAAACGTACAGCCCGGACAGATCCTGATGATCGACGCCAGCGCGGATTCGCTCGAATACGTGCGGCTCGTCGTGAAGCATGCCTACGCGGCAGGCGCTAAATTGGTCAAAGTCAACCTGGCCGACGAAGCGATCACGCGCATGCGCTACGATCTCGCTCCCGACGATTCGTTCGAGATCGCGCCGAAATGGATGGCGGCGGAACGCGAAGAACTCGCCGAGAACGGCGGCGCCATGCTCGCGGTCGTCTCGAACAACCCCGACCTGCTGAGCGGCGTCGATCCGTCCCGGATCTCCACGCTACAAAAAGTGTCCGGCGAAGCGCTGAGCAAATATCGCCAATACGTGCAATCCGACAAGCTCGCCTGGTCGATCGTGGCCGTTCCTTCGGCTGCCTGGGCCGCCAAAGTGTTCCCGCACCTGCCGGCGGAAGAGCAGATCCCGGCCATGTGGGATGCGATCTTCAAAGCGGTCCGCGTCGATCAGCCGGATCCGGTCGCGGCTTGGCAGCAGCATATCGAGACGCTGACCGCCAAAGCGACGTACCTCAACGGCAAGAAATACAAAGCGCTGCATTACACCGCGCCGGGCACCGATCTGACGATCGAACTGCCGTCCACGCATCTGTGGGTCGCGGCCGACAGCGAAAGCGAGCGCGGCTGCTCGTTCGTGGCCAACATGCCGACCGAAGAAGTGTTCACGGCCGCGCTCAAGACCGGCGTCAGCGGCACCGTGTCCAGCACGAAGCCGCTCAGCTACGGCGGCAACATCATCGACAACTTTACGCTGACGTTCGAGAACGGACGCATCGTCGACGTGAAAGCCGAACAGGGTCTGGAGACGCTCAAACGTCTCGTCGAAATGGACGAAGGTTCGCATTATATCGGCGAAGTGGCGCTCGTGCCGCACAAATCGCCGATTTCCGATTCGGGCATTCTCTACTATAATACGCTGTTCGACGAGAACGCTTCGAACCATCTCGCGATCGGCAGCGCCTACGCGTTCAATATCGAAGGCGGCAAGACGATGTCCCGCGAAGAGCTGGCCGAAGCCGGCATCAACCAGAGCATCACGCACGTCGACTTCATGATCGGTTCTGCCGACATGAACATCGACGGCATTACCGACGACGGCAGCGCCGAACCGGTCTTCCGCGGCGGCAGCTGGGCGTTCTAAATCGTTGACTCTTCTGCCCGCATCCCGCGGGCGCGCCAAAAGCCCTCCTCTTCCCTTGCGGGAAGCGGGAGGGCTTTTTTTTGGAAACTTTAAGGCTTCAAGATGACCTTGATGCAGTCTTCTTTTTTGCTGTCGAAAATATCGTACGCATGCTCGGCTTCGTCCAGCGGAAGCTTGTGCGTAATGATGTCCGTCGGGTCGAGTTGGCCGGTCTTGATCTGGTTGAACAGCTCCGGCATATAGTGGATGACCGGCGCCTGGCCCGTCTTGATCGTTACGTTGCGCTCGAAGATGTGGCCGAACGGGAAGTTGTTGTAGCGCAGCCCGTACACGCCCGTCACCTGAATCGTACCGAATTTGCGCACGACGTTCGAAGCCATATGGAACGCGCCCAGTCCCCCGCCCTGCAGTTTGAGCTTCGTTTCGACTTTTTCCATGAACGTCTTCTCGGAATCGAGGCCGACGCAGTCGATGACGACGTCCGCGCCGCCGCTCGTAATCTCCAGCAGATGCTTGTCGAGGTCGTCGTTCTCCATGAAATTGAACGTCTCCACTTTGTTCGTGCGGCGGGCGTGCTCCAGACGGTACTCGACGTGATCGACCGCGATGACGCGGGACGCGCCTTTTTGCCACGCGAACTTCTGCACCATCAGTCCGATCGGTCCGCAGCCGAGCACGATGACCGTATCCCCTTTTTTGACGCCGGCATTATCCACGCTCCAATAAGCGGTCGGAATAACGTCCGACAGGAACAGCACCTGCTCGTCCGTTACTTCGGCGTCGTTCGGGATAACGAGCGGGCCGAAGTTGCCGTACGGTACGCGCAGCAGTTCCGCCTGTCCGCCGGCAAAGCCGCCGTACGTATGGGAATAGCCGAGCATCGCGCCCGTGTCTTTGGCCGGATTGTCGTTGGCGTTGTCGCATTGGCTTTCCATCTGGTTTTGACAGAAGAAGCATTGGCCGCACGAGACGTTGAACGGAATGATGACGCGGTCGCCTTTTTTGACGTGCGTGACATCGGCTCCGATCTCTTCGACGATGCCCATCGGTTCGTGTCCGATAATGTAGTCGTCGGTCATGCCCGGTATTTCTCCGTTGAACAGATGCAGGTCGGACCCGCAAATGGAAGTCGACGTCACGCGAATGATAATGTCGTCTCTTTTCTCCAGCTTGGGCGTGGCCACGTCCTTGACTTTGACTTTACGCTTGCCTTGATAAGTGAGTGCTTTCATAATCGCTGATCGCTCCTTCTGGGATGGGATTGGATTTCGAACATGTGCTAGGGGCTTTCTTTTTCTCATTTAACCCGAAAGAAGCGGCCATTAACACCCGGGGCTTTTTAGTGCGGATTACGATTAAGCAGGTTGATCAAGAACGCCGGTCCAAGCCGCAGAACGATCTTCCGCCTTTCCGACGAACAACGGCGCAAGATTGGTTTGCCTGCCGGGCGGGTATAAAAAGAACAGAAGCACACGGGGCAAACAGCCTGTTCAAACGTGCCAACCCGAATGGAGGAAAAAAAGATGAAACATTTAAACGATTCCCAAATAGATCAACTCAAGCAGCTCCTGCACGAGCGCAAAAGCGAGCTGGAGCAGCATTTCGACAACTCCGAGAACACGACGGAAGGCTTCGAGACTTCGCTCCGCGTATCGACCGGCGAACTGACGGCCGTCGACAACCACCCGGGCGATCTCGGCACGGAAGAATTCGAGCGCGGCCGGGACATGGCGATCGACTCCGATCTGTCCGACCGGCTTGATGAAGTGAATGCCGCGCTGAAGCGGATCGAAGACGGCACGTACGGCATCGACGTCACGACCGGCAAAGAAATCCCGTTTGAGCGGCTCGAAGCGGTCCCTTATACGGCGTATAACGTCGATACGACGCCCGAAGACGGTCCGGTGTCCGATTACCGTCCCGTGGAAGAAGACGTCATGACCCCGCCTCCTGCCGGCGCGGGCGAGAATCGCCAGCAGCATGCGGGCAAGTTCGACGACGCGAACGCCTGGCAGGCGGTCGAAAGCTACGGCAACGCCGACTCCCCCGCCATGTCCACCAAGCGCGACGTGGAGAGCTACGACGAGTTGTCCAGCGAGAACAACGTCGAAGAAGGCACGGTCGAGCCTTACGAGAACTTCACCGGCAACGATATGGCCGAAGGCAACCGAAGCGTCGAGATGACGCGTGCGGAACGCCGCTACGTGGAAGCCGGCGAAGGCGAACGCGTCGCGGAGATCGACGAATCGGTCGAAGACGAAGCCGAACTTGCCCGGGCAGCCGAGCAGGCCGCAGCGGATTCCGGCAAGCGCAGCAGCGACGAATAACTCCCCCATTTTCCCGTAAAATCCGCCGAAACTTCAGACCCGGACGCTTAGGCGCCCGGGTTTTTTTATATGCGTTAACTGCATGAAACTGCGAAAAAAGTAAGTATATAACGTAATATAAGCAGGTATGTAATAAAAAAAGCCCACCTTCTTCCTAATTTCGTGTAGAATATGTAGAATGATAACTATTTTCTTCCGCTGCGGAAGTCGAATCGGGCAACGCTGCCGGCTCGGACGGACCTTACAGGAACCGAGGAAGGAGCATATATGGCTCAACATCTTCAGATGCTCCTCACCCATGACTTCGACGAATTGGACGGAGACATGCAGGAGCTTATCTACAACGAATATTACGACTTGGCGTACGGAGCGGTCTTCTATATCGTTCGCGATCATGCCGCCGCCGAAGACGTCATTCAGGAAGCGTTCCTGAAGCTGATCGGCAGACGGCCCGAATTCGAGAACGAATCGAAGTTCTTCGCCTGGCTCAAAGTCGTCACGCGCAACAGCGCGATCAACGATTTGAGAAAAAACAAAAGGCACCGTAACCATGTGGAGGCCGACAGCGTTCTTAATCATATAGAGGCCAGGCAGGATATCGGTTCTTCGCCGGAGAAGACGGTCGAAGTGCAAATGATGGAAGAAGCGATCCTGCAGCATCTCAAAAGCATGAAGCCCGAATACCGGGCGATCATCCTCTATCGCTGGAAATACGGCATGTCGTACAAGGAAATCGCCGATTCGCTGGGCACCAGCGAGGACATTATCAGGCAGAGGCTGTTCAGGGCGAGAGAAAATATGCGCAAGGTGCTGCGCAAGGAATGGGAGGGCAGCGATGAAAGACGAAAAATTTGACGAGCTGTTCGACGAGGCCTTCGACCGGGCGGTCCAATCCGCCTCCCCCGTCGACCCGGAATCCCGCCGGGCCGCTTGGCAGCGAGTACAGAAAGCGCGGCAGCAGCACGACGGCAGACGGCAGCGCAAACGCACGCTCCGTTTGACCGGCGCGGCGGCAGGGTTGATCCTGCTCGGGTCGTTCGCGTTCTCGGAGCCCGTACGGACCGGCGCGCTGACGCCGCTGTATCAGAAATTGCAGACCTGGAGCACCGGCGAAGCCGTCGTGGTCCGGGGCGACCATACGCCGGTCGATACGGAAGGCGCGCTGACCGATCCTCCTCCCGAGGGCGTCGAACAGCCGACTTCCTCCAGCACGCAAATCGACGCGGAGCCGAACGAAAAAGTCGTTCGTTACGACAACGTGGAGATGAGCCTTGCGGACGCGACGCGCAGGCTTGCGTTTCCGATGCCGGAGTTTCCCAAGATTCCGCAAGATTTGCAGCTCGAAAAAGTGACGCTCGCCGTGCCGGACGACGGTTCGGCTCCCGATAGTTTCACGCTGTTCTACGAATCCGGCTCCGAACGCAACGTGACGATTTACGTCAGCCGGATGATCGGGCCGGACGGCACGTACAGTTTCGGTACCGACCAGGTAACCGAAGTGCGGCTCGCCAACGGCCTTACGGCGCAGTATGCCGATCAGACCGGAGAAGATATCGTGCACCTTATTCGCGGCGAACTGGACTTTTTCATCTACGGTTTGTTAAGCCGTGAAGAATTATTGGATATTGCCGGACATATCGTCGACGGCCGTTCCTGATCTTCGGTAGAAGCTTCGATCCGTCACCGTCCGATCCGGGCACGCCGGACCTACGCAAACCGCTCCCCTTCACGGGGAGCGGTTTGCGTTTGCGCCTCAAGCCACAAGTCGGCCGGTTCAGTTCGCGAACAGCAGCGTGTTGCTGAACAGCGTGCTCGTCTCGCGCAGCCCTCCGCCCGAAGCCCAATGGTCCGAGCGGACCCGGTAATAATACCCTTTTTGCACCTGCTTGGAAAAATTGAGCATGCTCGAACCCGAAGATTCGCTGATCGCCGTCGCCGTGTTTTCTAATACCCAGGCGCTGCCGTCCCATCGCTGGAGCGACAAGGCGACGCCGGAGCGGGAAGCGGCGGACGAACATACCGTCGCCGCGGACAGACGCAGCGACGACCGGCCTTCGGCCCGAATACTGCTCGTTCCGTTTTTCAAATATTTGTTGTTGGTCATTTCCTGTAGGGCATCCAGCGCCGGCGACAGGGGCGGCGGCGGCGTCAACGCGCCCGGCATCTGCGGCAGTCCGATCGGCAGCTGGATTTGAGGCGGCGACAGCTCCTGCGCCTCCTCCGTTTCGGTCGCTTGTCCGGTACCCGGTACGACCAGGGAAGCGACGATCAAAAGCGCGGCAGGCCTAGCAAAGAATTGGAAAAACGAACGGGGTCCGTATCTGTTCATTTTCATTCTCCTTTTCATATGTACATGTGCAGTATAGCTATATAACGAAACAGGAACCGAAAAGGTTCCTGTTTTCTCCATTTTTTATGATTTTATTTGAAAAACGCTCATAAAAGAGGTTCGCTGCGCTTCCTGCTGTACCATTCATACAGGCGCTGCGCGTCAGCCTGCTTCAACCGGGCTACGCCGATTGAAGACCCGCCGGACCCGCCGAGCAGATGGGCTTTGACGTTCAGCATCTCCCCGCCGCGCTGCCATCGGCTGCCGCTGATGTGAAAAGCGACGATATGCCGTTTCAGGGTGCAGTGCGTCTGCTTGGCGATGCCGCGGTTGACGATCGTCAGCCGCTGTCCGTCCAGAGCCGCCCCGCTTGAACGGAAGCTCCAATAATCGAGCCCCAGCGCGATCGGAATAAGCAGCAGCGCCCATCTTCCGGCGTGCGGGAAGAAATAGATCAGGGCGGCCGCCGCAATTGCCGTCAGGATCAGGCCGGTGCGGATATAGCCCCACAGGGCGCGCTTGGGCGGCCGGAGTTCCGCTCCGGCGAAAGCGAACTGCGGCACGGTGCGCTCCAGCAGGTTCGCGATCTGCGACCGCGGAATAAACGGATGCAGCGCCGGGGTTTCTTTTTCCGACGATGAAGACACGACGTTGACCTCGACGTGCGCGTAGCCGAGCAGTTGGCGCAGCCAGCCTTCTCTCACCGTGACGGCCTGTACCCGGGCCGGATCGAACAGAAACTGCTTGCGTTCGAGCAGTCCGTAGCGGATCGACAGCCGTTCGCCGTCGCGGTAGAGCGAGAAGCCCGCGAACTTGACGATGAACAGCACGAGCGACAGCATCCATGCGAACAGCAGCGAGGCGGCCGCGATGATCAGAATCGCCCGGATGCCGGTCAGATACGCCTGGGCGTTCGTGACAAGCGTGTTCATCCAGGCGTCCGGCAGCAGATCGTCGGCGAACGAGGCGATGCCCGCCACGAAAGCGACAGCCAGACCGAGATTCAATTCGGTCAGCGCCGCCAGGAACAGGCGGCCCGGGCCGAGCCGGTAGAGCAGCACCGGCTCGGCCGTTCTTGGCCGCCCGGCAGCGGCGGCCGGCCGCTCCGGCGCCGGAAGCCCGCCTTCGGCCGGGCCGGCTTCCGGCGCTTGTGCGTCCGGCGGGGCGAAGCCTTCCGCGCCGGCCGCACCCGGTCCGCCTGCTTCGAGGCGGACGTCTTGATCCGGCGTATCGGCCGGATCGCCTGCCGCCGGATCGGCGGCGGCGCGCTCATTCAGCGCGCGCTGCAGGCGCTCGGCCTCGCGCCGCGGCAGCACCGGCAGCACGGCGTCGCCTTCGCTTCCGCCGGGCGTCTCGATCTTCAGCTGCACGACGCCGAGCAAGCGCTGGATCAGCGGCTGCTCCTGGCTGACGGAGTGAATGCGCGAGTAGTAGATGATCTTCTCGCTGCGCTGGATCAGCCCTTTGCGGATCGTGATCCGGTCGCTTTCTTCTTCGTACGTGAATCGCTTCCAGCCGAAGATCTCCAGCACGCCCGACAGCAGAAGCAGCAGCAGGCCGCCGCCGGCGATCCAGTACACCGCCGGCGTGATTTCGCCTCTCGCGACGACCTGGACGCCGAAGATGACGACGAACGGCACAAGGCCGCGCAGCACCTTCAGCATGGCGAATACGACGTACAGCGGCGACATCCGCTTCGGCCCGCTCATTCTTCGGTCCTCCGCGCCAATTCGCCGATCGAACTTTTGAGCTGCTCGGCTTCTTCCGCTTTGAGGCCCGCGATCGAATGCGTCGTCGCCGCGGTGACGATCTTCAGTTCGGCCAGTCCGTATTTGCGCAAAATCGGACCGTGTTCCAATTCCACATGCTGCACTTTGGTCATCGGAATCAGCGTCTCGGTGATGATGAACAGCCCTTTGCGGATTTCGATCTCTTCCTCAAACACGGCAAAACCGAATCGCCGATATAAAATGACCGGCACCCGGAATACCGCGAACGCGAACAGGAGCGCAAAGCCGAGCGTCACAAGCCCCCCGATCCACAGCGGCAGCCACGTCCAGTCGAAAACGGCGCCAAGCACGGTCAGCGCGAGCGCGATCAGCAGCGGAATCGCGTAGAAATAAGCGCTGCCGAGCCGCGAAGCCGCGATCCAGTCCGGATGCAGGCGCCTGAACCGGTCTTCCTTTCTTCCTTCTTGTGCTTCGTGTTCTTCGTTCAGCTCCATCATCGATCCCTCCATACGTCCCAGCGTATCGGTATTTTTCGGCCAAGTCAATGAACGTCCTTCCCGCTCGGACCCGGCGTTCTCCGTAGGCTTCGATACGCAGACGGACGCGGAAAGTTCCCCATATCGACAAAAAAGCCCGCCGGGCTTGCGGCCGGCGGACTTGAATCCAAAGTATAGAGAATCAGGTTCATGCGTTTCGGGTTCAGGCTCCCGCTTCGATCCGTTTGGCCGCAAGGGCCGCCACGGGTTCCGTTTCGAAGTTGTCTTCCGGTTCCCGCGCTTCGTTCGGCGCGTCCGGTGCCCCGTCGACCGGCGCGTCTTCGGCGCAGTCTTCGCGCTCCGGCATCCGGTCGGCTTCGGGCAGCGGCTTCAGGATTCGCACGCGCGAGATCCGCTTCTGCTCCGTCTCGTCGACGATAAACGTGCAGCCTTCATGATCGACCGACTGGCCTTTTTGCGGCGGCAGTTCGTCGATTCTCGCGTACAGCCAGCCGCCGATCGTGTCGTAATCGTCGAAGTTCAGTTCGAAGCCGAACTGGTTATTCACGTCTTCGATCAGCATCATGCCGTCGATCGAATAACTGAACTCGCCGGCTTGTTCCGTCTCCGGACGTTCTTCTTCGTCGAATTCGTCCTGAATTTCGCCGACGATCTCTTCCATGATGTCTTCGAGCGTGACCAGACCGGCGGTACCGCCGTATTCGTCGACGAGCATCGCGATCTGCGTGCGGCTGCGCTGCATCAACTTCATCAGCTCGCTGATGCGGATCGATTCCGGCACCGCGATGATCGGACGGATCAGGCTGTCGTAATCGGCTTCCGGCGAACGCATCAGGTCTTTGATATGGATAAAGCCGATAATATGGTCTTTATCCTGCTCGCAGACCGGATACCGCGTCCGCATGCCGTCGTAAGCCGTCTCCAGGTTTTCTTCGCGCGACACATTCGTGTACAGACAGATCATCTCGGTCCGCGGAATCATGACTTCCCGCGCCGTCGTGTCGGCAAACTCGAAAATGTTGTCGACGAGCGCCATCTCCGTATTGTCGATCAGCCCGTTCTTGTTGCTTTCTTTGACCAGAATCCGGATTTCTTCTTCGGTATGCGCCGAGTCGAGCTCCGACGCCGGTTCGATCTTCAGCACGCGCAGCAGCGCGTTCGCCATCCCGTTCAATACCCAGATAAACGGAAACATCGTTTTGTAGAACAGCACCATCGGAGCGGCCGCGATCATCGCTACCGATTCCGGCTTGCGGATCGCCATCGATTTCGGGGCCAATTCCCCGATCACGATATGCAGCACCGTGATAAGCACGAACGCGATCGCTACGGCCGTGCCGTGAATCGCCACTTCGTTGGTCCAGCCCAGAGCGTGGAACAGCGGGCGCAAAAACGATGCGACCGCCGGTTCCCCGATCCAGCCGAGTCCGAGCGAAGCGAGCGTAATGCCGAGCTGGCACGCGGACAAGTAAGCGTCCAGATTGTTGACCATGCTTTTGGCGAATCCGGCACGTTTGCTTCCGGCGTCCGCCAGCGTGGCGATCCGGCTCTCCCGGATCCGGACCATCGCGAATTCCGCCGCCACGAAAAATCCGTTCAACCCGACAAGCAGCACGACCATCAAAATACTTAACCAACCGGGCAAGGGGTCACTAGTCAATATACATCCCGTTCTCCGCGCCGCTCAGACGAGCGTCATGCTGCGAGAAAACGGGTCCACCTCCTTCGTTTTCCTATATGATGTTGAATAACCGTCCTCGACGACTGTTTGCCTTGCGGTCCCAAGGCCCGAGCTAGCAACTCCCCAATTTCGTTCACTCCGTTTCTTTTTTAGCTATAACTATCATTATAAGTGCAAGTTATCCGCAGCAAAATAGGAATCAACGCTTAAAAAAGCCAAAAAACCGCCTTAAAAGCGGTTTAGGGCCGATCTGCTCGCCTCATTCTCACCTGTGTCGTTCGCGGCGCCTTCCTGCACGCTTTTACGACAGTTTGTCTGAATATTTATGCGAAATTAAGGTAAATGTTTTGGGAATGCCTTTGTCGAAGCTGTCTCCCGACAGATTCGGTTCTTCGGTCAGGCTCGACACGATCAGTCCGCTCTGCGCGGCCGCCGTGACGATTTCGCCCAGATTCCATTTGCGCAGCCGCACTTTGGCGGTCTCGCCTTCCGCATATTTGGCAAAAGAAGCATCCTGTTCTTCCAGCGTCGAGTCGAAATAATCGCCGTCCACTTTGTGCTTGCGAATCTTTGCCGTCGTGCCCCGGGACGAGATCAGCTTGGTCGAGACCGGGTGGAAATCGCGCAGCACGAAGCGTCCGCCCGGCGCGAGCAGCGTATGGGCAAGGTTCATGAACGGCGCAAGGTCGGTGAAGTAATGCAAAATGCCCATCTCCGCGACCACGACGTCGAACGTGCCGGCCAAATCCGTCGTGTCGAGCTTCAGCACGTCGGAGACGAGATACGCAAGCGGCACTCCGGCGGACGCTGCCAGTTCGAGCGCGTACCGGCGGTTGCCCGGCGAGAAGTCGGCCACGGTGACGGAAGCGCCGAGCAGCGCGAGCGCGACCGCTTTGCTGCCGTTCGAGCCCATCAGGTTCATGATCCGCAGGCCTGCCGGATCGCCGATCGTCTCGCCCAGCACCGACAGCGACTTGAGCGGCTGCCGGGCAATCCGCCCGGCGGCTTCTTCGGGCGTTCCGAACCGCTGCACCCACGCTTCGTAAGTCTCCCGATTCCACGCTTCTTCGTTAAAAGGATTCGACGCCGCCGCCTTCGTCGCCTCTTCTCCCTCTCCGCTGGCGCGATCGGAATCCGGATTGCGTTCTTGGCCGTCGCCTTGGCCGTGTTCCCGGTCTTCGCCCGGATGGCGGTCCTGCTTAGGGTTCTCTTCGTTGTTCATGAATCCGCACGTCCTCTCCTTCAACATCGGTCCCAGTCGGCCGATATTCTATTCCTGTATCAAAATGAGCCCGCGTTCGATCGCCGGCGACGGATCGGCCTTGAGCAGGCCGATTGCCTGCAACACGCGCAGATTGGGCAGATGGCACAGATCTTCGAGCGAATGCACGTCGAAATATCCGTCTTCCCCGCTGCCGAACGGCACGATCTGGTGGTGCACCTGCTGCCCGCCGGCAACGACCAACTTGGTCACGTGGGCGAGATCCTGCTCCGTCAGAACGAGCCGTTCGAAATATTCCCGGATTTCGGGAATCGGGCGGTCGCCTTCCGCCGCAATCGAAATTTCGCGCAGCGCGTATTCCTGCACGAATACGCCGATATCGAAGCGGGGCTGCAGCACCTGCTGCTTGTACATCAATTCTTCGATCACCGACAGCTTGAAGTTGAAATCGCGGAACTGTACCCCGCCTTCGCCGCTTGGCATCGTATCGGCCGCGATGCGGGCCACGACCCGGTTGGCTTCCCGAAGCGTCTGCGCCGCTTGGCGTTCGAGGTCGGTCTGCCGGTTCTGCCCGGCGACAAGGTCCAGCACCAGACGGCGATCCGGCGAACGCGCAATCTGGAGCAGCGGCTGCCGAAGCAGCGGATAATAGACGAACGTGTCGATAAACTCGTCGAACTGCGCGTCCGTCCACGCCGGCATGCGCTGCGCGAGAATGTCGAGCACCGGCCCGATGCCCCGTTCCAGAGCCGGCGCGCCTTCTCCCATGAACGCTTTTGCCAGGCCGAGATACGCTTTGCCTTTGCGTTCTTTGGGAAGTTCCAGCTTCATGTAAAAGTCGATCAGTTCGGCAAGTTCGACCATGTAACGGTCATGATAGCCGAGCAGGTAGACATGCAAGGGACTGCAGGCCGGATAAAAAGCGCGGATCAGCTCCGGCAGCAGCCCGGCCGCTTCGCTGCGCAGATCGTCGTCGTCCATGTAATGCGGATGGTTAAAATAAATTTCGAACACCGCTGCTGCGGCGCGCGAAAGCCCCTGACGAACAGGAGCGTCGGGCGCAAGCGCCGCCGCCTGCCCGACCCACCGGCCAAGCAAAGACAGCACGCGTCCGTGGTTGAGGCGCAGTTCGCCCCGCAGCGCGTACGAACTTTCCAGCGAAGCTTTGCGCAGCGCAAACAATTCGGCCAGTTTGGCCGTTTTGCGCGCCGATTCGGGCTCGCAGAACGTTTCTTTTTCCAATACGGCCAGCATCTTATCGTAGAACCAGACGCGTTCCTCGGCGGTTAGCAGAACGAACATCGACCAGGCTTCGTTGATCTGTTCGTCCACGCGTTTTTGGGCTTCTTCCTCAAGCTCGAAATCGTCCACCCATTCAAAAGAAGCTTCGATCAGCTCGCGTCCTTCCGGTTCGGGCACAAAGCCCTGAAGCCGGGTCAACAACCGCTGCGAAAGTTCGAAAGGCTCCTCGTCGGGGTCGGTCCGAAGCAGGTCTTGGAGCTTGGTCATCGTAGTTCCTCCCCGTGCATGTATGCCTCGCTTAACAATTTCCGTTCTTATATAGTAGCATTTTGTTCACGCGTTGCACCAGTCCGGCTTTTTAAGTTATCGAATCGCCGTTATTTCCACCGTCATTCGTTTGCCTCAAGCGAGTGCGCTTGAACGTGCGACAGCGTGGGGAATTCCCGATAGCCGGTGAAGACGACGCGAAGCTTCGCGGTAAGCACCGGAGCGAACCGGACGATGCGGCGATAGCCGACGACGCTTCCCTGCGCGACCGTCACCCAGGTTCCCGCAGGTCGCTCTTCGTCGCGTGCCGCCCCTTCCGCGAGATCCGGTTCGGTCTCCGTCCACGCCCGGATCTCGAACTGTTCGATCCGCTGCCCGGCCGGCAGATGTTCGCCGAGCGATACCGCGTCGATCGACTTCGCGTGCGGCAGCGACCATTCGACCCACGGCTCTGCCTCCCCGGCGGCCGGCTTCCATGGGAAAATCCCGCTGCCGGCTGCGCGGGCGGACGCATCTACGGCCGCACCGGCGGATAACGGCGACAGATCCGCCACCGCCGCCGGCAGCCCGTCTTCCGCGCCGGCGCGGCCGGAGACGGCAAACGCGGCGCCGCGCATGAGCGAGTCGTCTTGGAGCCGGGCAATCCGCTCTCCCAGCCCAAGCAGCGCAGCCCGGTCCGGCGCTGCGATCTCGCCCCGCGCATTCGGCGGGACGTTCAGCAGGAACGTCGCGTTGCCGCCCACCGCGTTCACGTAAATCCGGAACAGTTCGTCGGCGCCGCGCACCCGGTCGTCTTCCTCCGCATGATAGAACCAGCCCGGGCGGATCGACGTATTGACTTCCGCCGGATACCAGACCCAGTCTCCGTCGTACGCGGCGATCGCCTGCCGGCTGCCCAGATCCGCTTCCATCGACTCGAAAGATCGCGAGAAAGCGCCGTCGTCGGCCTGCTGCGACTTCTCCGCCGTCTTCTCGGCGTCCCGCAGCGGGGCCGGCACGACGCTCCATTCTTCGGCGCGCGTCTCGCCCGCTTCGTTGCCGACCCAGCGGATATCCGGCCCGCAGACGCTGATGACGCAGTCCGGCTGAAGCCGCCGCACCGTGTCGTAGTAGCGGTCCCAATCGTACTGCTGACGCCTGCCGCTCGGTCCTTCGCCGTTCGCTCCGTCGAGCCAGACGCAGGCGACCTCGCCGTAGCCGGTCAGCAGTTCTTCAAGCTGGTTCACGTAGAAGTCGTCGTACGGCGCGCCTTCCCCGTAGCGGCTCTCCGTGCGGTCCCACGGCGACAGGTAGACGCCGAACTTCAAGCCGCGGCGCCGGCAGGCGTCCGAGACTTCGCGCACGAGATCGCCCCGGCCGCCCTTCCACGGCGCGTTCGCTACCGTATGCGCCGAATGGCGGCTCGGCCACAGGCAGAATCCGTCGTGATGCTTGCAGGTCAGAATGACCGCGCGCATGCCGGAAGCTTGGAGCAGCGCCGCCCATTCGTCCGCGTTCAGCCGATCGGGATCGAACAGCGCCGGATCTTCATGCCCTTCTCCCCATTCCCGCCCGGTCATCGTGTTCATGCCGAAATGGATGAATCCGTAAAATTCGAGCCGCTGCCAGTTCAACTGCCGCGGCGAAGGTGCGATTTGCGCGATTTCGTGCAGGTTCATGGGGTTCACGACCTTTCCGTTTTTTTCATGAAGACTTCCTTATTTGGCTTTCTGTTCGATTCGGGGGCCGGGCGCATAATCCTGCACACTGTCCGAAAATTTTCGTTTTGTATCCGCTTACTTGAAGGTATACTAAGGCTGAACGAGACGCTTGAAGGAGGGATTCGGGTGGAAAAGGAAATCATTCCGATCACGGTCGACCTGTCCGCGGAGCAGCAGACTTTCGAAGGTTGGGGGACGTCCCTCGCCTGGTGGGCCAACGTCGTCGGCGGCTGGAGTACAGAGCGCCGCACGGAAATCGTGGAGAAGCTGTACGACGCGGAAAAAGGGCTGGGCCTCAACATCGCGCGCTACAACATCGGCGGCACGAAGGACGAGCACGATCCGTACCTGCATTACGGCAAAGCGATTTTGTCGTATCAAAACGAAGACCGGTCGTGGGACTGGTCGCGCGACGCCCGCCAGCGCTCCGTAGCGCAGCAGATCCGGGAGATCGCGGAGCAGCCGATTTTCGAAGCTTTTTCCAACAGCCCGCCCTGGTGGATGACCTGTTCCTACGATCCGCATGCCGAAGACGGCGCGGACGGGTGCACGACGGGCGGCCTCGACGGAACCGGCAATTTGCGCGTCGGAAGCGAAACGGAATTCGCCGATTATCTGACGGAGACGGTCAAGCATTTCCGCGACGAATGGGGCGTTGTTTTCCGCACGCTGGCGCCTTTTAACGAACCGGTCGCCGATTGGTGGAAGTATCGGATCGCCCGGCAGGAAGGCGCCCATATCGGTCCGGAGCAGCAGCAGACGGTCATCCGGGCCGTACATGCCGCGCTTGCGGCGAAAGGCTTGACGGAGACGGCGATCAGCGCTTCCGACGAATCGCTCGTGCGGATGGCGCTGGAGACGTGGCAGGATTTCGCGCCTGAGGTCAAAGAGTATGTGGCGCAGGTCAATACGCACACGTACCCCGATCCCGAACACGATCCCCTTCCGCTCAGGGACGCGGTGTCCGCCGACGGCAAAAGGCTGTGGATGTCGGAAGTCGGCTACGAGAACGGGCAGCATCCGACCGTCGATCCGCAGTCGATGGACGGCGTAATGCCGCTTGCGCGCGGCATCGCGCGCGACTTGAACGACATGCGGGCCGAAGCGTGGGTCTACTGGCAGGCCGTCGAGAGCGACGTCAGCACGTGGGGTCTGATCTTTGCTCCGTTCGAGCACAACGAATCGGAAGATTACGCCCTGTACAAGCAGTATTACGCGCTCGGCAATTACAGCCGGTTTATTCGTCCGGGCAGCGTGATCCTGCGCAGCGGCGGCGCCGGTTCGGTCGCGGCGTTCGATCCTTCCCGGCGGCGCCTGGTCCTTGTCACGCTGAACGACAGCGACACGGAATCGGTGCATTACCGGTACCGGATCGAAGGCCGGGACTTCGCGGCTTCCGCTTCGCCGATCGTCGTCCGCGCCTACCGGACGACGGCGGACGAGAATCTGGCGCAGCTGGACCCTCTCCACGGAGACGGGGACGGATTTGTCGCCGAAGCGATTCCCGGCTCGGTGACGACTTACGTCATCGATCTCTAACCTCCAAGTCGAACTCTCGAAAAACGTTGGAACTTCTAAAAGTCGAAACTTCTAAAATCGAAACGTCAAAAAGACCTTTTCCGTACGCCTATGCGTCAGAAAAGGTCTTTTACCTGTTGGCATTCATGGAAGGAAACCCCGATTTCTCCGGAACAAGGACGAATGCTTCGTCCTCTGTCGGATTATTGGCCTGCAAAGAAAGCTTCGTTGCCGGAATAGAAATAGCCCGTCGTGTCGCTGAAGACGACATAATCGATGCTGCTGAGCGTGACGACCATGCGTTGGCCGAAGTCCGCGCTCAGGACGATGTGGTCGCTGCCTGCCGCTTCGAGCCGCCCTTGAATCGAAGTCGAAGTCACTCCCGCTCCGGCATTTGTGCCCGGTACGATGTAGAAAGTGCCTGTGCGGCCCAGATTGTTCTGCAGCGTGGCCATCACATTCGGTTGATCGTAATTGGTCTGCGGAATGGAGGCGTCAATCATCGGTGCGCCCGATCTCGCCACGGGGTTCCGGAATCCCGCTCCGCTTCTGCCTGTCATGCCGCTGCTAATCCGGTAGGTCACCGGCGAATATAAGTATTCCATCTCAATTCCTCCTCGTGTTTTGCGCGGATGTCCGCGAAGTAGATAAAGCCGCGTTCACGTCCGACCGTCCGTACATGCAACTTGGGAGAAGGCAAAATTGCGATTAGAGTGTAGTCAGATGCTCCGTATTCTTCCTATTACCCGGATATGGACCCTTCAAACCTTATTTTTACATCTTGCATGACAAAAAATCGACCAAAGCTTGCTTGATGTCAAAAAAGCGGACAGCGCATGATACGCTGTCCGCTTCTTTTCGACAATAATCGTCTTCTATTCCGCGTAAATCATTTTTCGTGTCATGCCGCCGTCCAGCACCAGTTCGGTTCCTGTCAGGAATGTGTTGTTCGGATGCGTCAGATACAGGCAGGCGCGGGCTACGTCATCCGGCGTGCCTACGCGGCCGGCCGGGTGCTGCTTGTGGTCTTCTTCGCGCAGTTGATCATATTCTTTGGTCTCGATCCAGCCGGGACTCACGCAGTTGACCCGGATGCCGTCGTCGCCGAGCGAAATCGCGAGCGAATGCGTGAGCGCCAGAATCGCGCCTTTGGAAGCGGCATACGCTTCGAAGTTCGGTTCGGACATATGGGCACGTGTCGAGCACAGATTGACGACGGACCCTTTGCCGTGCTTGCGCATATGCAGCGCCGCTTCCCGCGTCGCGAGAAACGTTCCGCGTACGTTCGTATTCAGCACGTCGTCCCATTCTTTGACCGTCAGTTCGTACGGCGATTTCCAGATGCCGAATCCGGCGTTGTTGATCAGAATATCGATCTGCCCGAACGCTTCGATCGTCTCGCGCATCAGATGCGTAATGTCCGCTTCCTGCGAGACGTCGCACGGCACGAAGATCGCTTCTCCGCCTTCGCTACGGATCTCGGCGGCTGCGGCCGCTCCTTCGGGTTCCTGCGTATCGGCAAGCACGACCCGTGCTCCTTTTTCCGCGTAACTCTTGGCAACGGCGCGTCCGATTCCTTGGGCGGCGCCGGTTACGATCACCGTCATCGATTCAAAGTCCATGTCGCTGTCAGCTCCTTTTCTTTTCACCGTATTATTAACCAAACGGCCGGCCGGCGCAAACGCCGCAAGGCAGGGAGCTTCCGTCCGCACACGGCAAAAAGTCCTCCGCGGGATAGGGGCGAAAGACTTTTGATCCGGAAGACCGTACTCTTTTTAATTGTGAATACATTCACTTAATACACCGCGCTTCGCTGCGTTTTGCAGGTGTTGGAGCGTTCGAAGTTAAGCGTAGTACAGGTTCAGCAGCGCGTGGGTCTCGGCCGGTTCCGTTTCTTGTTCGTTCAGCAGACCTTGTTCCGTCCAGCAGGCCAGGCATTGTTCTTCGGTATCGCAGAGGTGGGCGTCCTGGCAGTTGTAGCAGAGCGTCAAATAGTTGCGGGTCATTTGTTGGGTTGCGGTGGTCATGTGGATCACTCCTCGTTGGTTTTTGTTTGTGTACATTCTTTATATTTAAAAAATAACACATTTTCCGACGTACGTATGTGATTTATTTCACATAAATAAAAGAAAATGAAAAACGCCCTCTTGTTCGAGAGCGTCTTGTCGATGTTCCTGCCGGGTGCCGGTCAGATCACGTTCCACGTCACGCCACCGTCCAGCGTCTGCATAAGCAGCGAACGGCGAAGTTTGGTTTTGCCGATCAGGATCCAGCCTACCTTGTCCGTCACGAACTCCACCTGGAAAATCTCCGGGTACTTGTCCATGTTCTCCCGAAGCTTCTTGCTCTGCGGCAGCGCCTTCCAGTTCTTGCCGCCGTTTGTCGTGCGGTACACGAGCGGTCCGCGCACCATCCATCCGTTCATCCGGTCGAGAAAGATCGGCGCGATCTGGAAATTGAGCGCTTCCTGCGCCGGCACGTCGAACGGAACAGGCTTCCAGCCCGTGCCTCCGTTCTGGGTGAAGGCTCCGCTGTACTGCACCGTGTCGCGCTGCTTGCAGCCGATCGGTACCCACGAACCCGAACCGTTCTTGTAAGCCTGCGGCTTGCCGTTCAGGTAGGCATCGCATTCGCCGATCGTCTTCTCGCCGGCGAAGAAGGAAGACGATTTGACCCAGTTGCGCCCCCCGTCCGTCGTCCGGTAGACCGAAGGCTTCCCGAGTTCGAGCAGGGTCGCGTAGCCGCTGCCGTCGGACTCGAAGCGCATGCCCGACAGATAGCCGATTTCCGGCAGCGGATTGGACGATCCGCCCGGCTGCGAGCCGCTCGCCGTGCGCATGACCGGCGTCCAGCTCTCTCCCCCGTCCAGCGTGCGGTACAGCGTCTTGTCTTCTCTTCCTGCGGCGTCGGACGTCTTGGTCGTCATCAGCCAGCCTTTTTCGTTATCGGTAAAAGAAAACGCGGCCGGCAGCTCGTCCGTTCGCCCGAGCGTGGACAGCGCCCAGTTCTCTCCGCGATCCGCCGTACGCAGCACCAGCGTCTCTTCGGACAGTCCCGAGCTGCGTACGATCCAGCCGTGCGCCGTGTCGGTGAAAAACACTTCCTTGCCGTATTCGGGCACCGTCGAGAACGCGATCTGTTCCGACGGCGACAGCGGCACCCAGTTCTTGCCGTTGTTGCCGGTCAGATAGACGCGCAGGGCGCTGCGGGTCAAGCCCCAGGCCATGCCCGTCTTGCCGTTGAACAGATGCATCTCGGTGAGGCGCGTCTGGACGACGTATTGTTCATATTCGTTCGCGCTGCCGCCCTCTTCGGGTTCGACAAGCGTGATTTCCTGACCTCCGCCGCCATCGTCGGTCGGTTGATCCTGTACCGCCGGTTGGGATACCGCGTCCTCCTTGGAGGTGTCTTCGCTGCATCCGGCCAGCACGATCAGCATGGCAAGCAGGGGCAGCAGCACCCTTCTTCCGATACGCATCGCGGCCGCCCCCTTTGATTCCGAAGTAAAGGCGCTTGAAGCGCCCGTAAATCCTGTAACCGCGCAATTCCTTCGTCATTATAGCATAAAAGATACCGAGCGTCTCCGCGGCGCTCAGCCCTGCCCGAGCCAGATATAGATCGGCACGAACAGCAGCGAAGTGACGATGCCGGACAGCCCCATCGCCAGCGCGCCGAAGCTGCCCGCCGTCTCCGACTCCTGCAAGCTTCGCGCCGTTCCGAAACCGTGCGCGGCGCTGCCCATCGCCAGCCCGAAATAGACAGGATCGCGCAGCCCGGCCCGGCGCAGGAAAGCCGGACCGAGCACGCCGCCCAGCACGCCCGTCACGACGCTGAACATGACCGACAGCTCCGGCGTGCCCCCGAGCGCACGCGAGATTTCAATGCCGATCGGCGAACTGACCGATTTCGGCAAAATGCTCAGCAGCACCTCGCGCGAGCCATGCGTGATGTACACGAGCAGGCCGGCGCTGACGATCCCGGTCACCGATCCCGCCAACACGGACAGCAGCACCGCGGCCATCCGCTGCCGGATCAGCGCCCGGTGCTTGTAGATCGGCACGCCCAGCGCGACCGTGGCCGGACCGAGCAGCGCGGTCAACAGATCGACTTCGCCCTGGAAGTCGGCGATCGGGAACCGCAGCAGCGCCAGCACGGCCAGGATGATCGCGCTGCTGCCCAGAATCGGGTGCAGCCACGGCAGCCGGGCATGCACGCCCCGGGCAATCGCGTAGGCGCCGATCGTCAATGTCAGGCCGAAGAGAGGATCATGCAGAAAATGATTCATGGTCCGCCTCCTCTTCTTGGGGCGACGCTTTGCGGGCGACGATGCCCGTTACCCACAGGACGGCGAACGTGCTGCCGACGACGCCGACCACGATCGAGAACGCGCTTGCGCCGAGCAAAGGAAACAGCGCCGCGGCGCCGATCACGTAAGGGATAAAAAACAGCAGCAGATGGCTCGTCAGCAGGCGCGCCGATTGTTCCACCCATTCCAGCTTGACGACTCTGCCGAATAACGCGGCCAAAAACAGCAGCAGCCCGATGACATTGCCCGGCAGCGGCAGATGCAGTCCTTCGTGCAGCAGGACGCCGGTCAGGCTGAATCCGAGCAGGATTGCGAACCCGCGCATAATCATTCAACCTCTTTTCCAACCGAAAACGTTTCGGATATTTGGGCAAACCCTTTTGAATTATAGCAAAAATCGACAATGTTCGCGAAAAGAGTTTTGGGCCAATTTCGTGACAGGTGGCTTTTTACCGTGTAGACTGGTTAAAAGTTAAGAGGATCTCTTTATGCTTCCTCTCATCTCACTAAATTAAAGAATTGGAGTGAATTGGACATGACAACTTCATCCACGCGTTCCCGCCGTGTCGTCGTGATTGGCACGGGCGACGTGGGAGCCACGACAGCCTACACGCTTCTGCTTAGGCAGCGGATGACCGAGCTGGTTCTGATCGACGTTAACAAGGAGCTTGCCCTGGGGCAGGCGCTCGACATGAATCACGGGCTGCCGTTCGTCGGCGGCGTCAAAGTCTGGGCCGGCGACTATTCCGACTGCAAAGACGCGGCCGTCGTCATCATCGCGGCCGGCGCGGCGCAGCGTCCGGGCGAGAACCGGATCGATCTGCTCAACCGCAACGCGGGCATCTTCGACCAGATCATCGGCAATATCGTCAAATACAACGATAACGGCATCATTCTCGTCGCGACGAATCCGGTCGATATTCTCTCGTACGTCTCGTACAAGAAAAGCGGCTGGCCGGCTCACCGCGTCATCGGTTCGGGCACGCTGCTCGACAGCGCGCGCTTCCGCTACCTGATCGGCAAGCAGAAGAACCTGGACCCGCGCAGCATTCACGCCCATATTATCGGCGAGCACGGCGATTCGGAACTTCCGGTCTGGAGCATGGCGAACGTCGCCGGCGCGGATCTCAACTTGTCGACCGGTGATCAGGACCAGATCTTCGACAACACGAAGAATGCCGCCTACGAGATCATCAACGCCAAAGGCTCGACGTACTACGCGATCGCGCTGGCGCTTGACCGGATCGTGACGGCGATTTTGCAAAACGAAAGCTCCGTGCTGAACGTCTCGACGCTGCTGGACAACTACCACGGCATCTCCGACGTCTACCTCGGCCTCCCGTGCGTCGTCGACGCTTCCGGCGTGCGCGAGCATCTGGAAATCCCGATGAACGACAAGGAACTGGAACTGCTCAACGCTTCGGCGAACAAGCTCAAATCGGAAATTGCCAAGGTCAATCTGTAAACCGTTTTCGGAAAGGGGCCGGCACGTCTGCTACCGATCAAAAGCCCGGCTCTTCTTAATCCCGTCCGCCGGGACGCCGAGGTCCGCTATCCATGACCGAAAAACCCGATTCTCCTTATGGAGAATCGGGTTTTTCGACGTTACAAGCGAACCGGTTCGGCCCGCAGCAGTTCGCCGGACACGGCTTCGCACACGAATTCGCTCTCTTCGACCCACATCAGCGAAGCCTGCTTGATGTCGCCGGTGCCGGTGCCCGTGCCGCCGTCGCCGAGCGCGTAATACGGCAGAACCCGAATCTGCCCCCGCAGCTTGTTCCACGCTTCGGCCGGGGACAGCCGCGGCTTGGCGAACACTTCGGCGAACCGTTCGCTGCGGACGCGGCGAAAATGCAGTTCGTCCGAAGCGGCGGATAACCGTCCGGTCCGTCGCTCGACGTACAGGTCGAGGCAGGCGCCGAGCACGGGCAGCCCGTTCACGAGCCGATACAGGCGGACATGCACGAATCCGCCGGCCAGCGGACGGAACGACGAGCGTTCCCGCCCCGCGAGAAAAGCCCAGCGGTACGCCCGCGGCCGGGCGCCGCGCAGCAAATAATCGAGCACGGCCGCGCGCACGCGCCGCATCTCGTCGCGCTCAAGCGGCAGCGGCTGTTCCGGCCGCCGCGAATCCGCGGGCGGAATCGACGCCTGCGGCGGCCGGATCGGCGCCGCGGGACTGCGCTTCGGCGGGGCCGATCCCCGCAGGTCGATCCATTCCCACGGGCCGAGCCGTTCGCTCTGCCCGATCCGCTGCCCGGTCCGGTCGTAGGCGCGCGGCGGGAACAGATAGAACGGCCGGACACCCGAAGCATCCAGCGAATAGGCGCCGCGCAGGCACGAAGCTTCTTCGGGCGGCCCGATCGGCTCCGGCGGCGGACCGGCGGCCGCGTCCGGGTCGTCGAACCGGCAGGGCGCCCAATCCGTCTGCAGGTCGCGGAACTCGCCGGAGACCGCGATCCGCAGAAACAGGCGCGGTCCGCGGTAAAAAGGAATGCCGCCCCGCTGCCGGGCATACTCCAGCAGCATCTCGTCGTTGTCGAGCTCCAGCGCCCGGACCGGCATCAGTTCGTCCGGCTCGATATCCGGCCGGACGCGCGCGATCGCTTCGAGCGCAATCGCCGCGTAATGCGATTTTTCCCGTTCGGACAAAAAGCGTACGCCTCCGCCCGACATTTCGGTGCGAACTCCCGATAGCGGGTCGCGGCTGCCGCGCGTGCTCAAAGGCGTCTCCTCCTCCGGATGTTAGTAAGGCAGACCGTCGCCGGGCTCGTCCCTGCGTTCGAGCAGACGCTTGGCCACCGCCTCGAAATCGTCGGGCTGAAGCAGTTCGATCGGCGAATGGCCTTTGTCGAACGTAAACGATTCCCCTTCCAGAATGACCGCGTAACGGCCGTTCAGGCGCGTGATATGCACGCCGTAGCCGAAATCGGCCAGCAGGCCTTTGATCTGCGTATTGCCAAGCTTGAAGCGCACTTCGATGTCCGGCTGGAACTCGGTAATCCGTTCCACCGTCTCCATGACCTGCTCCGGTTCCCATTTGCCCTGAATGTCCCGCTTGTCGCTTGCGGTCCACAATTCCAGGTCGTGCTCCTCGCGCTGGCGTTCTTCGCTCGTCTCGTCGGGCCATTTCTCTTCGACGTAAGTCTGCACGAATTCCATGACGCGTTCGTTCACGATCTCCGGCATGGACTGCTCGTAGACGACAAATTTCAGGAAGTCTTCGAAGTAGCGGGCATGCGAAGGCTGGTGGATCTTCAGCTCCCATTCTTCGGTCATGCCCGCTTCCGGCATATGCGGATACATGATCGACTTGATGCTTTTGGTGCTGATCGCCATTTCGACTTCGTCGATCAGGTTCTGCTCGTCCGAGATACGCGCGATCTTGTTCTCGAAATCGCATTTCATGACAAAAATGAACGGATCGTCGGAATGCGTCGTCATTTTGGCCCGGGTGAGGACCAGCGCGCCGCCCCGTACCGAACCGGTATCCAGATAATTGCGCACCAGATCGTCGCAGGCGTTTTTGAAATCTTCTTTGCCGTCCGCGGTTCGCATCCGGTTGAGCATGTTGAAGTTCGGATTGCTGTCCAGTTCGTAGCCCGGCTCCACAATAAACGTGCCGATTTTGGTCGGCGCCTGCTCGGTCAGCGGATTTTTCTCCACTTTTCGTTTGGCGATGCGGGAAAATTCGCTATCCAAAAACTTTTTGACCGGACTGTCTTCGTAATCGTAGTCGTCCAGGGTCTGATAATGTTTGTACCCTCGCGCTCCCTGGCCTTCGCGGCCTTCCACCTGGATGACGAAGAAAGATAAATACTCGATATCGAAACGCATTTCTGTTTAGACCCCTTTTGCTGCCGACCCGCCTGTGCGGAATCGGCCAGCCTGGATTGGCTGCCGCGCCTGCCGGAAGATGCTGCCCGATCCGGCGGCGAACGGCCCGTCTGCCTACGATAGCATGCCCGGAGCAAATGAACAATCGGAATCGGCCGGGAAAATGCGCTGTTTTCGCCGAATATCACGCTTACTCCGGGCCAGGCGGCCCACCTTTTTTTTCGTCAAAAAAAACGCGGCCCGCCATGTTCGGCGCAACCGCGTTATGCTGCATAAGGTCGGACTGTTCGGAAGGTACGGCCGCCCGTTCTTCAGGCGTACGCGCTCCGAATACCTGCCGCCCGTGTTACTTGCCCTGGCGCTGCTGCATAAATTCCAGCCCTTTTTGCAGCAGTTCCTGCATCGAGCCGAACTTCGTATTGGCATTGACCTTTTCGTCCAGTTCCTGCGGAGGCACGTTTTGCAGATCGTTGGCGTTCGTGCCGCCGATCCCGAATTTTTGCAGCATTTCGGCCGCGGATTTGAACGGCGTATGCTGCTGCAAAAATTCGGAGTTCAGCAGTTGGTCGAGCGGAAGCTTCTGCAGCAGCTCGCCGAGCGGAAGTTTGTTCAGCATCTCCGACAATCCGCCCAGACCGCCCGCGCCCTGGCCTCCGCTTCCCTGCAGTTTGCCCAGCATGTCTCCGAGTCCTCCAAGATTGAATCCCATAATAATAGCCTCCTCTTATAGTTCGTACTTGTTACGAACCTTTACCCGGATTCGGCGGCAGCTTAACATCGAGCCGGCTCATCGCTTCTTCCTTCTCGCGATTTGTCACGTGCGTATACACGGTCGTCGTCTGGATCGAGGCATGGCCGAGCATCTCCTGCACCGTGCGCAGATCCGCGCCGCGGCGCAGCAGCATGGTCGCGAACGAATGGCGCAGCTTGTGGCTGGAATACGGGATACGCTGGTTCGGCTCCAGATCCTGCTGGAAACGGTCGAATGTGTCGGCGGCCAGCTGCTGGATCGCGCGGATCGACATCCGGCGCCCTTTTTGCGAGACAAAAAGGGCTTCCTCGCGTTCCGTCCACGGCGAGAGGCGCTGCGCGATCGCTTCTTCCAGCATTCCGCCGACCGCTTCGGGCACGGGCAGCGTCCGCCATTTGCGCCCTTTGCCGAACACCTGGAGCGTCCGCCGCTCGGCGTTGTAATGGGACACGTTCAGCGCATGCACTTCGCCGACCCGCAGTCCCATATAAGCCATGAGCAGGAAAATCGCCAGATTGCGCCCGCGGTATTTGCCTTCGACCGCTTCGAGAAATTCCGCGATCTGCCGCTCGTCCATATAGACGGGAGCCCGGTTCGTTTCCGTTTTCGCTTTTTTGATGCCGAACGCCGGGTTCTGATCGAGCAGCTCCAGCTCGATCAGCGCTTTGAAAAAGCACTGCACCGCGGCATGTTTCCGGTTGCGCGTCGCGTCTCCCGCTCCTTCGCGCCGCGCGTTGGACAGGAACGACATGACATGGATTTTTTTTACCGTGTCCAGCTCCCGTTCCTTCAACGCAATCAGAAAATGCCGGACGTCGCTGAGGTAGTTTTTTTGCGTATAGTCGGTATAGCCCGCGTCCTGCATCCAGATGAGGAAAGCTTCCAAATACTCGGCATAGCTCTCGCACGCTTCGTCGTCGGGAATACGTATGGTCGTCATGTGCAATTCGCTCCGTTCTCTGAATCAAAGTCTGTTTACCGCTGTTTCTTCTATTATACAAGCAATGCGTGCGGGGATGCGACGGAAGTCGGCCGCAAGTTTAATTCGGAACTCAAGCAACGATCTCTGCCTGTGAAGCGTTCATGCTAATAGATGTATATAAATGGGATTTGTTGGAGCTTGATAGCGGATAAAAAAATAGATTATTTTAACTAGTGACATATTAATTATTATGTAAACTATGAAAGGAGAACCGCTCATGAATATTTCGCAAAAAGTCATTTGGGGACTGCTCGCTTCCGCGCTGCTTATTCCGGGGCAGGCCGTGCCGATCGAGCTCGGCTTGTCTTCCGGCGGCGCCGCATCGACTCCGGTCGGGGAGCCTAAGCCTTCTGTCCCTTTGGAAACCGGCGATCCCGTCCGGACGCTTCGCCCCGTCTGGACCGCCGCCGTCGATTTCGATGCCGAAGATCCGGAGTCGTCTTTTGGAGCGCAAACGTCCGAAGGGTTGATTTATTCCGTCTCGCAGGGACGGATACGCGCTGTCGAGGCGTCCAATGGCCGTCTCCGGTGGACGTCCGCCCACAAGACGATCTGCAATCCGGCGATCGGCAGCGGCATGCTGTCCTATATGGACGAGGCGGGCCGTATTGTGCGGCTGGAAGCTTCGACCGGCAACATACTGTCTATCATCAAGGCCGACGGCCTTCCCCCTGCGGGCCGGGTCCGTCTGTCGATCGCAGCCGGTCAAGTGTATGCCGCCGACGCCGAGCACTTCCGCGTCTATGCAGGGCGGACAGGACGGCTGGTCTGGAAAATCCCCGCCCGACCGGACACCTCGTATCCGAAACTGCAAGGCGTCCATAACGGCGTGGCGATCGTGTCCGTCGAGACGAGCGGCGCAATTCTGGCGACCCGATACGAAGGGTACGATGTCGCCTCCGGTCGGCGTGTGTGGGAATTGATCGGCAGTCATGGCGATCTGCTCGCTGTTCGCAAAGGGCATTTCTATGCCCGCAGCCTCCTGCCGGGTACCGAACGGTACGACGGTTCCGCCGTCATCGACCAAGTGGATATTCGCAGCGGCAAACTATTGTCTTCGCTGGAATACCGTTCCGCTGCGATCTCAACGCCCGCGATCGCGGGTCAGATACTGATCGGGAACGATCGGCTGTATGCGATCGTCTCCGGCCTCTCCGGCCCGGGTCAGCCGACAGGTCAAGGCGCGATCGGCCGTTTCGAGTTGGGGCAGCCCGAAACGCCGGTTCCGCTTCTCGAATACGGGAACGGCCGATCGCCTGTCAGGCTGGACCTGATCGGTTCCCAAGCCTATGCGGCGCAGGCGAACGGGAACGTCTACTTGATCGATCTTCGGTCTTCCCGTACCTTAGGCGTTGTCGAGACCAGCAGCTCCACGTTCGGGCCGGTGCTGTCGGCAGGCGGGATGACCCTCATCCAGGCGGAAGGGAAACTGATCGCGGTCGAACGCCCTGAAATGAACGGGTATGTTTCACAAAATTAAATTTTGTGGTATATAGTCGAAGTGGGCCTCACCCGGAATACATAGCGATCGCCCACCTGTTACGGGATATGAGTTTTCCTAAGTTTCTCCCAATTTGCGAAGGTGCCAAACGGTACCGAAAGGAGCCCGATTTCCATGACCGATGCCAAAAAGCCCGTGCTTGAACCTGCCGCTCAGCAGTTTGCCGACGACAACGCGAAGCCTCCTTTCTTGTCCGACCTCGGACCGGAAAAAGGCCGTGAGACCGTAGACGAAGTGCAAGCCGGCGACGTGTACAAACCGGATGTCGAGCTTGAAGACAAAAGCATTCCCGGCGGTCCAAAAGGCGAGGTGTCGATCCGCGTCCTGCGTCCGAAAGGCTCGACCGGCCCGCTTCCCGTGCTGCTCTATATCCACGGAGCCGGTTGGGTGTTCGGCAACGCGCATACGCATGACCGCTTGATCCGCGAACTTGCGGTCGGCGCGGAAGTGGCGGTCGTCTTCCCGAATTACAGCCTGTCCCCGGAAAATAAATACCCGGTCGCGATCGAAGAGATCTACGCGGTGCTGGAATGGATCTCCGCGCAGGGAGAAGCCGAAGGCTTCGACACGTCGAAGCTGTACGTGGGCGGCGACAGCGTCGGCGGCAACATGACCGCGGCGATCACGCTGATGACCAAAGAACGCGGCGGCCCGGCGATTGCCAAGCAGCTGCTGTTCTATCCGGTCACGGACGCTTCGTTCGAGACGGAATCGTACAACCAGTTCGCGGAAGGCTACTTCCTGATGAAGGACGGCATGAAATGGTTCTGGGATCAGTACACGACCGATCCGGACGAACGCAACCAGATCACGGCCTCCCCGCTGCGCGCCACGACCGAGCAGCTGCAAGGTCTGCCGGAAGCGCTTGTCATTACCGGCGAAGCCGACGTGCTGCGCGACGAAGGCGAAGCGTACGCCAACAAGCTGCGCGAAGCCGGCGTTCCGGTCACGGCCGCCCGCTTCCAGGGCATCATCCACGACTTCGTGATGCTGAACACGCTCGCGGAGACGAATGCCAAGAAGGGCGCCATGCTGCTGGCGAACGCCTGGTTGAAAGGCTGATCCTTTCTCGCCTATACACAGTAAAAAGAGCCGCTCGATCAGAGCGGCTCTTTTATTTGCGTTTTACTCTGATGCAGCGGGGATCGCTTTTGGGCGCCCCGGTATGGCTTTGTCCCATTCGAGCGGAATTTCGACAGATTCAAACTTCGGCTGTTTCGAAGTTGTGGCCGCAAACCCGGTGAGTTCGTCCGGGTCCATCGGTGGGAAGATTGCTTCGAATAAAAGCTCGTTTTTGGATATACGCTGCGGATTGTAATAAGCGACGTAGTCGCCATCCGTTTTTGAAGAATTGAAATATGGAAACCATGTCTGTACGTTGAGATCGCTGTATTTCAATTGTACAACCGTTCGTTCCTTCTGGAAATCGATATTCGTCAGCGTCATCGTTTCTCCGTCGAAGCCGGTCAGTGTGATCGGTGTTTTACCTTCAAAAGGCTGGGTAGCGGTGCCTGTATTCGTATCGTCCATCGTTTGGGATTCGAAGATATGAAGTTTGAGCGAAGAAGGCTTGGGATTGGTAGGTACAAAAGGATCAAGCACCTCCACCCATTGTACGCTTCCTTCTTCAAAATCGTCTCCCGTCATCCACTGCTGATAGAAACGGGTATCGACATCGTCGTAATACATAATACCTTTCGTGGAAATCTGGCCCGTAGCTTTCTGAGCCATCCGAATCAGGTTGAAAGTCGGGCCGGAGGAAACCTCGGTCAAAGTAAATGCATTTCCTTCATAAGTGAAAGAGGTTCCCGGATAAAAGGTTGAAGTCAGCTTATCCGTTTTGGCCGAAGATAGAGGGATCTTGGCTTCCCACTTTCCGTTTTTCGTAGCAAGCCGGCTGACTTTCAGGTCTACGCTGAGGGCTGTCGGCCCGTTATATGATTTAAACATGTAGGTAAGGGTACCTGCGAATCGATGACTGCCCAAAAAGGTCTTCGAACGGGTAGAACTCTGATCCCATTCTTTGCCGTCCGCAGAAGTCTTCAATTTATAGTCGAATGAAGCATTTTTCTCGTTCAAGTCCGCACCGCCGCTTTGATCGTCGACCACATAATCGATCATGACCCGACCACCATCATAGTATGCTTTAACCAGTGTCAGCGTGACGTCCTGATCTTTCAATACGATATTCAACGGAGTCGACAGTTTTTCGATTTGTTCATCTACCACGCGTCTACCCGTAGTCGGTGCATAAATATCGCGCAGTTCCCGGAATTTTATGTCCGACACGTCTGAAACGGCAGGCATCGGCTTGGAGGAGTCGAGCAGCCGAATACCGAAGATGGCTGCCGCCGCAAGCAGCAGAACCGCGACAACCGCAAACACTCTCCTGAATCGACTGCCTGATCCGGATTCTTTGACTTGTCTCATTTGTTTAAGTTCTCCTTCCCAGACGGACTCAAACGAGAGATCAGTTGTTAGGTTCGCAATCGTTCCGGAACCTTCATGCTTCAAACGCTGCGCCAGTTCCTGTTTCTGAATATCGTGTTCGACCGTTCTGTTGTCGCGGATCATCGCAGTTCCTCCTTGCTCTTGACATAGCCGGGCATACCATAATCCAGCAGATCCGGGTTTACTCTCAACTTCGCAAGTCCTGCCGCCAGTCTCGATTTGCACGTGCCGAGCGGGATGTCGAGCGTCTCCGCGGCTTCCTTGAGCGGAATTTCCGCATAATAATGCAGCAGAATCACTTCGCGGCTCTTGCGCGGCAGTCGGCCGACGGCATGCCACAGTTCCAGCTGCCGTTCGTTCAGCAGCGCGACCGCTTCGGCTGTCCGTTCCGCCGCTCGGTCCGGTACCTGCCCGAACAACGTCTGCCATTTCAATTTGCGGTAATGGCTGCGCGCCAGGTTCACGGAAATACGCGCCAGCCAGGGCCGAACCGCTGCGTCGTCTGCCGCTTCGCCGCGATACTGATCGTATTTGCGGAAAGCGCGGATAAACGTCTCCTGGGTCAGATCGTCCGCGAGCGCTTTGGATTTGGTCAGCGCCAGCAAAATGCCGAATACCGCTTTCGAATGCCGCTCGAACAGCCGCCTGGCCTCTTCCGAGCTTAACGCCTCGTTCATAGTGTCCCCTCCTTTTGTCTGACCCGTATACGCTTTGAATCGGGATCGAGTTCGCTTTTTCAAAAAAATGATTTTGCGAGCCGTTAGTTTACCGTAATATTATTATGTAACTAAAATTCAAAAAGTCCGCTGTCCGATTACCGGAAGCAGACTTTTCGCGTTCAACGTCATGGACCCGAACTCACCCGAACGTTACGAAACCCATAGCCTTTTTGGCCGCCAGCAGCGTTTGACCTGCCTCTTCCGCCGCCCGCCGGGCTCCGCGTTTCAATATTTCCAACGTTCCGTTTACGTCTTACTTCTCGTTCGCAGATCCGTATCATAATGCAGCATATCATTGAAAATAGCAAAAACCGGCTCCGTCATTTCGAATACAATCTCTTCGCGTCGGAGAAAATCCGTATATTCGCCGCTTATCCGCTGTGCGGTCGCTTCCTGCTGCGCGTCAAGTGCGGCAAGCCGATACGAAAAGGTCAGATGAAACGAATAATGATCGTGATCTTCGTGTCGAAGGCCCGCTGCCTGCGCCAACTGCTCGCGGTAAAGCGCGATACGCCGCGCATCGGACTCGGCAGCCGGTTCCAGCCGGATATTGCAATCTTCGCAGGCGTAAGCGCGCATCATGATCGGCCCCGGCTGGGTCGTCCGCTCGAAGGCCGATTGCAAATAGCGATCGACTTCGGCAAAAGAGGCATCCGGCGGCAAAAGCGCGGGCCACCTGGGCGTACCGCGATCAATCTCGCGGCAGAGTTTCAATACGGTCACGTGAAACGATTCATAGGGCAAAAAAGCATAACAGTTTGCAAGGCCGGAAGAGCGGAATCGTTGGCTCACTTCTTTGGCCAGCCGATATACGGCAAACCGGTCTTCGCGAATGAAGCTAATGACCGTATTGCCCGGATAAGGCTTGGCTTGCCCGTCGGGATCGAACTTGAGGCTTGTTTCGTGTGGCATGCATACATCCTCCTCGCTCCGGAAAAAGTTTCGGATTGTTACTAACGCTGCTGCCGATATACAAACAAAATGGCCGCGGTCGATACGAGCATGATCAGCACCGAATAGACAAAGCTTAACATTTGCGCTTGAGGGTCCGCTTCAGGAGAAGTGGCTGCATGCAGCACGACGCCCAGCGGCTGATAGAACGGATGGAATAAAAAGACGGACAGATCGTATTCGGCCAGCAACCCGATAAAGTTCAGCAGAAACACGGACAGCACAAGCGGAAGCAAAATCGGGAACAGCACTTTCCAGTACAGACTCCACGCCGAAGCTCCCAGATTTTTGGCGGCTTCTTCCAGCGTTCCGTCCATACCGGCGTAAGCGGCTTTGATCATGCGCAGCGTGAACGGGGTCACCAGAATCAGGTAGCCGATGCCCAATAGATACACCGTTCCCGTCAACACCGTACCGCCGACGAGCGGATTGGAACGATTGAAAGTCATGAGCAGCCCGAGCGCGATCAGCGTAGACGGCAGAAACCACGGGATTTGCAGCGCAAATTCGATGCCTTCCGTCCAGCGATTGCTCTGCTTCGTAATCAACCTCCCGATCCACAGCATGAGCAGCACGATAACCAAACTCGCGGCGGCCGCATACCCGATACTGGTGAACAGAGGCTGAATGCCCGCTACCGATTCGAACACGGCTTGGTAATGGTCCAGCGAAAAATGGCTCGGGTCGAACACTCCGGCGTACAGGTCGGTTACCGGCATAAAAGAGAAGCCGATCACGGCGAGCAGCGGCGCGATTTGAACGACAGCGATCAGATGCGCGGCGACCGTAACCGCGATACGCACCCGCGGAGAACGAATCGTTTGTTTGACCAGATTCGTTTTCACTTTGGATACGGACAAGTACTGCCCCTTTTTTTCGATCCGAATCGAAATGAGCAAAGCGACCACGGTGATGCAGCCGAGAAAAATAGCGAGTACGGCCGCATAATTCCGGGTCGTTAACGTCTGCGAAAACGAATAAATCAATGTGTTGATCGTCTCGAAGTGCGGCCCTCCCAAAATCTGCGGGGTAGCCAGCGCGGAAATGCCGCCAATAAAAGCGATGATCGAGGCCGCCAACAAAGCCGGCTTCAGACACGGCAGCACGATTTTCGTCAATACTTTCAATTTGCCTGCTCCGATATTGCGCGCCGCTTCGATCGTCTGGTTGTCGATCGAACGGAGCGAATTGCGTACAAACAAAATATAGGTAGAAGTGCCGGCAAAAGTCAACTCGATCAACACTGCCCAAAAACCTTGAAACCAGGAGGTCGGCAGCCCCGGAACGAGCGCCGTGACAAATCCTTTGCTGCCGTACAAAAAGTTGTAAGCCATGACAAGCACCATTCCGTTGCAAATAAGCGGGGAATGATAAGCGATCGCCAACCAGCGGCTGCCTTTGATATGGAAATAGTCCAGCACCAGAATTTGAAACAAACCGAGTACGGCTACCGTAACCGTCAGGCTGCCGCCCAGCAGAAGCGAGTTGCCCAGACTGCCCATCGCGCGGTCGGAAGCCACAATATTCAGGATCGGCTTCGGATCGAACAGCCCTTGAGGCATCATCGTCGTATGGATCAACGATAAATTCGGATAGACGAGAAAGGTGAAGATCGCCCAGAGAAGGCCGAGACTTAGACCGATCGGCACGATCGCTCGCTGCGGCCGATAACGAATCGACTTCTTGTTCATGGCGCATGCCGATCCGTGAACCGGATCAGATCGCTTTTGCCGATGTACAGCCGTTTGCGATCGCCTCTCCGTATGGCCGGGTCGACTTCGTTGGATAGGCAGCCGATCTGTTCGTCGTCTACGCGGAAGATGCGCTTGACGTTCAATCCGTAAAATTCCTCGATCTCGAATTCGGCATCCAGTACATAATAATCAGCCGCCAGCCGCTCGGGAATCCGTTCTTTGACATGTTCGGCACGTACATAAGCCCGCTCCCGGGAGTGAAGTTCGAAATCGGCGTTCGACTGCTTGAGCCGGGCGACCGTGGACGGATGCAGCCGATTGGCTTCGCCGATAAAGTCGACCACGAATTCGGAGGCCGGGCGGTAATAGATGTCGTGCGGCGTGCCGACCTGTTCGATCGCACCCGCATTGAATACGGCGATCCGGTCCGAGAGAATCAGGGCTTCTTCCTGGTCGTGGGTGACGTAGACCATCGTGACGCCGGAAGCGGCCTGAATTCGTTTCAACTCGCCGCGCAGCTTTTTGCGCAGTCGGGCATCCAGATTGGAGAGCGGCTCATCCAGCACGATAATGTCCGGATTGAGCGCCAGCGTACGCGCGATGGCTACCCGCTGCTGCTGTCCGCCGGACAATTCGGTTATCGGCTTGTCCAACTGCTCGTCTGTCAGGTTAACCAGATGCGCGACCTCTTCCAGTCTGGTGCGAATCCGGTCTTTGGGCCATTTCTGTTCTTTCAGACCGAACACGATATTTTGTTTGACGGTCATCGTCGGGAATAACGCATAGTTTTGAAAAACCATGCCGATCTTCCGCTGTTCGACCGGCATATGCGTAATATCGATTCCGTTTACGTGAATGCTTCCCTGCGTCGGTACAAGGAATCCGGTAATCGCTTTTAAAGTCGTCGTTTTGCCGCAGCCGGAAGGACCCAAAAAGGTGAAAAATTCGCCTTTTCGGATATCCAGCGACAGATTTTGAACGACCGCTTTGCGATTGAATCCGATTTCGAGCCCGTCAAGCCGGATCATCTCTTCGCCCCCGTTCGGATTCATTGGATGTATTCCAGTTGGATTTTGGCTGTCCATTGATCCATCATCGAATTGACGTACTCCCAATCCGCGTCCTGCGGTTTCGTTTTTTGCAAGACCGTTTGCATAAACGGATCGATTTGCGCCTGCGCTTGTTCGTTGACGACGAGGCTGCCGTATCGGGAAGCGTAATCGCCCATCGGTTTGGCGCTGCCGAGCCAGTCGGCAAAACGGATCGATTCTTCCACGGCGGCGGAATTGCCGCTTCGGATCACGCCGAGTTGATTCGTATTCGTCGGTTCCCCGGTCCGGCTGTACAGAATCAGCGGTTCCATTTGATACGTATCGATAAACGATTTGAGGCCGGAAGCGTAAATGTAAGAGATCGGAATTTTTCCGTCGACCAGATTTTGCGCTTCTTTTTCGCTTTTGGGCGTTGCATAGCCGTGTGCGAAATACTGCTTGATCGCTTCCCAGCCGGCCGCGGAAACGCCAAGTTCGCCGGCCGGATCGAGATATTGGGCCAGAATGCCGCCGATCACGGCGCGGTTGGTCGTACCGCCAAAGTCTGTCGGAACCGCGTATTTGCCTTGGAACTGCGGGTTTTCCCATAAATCCTGATAGCTTGTCGGCGCGGATGCTGATGTATACAATTTCGGATTGGCGATCAGCAGTTTGGGCTGAAGTTCATAAGACCAGCTGTAATCGCTGCGAGGGACGCTTCCGTCGATTTGATCCGCCCACCGAGGCTTCCACGGTTCCAGCGCATGGGCATCCTGCATGGATTTGAACATCGTATCGGCCGGACCCCAGACTACGTTCAGGGTCGGATTATTGACTTCGCCGATGACGCGCGCCGTCAGATCGCCTCCGCCGAGTCCGACCAGCGTAATATCGAATCCCGCTTCTTTGGCGGCGGCTGCCAACCATTGGTCCCGTCCGTCCCCCATATTGTTCGTTGCCACGATAATCGGTTGTCCGGTCGGCTGTTGGGCCAAAATGTCGGCCATGTTCCGCTCGGGCGACGCATTGGTCGCGCCGGCGGCCGCGCCGCCCGGCGCCGGGCCGGCTGTCGGTGCGCATGCCGTCAATACGAGACCCCACATAAGCAGCATGACACTTAACGAAAGCTTTAAAGTTCTCACGTTAATCTTCCTCTCAAATTTGGAATTTGACGTACGTTCGATCGTCGAAGCTTCCGGCCTGCGCGGTTCTGCCTTTGGTGGAACGATACTGTTTGTAGCACAGCGGATCTTCCCGAAGCTGCTTTTGCAAACGATCTTCGGTCTGTTCAAGGGTGGATTCGAGCCAGGGATAACCGTCGCTGGCCAACACGATCTCGTGCGGTTCTTCGTCCAACTGGAAAATACGCAGCAGGCGCTCCGGAACCGGTTCTCCGTTCAGCACGGCATACCCGTAATCCGGGATATTGCGATTGGCGAACCGGCACGCTTGCTGAATCCACGGCAAGATAAAGGATCGGCCCTCGTCTTCGCCAGTCGGCGGGTCGTTCGGGTCGTTTGATCGAGACTCGTGCAGCGTCAGGATCAGACTGCGCATTTCGGACAACACGCTGTCGCTTTTTTTGGGATTTTCATGATGCCGACCGTCAATCAGAAGCTGGCAATCTCCGATCAACCAGATTTGTCGGTAATGACGGGAATAAACAGCGGCGACCGCTTGAAATTGTTGTTCGTAAGGACGAAGAGGAGACAGCGAACGCCATTTTTCCAGAAAATCCTCGTTCACCGCATCCACGAATTGATAGACGGTCGTTTGAGGCGGCAGCTGTTTAATCCGCTGGCGCACCATTTCCATCGCAAGTCGGCCTGACGTTTTTTCGTCGTAACGCATCGGTATTTTGCTCGTTACGCCATCGACCACAGCGATAAAATGATCGGTGACGACCAGGGCATCTTCGTTGGCTTCTTTTTGATTTTTGCTCACGCTGGTGTGTTGGATAATGTGGATGATAGGGCTCCTTTCCGGTCGCGGCCTGTTTGGTTTTGCCTCTGTATTGTAGCTCCGCCGCTTCGCGAAGGGCATGTTCAAACCTCTTCGAAAGATTGCAATTCGTCTTTTGGACGCGGCGGAGTCGAATTCATCAAAAAATGACGTTTGCCTTCATCGCAATTTACGTATAACAGGTATAGTTGGGAGTGCCACGAAACGATAAAGACGGAGGAGGTCATGAACCTGAAGATGATCCCTACTGCGTATGCCAAGAAGCCGAGCATGGAACAACGCGACTATCAGATTCATTACAATCGCGATACCGCGCTCACCCCGTTGAAAAGCCGGTTAAAAAGCCACGTTCATCCGCATTACGAACTGTATTTTCTAATATCCGGCCAGGTGAATTACCATGTGGACCCACACCGGTTTGCGCTGAAATCTGGAGATATGATCTTGATTCGTCCGGGCCAGCCGCATCACGCGGAACTGATTCAGTCGAAAGATCCGTATGAGCGTTATATCTTGTGGCTGCACCCCTCTTATTTGGAAAATAGCTCGACGGAATCAACCGATTTGCAGATTGCTTTCAAAAGTATTAATTTTCAAGACAGCCATTTGAGCCTGAGCGGCGATATGATCGTGCTGCTGGACAATTTGCTGCATCGGATCTGGGTCCAATCGCAGTTGCAGGAGTACGGAGCCGACCTGCTGGCCCGCATTTACATCAAAGAACTGCTCATCATAGTAGCCCGCGCCAAGTTGAACGATCCACCCTGCGAACGATCCAAGCCTTTGAACAATGAGAAATTGCTCGCCGAGACGCTGGACTATATCCATGCACATATTCACGAAGCGATGACGGTTGAGCATATTGCGAATCATTTGTTTGTCAGCCGGTCGTTTTTATCGAAAATGTTTACCGCAAACATGAACATCTCGCTGCATAAATATATCGTCCAAAAAAAGATGAGCTTTGCCAAACAGGAACTGCTGTCCGGGGAGTCCATTCATCTCATTTGCGAAAAATTCGGCTTCGGGGATTACAGCACCTTCTATCGGGCTTTTCAACGCGAGTTCGGCATGTCGCCGCGGCTGTACGTGCAAAGTATGAAGGATGTCCGGTAAGACGGAATTCGTATCGGAGTTTCCCGCCAGAATGTCTTCAGAAAAAAATGTGAAGTTTCATAATTATTATTATGTAAACTACAAATCAGAGAAGCGCTGCGCTATTCGAGGCGGTTTTGGAGGAGGTCATTTTAAAGGGTTAAACTAGAAATTCGCTCATTAAAACCCTTCGATTAAGGTGGGAAAGGAGCCGGATTCCGATAAACTAATCGATTTAAAAGGAAACAGCGTATAATTTATATTATACGCTGTTTTTTTAATACTTAAAAAGCTTCTAAATTGCAGATCGAAGGATCTTTATTCCCTCCTCGAAAACGGCTTTTAAACCCGCCAATTCGGCATCGGTCCAGCTTGAAGTGAACCGTTCCCCGTCTTTTCTCAAGCTTGGAGGATTGGTTCCGTAGAAAAGGCGGTCGTAAATGTATGAATTCTTTGCGTGATTTTCGCAAAAATTAACTCCGATCGAATAAGCGACATCGCCCATGATGTTCCAGAAATCGAGAAACTCGTTACAGTCCACGTATCCTGTCTTATGAATTCATTCTTCATGTACATAATTATAGTTATGTAAACTATAATTATTCCTTGAAGGCCAAAAATAAAATTACGATAAATTTAAAGCCGGTCTCCGATATGCGGAATAACGAATAAAGCGGATCTCTGTATTCTTGCATTTGCCTCCCCCGCTTCGTTCATTACGTACAGATATGCACAAAAAAGACGAAGAGCCGCAGCTCTCCGCCTTCTCTATTCTTCTTTTCCGTGCCTCTAACCCTGTCCGAACCCCGGCTCAGTACCGATCCAGAATCGTATTCGTCTTGAGCGAATCGGCCGGAATCAACCAGCCTTCCGCATTCAGCTCGTCCATCAGCTCGGCCCGGTTGGCGGCAGCTGCCGAATAATCGTCCGTTTTAAAAGAAATCTCGATCAGCGGCTCGGTACCGGTGCCGGAAGCGTTCAACAGCGGCAGCACTTCGATATCGATCTCGACTCCGTTGAACTCGCCGGCATACTTGGTCACTTCGATCGGACCGTGTACGCGGGATTTTTTGAGCGTGTCTTTGCCCCAACCGTTCGAACGCGTCTTCTCCAGCTTGCCCGGGATTTCTTTGACGAGCAGTTCCAGCGCTTTGCTGGCGGAAGGCAGGATCAGGCCGGTGGAGGCTTTGACCTTCTTCGTATTGGAGAAGCCCAGCGTCTGTTTGCCGTAACCCCAATCGACTTCGGCTTCGTAATTCGTGTCGGAAGAATCGAATCCTGCGGCGTTTGCAGCGCTCAGGGCGGCGTCGATCTGTCCGTTTTGCACCGCGAAGCGCTTTTTGTACGTCAGTTCGTAGTCGCTTTTGTCTTCTTTTTTACGAAAACGCACGTTCCAGCCTTCGCCGTTCAAGTCCTGGGCATTCGTGTCGAAGTATTCCACCAGTTGGCGCTTGGGCGCGGACGTAATCTCAAAAGCCGCGTTGACCGAAGCTTGCAGCGATCCGTTTGCGTTCAGCACGTCGCTTGAATCGAGCAGGAATTTTACTTCGTAAGTCGGTGTCGCGTTCGAAGCGGCATGCGCCTGCGGCGCGGCACCCCAGCTCGTGAAGAGAACGGCGGCGCTCAAAGCGGTAACGGTGAGCTTTTTGGTGAATGCGTTTGGACTTTTCGTGTTCATTGCGGTTGATCCACTCCTTCGAAGGTTGGGGTTGATTACCTTCTCACTTTAAAGGGGCAGGATCAGGGCGAAATGAACGCGAACGCGGATTCTGGTAAAAAATGGCCATACTTTGCTGATGGAACCCAAGATTTTATCGATTAAGGCTTCAAAAATCCGGGTTCCAAATAACTCGGATTCGGATACGTATAGAACCCTTCTCCGGTCGCTTTGCCGAGTTTGCCCTGATCGACGTAGTCGTTCTTGAGCAGGTCCGCGACGGCCTGATACGCTTCGTCGCCGGTATGCTCCGCACGGGTGCGGGCGATATGGTAGGCGGTGTTGATGCCGACGATATCGAGCATGCCGAACGGGCCGACAGGAGCACCGGTCGCGACCATCCACGTTTTGTCGATCGTCTCGATATCGGCGATGCCGGTCACGAGCAGCTTTTGCGCCGAACTGAGCAGCGGAACGAGCAGCGAGTTCACGATGTAACCGGCTTGTTCTTTTTGCAGAGGAAGGGCGACCATGCCGATCTGTTTGGCGAACGCGACGACGTCATTGAAGACGTGCTCGTCGGTTGTCGCATGCTTCATGATCTCGGCGGTGTTGTTTTTCCAGATCTCGTTGGCAAAATGCAGCGCCAAAAATTGCTCCGGACGGCCGGTGGCGTGCGCAAATTGGCTCGGCAGCAGCGTCGACGAATTGGTCGCGAAGATCGTATGCGCCGGAGCGGCCAGAGCCAATTTTTGATAGAAGTCGATTTTGATCTCGAGCGATTCCGGCACCGATTCGATGACCAGATCGGCGTTCGCCGCCGCCAGAGCAAGGTCGCTTTGGAACGTGAACCTTGCCATCGCCGCTTCCAACGCTTCGTTGGTTGCGCCCAGATCCGCTTGATAGAGAGGCTTGAGCTGTTCAATCCGTTCTTTGGCCCGGTTCAGTGCTTCGTCGTTAATATCGTAGACCGTAACCGCAAACCCGTGAAAAGCGGTCTGAAAAGCGATTTGACTGCCCAACACGCCGCTGCCGGCGATCAAAATATTCGTATATTCCATTAGTCAAACATCTCCTGTATTTTAAAATGAACGCGTCCTATAAAAGTTGATCACAACTATATTGTATCCTACTTTTATATAAAGTCAACTTCAAAGTTTCAGAACGACATTTTAATGTTCAGTCAGTCTGATCCAGTACCAACCCGGCACTATATTTCGCCCACTTGGCGAACTTGCCGGTCTGCTCCGGCGCGCAGTCGATCGCCCACCGCACCGTATCGAACGAACGCAGCAGCATAAGCTCCCGGGCTTCGCTGAGCTGTTCGGGCGAGAGTCCGTACCCTTCCGCAAACGCGCCGAACTGCGCCGCATCCGGGGTTCCGTCGCGAAACTGCGTCAGCATGAGCTGGATCACGTCACCATGAGGGACCGGATATACTTCCGCGCCGCCCCAATCGAGCAGCGAGATGGCGCCGTCCTCTTCGCCTTCTGCCTGTTCTTCTGGGTCTACCAGCACGTTTTTGGCCGACAAATCGCCGTGAATCAAGCCGAAGCGGAACGTTTGCGCGGCCAATTTTTCGAAAATCGCTTTGGCCTGCTTCGACTGCGTCTTCGTGATCACGCCAAGACCAAGCAGCGGGTCCGACTCGGTCAAGCTGTCGATATTGTACCGGATATAACCGTGCCAACTGCCGTCCGAACCCGGATGCGGCGGATTCAAGAAGAGGCCGTGCGCGGGATCGCTCAGCTCTCCTCCGTATCCCTGCACCGGAATCTCATGAATGACGCGCGCGTATTCGCCGAGCCGCCGCCAGATTCGGATGTCCGCACCGGCCGTCTCCAATCCGTTCTCGCCTTCGACGAAAGATTGAAGCATATACGCCTGTCCGTCTTCGATCCCGATTGCAAGCACCCGGGGACCCGGAATGCCGGCTGCGGCCGCCTGTTCGAGACACCATTTTTCTTTGGCGTATTCCGTATAAGAATCGGCCTGATTCAGACGAACGATTGCTTTGCGCCGCTCGGTGTCGACCCGGTAGACCTGATTGACGAAGCCCAGGCCGACGATAAGCGCAGCGGAAACGATTTTTTCGTCGTAAAAACGGCTGACAATCTTGGCGGCCAGCTGCTGTAGCTCTGCGGGCATGGCGTTCCCCTCCTCCTCTGTTTGAGATCAAGAACTTGTCGTTAATAATAGAAAGTCTGCGCTTCTCGTGCAAAATGTTCAGAAAGGTGGAATTTATCGTGAAATACTCCGATTCCGGGACCTCTTCTTCCGCGTTCGGCGCGGTTTCGAGGAACTTCCTGCAGCGACACAAACGCCGCATCGCGATCATTCTTTCTATTTTGGGACTGGTCGCCCTGATCGTTGTGATCCATCATTTTAACTCGAAAGGGTTCGATTTGGACGGCAGCCGGTACACTTCGCAATCCGTACAGGGCGATACGGCCTTTTATCAAGCCCGTTTCAAGCCTCCGATTGAAGTCCGCCGCGATTCGTCGGGCCGGGAGATCCGGATCAAGGACCAGACGTACCGAATCACGGAGGGAACCTATTCGGGTTCGGAAGCAGGCGTGGATCTTGTGTACACGGTGGCTTATCCGAACGGCAGCAGCCGGCAGGCCGCCGTATGGAACGGTTTTCTCGTGAATCTCGACGGCCGCGGCGAACCGATCATCATGACGGTATCGGCTTCTTCAACCGACAAGCCGTCCGACGCGAACGGCCGCTCCGCCTATACGGCCGCCCAGCTCGTTGCGGCCGCTTACCCGCAGTTCCATGAGAAGCCCGGCAATCCGGCGATTTTCGTCGCGCTGCTGCTGTTGGCGGCTTTCGGCGGGTGCTTGTCGCGCTACCGACGGTTTCAGGACTTCCTGTTCAAGCTGCGCGGCAGCGGACTCTGGGTCCGTGATCCCGAACCGAGCGAGTTTTATTACGCCATGAGCCGCTTCGGCGGGATGGCGATCCTGGTCGGGGCATTGTTCGCTTCGCTGTTTCAACTTTAGTTCCATAATAATGATTATGTAAAAAAGTTTAACACTAAACAGATCAAGGCAGCCCGGAAGCAGCAACCGGACTGCCTTTTTTTATAACACCCCGGCATTAAAGCCCTGAATCGCGGTCAGCACTTCGCCGGGACGGGAAGCCATGAAATCGGGCGACATCCGGCGCATCGATTCCAGCGAATCGTACCCCCAAGCGGCCGACACCATATTCACGCCGGTTCGGTGGCCCGCTTTGATATCGCGCAGCTCATCCCCGATATACAGCACTTCTTCCGGCTTGAGATCGTTGCGCTTGAGAAAAGTGTTGATCGCCCGGTGTTTGCCGAACAGGCTGCGCGAAGAACGGATCTGCTCGAATTGGTCGATGCCCTGATGCTGGAGAAAAGCCCGGATATTGCGTTCCAGGTTGGAAGAAATGATGCTGAGCGGATAGCCCTGGGCATGCAGCTGTTCGATCAGGTCGCCGATTCCCGGCTTGACTTCCAGCTCTTCGAGGCCGCGATGGTATCCCCACAAAATATTCAAGCCGAGTGCCGGCATCCGGTACAGCGGAATACCGAGCGCTTTGCGCCGCTGGCTGATGGATCGGCCGGCAAAAGGACCTTTGTCGTCGTCGCGGATCGGCCGATAGCCGTGCTTTTTGGCGGCCCGGTTATAGATTTTGCTGATCAGCGGCCGCGAATTGACGATCGTGCCGTCAAAGTCGAAGATGATATGTCGAATCATGATCCATGGCCTCCTTGCATGCCGGGTGTTATGGCGATCGGCCCGGCTGCTTACTCTCTTCTTGTATTACATGCAAAAAAGGGAGCTGAAACAAAAAGATCCCCTTTCTTGCGAACGATTCCGTTTTTCCTACAACGGCGTTTCTCTCAGCCAATCGGACAGATGATCCGTAAATTTCGCCAGCAGCGCCGAACGGTAGCGCTGCTTGTTCGTGACGCTATAGACGAAGCGATTGAGGCCGATGCCCGGGATATTCCTCATCTGGAGCAGGCCGCGTTCGATCTCGTCCTTCACCGCCAGGCGGGACACGAAAGAGACATGCTCGCCGAGCCGCACGGTCTGCTTGATCGCTTCCAGCGAATCGAATTCAAGGTACGACGGCAGACGCCGCGAATGGGTCTCCAGCCATTTCTCGGTCAGGCGCCGGGTACTCGATTCCATCCCGTGCATGACGAAGTAAGACGAAGCGATCTGCTCCGGCGTCGGCTCGGCCACTCCGGCAAGCTTGTGCGAAGGCGCGAAAATAAGCACGAGTTCGTCCCGGCAGATCGGTTCGGCGAGCAGTTCCGGCGATTCCAGCGAGTCGGTCGACGCGATGCCGAGATCGATCTCGTGGCGCTCCAGCATGTCCCGGACAGCGGGCGCGGTCTTGACCGACAGCGACACCTGCACGCCCGGATGGACACGCGCGAAGCGGTGCAGCACGCCGGGCAAAATATAGGTGGCGGGTACGTAACTGGCGCCGATCCGCAGGCTGCCTTTGCGCAGCGTGTCGAACTCGCTTACCGCGCGCTGCGCTTCGCCGGCCAGCGCGCCGATCTTGACCGCGTAATGCTGAAGCGCGCAGCCGGCGTCCGTCAGCACGATTTTGCCCATCCGGGTCTCGAACAGCTTGACGCCGAAGTCTTTCTCCATGTTTTTCATGTGAAAAGTGACGGTCGGCTGCTTCAGGTTCAAAATTTCCGCCACCGTCGTGATCTTGTTATGTTTTTCGAGCAGCTCCACGATCTTCAGTTTGGTCAGATTCAAGTTCATCGTTCGTTGACCTTCCTTCCCTTGCGGGCCTCTCGCGCACCCTTACTATCAGTAAAATCTATGAATATTAACAGAATTCATTGGAAAAATTAATTCTGTGTTGATTTTCCGTTAATACGGGCTGCGAACAAGGACGTTAAACTGAATTTGTAAGCAGCGATGACGCTGACAGTTGACTGAAGCAGGGAAGGAATGGCCATGGACTTATACATTGAAGGATTGAGCAAAACGTTCGGATCGACCGCGGCGCTGCATCCGACGGACCTAACCGTCAAAGCCGGCACGTTCACGACGCTGCTTGGCCCGTCCGGGTGCGGCAAGACGACGCTGCTGCGCATGATCGCGGGTCTGGAGACGCCGGATACCGGCACGATCTCGATCGGCGGCGACTCGCTGTTCGACGCTTCGCGCAAACGCAGCGTACCGGCGCACAAACGCGGGTTCGGCATGGTATTTCAGGATTTCGCGCTCTGGCCGCATATGACCGTGTTCGAGAACGTCGCTTTCGGTCTGCGCACAAGCCGCCGGACACAAGATTTGCAGGGCACCGTCACCCGGGCGCTGGACAAAGTGCAGCTCGGCGCGATGAAAGACCGCTATCCGCATCAGCTCTCCGGCGGACAGCAGCAGCGGGTCGCTTTTGCCCGGGCGGTCGCGGTCGAGCCCAAGCTCGTCCTGTTCGACGAACCGCTCAGCGCGCTGGATGCTGCGCTGCGCGAAGAGATGCGGGTCGAGATGCTGTCGCTCGTCCGGGATCTGGGCCTGACGGCTCTGTACGTGACGCACGACCAGATCGAAGCGATGTCGATGTCCGACGAGATCGTCGTCATGCAGGGCGGGCGGGTGCTGCAGCGGGGCACGCCCGAAGAGATTTACGCGAAGCCGTCGGACCCGTTCGTGGCCCGCTTTATCGGCCGCTCGAATTGGATCGCCCCTTCTTCCGCTCCGGCAGACGCCGCGCAGGCTGCCGACGATCCCGATTCGACTCTTGACCCGAACCCGGATTCGAACAATCTCCGCCCGGAACCGCCCGGCACGCTCGCGATGTTCCGTCCCGAACATCTGCGCTGGGAACCGCTCGGCGAAGGAAACTGCGACGCCTACGAAGTCGAGATCTTGCAATCCAGCTACATGGGCGACCGCTACGAAGTGCATGTGCAGGCCGACGGTCAGCCGGAGCGCTGGACCGCTTACCATGACTGCCGCATCCCGGCGGGCAGCCGTATGACGGTCTATCTCCCCCGCAAGAAATTGCATCGCCTGAACGTTGTGCCGCACGCTTAACCTGTCGTTTGCCCGCTTTCTTTTATACTTAAATCAGATTTCCCAGGAGGAATACTTATGTGGAACCGTACTTTTACCGTAAAAAGCAAACTCGCCCGTACCGCCCCGATCGCGCTGACGCTCGCTTTCGGCATGGCTCTGACCGCCTGCGGCAGCGCAGGCAGCTCGACGCCGACCGCCGCCGCCGACCCGGCCGCCGCTGCCGGAAGCACGCCGGCCAAGCAGACGCAAAGCGCCGACACCAAGCTTACCGTCTACACCGCCGGTCCCGAAGGACTGGCCAACAAGATCATTGAAGGCTACGAAGCCGAAAGCGGCGTAGACGTGGAAGTGTTCCAGGGCACGACCGGCAAAATTCTGGCCCGCCTCGAAGCGGAGAAAAGCAATCCCGCGGCCGACGTCGTCATCCTCGCGTCTCTTCCGGCTGCACAGGGACTCAAAGCCGACGGATTGACTCTGCCGTATCCGGACGCGAAAAACGCGGATAAGCTCAATCCCGACTGGTCGGATGCGGACGGCCATTACTTCAGCGCCAGCGCTTCCGCTCTCGGTATCGCCTACAACACCAAGTTGATCACGACGCCGCCGAAGTCCTGGTCGGATCTGAGCAAGCCGGAATACAAAGACCAGGTGAATATTCCCGATCCTTCCCTGTCCGGTTCGGCGCTCGACTTCATGACCGGTTACCTGAACGCGAACGGGGATGCGGGCTGGTCGCTGTTCGAGAGCTACAAAGCGAACGGCGTAACGCTTGCCGGCGCGAACAAGGAAGCGCTCGACCCGGTCATCACGGGCGCCAAAGGCATCGTCGCTTCGGCTGTCGATTACATGACGTACAGCGCCAAAGCCAAAGGCGAGCCGATCGATATCGTCTATCCGAGCGAAGGTACCGTGATCAGCCCGAGACCGGCCGCCATCCTCAATACGACCGAACACGAAGCCAACGCCCAAGCTTTTATCGACTATCTGCTGTCCGACGAAGCGCAGCATCTCGTATCCGACGCCTACCTCATGCCGGGACGTACCGACATCAAAGCCGAAAACCGGGCCAATCTCGACGAAATTCCGCAGCTGAAGGTAGACTGGGACTGGATGAACGAGAACGGAGCCGACGTGACGGAACGGTTCCTGAAGCTGTTCAAGTAAGATGAACCTTTCTCCGACGCCAAAACCGATCCGGAGCGTGTCGGTCCTGCTGGCCCTGTTGGTCCTGACGCTCCTGATCGTGATCCCCCTGATCCAAATCTTTATCCAAAGCGTGTATCGGGACGGGGAGCTGCAGCTTGCAGCTCCCTTCCGTACGATTGCGGACGCCGATTTGGCCAAAGTGATGCTCAATACGGTCTGGCTCGGCCTCTGCGTCATCGTCGGTACGACGCTGCTGGCGCTTCCGCTGGCCTGGATCATGGTCCATACGCCGCTCGGACGCATCCGGGGACTGGAAGTGATTCTGCTCATTCCGTTCATGACGCCGCCGTATATCGGGTCAATGGGCTGGATTCTGTTTATGCAAAAAAACGGCTACCTGGAACAGCTTGTCCCGGCTCTGGGACGTATCGCCCCTTCCTTCTTCAGCTTCGGCGGCATGATCGCGATCATGAGCCTGCATCTGTTCCCGTTTCTGTACCTGCTGCTGCGCGGAGCGCTGGAGCGGATCGGCGGGAGTCTGGAAGAAGCGGCTTCCGTGCTGGGTGCTCCGGCGTGGTACCGGTTTCGCCGCATCGTCGTTCCGCTGCTGCTGTCGTCGTTCGGCATGGGCGCCATGCTGATCTTCGTCAAGACGATCGCGGAGTTCGGCACACCGGCCACGTTCGGCAAGCGGATCGGCTACGACGTCATGACGTCCGAGATCCATCGGTACGTCTCCAGCTGGCCGATCGATTTCGGCAAAGCGACTTCGCTCTCTTCGCTGCTGCTGAGCGTCTGCCTGCTCATGTGGTACGTGCAGTCCGTCTTGAACCGGCGGTACACGTACAGCCTCGTCGGCGGCAAAGGCTCGCGGCGTTCCGCCGAATCCGGACGCGGCCCGGTCTTGTGGCTGGGCGGATTGTTCGTCCTGCTGCTGCTCGTGTTCTCGATCGGCATCCCCTACTTCTCGATTATCGCGGCTTCGACGATGAAGCTGCGCGGGGAAGGGCTGTCCTGGAGCAACACGACGCTCGACGCGTACCGGGAGCTGCTGAGCTTCGGCACGCCGGGCATGAAAGCGCTCATGAACAGCATCTGGCTCGCGCTGGCCGCTTCGAGTGTCGCCGCCGTGCTCGGTACCTGGTTCGCGCTCACGATTCGCCGTTCCAAAACGGCCAGGCAGCGTTCGGTCGACCTGCTCAGCCTGCTGCCCAATACAGTGCCCGGCATCGTGATCGTCGTCGGCCTGATCCTGCTCTGGAACTCGCCGTGGATGCCGATTCCGCTCTACAACACGGCCGGCATCGTCATCTTGACTTATGTCGTGCTGTTCGTGCCGTATACGGTGCAGTACGTCAAAAGCGCGGCCGGGCAAATCGACGATTCCCTGCTGCAGGCCGGTCAGGTGTTCGGCGGCCGACCGTCGTACCTGCTGGCGCGTATCACGCTGCCGCTGATCCTGCCGGGCATTATTGCCGGCTGGACGATGACGTTCACGATCTCTTCGCGCGAATTGGTCGGCTCCCTGCTGATCCTGCCGCCGTCGATGCAGACGTCGGCCACGTTCATCTTCGCCCAGTTCGAACAGGGACAGGTATCGCTCGGCATGGCGATGGCCGTCGTGTCGGTCGGCTTCACTACCCTTATTCTCGTGATTATGGAGAGCCTCGGCTCGAAAAGAAAGTGGAATGCGCGATGATGAAATTACAGGTATGGGGCGGCGCCGGCGAACATGGCCGGTCCTGCTATCGCATTGTGGGCGAACGCTGCCGCCTGCTGCTCGACTGCGGCGTCAAGAAGGAAGAACGCGGCCTCTACCCGCTGCTCGAACCGGCGGAAATTCCGCAGCTGACGGCCGCTTTTCTCTCCCATGCGCATGAAGACCACGCCATGGCGCTGCCCCTGCTCTACAAGCACGGGTATGCGGGCGAGATCTGGACGACGCGGGCGACGGTTCGCCAGCTGCGCAAAGGATTCGACGGCTGGAAGCGGTTCGTCGCTTCCCGCGGAGGCTTGCTCCCTTACGAACAGGAACATATCGACGCGATGAAGTTTCGCTTCCTCGAAGATTACGCGCCTCCGCGTCAAGCGTTCGACTGGGTCCCCGCACCCGGCGAAGAACCGATTCGCCTCATGTGGGGACGCACAGGACATCTGGCCGGCTCCGTCTGGCTGCGGATCGAAGCGGAAGGCAAGCGGGTGTTCTTCTCCGGCGACTACAGCCGGGAATCGGCGCTGCTGGAAGCCGATTCGCCCGAAAGCCCGGAGGAGAAATCGGGCTTGTCCACGAGGATCAGCGACCTGTCGATCGTGGACAACGCGTACGGCACGGACGACGAGCCGCAGGCGTCCAAGCTGGAACGGCTGCGGACGTCGATCTTGTCTGTATTGGAACGCGGCGGGCGGACGCTGCTGCCGCTGCCGGCGTTCGGACGCAGCCAGGATCTGCTGATCTGGGCGTGCCGGTATCTGTCGCCGTATCCGATCGTCGTCGAGCGGATCATCTGGCAGGGCTTGATGGATCTGCTCGACGATCCGCTCTGGCTGCGTGCGGGAAGCGCGGAGTCGATCCGCCGGTTGACGCAGGACTGCGTCAACCGCCTGATCCTCGTCGATAGCGAGGAAGAACGCGCGGACGCGCTGCGGCGGGAAGGGCCCTGCCTTATCCTGGCGCCTGACGGGATGCTGGAATCGGCGGTCTCGCAGCGTTATCTGGAGCATCTTGCGCCAGGTGCGGATCACCTCGTCGTGCTGACCGGGCACGCTTCCCGGGGCACGCGGGCCCGCCAGCTGCTCGATCGGCAGCTGCCCGGCGTGCGCTGCCGGGTCATGCACCAGTTCTACAAAGTCCATCAAGGCATCGGAGACGTCAGGTTGATGCTGGACGAAGCGCCGGCCTCGTCGGTCGTACTGGTCCATGCGCCCGATACGGACACGCATGAAGTCTGCCGCATTTTGCGAAGCGAAGGCCGAACCGGCCTGTTCTCGCTTACGCCGGGCATGGAAATCGTCATTTGAGCGGCTGATTGACTTGAAAAAGCCCGTTATCCCTCTGGAGGGATAACGGGCTTTTTACTTGATTTTCGACGCTATTTTTGAGGAAGAGATCCAAAGCAAATGCTAAACAAATGCTTGCTTGAAAACTTAAAATAACGCTTACATTTTACAGGGCACCTGCCGCTCTCCCTGCGCTTGCGTTGAACCCTTCGATCGCCGCCGAGACTTCGCCCGGGTAAAACGCCATAAAGTCGGGCGAGAAACGCGTCATCAGTTCCGACGAATCGTAGCCCCAGGCTGCCGCGATCATCTTGATGCCCGAACGCTGACCGGCCTGGATGTCCCGCAGCTCGTCGCCGATATACAGCGCTTCGCGCGGATGCAGCTTGTTGTCGCGCAGGAACGAATGGATAGCGCGGTGCTTGCCGAACAGGCTGAAGCACGAGCGGACCTGTACGAACTGGCTGATCTCGTTATGGCGCAGGAACGAACGGATATTGCTCTCCAGATTGGACGAGATGATGCTGAGCTGGTAGCCCTGTGCGTTCAATTCCCGAATCAGGTCGCCTACGCCGTCCTTGAGTTCGAGCGTTTTGATCTTCCGGCGGTACTCCGAGAACAGCTGGAAGCCGAGAAACGGAAGACGATACAGCGGAATGCCGAGCGTCTTGGAACGTTGGCGTATGGACAGACCGGCAAATGGCTCCGACGTATCGTCGCCGATCGGTTGATAGCCGTGCTTGGCCGCCAGGCTGTTGTACAGCTCGACAATAAGAGGCCGGGAATTAACAATCGTTCCGTCGAAATCGAAGATCACATGCCTAATCATAGTCCATACCTCCTCTGGAAATGTGTTCCTGTCCTCTTTATCTTTATATAACCGTTTTCTTGTCTTATTCTCTATTATAACGGATTTCGCGGACGAATAATGAACAATATCTTTTAATTTCGAATTATTATTTTGCAGCCGGCCTGCAAAACGCAGCTTTCTGCTCGTTTTCTCCGAAATAGCTGCGTGAGAACATCTATTTTGCTTAGTTATGCGTGCGCGGAGTCGAATAACTGCGCAGGAGCACTTATTTCCGGTCATAACTACCGCAAGCTATCTTTTCCCGCAAAATAAGTGGATATAAGCAGTTATTCGGCATTTCTGCGGTTTTCAGCTCGAATAAGTGCTGCTATGCACTTAATAATTTTGAGCCTACGAATCGGGTCGTAATCGAGGCGTAGGCTCTAAGAGATCCGAACAAGTTTGAAGAAGCCGGAAGAGGTCTGAATAGGTATGAAGAAGTTGGAAGAGATCTAAAAAGAAAGTTCTGAAGTTGTCCTAAGAGGTATGAAGAGGTATGAATAAACCCGAAGTTGTCCGAAGGTTGCGTCCGTGATCGTGCCTCCACATGTCCGCGCAGCATAAATTCCCGGCACGCGGCATGCGCACGCAACCTTTCGGCATGCCAAATAACCCGGGCCGCCAAACGGCTCCGGGTTATTCGATCTTTCGTGACTACCCGCCTTTTCGCTACTGCACGCCTTTTGGTGACTACCCGCCTTTACGCTACTACGCCTTTTAACTACCGTATGCCTCATCGTGACTGCACGCCTATCGCTGGCTCAAGGCCACAACAATCCGTGTTCCCACGCACCGTTTGCAGCGAGCCGATACTGGACCCGCGTATGTTTGCGATCCGCATCGGCCTGCCAGAACTCGGCTTCTTCGAGCCGGAGCGCGAACAGCCGCCACAGCGGCGTGACCGCGTCCGCGTCCTGCCGCAGAATCTCCCGCTGCTCGGCGAGCGCCTGATCCAGCTGCGCTTTGCTATCTAAGCGCTCGCTCTGCCGGCCGAGCATGGCAAGTGCCCGCGCTTCGGTCCCGCGCCGCCTCAGATCGTCGGCCCCTTCCTGCGCCCCGGTATCCGTGACGCTGCCGCGCAGGCGGATCTGCCGGCCGAGCGCCGGCCAATAGAAGGTCAGCGCCGCATGCGGCACCTGCTGCAGCTGTCGGCCTTTGCGGCTCTCCAGCCCGGAAGCGAAAAAGAACGTCTCGCCGTGCACGTCTTTGAGAATCAGGACCCGCGCGTCGGGCCGCCCGTCTTCGTCGACGGTAGACAGCGTCGCGGCATGCGGTTCGGCTGCTTTCTCCCCAAGCGCCTGCTCGAACCAGTTCAAGAACAGCTCGCCCGGCCGATCCGGCAGCGCCGACGTCTCAAAAGGATCAAACGGACCTTCCAGCGATTTCAATCCCCGAAACAGCGGATTCCGGTTGTCTTTGCCGCCGCCGCTCGGCTTATGGTCGCCCATCGGCTTAAGCCAGATTGCTGAGCGTCTCGAAATCTTCGTCGCTCAGCTGCAGGCCGGCTGCCGCCATATTGTCTTCCAGATGGGCGACGGACGACGTGCCCGGAATCGGCAGGATCGCCGGCGACCGTCTGAGCAGCCAGGCGAGCGCGATTTGGGCCGGCTTGGCATTTAGGCGCTTGGACATTTCGTCCAGCGGTCCTCCGTCTCGGGCCAATTCGCCGGTCGCGAGCGGGAACCACGGAATGAAGGCGATTCCGCCGGATTCCGCTTCTTCCAGCACGTCTTCCGCTTTGCGGTTCGACAGATTGTACAGATTCTGCACCGATACGATATCGGTAATCTCGCGCGCTTCGCGCAGCTGTTCGACGCTGACTTCGCTCAGCCCGATATGCCGGATCTTGCCTTCCTTGCGCAGCAGCTCCAGTTCGCCGAGCTGGTCGGCCAGCGGCACTTTCGGATCGATCCGGTGCAGCTGGAACAGATCGATCCGCTCCAGACCGAGCAGTCTCAGGCTCATCTCCGCCTGCTGGCGCAAATATTCCGGACGTCCGACCGGACGCCAATCGTTCGGACCCGAGCGGGTCAGGCCGGCTTTGGTGGCAATGACCATATCGTCGCTGTACGGATGCAGCGCTTTGCGGATCAGCGGTTCGGCGACGGCCGGACCGTAAGAATCGGCGGTATCGATAAAGTTGACGCCGAACTCGGCGACGCGCTTGAGTACGCGGACCGCTTCGTCGGGGTCTTTCGGATCTCCCCAGACGCCGGGACCCGTCAGCTGCATCGTGCCGTAGCCCAGCCGGTTAACCGTCATATCGCCTCCGATCGTGAAAGTACCGGATTGAGCGGCGTTTACGTTCGTTGAAGTCATGGAATCGCTCCTCTCAGAATTAAAAGAAGCATCCGGCACGTACACCCGGATGCCGTTACCCTTTCTTCATTACCCGCCGCAAGCCGGCCGCAATCTAAAGCTGCGAGCCGGCCGGATCTATTCCGTCAACCTATTCCGTAATCCTATTCCATGATCCTACTCCGCGATCAGTCCGTATTTGAGGAAGCTGCGGTACAGCCCGTCTTCTTGAATCGTGCCCGTCACGTGGTCGGCGACCGCTTTCAGTTCGTCCCGCGCGTCGCCCATGGCGATGCCGACCGCGCAGTATTGCAGCATTTCCATGTCGTTCAGCCCGTCGCCGATCGCGATCGTGTCCGCGACCGAACGATTCAGGTGCACGAGCACGTCGGCGATCGCGACCGCTTTGTGTACGCCGGGTACGGCCAGTTCGCCGCTGTCTTTGCCGAAGATGGGCACGGTGCACTGCAGCACTTCGAATTTGCCTTCGAACTCGGCCTTGATGAGATCGAACGGCAGGTCGCTTTCGAGGAAACACACTTTGTTGACGTCGCTTTTGTACAGATCGGTCTCCCCGTACGTGAGCGCGCCGAGAAACGGATGCGGCGCGCGTTCGAACTGTTCCCGCGCGCCGGGGTCGTTGGCGACGTCGCCGTGGATCAGCGCGATCAAGCGGTCCTGCAGATTGCGGCTGGCGTACAGCCCGGCATTGGATTCCAGATAGAAATGGATCCCGTGCCGTTCGAAAAAGTCTACCATATGCCGCACGTCCGCTTCCGATACCTGTTTGTGGTACAGCGTCTCGCCGCCGCATTCGACGTAGCCGCCGCCCGCACCGATCAAGCCGTCGAAGCCGATCTCCCAGATGACGTCGTAGATCTCGGGCTTGGAACGTCCGGTGCACAGGTAGAGCCGGTGTCCGTTCGCGCGCGCCTGCCGGCAGGCCGCAATCGCGGAAGGAGGAACGGTTCCGTAGTCGTCGACGAGCGTTCCGTCAATATCGATAAACACCAATTTGGACGAAGCTTCCGCGGTATCTCTTGGATCGGTTGAATAAGTCATGATGGATACGCCTCCCGGTTAGAAAATAGGACTGAAAAAAGAATCGGCGCTTGGCCGACACTCCCTGCTTCCTACCGTACAGGCTGGAACGCGTTTCACGTCAAGCTTTTCCCAACAGTCGGATCATTCTCTCCACGATCTGATTATTCTCTCGACGCTCGGATCATTCGCCTGCGGGAGCGGAAAACGTCAGGTACGGATTTTGCGGAAAAACTCGATGATGTCGCCGCTCAGCAGCTCCGGTTGTTCCAACGCCGCAAAGTGGCCGCCGCGGTCGAACTCGGTCCAATGCCGGACGTTATATTTCTCTTCCGCCAGAGCGCGAATCGGATACGATACGTCTTTGGGGAACACGGCGACGCCGAGCGGAGGCGCATCCTCCGAAGACAGTCCTTCCGGCAGCGGCGGCTGCTGCGCATGCATGGTCTCGTAATACAGGCGGGCGGAAGAACCGGCGGTCGCCGTCAGCCAATAGATGGTGACGTTGGTCAGCAGACGGTCGCGGTCGATCGCTTCTTCGGGCAGCCCGGTCTTGTCTGTCCATTCGTAAAATTTCTCGATGATCCACGCCAACTGTCCGGACGGCGAATCGGTCAGCGCGTAAGACAGCGTCTGCGGACGGGTTCCCTGCTGTACGGAGTAACCCGACTGCTCTTTGGCATAATGTTTCATTTTGTCGAGCTGCTCGCGGTCCCGGGGCTTGAGCTTGGCCAGCTGCTTCGGATTTTCCGGCGGCGGGGTCATCAGCATATTGACATGGACGCCGACCACGCCGACCGGGTCCCGGGCGCCGATTTCCAGCGAGATCACAGAGCCCCAGTCTCCGCCCTGCGTGCCGTACCGTTCGTAGCCGAGCCGCTTCATGAGGGTGACGAACATACCGGCGATCACTTTATGATCCAGGCCCGCCTGCGAAGTCGGACCGGAGAATCCGTAGCCCGGCAGCGAAGGAATGACCAGATGGAACGCGTCCGAAGACGGCCTGCCGTATTCCTGCGGGCGGGTGAGCGGACCGATCAGGTCCAGAAATTCGACGATCGAACCGGGCCAGCCATGAAGAAGCAGCAGCGGCAGCGCATCCGGTTCGGGCGAGCGGATATGCAGGAAATGGACGTTCTCCCCGCCGATCTGCGTCATGAACTGCGGGTAGGCGTTCAGCTCGGCCTCATGTGTGCGCCAATCGTAGCCGCTGCGCCAGTAATCGGCCAGCTCGCGCATATAGCTCAGCGGCACGCCGTAATTCCAGCCGCCGCCCGGCGCTTCTTCCGGCCACCGGGTATGGGACAGCCGCTGCTTCAGATCATCAAGATCGCTTTGCGGAATATCGATCCGATACGGTTGAACGATCGGTTGTTCGTTTGGCATGAAGATTCCTCCCGTTGTGTCGGATTTGGACGTTCTTTTCTTTTTACCCCGTCTTTTTACCCCGAATCCCTGCTTTTTCGTCACGCAAAAAAAGGCGCCGAAGCGGCACCTTCACAGCAGAAGCGCGAATCCGACGGCCAGAAAAACGACGCCGAGCACGATCGGACCGGTCTGCTTGCGCAGCGCGTCGGTTCCGCCCAAAATTTCGAACGCCGCGGTATGGTCAGGCCGGTAATGGACGTCGACCTTCGCGCCGATCGGCGGCTGCGGCGACGGATTTCCGACCTGCGACACCTGTTCGATCGGACCGGCGCCGGCATCGAACCGGACGACCGGATAATATTTGATGCCGGTACTGCTTCGTTCGAATCCGGTATCCGCCAATTCTTCGTAACGGACGATCTGTCCCGGCACGGTATGTTCGCTTTGCGCAAGTTTGCGCTGCCGGGCGCCGGAATACAACCCGAATGCGATAAAAGCTGCGCCTAGGATCCAAAAAATGATTTCGCTGCCTGCTCCGTTCAAACGATTCCCTCCCCCGGTGTTCGGCGTTTATGGCGTTTATTCGGTAACTTACCTCCGAAAACGCGTTTCCAATCATTTCTTTTTTTCATCCGGACCCAAAAAGCCTTAACCGTTTTCGAATCTGGCCGATATATACGAAGAGAACTTGGAATATACCGTTATGAGGAGGATTACGTTGAAATTGTTCAAAAACTTTTCCGTGGCCAAAAAACTGATCATGCTGATCGCGATCAGCGCGATCGCGCTCGGCGCAGTCGGGTTTACCGGCTTGAATTACATCCGGCAGCTGTCCAAAGATTCGCAGATCATGTACAGCGACAATCTGATTCCGCTTGGCAAAGTCATGCAGGCCCGGATCAACGCGCGTGCAAGCGACGCCTATACGCTTGAACTGCTGACCGCAACCGATACCGCGCGCGTGCAGGAGCTTCGGGAAGAGATTACGTCGGCCTGGGAAGAGATCGACGCGATCGCCGACGAACTGGACGGAGGTCCGCTGACTTCGGAGCAGCAGCAAATTCTCGATCAATACCGGGGGCAGGCCGTGCAGCTTCAAAGCGATCGTGCCAAGGTGCTTGACCTGATCGCAGCCGGCCAATCCGGCGAAGCTTACAGCCTGTACACTTCGACGGTCGAGCCCAGCCGCAAAGCGGTCAACGATTCGCTCAAAGCGCTGCAGGCTTCGAACATCGAAACGGCCGGCGCCATCAACGAGAAAAGCCAGTCCAACCTGGACGACATCACGATTCTTGTCATCGGCCTGATCGTGCTCGCGCTCGCCTTGCTCGTCGGGATCGGCACGCTGATTGCCCGTTCGATCGTACGTCCGGTCAAGGAATTGGTTCGCCTGCTCGCCCAGGCGGAGAACGGCGACTTCACGGTCAAAGGCACGTACGTCTCTACAGACGAGATCGGCGAACTGTCGGCTTCGTTCAACCAGATGACGGGCAAGCTCCAGACGGTGTTCGGCTCCGTGCAGGAATCGGCTTACATCGTCGCTTCTTCGTCGGAAGAGCTGAGCGCGAGCGCCGAGCAGAACAGCCGGGCCAGCGAGCATATCACGCAGGTCGTGCAGGAACTGGCGACAGGTGCGGATCATCAATCCAGCAAAGTCGAATATAGTTCCAGAGCCATCACCGACATTACGGAGCATACACGCAATATCGCGGCTTATACCGCGGATATGCGCCGAGACGTGCTGCACGCATCCGAAGCGTCTTCCGAAGGCAGCCGTTCGATCGGCGAAGCCGGCCGGCAGATGAACGCGATCTCGGCCAACGTCGGCAGCCTGTCCGAAGCGGTGCAAAGCCTGGGCCGCCGGTCGGGCGAGATCGAGCAGATTACGCGCGTCATCTCGGAAATTTCCGGACAGACCAATCTGCTGGCGTTGAACGCGGCGATCGAAGCGGCCCGCGCCGGCGAACACGGCCGGGGCTTCGCGGTCGTCGCCGACGAAGTGCGCAAGCTTGCCGAACAGTCGAACAATTCCACGAAGCAGATCGCCGCGCTGATCGACCTGATCCGTCAGGATACGGACACGACGATCCGCACGATGGAGAGCACGGCCGGGGAAGTACAATCCGGTCTTGAGATCGTCGGCGAAGCCGGTCGTTCGTTCGACAAAATCGAACGCGCCGTCGGCGAAGCGGTCGCCCAGATCGGCAAAGTGACCGAGACGCTCGAACGCCTGTCCGGCGGAACGGGCCAGGTGAACGATGCCATCGTCGACGTGCAGGGCATCGCCCGCGAATCGGCCATGAATACGCAGAACATCTCGGCTGCCACCGAGCAGCAGCTCGCTTCGATGGAAGAAATCTCGTCTTCTTCGCAGGCGCTCGCCGTGCTGGCCGACGATTTGCAGACGATCATCAAGCAGTTCAAGATTTGATTGCGATTGGATAAATGTCAAACACAAAAAGGAAGCGCCGACGCCGGCGCTTCCTTTTTTAATGTCTTTTTTTATGCCTTTTTTAATCCTTTTGTTAATGCCTTTTTCGCAGCCCTGCGCAATTCCCGATCATGCCCGGCCATGCGGTTCGTGCCCCGTTTCCCGTTCGGCTAAGCCTCGACCCGGTTGATCCGCAGAACCAACCGGCTGCGGCGTCCGAGCGTCAACTCGACCGGCTGTCCCAGCGGGAAGTTTTCCGGTTGTTGGGAAGCATCGATGACGCAGCTTTTGTGGCTGCCGTTAGGCAGCGTGACCCAGACTTGGTTGCGGTGCCGGCTCTTGACGGCTCCGCGGATTTTGGAAAAGTCTTTGATCGCGAGATCCAGCGCGGCTACGGATACGAGGTATAACCCGATCAGTCCGGCCAGCCCGAAAAAGACGAGCAGCGCCGTATTGCCGTCTGCCCCCAGATTGCTCCACACCTGCCAGATTCCGATAAGCAGCATGAACGAAGCGGTGAAAAGCGTTGTTTTGATCTGCACTCGGGTACGTCCTCTCCTTTTTAGGCGAAAATATCTGTCATATCCCGCTTGGTGAAAATCGGCGGAATATCGGATGCGGCCGCGAAAGCGAGAAACAACGCTTCCGCCCCCGCCGCGTCGAACGTCTCGCTGACCTGCCGCTCCCGCTTGGTGCGCAGGCGCAGCGGTCCGGTCTTCTCGACGTGCTCGACGACGTGGCCGATCGCGTAATGCCGAAACCCGTCGCCGGCCGCCCGCCGCATCTCGACGATCATCCGGTCCGCAGAACCGGCGCACTGGATGTACAGATGGTCGCTGACGGACAGGACGCAGAACGTGCGGTCGGCATCGTTCATCAGCCGCAGCTTTTGCCCGATCGACTCCGGCTGCACGTCCTGTTCGAGCACTTCACCCCGGTTTTCTTCATAGCGAAAATCCATGTCTCCATCCTCCCGTTCTTCGCCGGGGCGCACAGCCCGTATTTCGACCGTCCGATTGCCCGGCGTATGTAACCGAAGCCCCTAATAGACGACGAAACGCGAAGTTTCGTCGTCTAGGTTTATTTTATACGCAGCAGGCGCGGGGAACAAGGCGGAAGTCCGGCGAACGGAATATCGCTAGGCGATCAACGGTTCGGCACCGCGCTGCGGGATTCCCAGTCGGCTTCCAGCAGATCGGAGTTGATCATTACGGCCGCCATCGAACCTGCGGCCACGGCGGCGGCAACCTGGTATTTCTGCGAAGCGCCGTCGCCCGCTCCGAATACGCCGCTGACGTCCGAGCGTCCGAATTCGTCGACCGCCATCGCGCCGGATTCGGTCACGGCGCAGCCGAGCACAGCCGGCAGCTCCGAACCGGGAGCGAGCTTCGGCGCGAAGAAGATCGCCGTGCGCGCAACTTCCGTTCCGTCTTCCAACACGATCGCCCGCGTCTGCCCGGATTCCGACGAGATGCGGACAATCGGGGATTCGTAGACCGGCACGCCTTTGCCGCGCAGCAGTTCCTTGTCCCCGTCGGACAAAGCTTCTCCTTCTCCGTGGACAAACAGCGCGATATCGTCGGTCCAGCCGGACACGACACGGGTCAAATGCATCGCATGGGCGCTGCTCGCGATAATCGCGATCGGACGGTCCCGCATTTCCCAGCCGTCGCAGTAAGGACAGACAAAAGCGCTTTTGCCGTAGACATCCTGCAGCCCTTCGAGCTCGATCGGCAGGTCCTGCATGCCGACGGCGAACAGAAGCTTGCGTGCCCGGTAAGTCCGGCCGCTGCCGGTCGTGACTTCGAACCGGCCGTCGACACCTTCCGCGCGCACGGCCCGATCCTGTACGAACGCGACACTCGGATAGGCCGCGATCTGCTCGCGGGCCGCTCTGCGCAGTTCGGCAGGTTCCACCCCGTCCTGGGTCAGGAAGCCGTGGGAATGGCCGGTCACCCGGTTGCGGGGCAGCGCTTCGTCGATGACGATCACGTCCCGACGGGCCCGTCCCAGCACCAGCGCCGCGCTCATGCCTGCCGGGCCTCCTCCAATAATTATTACGTCAGCGGATACGGACAGATCGATCGATGGTTTGGTCATTTTTATCATGCTCCTTTTAAGTCTATAAAAGACTATTAATATCTCTGATCTTGCGAAAAAAAGGGATTGCGAGCGTCTGGCGGTCAAGCTGCTGTAGGACATGTACAGGGTAGTTCTAATCAAGGACTACATGTATCTATGATATTCGTAATCGTTTCGATTTGTCAACCTAATCTTTTCCCGGATCGGTGTTGATTATTTTTCCGGGATGTGCGATTGCTTTTTTCTCGTTTTTTTGGGTTTATTGTTGTGAATTTTTCATATAATGAAATTTGATTTATTTAGGTATTCCTCCTCTATCTTTTGTCGGCAAAAAAAACACTCCCCCGCATGGAGAGAGTGTTTGAAATCGATTTTTATTTGACCGACAGCAGGCTGTCCGTCAAAAATTTCAGTTGGCCTTCCAGCGTCACGGGATCGTTGTACGTGTCGGACGTCGGGTCCAGTTGGAATACGTGTCCGGCTTTGACGGCAGGCAGGTTTTTCCACAGGCTGTTGCCGTAGACCACTTCCGGGTCCCCGTCGTCGCCCGACCACGGGCTGGTGAAGATGATGTCCCCCGCATACTCCGGCAGGACTTCAAGCGAGATCGATGCCGTGCCTTTGCCGCTGTCGATCGCTTCGGCCTGCGCTTTGGTCGGAGCTTTCAAGCCGAATTCGCCGTACAGAATCTCTCCTCCGCGTCCGTAATTGTGTCCGAACACGTACACGCCTTTGGCATACGGATTCAAAATGGACACGGTGCGGTCGCCGACGGCTGCCAGTACCTGCGGTTTCACTTCGGCGATTTTGGCTTCCCACTTTTTCACCCAGTCTTGAGCGGCTTCTTCCCGATTGGTCAGCTTGCCGATCTCAAGCATCAGATCTTTGTAGTTGTGTTTGCCGTATTCGAGCTGTACGACCGGCGCGATCGTCGACAGCTGATCGATACCGTCCGTTCCTTTGTACACGACGATCAAATCCGGCTTCAGGTTCAGGATCGGTTCCGCCGTCGGCAGTTCGCCGAGGTCGGTCGTGCCTTCCGCTTTGAGCTGCTCGTTGATGTACTTGTTGTTCATCGCGCCCGACAGCGCGCCCACGACCGGAGCATCAAGTGCGACGAAATAGCCGGTTGTAAAAGAAGTCAGGTCGATGATGCGCTGCGGATCGGCGGGAACTTCCACGTCGCCCACGTCCGATTTGTACGTGACGGTCTCCGCGCTGCCTGCCGCGGTCTCTTCCGCGGGCTTCGCCGCCTCGTCTGTAGACGCCTGCTTATCCGCAGCCGTCGCGGTGCTTGCGGCCGGCTCGGTGCTCGCCGCCTGTTGTCCGCACGCGCTCAGCAGCAGCAGCGCGGACAGAATCAGCAGCAGCATAAAATTGGATCTTCTCAGCAAAATAAACCCACCCTTTTTTTTTGATAGTGATAATCATTATCAAAAATAGCATGCTCCGCTCCTTTTGACAAGCAAATGTTGCAAAATGGAGCGGACATTTAGGGCGAAAGCTTTTTTTAGCCCACGCGCTGTCAAAAAATCAACGTGCAGAGCCCGACAATCAGCGCGAACAGCCCGGTCAGCATCGACAAAGCGAAATACCCCCGCCGGTTTTTGCCGCGTTCGTCAAAAGCCATCGCGATCGCCATCAGTCCCAAAAAAACGAACATGACCGGCGTAGCCGAAAAGTTTTGCGTAATCAGCCCGAATAAAGCCACGATGATCGTAAGGGCGGCGCAGAACAGTTTTAACGCAAACCAAGTTTTTTTACGCGTCATTGCGTGTGTCTCCCTTCGTCGTGAAATGCGTTCTCCGCTATAGACGCGCGAAACGCCGTAAACGTTTGGGCCGCGTATAAAAATCCGGAAAACTCCCCCTCCTGCCGAAGCCGTCAGCGCGGCGCACACCAAAACGACCCTGCCGCGGGAAGCCGAGGGTCGTCGGGACTTGCCTTATCTGACTTCTTCGCGTTCCGCGCCGCCGCCGCTCTCCCGGGTGCGCCGCATACGGCGTTCGGCTTTGCTCTCGGTCTCGGCTTCCCGCATCCCGTCCCGGGCGAAGATCAGCTCAAGCTCCAGCAGCCGGTCGGACAGCCGCAGCGGAATCGCTTCGCGCAGCTCGTCCCAGGGCATGAACTGTTCCGGCAGCAGCCGGACTTCGCCGTATTCCAGCGCCGGCGTGAACGCGAACGAACGCAGATACCGGCGCACCCTCGCGTCGATCTCGTCCGCTTCGACCCCGGCCGGCAGCAGGCAGGCGGGCTCCCCGCCCGCGCCGCCCGCGTACAGCCCGTCCGCTCCCGCCCGGGCGCCGGCAGCCAGATACAGATCCGGCAGCAGCTCGAACAACTCCGGCATCGGCGACAGCGCATGCTTGCCCGGCTGCGCGAACAGCCGCACATGCGTGCCGTCGCTGAGATTGCTGCGGTTTTTCAATAATCCTTTTAAAAGACGGCCGTGAAAAGTAACTTCGCAATCGAGCACTTCGCCATTCGGACCCAAATAGATCCATACATGCTCCAATTGATGCAAATGGCCGATCTCGTAATCCCACCAAATCGCGTATTCCAAAATACGGTCCGTGCGCGGATCGGCTTCCGCGAACGATCGCGGGAACGAAGCCGATATTCCGTCCGGTTCCAGGCGCGTAAATCCGACCAGATTGGGCAGAAAAGGCTCGCGCAGATCGAACATCAAATAAGGCGCGTAGCGCTCGCACAGCGTCCGGTCTGCTGCCCGGTCCGCCGCTTCTCCGTCTTCCGGTCTTGGCCCTTCATGCGCCGCCGGCTCGTTCATCTTCTCAACTCCTTAACATTTCACTGCATCCAAACGGCATTTTTCGGTCCGAATGCGGATTCATTTTTCCGATATCTCTATTTTGCGGGAAAAATGTTCGGTGAATGTTAAGGCGGGTTGCCAAAAGCGTTAACTTTGTAACCGAGCTGTCGATCAAACGCCGCTCGCGGCGGCCGTCTCCCGTTCGTACGCTTCCAAGCCGTATTGCAGCGATTCCGCGTCGTCCGTATCAAGGCCGTGCAGCGCTTCGCGCAGCGGCATGAGACCGGCATGGAACACCGCCCGCTTCGCCAGCGCCTCGCCGCCGGGATAACGCTCCGCGCATCGGGCGAAAAAGGAAGGTCCGTAAGCGAACAGCACGTCGGCCAGATCGAGCGCCGGATCATCGATCCGGGCCGATCCGAAACCGACGACGCCCGCTACCGCTTCTTCCTGCGCGTCCCACAGCAGATGGGCGGGTCCGAACGCGCCGTGAATCCAGCAGCGGCTTGGCGCCGTCTCCGCGTACCCGGAGCGAAACGCCGCGTACTCCCGTTCGAACCGCTGCCGCGATCGCAGGCTCAACCGCTCGAACAGTTCGCCCAAGATGCGCCCGTGCAGTTTGTCCGCTGGCAGCGTGCGCAGGTCTTCTTGCTCCGCCACTTCGTCTTCGTCGTCCTCAAGTCGACGTTCATGCCCGGCCGGCAGGTCCAGCGTATGCAGCGCATACAAAAACGCCGCGATGACTTCCGCCGCCTGTTCGATAACGTCCGGCTCCTCCAGGCTGCCGAGCGTCTCGGGCCACAGCGGTTCGCCGTCGATCCGTGCATAGCCCATAAAAGCCGCTCCCGGTTCAAGCCGCTCGAACGAACAGCGCTCCGGGCGCGGAACCGGCAGGGAGGCGGCGCGGGCGACGGCGGGCAGCAGCACCTCTGTCTCCCACCGCATCGCCTCCGCTGTCGTCGGAGTTATGGCAAAACGGAAAATCAGGCGGTAATTGACCGTAAACACGATATGACGCTGCGCGGCATGTTCGGTCTGCACGTCCACGATCGGCATCTCGGGATAACAGTCCTGAATGCGGCGCGCAAAAGGATGGGTCATGGGCAAAGTCCTCTTTTCAAATGGAATAAGATCAGGTCGGTCCGCGTCGTTTCATCATACCAAAAAAAGATTCGAAATGATTATTTACCTATCGTTCTCAAAATGACAGCTCTTTCCCCTGTCCCCGGCACGATCTCCCTTGGGTCCGGTCTACTGCCGCCTCACCCGGGATCGATATACTCGCCGCGCCAAAAACCGCCGAAGCCTAAGCTCCGGCGGTTTTTGGCGTGCTCGTCCTAACTTTCCGAACCGTCCAAACCCTCAAGCGCGCCGAACACCAATCCGTAATATTCGGGCGTATTGTCGGTGAAATCGTCCAGCGTCACCGAACGCTCCTCGAATACCGGGCGAAGCTGATCGTCGTAGGTCAACCCTTTGGCCGACAGCGTCGTCCGTCTCCCTTCGATCAGCTCGCGGAACGCCTCCGCTTCGACCCGGAACAGTCCGGATATTTCGCTATGTTGTACCCGGTACGCTTCAAGCGGCAGGTCGCAGCGATGCAGATGCACATGCGTGAACTCGCGGTCCATATAATGTTCGGAGATGCGGTATTCGTCCCGGTGCAGCCCGCAGTAGACCAGCTGCTCGTAACGGGCGTTCAAGCCGAGTTCTTCTTCCAGCTCGCGCAGGCCGTCTTCCGGCGTCTCGCCTGCCAGCAGATGCCCCGCGCTCGACGTATCGAGCTTGTCCGGGAACGATTCCTTGTCCGGATGGCGCAGTTGGAACAGCAGCTGCCAGCCGGCCGCCGCCGAACCCGACACGATCCAGCAGTGAAACACCTGATGCCAGAGTCCCCGTTCGTGCACTTCGCTGCGGGCTGCCGTTCCGATAAGCTCGCGGCGTTCGTTGAAAATGTCCAAAATTTCCGTGACGGCCATGTTCCGGTATGCCCCTTTCGATTCGGACCCGGAAGCTGCCGGGTCCGTGTAGTGCCCGCTGCCGGGCCGTTACAACGCGCAGCGGTCGTCGCTGCGCATGACGAGGCCCGTGCCCCGCCCATCGACGAGCAGGTCGAGCGTGACCGTATCGACGAAGCTGACCGCATGCGGCTCATAGGCCACTTCGAGGCCGTTGACGGTGAGCATGCGGTCGTTTTGCTCCGCATGGCCCAGCTTGACCAGAAAGCCCGGTCCGCAGCAGCTGCAGCTTCGGCCGCTCGACAGAACGCGCAGCGTCGGAATGCCTGTTTTTAGCATTTCGCGCTCGATAAAAATTTTGGCGTCGTCGGTAATGTTCACGGATGGATCGCCTCCCCGCCGCCGAATTCTTTTTCCTCTTCCGCCATGTCTTTCGGATTCAGGATCGCCAGCAGCACGTGATCGCGCCAGCGTCCGTCGATCTGCACGTTGCGGCGCGACAAGCCTTCGCGCAGGAAGCCCGCTTTTTCCAGCACGCGCAGCGAAGGTTCGTTATGGGGCATGACGCCCGCCTCGATCCGGTGCAGCACGAGCACTTCGAACGCATGCCGCACGACGTAGCGAACCGCTTCCGTCATGTAGCCTTTGCCGTTATGCGCCCGGTCGAGAAAATAGCCGAGCCAGGCGCTTTGCAGGCTGCCCCGGCTGACGCCGGTCAAATCGACGAGGCCGATCGGCTCGTCGAAGCCGCGTTCGCGCACGACGAACAGATACCGCTCGTCGGCCGCCGCCGCGTCGACGGCCCGCCGGACCCGCGCCTCCTGTTCGTCCCGCGTATAGAACGATTCTTCGCGCGTGCCGGTGAACATCCGAAAAAAGTCGCGGTTGCCGAGTTCGAGCGCCAGCAGGCCGTCGACGTCGCCGACCTGCACCGGCTCGATCCGCAGACGCTCCGTGCCGTCGCTATACAAGCCGAGCGCGCCCGGACCGTCTTCCCGGGACGGACGCTCCACGTGCTGAACGACAGGCGCGGCAGCCGAATCGGGCTCTGCGGGCGCTTCGGCCGGCCGGGCAGAGCCTACAGCTTCGGCTGCAAACGAGCGAACCGTCGTCCGCCGTTCCCCTTGCATGGCTGCGGACGGTTCCTCTTCTTCAAGCGGAGCGCGTCCCGAAGACGTATGTTCCAAAAACCACCGGTACAGCCCGTCGTTCGCGTATACTTTTCGCCAACAGTCGTGGGCCAGGCCCGGATACAGCGTGAGCTCGACTTCGGCGCCTTCGCTTCTCATCGCTTCGGCGATCTTCTCCGACTCCGCCGGCCGGATCACCTGGTCTTCCATACCGTGAAAGATCCACGTCGGCATCCCTCCAAGCTTGCGGGCAAAAGCGGGATCGCCGCCTCCGGATACCGGCGCAATCGCGGCGAAACGTTCGCGGTTATGGGCGGCCAGCTGCCAGACGCCGTAAGCGCCCATACTGAACCCGGTCAGATAGACGCGATCCCGGTCGATATCGAGATTGTCCGTCACTTCGCCCAGGATCGCCATCACTTCGTCTTCGCGCATATTCCAGAACACGCCGATCGGGCATTGGGGCGCGACGACGACGAACGGAAAATCGGGTTCGCTCTCCAGTCTCGCGGGCAGCCCTTCCTTGCGGATCTGATCCAGCTGCATGCCGCTTCCTCCCGCGCCGTGCAAATACAAAATCAGCGGCCATTTTTTCGAAGATTCCGCTTCATAGCCCGCAGGCACGTAGAGCAGATAGTCCATACAGATGCTTTTGACGATTTGGGTATCGATTCGGAGCTGTTGGCTGTTCATGCTTGTTCTCCCCTTCCGGTCGAGTCTGCGTGCCCTCTATCTCTTTGTTTACCCTTAACGGATCACGCGCAGCACATCCAGCAGCAGCGCTTTGAACAGTGGGCGATCGATGCCTTGACATACGCGCACGTTCGCCGGGCGTCCGAGGCGGCCGTTGACGTCGACCACGCTGTAGCCGCGCGTCCATTCGCCCTTCGTCTCCACGTCGACGAAATAGTCGCCGCTGCGGGTCATGATTCCCTCGTCGGCGGCCACCGCCATGAGCAGCGTATCGGGATGCGTCGTGCCGTTCAGGCGATGCACCGTTTTGTTGAACGACATGACCACTTGATTGACCGCCGCGAAAAAGGCCGCGCCCGACGTGCCGAGCGCCGCGATCTCCGCATGATCGTCGTCGTCCATGAGCGAAAAGTCCGTGCACATCTCCCAGCCGACCATCGTCGCGGGAATGCCGGAGTTCAGCACGAGGCTGGCCGCTTCCGGATCGGTATAGAAATTGTATTCCGCCGCCGGCGTAATGTTGCCCAGCGCGTTGTTCGTGCCGCCCATGACGTACAAATGCGCGATTTTCGGGACGATCGTCGGATCTTTCTGGATCGCCATCGCGATATTGGTCAGCGGCGCGATCGCGAGCAGCGTCATTTCGCCCGGATGCCGGTGCACCGTCTCGATCAGGAAATCGACCGCATGTCCTTCCGCGGGCCGCTGGACGGCCGGCGGAAAGTTCGCGCCGCCCATGCCGTCGCTGCCGTGCACGTCTTCGACGGTGAGGTGCGTCGGCGAATTCCACGGGGCCAGCAGCGGCCGCTCGCAGCCTTTGTACACCGGAATACGGCTGTCCGCCCCGCCTTGGCCGGCGACCTGGATCGTGTACAGCGCATTTTCGACTTCCTGATCAAACCGGACGTTGCCGCCCGTAATGAGAACGCCCAGCACGTCGAAATGATGCAGGGCGGTCAGGATCGCGATCGTGTCGTCTCCCGCCGTATCCGTATCGATGATCACTTTGCGCCGCTTGACGGCGGCTTCTTCTTGGATGTTCATGCTTGTATCAGCCTCTCTTTCGCGTTCGCGGCCTTAGGCCGGCTTCCTCTTCAAGTATAGAAGCCAACGCTGCCCGGTTCAATGCTTGCCCGCCGCTTCACCGTCGCTGTCCTCGCCCCGTACCCAGAGCCGGGACAGGTTCGGAAACCCGAGCGAACCCATACGCAGGCCGTACAGACTGCGGTTGAAATAGGCGCGGTGGCTCGTATGCGCGCCGTACAGCAGCCAGTTGTTGTCGCCCAGCAGGCGCTGCGCCCGCGCGAAAATATCGGCCCGTCCGTCAGCGTCTTCCCTCATGAACCCGTCGAACAGCGCCAGCAGTTCTTCCCGCTGTTCGTCAAGCAGCATCCGCCCCAAATAATTGATCCCGTTCAGAAAAAAGTTCAGCAGGTCGAGCTCCCAATCGTCTTCGAGCACTTCCGAGGCGATCGCAAGCTCCGCTTCGTCCACCTGCGGATACCCGAGCGCGGGATCGTACGGACACGGTTCGAGGCGCAGGCCGATCTGCTCCGCGCGGCGGCGCAGCCAGTTCGCTTCGATCCATTCTTCCTTCTTGTCGGTAAAAACGAGCCGGACCGCTTCTCCGCCGTAGCCGCTTGCGCGCAGAAGATCCCGGGCTTCTTCCAGTGTCCCCGAAGAAAGGGCGGACGGATCGCTGAACCGGGGCAGGAAGCCCGAAGCCGGCGACAGGCGGTCCCCGCCCAATTCGCTGACCAGCAGTTCCCGGTCGTACAGAATGCGTATCGCCCGGCGAAAATCCGCCCGATGATGCGGCCCTTCCCTGTGAAAATTAAAGATCAGGTATCGGCAGCCCTGCGCAGGCGAATCGATCTGCCGGCTGCCTGCCACTTCGTCGTCTTCGGACAGATGATACGTGCGCAGATCATGATCGGCGTTCGGCATGAACCAGACGTCGACCCGGTCCAGCAGCGGCCGATACCCGTAATAGCCGTCGAAAGCGCTGAGCGACAGCCGGTGTTCGCTCAGCTCGGATACGCGAAACGGTCCGCTGCCGATCGGAAGATTCCCTTCGCCGGATTCCGCCGGCACGACGGACAGGTACAGACTGCCGACCAGATGCAGGAAAAAAGCGTTGGGACGCGACAAGCGGAAGATGACCGTATATTCGCCGCTCGTCTCCACCTGCTCGATGTCGCGCAGCAGGCTCAGCGCCGCCGACTCTTTGCGGCGCAGCCGCAGCAGCGTCTCGCGCACGTCGGCGGACGTCAGCAGGCGGCCGTTATGAAAGCGGACGCCTTTGCGCAGATGGAACGTCCAGCGGTCTCCGCGCTCGCCGGCTTCCCAGCGATGCGCAAGCCGCGGCTGGAATTTGCCCGAAGCCGCATCGTATTTGATCAGCGGCTCGTAAATTTGGCCGAGGATATACACTTCGAACGCCGTATACGCGGAAGACGTGTCGAGCGGTTCCATTTTGCGGTAGCGGATCATGCGCAGCACGTCGTAATCCTGGCTGTCCGCCGGCTCGCTGTGCAGCCCGAGATAGCGATTGAACGGCGACCACAGCCGCGCCTTCAGCCCTTCGTCCGCGCCCGATTGCGCGATCAGGTCGAGCGCGTCGCTGGCCCGCCCTTGTTCGAGCAGGCTGCGCACGCGCAGCTCCAGCACGTCTTCCGCCGAGCGCAAAAAGCGCAGCTTCGATCCGTTGCCCCGCCCGCGGCCCGGCACCCACACAATCCAGCCCGCTTCTTCCAGCTTGCGCAGCACGAACTTCACGTTGCGCGGCGTGCAGTGCAGCAGTTCCGCCAGCTGCGCGACGGTGACGGACGCTTCTTCTTCCCCGCCCGGGCGGGCGTTCCGCAGATGATCGTGAATCGTAATGTACTGCCTCATGACGTGGTCCATATCCCGTCTCCTTTCCGTGCGTTTGCCCCCGGCAAACCGCCTCGTTCATTGCAGCATATAAAAGGGGAAGAAAGCAAACAAATTCTTGCCCTTTTTCTTCCCCTTTTAGCGGCTTACAATAAGGGAAACGGAAATCGCAACGAAAGTCGCGAACAAGGAGGCCACGGCCATGCTGCCGCAAGCGTTCAAACAGATTCACCCTCTTGCCTGGACGATTATCGTCGGCACGATGTTCGGCCGCCTCGTCACGTCGATGAGCATCCCGTTTCTCGCCATCTACCTGACGAGCTCGATGGGCGTCTCCGCCACCCTGACCGGCGTGATCGTCGCTGCAAGTTCTCTCGCCGGTGTGTCGATCAGTTTCTACGGCGGCTATATTTCCGACCGGATCGGACGCAAAAAAGTGCTGCTCGTCTCGGTATTTTGCTGGGCGGCTGTCTTTTTCGGCTTCGCCGCAGCGAGCGAAATCTGGATGTTTTTCGTCGTGAACGTCCTGAACGGGCTGTGCCGCTCCGTATTCGAGCCGGCTTCGCGCGCCCTGCTGTCGGACACGACGCCGCCCGAACACAAGCTGCTCGTGTTCAACCTGCGCTATGCCGCGATCAATATCGGGGTCGTGTTCGGCCCGATCATCGGGCTGCGCCTCGGTTCGGCGGAATCGATGTTCCCGTTTCTCGTCGCGGGCTTCGTCTACGTGCTGTACGGGCTCGTGCTGATTATGCAGTTCGCCGCGCATGCAGACGCCCTGCCGCAGCGAAGCACAGCCGAAGCTCCGAAGATCCGCGAAGCGTTCGCGGTGACGAGCCGGGACCGGATCTTCCTGCCGGTGCTGATCGGAACGACGTTCTGCGTGCTCGGCTACGGCCATTTCAGTTCGACGCTGGCGCAGTATTTGACGCTGAGCCCGCATATCGCCAATGGCAAAGAACTGTTCTCCTACATGCTGGCGATGAACGCGGCGGTCGTGCTGCTCGTCCAGTATCCGATCGTCAAAACGGTCAGCCGGTACCGTCCGGTCGTGCCGCTGATTCTCGGCAATGTGCTCGTCTCCGCGTCGCTGCTCATGTTCGGGCTCGGCCACAGTCTGGCGCTGCTGCTCGCCGGCGTGTTCGTGTTCACCGTCGGCGAAGTGCTGCTGTTCACGATGATGGACATGCTGATCGACCGGATTGCCAAGCCGCAGTGGAAAGGCACCTATTTCGGCACGATCGGCTTCAACAACGTCGGCAGCGTTGCCGCGCCGATCGTCGGCGGGCTGCTGCTCGACCGGTTCGCCGCGCTAAGCGGCTTTGCCGTCTTCGCGCCGCTCGCCCTGCTGACCGCCTGCGGGCTGCCGTTCCTGCTGGCGGCGCACAGACGGCTCACGGCCAGGGAAGCGGCGGAAGCCGCCCGAATATGACGCTGCCGGATTGTGCTTAGGCAGGCCAAAAAGCTGAGCGGTTCCCGTAATGAGGAACCGCTCAGCTTTTTTTGGCGCGCTCCGGTTTTTCGCGGATCGGCCTTTTTTACGTCTCTTTTCACGCATTGAAACGTTTGGCCTGCGCTTCGGATGTTTACACTGTAGAGAGTAAGCAATCAAGATTCGTTTTTCAAGGAGGACGTTATGCCACCCACGCTCAATCGACAAGAATTGTACATCCAACAGTTAACCGAAGAAACGCTCGGCCTGCTGGACCGGGAAAGCTTTGCCGATTTTCACCGATTCGCCAAAGACGTGCATCCGTACGATCTGGCCCAGATCTACGAAGAACTTCAGCCCCGCGACCGGAATCGATTCCTTATGCGTATGCCGACCGAACGGCTCGCCGATCTGACGGAATCGATGAACAGCGCCGATCAGGCCGAGATTTTCCGGCTGCTCGGACCCGACCGCTCGCTCGACGTCATGCAGCAGATGGACGAAGGCGATCTCGTGCGCTTCCTGCACGAGCTTCCGCCGAAGAAACGCGAAGAACTGCTGAGCTATATGCAGCTCAGCAGTTCGACCGCCTTGCGTACGCTGCTCGGCTACCCGCCGGAGAGCGCCGGACGGTTAATGTCGGACCGCTTCATCTCGATCGCCGCCGAAGACACGGTGCAGGAGTCGCGGGAACATATCCGGCGCGCCGCTTCGATGTCCGACACGATCAGCTATTTGTACGTCGTCGACGGACAGGGACGCCTCGCGGGCGTCGTCTCGTACCACGACCTGTTCTTCGCGGAAGAAGATCGCAAAGTCGGCGAACTGATGAAGACGCGCGTCGTGACCGCTTCCGCGACGATGGATCAGGAAGAAGCGGCCCGGCTGATCCAGCGCTACGATTTTCTCGCCCTGCCTGTCGTCGACGAAGACCAGAAGCTGTGCGGCGTCATTACGGTCGACGACATTCTCGATATCGTCGTCTCGGAAGCGGACGAAGACGTGGCCAAGATGGGCGGCGGCGGCAAAGACATCGATTTCGACACGAAAGCGATCGTCGCCGTTCGGCGGCGCCTGCCGTGGCTCGTGCTGCTGCTGTTTATCGGGCTCGTCTCCGGCAGCATCGTCGATTACTTCGAAGACACGCTCAAGCAGATCGTCGCGCTTGCGTTCTTCATGCCGATGATCGCGGGCATGACCGGCAATACCGGCACCCAATCGCTTGCCGTCGTCGTGCGGGGCCTGAACGGCCGCAAATTGACGAAGCAGACGGTGCTGAAGCTGATTCGCCGGGAATTGATCGTCGGGATCACGATCGGCCTCTCCTGCGGCGCGATCATTACGCTGATCGCCTATTTCTGGCAGGGAAGCCTCGTGCTCGGAGGCATCATCGGCCTGTCGCTGATCGCTACCCTGATCATCGGCACGCTGACCGGCACGTGCATCCCGCTGCTGCTCAGCCGCTTCAAAGTCGATCCGGCCGTCGCGTCCGGCCCGCTGATCACGACGCTCAACGACATTCTGTCCCTGTTTATCTACTTCGGCATCGCCAGCCGCTTTCTCGGCATGCTGTAACTTATCGAATCGCGATCAGCGGCAGCCCGGCGAGGAATCCCAGGCTGTCGCGATTTCGGCTTTGCGCTCTTCGAGCAGTGTCTCCTTGTCGTCCCGGTAGAACATGTTGTACGTATCGAACGGGATGATCCGGCCGTCCGGATGCGCGATATGCACGCACGATTTTTTGACCGAACGCACATCGAAATTGTAGGCATCGAGAAACTGCATGATGATGACCCGGAACACATTGTCGTACACGATCTCTTCCGGCACGGCCGCAAGCGGCAGGCAGCAGAGCAGGCTTTTGAGCGACAGCGCCGAAGAGACGGGCGAATGGCCGGTCGACAGCAGCTCGAACAGTTTGCCGCGCACGACCGGATCGTGTTCGAACACGATCGTGTTGCTGTCGCCTTCGAGCAGCGTCTCCTTGTCGATCATGCGCGTCAGCGGCAGCACTTCCCCGCCGAGCTTGAGCGCGTACCCCATCGCCAGGCAGTCGGGATGGCACGGTACCGGCAGGATGTCTTCCGGTTCGAATACGCCCGACTGATCGATGATCATCCGGCGCACTTCGCTGACCGTAAGGCGGTCGGTCGCCGGATCGTAGCCTTCGAGGCGGCCTGCCGCCTGAATCGGCTGGATCGTCACGCCCCGCACCGCTTTCTGCTTCAACCCGTATTGAATGATCGTGCCGACCTCGTGGTCGTTCAGCCCTTTTTTGAGCGTGACGACGAGGGTCGTGGACAGGTTGAACTCGTTCAGGTGTCGAATCGCGTCCTCGCGAATACGCCGGACGTCGGCGCCGCGCAGCTCTTTGAGCACATGCGGTTCGAAGCTGTCGAACTGCAAATAGATTTCGAAGCCCGGCATGTAGGACGCGAGCCGCTCGGTAAAAGCCCGGTCCTGCGCGATGCGCACGCCGTTCGTGTTGACCATGATATGCTTGATCGGCCGCGTGCGGCACAAGTCGAGAATTTCGAAAAACTGCGGATGCGTCGTCGGCTCCCCGCCGCTGATCTGCACGATGTCCGCTTCGCCTTCGTTCTCGATGATACGGTCCAGCATGAATTCGATCTGCTCCAGCGAACGGTGCGTCGTGCGCTGCGGCGAAGATTCGGCAAAACAAATCGGGCATTTCATATTGCAGTGATCCGTGATCTCCAGCAGCGTCAGGCAGCTGTGCTGCTCGTGATCCGGACACAAGCCGCAGTCGTAGGGACAGCCGTATTTGATCGGGGTATTCCAGCGCAGCGGCATTTCCGCCGCTTTGATAAATTCACGCGTTTTTTTGTAATAATCGACGTCGGTCGAGATCAGCACTTTCTCGGGCCCGTGCACGAGGCAGCGCTTGAGCATGTACATGCGGCCGTCTTCTTCGATAATCTTCGCTTCCACTTTGCGGTAGCAGGTCGAACAGATGCTGTTGGTCAGCTCATGGTAGAGGTACGGACGATTCGGCATGCCGAAACACGCTCCTTGTCATTGGGATGGGTCGAGCACGGATTTGGGACGCAGCAGCAGCCAGCCGTAATAGATCAAGCCCGCGATGCAGGCCAGCTGAATATTGTTGAGCCCGAGATACGGGTGCGGCGTCGGTTTGATAAACTCGATAACAAAACGGAACGCGAGATAGCCTCCCATGAACGCCTGAAACATGCGTCCGGGCACGTAACCGGCCCGAATCGCTTCCGGGTCGCGGCTGCTGCGGTACATCGGATAGAGAATGAGCCCGAGCGCCAGCAAAAAGCCGATCTCGTACAGCTGCGCCGGATGGCGCGCGATCCCGTCGCCGAAATCGACGCCGGTGATCCAGGACGTCGCGACGCCGTATGTATGGTCTTCGAGCCCGGTCAGGAAGCAGCCGACCCGTCCGATTGCCATGCCGACGATCAGCGGATAGACGAAGTCGTCGCCGGTCGACGACTTCCATCCGGTCCACTTTTTGGCCCATTCGACGCCGATCAATCCGCCGAGCAGACCGCCCACGATCGTCTTGCCGCCCCATAGCCAGTTGCCCTGAAGCAGCTGTTCCCATGCGGCGGCCGGATCTTCGAAATAATACAGCAGCTTGGCGCCGAGCGCGGCGCCCAGAATCGTACCCGCCAAAATCTGCAGGCTGGTCAGCTTCGACATGCCGCTCGGACGGCGCGTCCACAGATAGAGACGGAAGCCGATGAAATAAGACAGCGTCTCGAACAGGACGTGCGGATGGATTCGCCACGGTCCGAGCGCGATATACACGGGAAATTCCACAGACTTCCTCCTTCGGATTCGGCGAAAATGGACAATCGGTCATTCACGAAAAACAGTAATTTAGAGAGATCAGCAGTTCAGCAAAATCAATAGTTCAGGAAAATCATTCCGCCGCAGATCGCCAGCAGCAGCAGGAACAACCCGCCGATGATCGCCAGAATCGAGATCGCGATCTGACAGCCGGGATTGGACGACGGACCGGACGGCCGCTGCGGACGGCGCTCCCGGCCGTCCCCGTACCGGGGATCGGAACCGTTCCGCATTCCGGCGCCCGCACAGTCTGCGAACTTGCAGCCGCCCGCCTCGGAGTCGTAACACTCGTCGCACAGCATACGCCCGCAGCGGCTGCATTGATGGTCGGCTTCACGTTCGGGATGATACGCACAGTGCCTTTTTGGCATCTCCTCACCTCCATCGCTTATTCTTCGCGGCCGCCCCGTCTTTTCCCTGCCCATCTTCTCCAAAATAAACCAAACCAAAAAGGAACCGCCGGCGGCGGTTCCTCCAAGAGTCGATAGAAAGAGTCGGATAGAAAGAGTCGATAACACTTGAGATCAGAAAACTTGAAATAAGGAAACTTGAAACAAGAAAACTTAAAATAAGGAAATCGGCAGCTTGGCCGATTCCGGCTTACACTTCGAGCGGACGGTCCGCCGATTGCGCCGCGGCCGGAGCCGCGGGGCTTCGGTCGACCCGCAGCACGCGCATCGCGTTCAGCACCGCGATCAGCGTGACACCGACGTCGGAGAACACCGCTTCCCACATCGTCGCGATACCGAACGCGCCGAGGATCAGAAATACCGCTTTGACCCCAAGCGCGAAAATAATGTTCTGCCACACGATCCGGCGCGTCCGCTTGGCAATGCCGATCGCCGTCACGAGCTTCGACGGTTCGTCCGTCATGATGACGACGTCCGCCGCTTCGATCGCCGCGTCCGAACCGAGCCCGCCCATCGCGACGCCGATATCGGCGCGGGCCAGCACCGGCGTATCGTTGATGCCGTCGCCGACGAACAGGATTTTGCCTTTGGGCGATTTGGATCGCTCCAACCGTTCGATCTGCCCGACCTTGTGCTCGGGCAGCAGTTCGGCATGCACTTCGTCGATGCCAAGCGTGCGTCCGACCGCTTCGCCGACGCTTCGAACGTCGCCGGTCAGCATGACCGTCCGGCGAATGCCGAGCGCCTTCAGGCCGCGCACGGCTTCCGCCGCATCGGCCTTGATCTCGTCCGCGATAACGATGCGGCCCGCGTAGCGGCCGTCTACCGCGACGTGCACGACGGTGCCGGGCGCCGTCTCTCCGTCAAACGCTACGTGCTCGCTGCGCATCAGCTTGGCGCTGCCGGCCAGCACGGTCGCGCCGTTCCATGCGGCGCGAATACCGAGTCCCGAAATTTCTTCGTAGTCGGCGACCTTCGACTTGTCGAGTTCGCCGCCGTAAGCTGCGCGAATCGAGTCGGCGATCGGATGGTTCGAGTGCAGCTCGGCATAAGCCGCCGTCTCCAGCAGTTCCTGCTCGGAGATTCCACCGGCCGGGCGAATCTCCGTGACCCGGAAGCTGCCCTGCGTCAGCGTGCCCGTCTTGTCGAACACGACGATCTCCACCTGGTTCAGCGCTTCAAGGTAATTGCCGCCCTTGACCAGAATGCCCTGCTTGGAAGCGGCGCCGATGCCGCCGAAGAAGCCGAGCGGGATCGAGACGACAAGCGCGCAGGGGCAGGAGATGACGAGGAAGATCAGCGCGCGGTAGATCCAGTCCGAGAAGGTCGCGCCGGGCACGACGAGCGGCGGCACGACGGCCAGCAGCAGCGCGGTGATGACGACGACCGGCGTATAACCGCGCGCGAACTTGTTGATGAACGTCTCGGTCGGCGCTTTGCGGCCGGCGGCGTTCTCGACCAGTTCCAAAATTTTGGATACCGACGATTCGCCGAACGTGCGCGTCACTTCCACGGTCAGCACGCCGTTTTTGTTGACGAAGCCGCCGAGCACCTCGTCTCCCGACCGTACGCCGCGCGGCACCGATTCGCCTGTCAGAGCCGACGTGTCGACCATCGAGGAACCTTCGATCACGCGGCCGTCCAGCGGCACTTTCTCGCCGGGACGAACCAGAATCAAAGAGCCGACCGATACCGACTCGGGATTCACCCGCTCCGTCTCGGCGCCGGTCTTCAGGTTGGCGTAATCCGGCCGGATGTTGAGCAGCGACGTGATCGATTGGCGCGACCGGTTGACCGCCAGGCTCTGGAACAGCTCGCCGATCTGGTAGAACAGCATGACCGCGACGCCTTCGGGATACTGCCCGATCGCAAACGCACCGACCGTCGCGACCGACATCAGGAAATATTCGTCGAAAAGTTGGCCGCGGAACATGTTCTTGAGCGCCTGGAGCACGACGTCCCCGCCGACGCTCACGTAAGCGAGCAGGAACAGCGCAAGTTCCAGGCCCGGCCCGAGCGGAGCCAGCATCGCGGCCGCCATCAAGCCGGCGCCCAGCACCAGTCTTGCGATCAGCGTCTTCTGCCCGCGGCCTTCTCCATGCCCGTGCGCATGACCCGCATGGACATCATCGGCAGCTTCGTGCCGGGAATTCCCGCCGATCGATTGCGGTGCGGAACCTTGTGCCGCGCCCGAAGCGTGGCGGCCGCCGTGCATGCCTGCCTGCGCGTCCCCGGCATGCGATGCTGGCGCCTGAATGGCCGCGCCCGAAGCGTCGACGGTCTGGCGGGTGCCTTTGACGACGATCCGGACATGCGGTTCCAGCTTTTTGATCGTGCCGGCGGCCCGGGACGACAATTCCTGTTCCCGGACAGGGTCGGCTTCGAACGTCAACGTCTTATTGACGAAATTGAGCGAACAATCGGATACCCCCGGCATTTTCCGGACGCTGTTTTCGATCTTGAGCGCGCAGTTGGCGCAGTCCAATCCTTCGAGCACCCACTCGCGCTTCACGGTTCCCGCTGCGGTTCCCATGGCGATCCCTCCCGCTATTCGAAAATTTTACGATTTATATATGAGCATATGTTCATGTGTTAGTTCGATTATAGTCTCCTTCCCGCCCGAAGTCAAAGCCCAAGTCGACGGTCGGACCGCTCAAACGCCTATTCGTAATCTCAACGATGTTTGGTATAATGGGTCCATAACGCATACGGGAAGGTGATGACGCGTGACACAGGAAACGCTGCGCGATGACATGATCGACGAATGCGGCCACGACGGCGCGGACAGCTCGGCTCCCCGCGATACGCTGGCCCGGATCAAGGAGAACTTCGTGGACGACTCCACGGCGATCGATATGGCCGAAATGTTCAAAGCGCTCGGCGATCCAACGAGGGTCCGATTGATCTATACGCTGCTCCAGCAGGAATTGTGCGTGCATGATCTATGCATCGTTCTGGACATGACGCAGTCGGCGGTCTCGCACCAACTCCGCTATCTGCGCAACACGCGCATCGTGAAGCGGCGCAAAGTCGGCAAAACGGTATTCTATTCGCTCGACGATCGCCATGTGGAAGAGATTTTCGCCCAGACGCTTCAGCATCTCAAGCACGGCTGAATCGATCCGGCGGCGAAGCGTGCGAACGTACAGCCGTATAGTCATGCAGTCGCGTGAGCGAAGCGCCGGACGATCTCCAAGCGGCCGACGCCAAAAAAGGAAGCTCCCGGCAGGAGCTTCCTTTGCTTTTACCGGATCGTTCCGAACTTGACCGTGACCGATCCGTGACGCTGCGTGATGCTTAATGAGACTCGTGCTTGTGGTCGTGGTGAGGCTCATGCTTGTGGTCATGGTGAGGCTCATGCCCGGACTCTTCGTCCGTCACCCGGCAGACCATGCCCGGCAGATCGAGCTGGATCGTAATATGCCCGATGCCGAACCGTTCGGTGAGCAGGCTGCGCGCCCGGTTCATGACGTCGACGGCTTCGGCGGGATCGTCGAGCAGCAGATGGCCGCTCAGCAGCGGCACGTCGGAGGACAGCGACCAGACATGCAGGTCGTGCACGCCGCGAACGCCCGGCAGGATACTCAGTTCCCGGCGAATCTCGTCCGCGTCGTAACCCGCCGGCGTGCCTTCCATCAGGATATGGATCGAATCGCGGGTAATGCGGTACGCGCTCAGCAGCACGAGCAGGGCGACGACGACGCTTGCGATCGGATCGGCGAGGTTCCAGCCGAACGCCATGATGAGCAGCGCCGCGACGATCGCTCCGACCGAACCGAGCAGGTCGCCGATCACGTGCAGAAAAGCGCTGCGAATGTTCAGGTTGTGCGATGTGTCGCCTCTCATCAGAATATAGGCGGCCGCGATATTCACGAGCAGCCCGATCACCGCGATTGTCAGCATGCCCGAACTCAGGACGCCGGGCGGATCGGAGAAGCGCCGGAACGCTTCATAGAAAATGTAGAGCGAGATGCCGAGCAGCGCGAGCCCGTTCAGGAACGCCGCCAGCACCTCGAAGCGCTTGTAGCCGTACGTCTTCGCGCTGCTTGCGCCGCGTTCGCCCCAGATCATCGCCAGCAGGCTGAATCCGAGCGCCGCCGCGTCGCTGAGCATGTGTCCCGCATCCGACAGCAGCGCGAGGCTGTTCGTCATCAGGCCGCCGATCACTTCCACCACCATATAGGAAGCGATCAGGAAAAAGGACAGCTTGAGCGCTTTTTTGTTCGCACCGTGCGTATGGGAATGGGCATGGGAATGTCCGCCCTTGCCGGCAGGATGCGAATGGGCATGTGCGTGATCCGGATTGCCGTTGGAAGCCTTCATCGTTCTCACCTCTCTTTTCGATTAACATATGAGCATGTATTCATGTGTTAATCTTAGTCTTTTTTCCCGTGGATAGCAAGTGTTTTCCTTCGCCGCCGTGCGCACACAGCGGTTCCATATTGACAAGCTGCCTGCCGACCCGGTATGATTTGCGGTAAGTCCGGAGAGCCGGACGGCCGCGGAAGAGTCCGCACGTTTGACCGAGACGATTTATTTAAGCAGCAGAGCCTGAGCAGAGACTAGAGCAGAGACAAGTTGAGCGGAGCCGAGACCCCTTTTCAATCGCATATCCATCACACTTTCTTTCTCTTTTCTCTCCAACCCTTTACCTACCCAAGGAGGAGAAAAAGATGAAATTCAAAGCTACCCTTTCCCCCCAGCAGGCAACTTACGCCACGCGGGGCGAACTCGAAGTCACCCGTACGCTGACCCCTCTCGATTCGTCGGAGGCGATCGCTTCCATCCTTACCGCCATCGATACCCATCGCGGCGCCCTGTTCACGAGCGGCTACGAATTTCCGGGCCGTTATTCGAGATGGGACGTCGGTTTTCTGAACCCGCCGATCGAGCTTCGCTCTTCGCGCGGTCTTTTTGAGATTCAGGCGCTTAACGAACGCGGCGACCTGCTGCTCGATTTCCTGCATCGCCACCTGTCCGCCGATCCGGTGTTCGAGCTTGGCCGCGACGGGCGGCTGATCTCCGGCTCCATTCTTCGCCAGGGCGACGAGGACGAGCGGCTCTCCGAAGAAGAACGGACCCGCCGCCCGTCGATCTTCACGCTGATTCGCAGCATCAAGGAAGCGCTGGAATCGCCGGAAGACTCCCAGCTCGGCTTGTACGGCGCTTTCGGCTACGATCTGGTGTTCCAGTTCGAACCGATGGAACTCAAGCACGAGCGGACGCTGGAGCGTCCCGACGTCGTGCTCTACCTGCCGGACGAGATCGTCATTGTCGACCGCCAGCAGGATCAGGCGTACCGCCTGAGCTACGATTTCACGTCGGAAGGACGTTCGACGCACGGGCTTGACCATTCCACGCCGGTCACCCGCGCGCTGGCGGCAAGCCCGGCTCCCGAGCAGCTGCCGGCCTACGTGCCGGGACGCTATGCGAGCCTCGTCGATACGGCGATCGAACAGTTCAAAGTCGGCAACCTGTTCGAGGTCGTGCCGACCCAGACGATCTACGAACCTTGCCCGGACGCGCCGTCCGTCGTATTCGAACGGCTGAGCGCGATCAACCCGAGCCCGTACGGCTTTATCGTCAACCTCGGCAACGAGCATCTCGTCGGTTCTTCGCCGGAGATGTACGTTCGCGTCGAAGGCAAACGCATGGAGACCTGCCCGATCTCGGGCACGATCAAACGCGGCGCTTCGCCGATCGAAGACGCGGAGCAGATCCGCAAGCTGCTCAATTCGCGCAAAGACGAAGCCGAGCTCAATATGTGCACGGACGTTGACCGCAACGACAAATCCCGCGTCTGCGAACCGGGTTCGGTCAATGTGATCGGGCACCGGCAGATCGAGACGTATTCGCATCTGTTCCATACGGTCGACCACGTGGAAGGCACGCTGCGCGAAGGTTCCGACGCCCTGGACGCGTTCATGACCCATATGTGGGCCGTCACCGTGACGGGCGCTCCCAAAAAGGCGGCGATCCGCTGGATCGAAGACCACGAAGATTCCCCGCGCGACTGGTACGGAGGCGCGGTCGGATTCTACAGTTTCGACGGCGGGCTGAACACGGGCCTTACGCTGCGCACGATCCGTATCCGCGAAGGCACGGCCGAGATCCGCGTAGGCGCGACGCTGCTGTACGACTCGATTCCCGCCGAGGAAGAAGAAGAGACGCTGACCAAAGGCGCGGCGCTCGTGAAAGCCGTTCGCGGCCTGCCTGCCGCTGCGGCGGCTTCCTCCCCTGCCGATTCCGACGCGGCGCCGGGCAAAGGCCGACGGCTCCTGTTCGTCGATCACGAAGATTCGTTCGTGCATACGCTCGCCGGCTACTTCAAGGAGACGGGAGCCGAAGTGCTCGTCCTGCGCACGCCGGCCGCGCTTCGCATCCTGCAGGAAGGCCGCGAAAGGTTCGACGCGCTCGTGTTGTCGCCCGGTCCGGGGCGGCCGGACGATTTCCGCATGCGGGAAGTGCTGGATCTTGCGGCGAAGCGCGAACTGCCGCTGTTCGGCGTCTGCCTCGGCCTGCAGGGCATCGTCGAATATTACGGCGGCAGCCTCGGCATCCTGGACGTTCCGCAGCACGGCAAGCCGGCGCTCGTCAGTACGTCGGCGGACTGCCCGCTGTTCGAAGGCATCTCCGACGCGTTCAAGGTCGGCCGCTACCACTCGCTGCATGCGGACAGCATGCCGGACTGCCTTGAAGTGACGGCGCGTTCGGAAGACGGCGTCGTTATGGGCATCCGTCACCGCGAACTGCCGGTGTACGCCGTGCAGTTCCATCCGGAGTCGCTGCTGACCGCCGGCGGCCGCATCGGACATCGGATCATCGACAATTTCATGCGTCAGGTGAACTTGAGCGAATCGGCAGTCCGCTAAAGCGGGCTTGGCCGTGGCCGGGCAGTCTGCATCGTTCGGCATTGCGAGCCTGCTATCTACGGCGATATTTGAAAAAAAAACGCAAAATCCGCAATCCAAAAAAACGTCCCGCCGCATTCCGAGGAATGCGGCGGGACGTTTTTGGGTTGCGGATCGAACGGATGCACCAAGTTGAGGCGGCGCGGTCAATCGGAAGTACGCAGAAGCTGATTGCCAATCAGCGCAACCGATCGAGCCGGGCGAGTAAGCGCCGAGCCTTCGGGGCCAAGCGCCGCAGCTTGTCTTCGGGTGTCGAATTCAGGCTTTGGCCTGCTTGGACGAACCGCCGGCTTTGTTCTTTGGTTTGGCCGCTTTTTTCGCGGAAGCGGTCGTACCCGCTGTAACGGCTTGCGGCTTGCGCTGCCCCGGGGTCGACGCAGCAGACTTGGCCGGGGGATTCGTTTTGCCGGATTTACCCGACTTGCCGGACCCGTGCGCGGCAGGCTGCTGCGGCTCGGCCGGTTTTTCTACAGCCGCCTGAGCCTGCATAGCCGAGATCGCCTCGGGGTTCGTCGGATACATTTTGCGGAACAGCAGCGTCTGGATCAGCAGGAACATGCCGCTGACCATCCAGTACAGCGGCATCGCCGCCGGAGCGCTGAACGAGAAGAACAGCATCATGAGCGGCGAGATGTAGCCCATGATCGCCATCTGCTTGCGCTGCTCCGGCGTCATGCTGTACTGCGACACTCTCGCCTGCACCAGATACAACGCCGCGACCAGAACCGCCATGATCCAGTCCGGCTGACCCAGCTTGAACCACCAGAACGAATGCGTGGACAGTTCCGGCGTCAGCCGAATCGCGGTGTACAGTCCCGACAGGATCGGAAGCTGAATCAGGATCGGCAGGCAGCCGATATTCAGCGGGTTGAAGCTGTGCTTCTTATAGACTTCCATCATTTCCTGCTGCATCAGTTTTTGCTGCTCGGCGTCTTTTTTGTTCTCGTACTTTTGCTTGAGCGCATCAAGATCCGGCTGCATCACGCCCATTTTGATCTTCATCTGCTGCTGCGCGCGTGCCTGCCGCATCATGAGCGGGAACAGCACCGTTCGCACGATCAGTGTAATCAAAATAATGCCGATTCCGTAGCTTCCGCCGAACCAGCCCGCCAAATGCTGAATCAGATACGAGATCGGAAACACGACGTAATGATTGAAAAATCCCGGGGTCGAACTCGTAATCTCCCCGTTCTGCGCGCCGCAGCCCGACAGCAGTACCATCAAGCCCAGCAGCACCGCTAAGCCGAAAAACCGTCCTCTTTTTGAACCGAAAATGAATCCTTTTGCCTGTTCCATACTGCTCCTCCTTGTCGATTGTCCGAGACGTCATCGATAAGGAAAAAGCAGTCGCCACCGTCTTCATCGGGAGCTTCGCGGCGCCGGACCATCCGGCTCAGCCTTGAGGGCGATCCGCCCCCTCCGGGCGCCGGGATCGACACGAAATGAATACGGTGATCGTAATAACCGAAGTCGATCCAGGTTAACCGAAGTCCGCCGTACACAAACATCAGGTAAAAATACCTCAAGATCAGCAGCAGGCTGATCGAGAACAAATAGGGAAGCAGGTCTTGCAGATCAAGCAAAGGATTCACCTCCTTTCGCCGTTCAAATCATTAAATCTTCAATTGTGAATATTATAACATCCTTGTGGGGAAAGGTAAACGGCAGCGGTCTAAACGGTTACTATTAGGCCGTTTTAATTTTAGGTTTTATGAATCAAGAGAACAAGTTAGGATCTATTCACGTTTGGGTTTTTTTGGTATATTAAGGACATAAAAATAAAGGGGTGGTACTTTGAGAAATAAGTTTTTTGCTTTTTCGTTTCTCTTTATGTTTTTAAGTATGCTTGTTCTGAATCCGCAAGTACAAGCAGCCACAACGCAAAACCAAGCGGCAATCTATATCAATCCGGCGGACCTTGAAATCTATTCTTATGATGGACGTACCTTTTTAGGAACGTTATCTACGAATACTTATGATCCCGATTCTGTTTTTAACAAGTACGGTTTGTATGGAAGCAAATATCGCATAGATAGCATTTGGAATCAATACGGATTATTTGGAAGTGATTACTCACTAACAAGTGCTTGGAATAAGTATACCGTTACTCCGCCGATCCTTGTCTATGACGGTGAAATTGTGGGATATGTATCAGCCAATAAATCTTTGTCATATGCCTTTCATCCAAATGTACTTTGGAAGTTGGCAAAGTCTTTTTAGCTTTCAAAAATAAAACAAGTCCATCACCGAAGGGGGAGGGCTTGTTTTTATTTTTATGTTTCATCCTTTTTTAAAAAGCAAAAAATTTAACTTCTAAAATCTTGTGAATTTTTTAACATAAATATCTCTCGAAATCCTCACTCCTCCGCCCCAAACCACCCCAAATCCCGCTCTTTCCCTTTTGCCCTCTGCTTCAAGGTCAGATTTTTTAGGTAAGAGACAGTAAAGCATTTACAAAACTGACCAGCAAATCGACCAGGAAAGCAGGAAACATCATGATGAGTTATCGAAAAAAACAACTCCTCGGTTTCGGGGTCATTCTATTTGCTCTGATGATTCTGCTGCTCATTCTGACTTTCATGCTCGACGGAGTCAAAAAAAATCTGGCCGAGATCATGGACGAGCGCTATGACAAAGTCAGCCGCGCCGTTACCTTCCGCAACAACTTCTCCGCGATTAACAGCGATCTCGGTTATCTTGTCTTCGAGACGGACCCCCTGCGCTCGGAAAATCACCTCATCGAAATCCGCAGCAAAAGCGAAGCGGCTTACGCCGACCTGACTTCCCTTCAAGCGCACAGCGGAGACAATTCCGGCGAAGAACTGCTTGCCGCGGTCCGGAACGGATTCGACCGCTACATGCTGATCGTGGACCGCGTGGCGGAAGCCCGGGCAGCCGGCAGCAACCTGGACGCCGCTTCCTTATACGTGGAAAACGCGCAGAGTGTCCGGCTCAACCTGCTGCGAACGCTCAGCGAGTATACGGCCGTGCAGGAGAACAAGATGAATTGGACCCGCATGGAAGCCGAACGGCAGTTTTCCCGCATGCTGACGGTCAGCGCGGTATCCGCGGCGGCTATCTTGTTGATCGGCATTTTGTCGGCCGTATGGGTCATTCGGGGCACAGGCCGCAATTTGAGAAGAATCACCGATGCCATGGACAAGTTCGATCCCGGCGCCATCGCACCCATTCCCCGACTGGAGGTCGACAGCAACGATGAAATCGGCAATATCGCTCGCGGTTACAACCACATGATCGACACCCTGGAAGACCATAATCGCAAAGTTCGGGAATTCAACCAGAAGATCGAAGAGAACCATTGGCTGCAGACGAAGCTCAGCGAATTGGCGCTGCTGTACCAGCAGGCCGAAGACAAAGATTCGCTGGCCCGGTTGTTCCTGTCTTCCGTCTCCCCCGCCGTTAACGCTTCTTCCGGCTTGTTCTACAGCCGCGACACGGACGGAAACGGCGAACGGTTCGTGCGGATCGCCGCTTATGCGACGGATCGTCCGGAAGGATCGAACGAAGCTTTCCTGCCCGGCGAAGGATTGATCGGGCAGGCGGCGCTCGACGGACGCGATATACTGATCGACGTGTCTCCCGAACATGACGGCACGACGATCCTCGCCGGCGGCGGGACGTACCGTCCGCGCCAGATCTGGGTCATTCCGATCGAAGCGAACGACCGGGTCGAAGCGGTCGTGGAGCTGTCCACGCTGGTGCCGTTCACCGAACTGCATCGGCAGTTGATGGAGCAGCTGCGTTCCACGCTCGGCATCGCGCTCCAGAACGTGAACGGACGCATGGAAGTCGACCGTCTGCTGCAGGAGTCGCAGCTGCTGACCGAAGAGCTGCGCACGCAGCAAAAAGAACTGCGTTCCGTCAACGACCAGCTCAAGCAGCAGTATATCCAGGCGGACCGGAGCCGGATCGAACTGCTGGAAACGCAGCACGAGCTGGAGCTCAGCGCCGAAGAATTAAGGCGTTCGTCGCAGTATAAATCGGAATTTCTCGCCAATATGTCGCATGAACTGCGAACGCCGCTCAACAGCATCTTGATCCTCTCGCAGCTGATCGCGGAAAATGCCGAAGATACCGGGGACGAAGGCCGCAGCTACGCCGAAATCATCCATCGCTCGGGCCAGGATCTGCTGGAGATCGTCAACGACGTGTTGGATTTGTCCAAAGTCGAAGCGGGCATGCTGGACATCAACCCCGAGCCGGTCTCGCTGCACGATTTTCCCGAGCTGATCAATTACGGATTCGATACGATCGCCAAGCAGAAAAATCTGGAATTCGAAGTCCATGTGTCGGACAATTTGCCGGAAGCGTTCTATACCGACGGCAAGCGGATGCAGCAGATTATCAAAAACCTGCTCTCCAACGCGTTCAAATTCACGCAGTCCGGCAAAGTCTCCTGCAGCCTCGAAAAAGCGGATGCCGAAGCGCCTCCGTGCACGACCCCCGAAGGAGAAGCCGACCAGACCGCTATTGCGATCAAAGTGTCGGACACGGGCATCGGCATTCCCGAAGACAAGCGCGACATGATTTTCGAAGCTTTTCGCCAGGGCGACGGACGAACCGAGCGCATGTACGGCGGCACCGGACTCGGACTGTCGATCTGCCGGGAATTCGCCGGGCTGCTGGGCGGCTGCCTAACGGTCGAAAGCGAAGAAGGGCAAGGCAGTACCTTCACGCTGTACCTGCCTTCGATGCCGCCGGACCGCTTGTCTGCCGACGCCCAGACGGGCTTGCATCAATAATCAATAAGACTTTCCAGTAGGGACTTCCGCATAGAGGCGTTTTCGACAAAAGATCCCCATATTCCAAAAAAACCCCCGCTCTCCAATATGGAGTCCAAAAAAACCCTCGCTCTCCAATATGGAGAGCGGGGGTTTGCGATTTATTGTCCGATTTACTGTCCGAGCTTCCGCTCGCCGTCGTACGTCGCCAAGACGCCGTACAGTTCCGGTCTGCGGTCGCGGAACACGCCCCATTCGATCCGGTCGATCTCCAGCTGGTCGAGATCGAACTCGGCGGTCAGCACTTCTTCGCGGTCGCGGCTCGCTTCGACAATCTTGCTGCCGCGCGGTCCCGCGATGAACGAAGAACCGTAGAAGTTGATCGACGAATCTTCGTCGCTTTCCGGGCCGATCCGGTTGGAGGCGATGACCGGAATAAGGTTCGAACCGGCATGGCCGAGCATGCACGCCTGCCAGTGGTCTTTGGAATCGATCGAGCTGTCCTGCGGCTCGGACCCGATTGCGGTCGGGTACAGCAGAATCTCGGCGCCCATCAGCGCCATGGCGCGGGCGGCTTCCGGATACCATTGATCCCAGCAGATGCCGACGCCGATTTTGCCGTAACGCGTATTCCATACTTTGAAGCCGGTATCGCCCGGATTGAAGTAGAACTTTTCTTCGTAGCCCGGTCCGTCCGGAATATGGCTTTTGCGATACGTGCCGAGAATCTCGCCGTCCGCGTCGATCATCGCGAGCGCGTTATAGCGGGCGTAGTTTTTCTTTTCGTAAAAGCTGATCGGCAGCACGACTTCCAGTTCTTTGGCAATCTGCTTGAAATGATGGATCGCTTTGTTGCTTTCGAGTTCGGTCGCGTATTGGTAATATTCGGCCTTTTCCTTTTGGCAGAAATAAGGCGTCTCGAACAGTTCCTGCAGCAGGATAACCTGTGCGCCTTGCGCCGCCGCTTTGCGCACGAGCGCTTCGGCTTTGCGGATATTGTCGTCGATGTCCCAGGTGCAGCTCATCTGGGTCGCGGCCACTTTCACTTTTCTCATAAAAAAATTCACGTCTCCTCTCGATTGTCGGTGCTCTGGATATGCGGTGCTCGATACAGACTTACCCGATAAGCAGCTGCCGGTTCGGCAGTCGGTTCTGTTTAGTTCTGGCGTCCCGCCGGAATCTGCTGCGTCGTGCAGTGCACGTTGCCGCCTTCGCGGATGACGGCCATGCCGTCGACCGTGCGGATGCGGTAATCCGGGAACGTCCGCTGCAGCACTTCTTCGGCCAGGCGATCGGTCTCCTCGGCCGCTCCGCCGAAGACCGGCAGGATGATGCCTCCGTTGACGAAGTAGAAGTTCAGGTAGCTGAGCGTCAGCCGGCTGCCTTCGTATTCCGTATAGGGCGGCTGCTGGATCTTGACGATCTCAAGCTTGCGTCCGCGGGCGTCCGTCGACTGTTCCAGAATGCGCAGATTCTCCTGCGTAATGGCGTAGTTGTCGTCCGCCGGATCGTCGCAGACCTGGATAATCACTTTGCCCGGCGCGGCGAAGCAGGCGGCATTGTCGACGTGGCCGTCCGTCTCGTCGCCGGCCAGTCCCCGGTTCAGCCAGATGATCTTCTCGACGTTGACGAAGTCTTTGACGTGACGTTCGATCTCTTCGCGGCTCAGCTCCGGATTGCGGTTCTCGTTCAGCAGGCATTCTTCCGTCGTCAGCAGCGTGCCCTCGCCGTCGACGTGAATCGAGCCGCCTTCAAGCACGAGCGGCGCGTCGAACCGGCGCAGCCCGAGATGTTCCAGCACGGCCGGCGCTACCGCGTCGTCCAGATCCCACGGCGAATATTTGCCGCCCCAGGCATTGAACCCCCAGTTGATCCCGGCGCGCTCGCCGTCCGCGTTCATGACGATCGTCGGTCCGTTGTCGCGCAGCCACGCATCGTTATGGGCTATCGCCAGCAGTTCGACCGGATGACCTTCGAAGATCGGCCGCAGGCGCTCCGCGTCTTCCGGGTTCACGACGAGCGTGACCGGTTCGAATTCGGCGATCGCTTTGACCAGTTCGGCGTAACCGCCGCACACTTCTTCGTAATTGTCGGGATAGACCATCGAAGACCGGATCGGCCAGGACAGCATCGTGCGTTCGTGCGGAGCCCATTCGGCGGGCATTGTATAATGAAGAGCTTTTGGATTCATCGGTAGTTGTCCCCTTGCCTGGAAAATGATCGCGCAAAAAACCTCTTATTCGCGAACACCATCATACAATAAGTTCGGCCTTTATTCAAAGGTTGTTTGCGTACGGACCGGCCGGCCTTGGGGCCTCTTTGTTCCGGAGTATTTTTTGTTTATGGTTTTTCTATTATGAATTTTTCATGTAATGATTTATTTATTTTAAAAGAAGATGCGGCTTCGGCCTGTCTCGCCGCTTCGAGCAGGCCGTCCCAAGCCGGCGACGCTTGTCCGGACGCGCCCGCCCATCTGCCGAACACCCGGTCCAGCGCGTCGATTTCCGCAAAAGAACCGTCGATCAGCCGGGCGACCGGCAGTCGATGGTACAGCGCAAGCAGCAGGCGCAGCATAAGCTTATGGCGGCGGATCAGCCGCGCCTGCGCGGGCGGAACGAGCGGATAGCCGGCCGCTTCGAGCAGGTCGAAGCCTTCCCCCATTGCGTCGACGACCTGCCGCAGCAGCCGCTTGTCGCGCGCCACCCGCCTTACGTCGCCGCCATGAATATGCAGGGCGGCGTTCAGCGGCACGATCGGCATCATATGGTTTTTGAGCCAGGCGTCGATCTCGGCATGCACCGCAAGCTTGCAGGAACTTTTGGCGAACGCTTTCCGCAGCAGCGGCAGGCAGGCGCTATCGCCGCCGAGCGCGCCCGCGATCAGCGTGCCGCCGCCGAGCTGGACGGACATCACCGTGCCGTCCTCTCTGCGAATGCCGCCTCCGACCAGAAAGCCGAACGCGAAGCTTTTATCTCCCCCGCCCAATTCCCGCAGCTTTTGTTCGGTATGCCCGGCGTCGGGATTGTTGCCGATCATGACGATATTAGCGCTCACGTTGGCCGCAAGAGCGGGCAGGATGCTTTCGATATCCGAATATTTCATGACGGTGAAGATCAGGTCGTACCGATCGTGTTGTTCAAGGCGACGGATGACCAGAGGACGCTCCACCGTCGTTTTGCGCTGTACATAATGCCGGATGACCAGTCCGCCTTGTTCGAGCTGCTCCGCCCTTTTTCCCCGCGCCAGCATCGTAACTTCGTGTTTGCCCTGCATCAGCAGATGCGCGAGCACGCTTCCCAATACGCCCGCGCCATAGATCAAAATTCGCATAGGCTCGCTCCTTCTTCCTTTTTCGGGAGATTGAACTCCCTATGATATTCGACAGTTGTTGATTCCTTGACAGCTGTTGAGTATCATTAACATAACCGACCTCGCCGCAAGCGGCAATCGTTGATGCAGGCGGTTTTGTCGCTTTTCCGACAGTGCCGCTATTTTTGTTCAGTAAAGGAGAAGAAACGATGGACCGACGCGTGCGTAAAACGAGAGAAAGGCTGTTCGAGGCGCTGATCGGACTGCTGAAGGAGAAAAATTTCGAACGCATCACCTTGCAGGAGATCGCCGAGCGGGCAGATGTCAACCGGGGAACGGTCTATTTGCATTTCGAAGACAAGTTCGATCTGCTGAACCGCTGCATCGAGACGTATTTGCAGCAGTTGAACGACAGCTGCCGGTCGGCAAACGCTGCGGAAGCGCCCGAAGTCTTCATGCTGCGCACGTTCGAATATCTCGAAAGCCGGTTCGAGATCTATTCGGTGCTGCTGCGCGGCGACAGCCTGCCGGCTTTTCGCGTCCGGCTGTCGGAACTGCTGCGGCAGGGCGTGGAAGAGCAGTTCGACCGCAGCGTCCGGGACGAACGGGTCAACCGCGAGATCGCCGTCCAATTCGTCACGACCGCCATGGCGGGACTGCTTGAATGGTGGATCGTCCGCTCCATGCCGTATCCGGCGGCCGAAATGGTCCGGCAGTTAGCGATCCTGCTGCAGGACCACGGCCTTTACGGTTCGGGGGAGCCTCCACAGCAAACCCGCCCCGCTGCGGAGCGCCGCTGACTTGCGTCCGTTTTGTCCATTTTGTATGCTTACTAAGGAAGGTTTTCCGGAAAGATTAAGCCATGAATGGAGAAGTGCCGAATGAACCAACCGAGAGTCTGGTCAGGACGATTCCGAAGATTGTTCCTGAACAACAAGTTTGTGCTGTTTTTGTTTATCGCGCTGCTGGTCGGCGTGAACGTTTTGGTCTTCTCCAAAATTTCGTTCATCTTCAACCCGCTGTGGGTGTTGGTGAAGACGATCGTCCTGCCGATCATCCTGACCGGTATCGTCTACTACCTGCTTAACCCGATCGTCGATTTTATGGAAAAAAGAAAAGTGAAGCGCATCTATACCATCTTGTGCCTGTACGTTCTGATCATCGGCATTTTGACGACCGTGATCACGCTGATCGTGCCGGTCATCCGCGAGCAGCTGCTCGGCTTCTTCGAAAACTTCCCGGCTTACAGCCAGACGATCCAGACCGAGTTCGAAAAATGGATCGGCAGCGACCTGGTCACCCAGTTCCAGACCGCGACCAACCTGAACACGCAGGAACTCGTCAGCTCGTTCTCCGAGCGTGCCACGACCATCTTGAACCATACATGGTCGGGCATCGGCGGCGTGCTCGGCGTCGTCAAGGAACTGGTGCTTGCGATCGTCACGCTGCCGTTCATCCTGTTCTACCTGCTCAAAGACGGACGCAAGCTGCCGGGCTACATCCTCAGTTTCGTCCCGACGAAGCTTCGTCCCGGCTCCCTGACGGTGCTGCAGGAAACGAACCATCAGATCAGCTCGTATATCCGCGGCCAGATCATCGTCAGCATGTGTATCGGCGTGCTGCTGTATATCGGCTACCGGATCATCGGGCTGGAGTATTCGCTCGTGCTTGCGATCGTCGCCGCGTGTACCGCGATCGTCCCTTACCTGGGACCCGCGATCGCGATCACGCCGGCTATCATCGTCGCGGCCGTCACGTCGCCGATCATGCTGCTCAAAATGGTCATCGTCTGGACGGTCGTGCAGTTGGTCGAAGGCAAGTTCATCTCGCCGCAGATCATGGGCAAATCGCTCAAGATTCACCCGATTACGATCATCTTCGTCATCTTGACGTCCGGCAATCTGTTCGGCGTCGTCGGCATCCTGCTCGCCGTGCCGGGTTACGCCGTTCTCAAAGTGTTGGCGCATCACGTGTTCGACTGGTTCAAGATGCGTTCGCAGATGTATCTGTAATCAACGAAAAGCCCTCCGGTTCCGCGAGAGCGGAATCAGGGGGCTTTTTACGTGCCGGTTATGGAAAAACTCAGGTGCGTCCGGTCCAGTCTGCCGGCGCGATCTCCTGCCAGCGGCGGCGAATCTCTTCGTAACGGTCGGCCGCAAGCGGTCCCGCTTCGAGCAGCTTCGCATTCTGATGCCAGCGATCCGGCTTCGTCGTGCCGACGATCGCGGTATGGACGCCCGGCGTCGACAGCGTGAAGCGCAGCGCCGTGGCGACCGAATCGTCTTCGGACTGGAAGCCGTAGTTCAGATCGCGCAGCCGGTTCCAATACGCGTACGCGTATTCTTCGGGCTGCACCGTGTCGAACAGCCAGGCCGCGTTCGCGATCGGCCGCTTGACCGTCACGCCCATATTGCGCTTGATCGCTTCCGGCAGCGTCAGATTGATCGCTTCCTGATCGGCCACGTTCAGCGAAGTTTCGAGGCTGTCGAAAACGTCCGTTCGGATCGCGTACAGCGCGTCTGTCGTATCGCCGCTGTAGCCGATAAAGCGTGTCTTGCCGTCGCGCTTCGCTTTTTGCAGCACTTCGATCACTTCGCCCCGCCGCAGCACTTCTTCGGAGCAGCTGTGCAGATGGATCATGTCCACATGGTCGACCTGCAGGCGCTTCAAGCTGCGGTCAATCGTCGCGGCCAGCGTCACCGGGTCCCAATCGGGACCGTCGATACCGGAGGAATGTCCGCATTTGGTGAACAGGTAGAAGTCGTCGCGGCGATGCGCGATCGATCTGCCGATCAATTCTTCGCTGTCGCCGTAGCATTCGGCCGTATCGATAATGTTCAGCCCCGCGTCGATCGCGCTGCCGAGCAGCTTGTCCACGTCGCCTTGCGATACGCCGCTGCCGATCTCCGACGCTCCGAATCCGAGCACGCTGACCTCCATGCCGGTGTTGCCATAGATTCTTTTTTCCACTGCGCATCCTCCTCGTGTTGTCGCTCAAGTTGGGTTCCACAGACCCATTACCCGGCAAAGCCGTTTAAGAAAGCGTATTCTAAAATTCTTTTTGCAGCGGTATGGGTGTCAGCTCTCGAAATATTGGCTCGGATGGCCGTTGAACGGATGCGTACGCTCTTTGTAGGCACCGGTCGTATAGACGCCGATGATCTGACGCCAGAAGCGCTGCGCGGGCTCGTTGTTTTTGAGCTGCGTCACTTTCCAGCGGCCTTGGAACCGGTCGAACAGCATGACGGCCGCCGCCGCTCCGACGCCGCGCCTGCGAAACTTTTGCAGCACGAAAAATTCGACCATGTAATACGAAGGACGCTTCCCTCCGTCGTCCGTCCGTTCGACCAGCGCGAATCCGGCCGGCTCGCCGTTCGCCCGTATCAAAAACGGGAATTTGCGCTCCGGCTGCGTCCAGAACTCGTGCAGGTCGGGATAGGCGGGCAGCCGGCCTTCTTCGTCCGCCGAGATGTCCAGATACAGCGTAAAATCATACAAATAAAACTGAAGCAGATTTTCGATCACCGTTTTGCGCGGCTCCGGCACAACTTCCAATTCCACAATCGGTCCCATTCTTTTCGGCTCCTTTTTCCGGCATAATCCGCACGTTTCCTTCTCTATCGTAACCGACGGCCCTCCTCTCCGGCAACTTCCGCGCGCCCCGTTCCCGAACGTCCACATACGTGCCGGAGCGCCTACTGTGGTAAACTAAACGTAAGAGCCGGGACCTGCCCGGACCGACGTTCACCCCGCGAAAAGAGGAACCGCCATGAGCATTCAAAAAAACATCGACCGCGTGCGCCTCGGCGAAAAACTGCCCGAGATGCCCGGCTACGTCCAACAATTCATCGACTACAAACTGCCCGATCTGTCGCCGTCCACGCTGCTGGAATACGTTCGCGACTACGAATCGTTCTTCAACTGGCTGCGGGCCGAAGGCTTGTCCGCCGGGACCGGGATGAAGGACGTCACGCTCGAAGAACTGGAAGCGCTGCGTATGGACAATATTACGGGCTACCGGCTGCATCTGACGACGCGGACCGCAAGTCCCAATTCCCGCACGACCGTTATCCGCAAACTGTCCGCGCTGCGTTCCCTGTTCCATTATCTGAGCCAGATCGCCGAAGACGACGATTTCTATCCGCTGCTCAAGCGCAACGTCATGGCGAAGATCGAGATCAAGCGCGCGAACAAACCGAAAGATACGGCCGCCAAGCTCAAAGGCAAAATTCTCGAAGAGCAGGAGCTGACCGAATTTATCGACTATATACGCGAAGGGTATGCCGTCGATGTCGCGGGCAACAAGCAGGCGCTCTACGCCCATGCCAAAAACAAGGAACGCGACGCTTCGATCGCAAGCCTCATTCTCAATTCCGGCCTGCGCGTCTCGGAAGTGATCAACCTGAACCTTGCGGACCTCGACGCCGGCAACAAGCTGCTCTATGTCCTGCGCAAAGGCAGCAACGACGATACGTTCAAGACGCCGGTCTATTTCCGCGATCAGGCCCGGTTCGATCTCGAACGCTATCTGTCGCTGCGGGAGACGGAATACGCGGCGCCCAAACGGGAAAAAGCGCTGTTTCTCGCGATTCCGAACGGCCAGAAAGAAGGCAAACGGATGACCAAGCGCGCTATTCAGGCCATGATCATCAAATATGCCAAACGGTTCGGTAAACCTTATTTAACCGTGCACAAGCTGCGTCATTCGTTCGCCACCGATTATTATTTGCAGAACGATATTTACAAGACCAAAGAGCAGCTCGGCCACGCTTCGACGGAAACGACCGAAATCTACGCGCATCTGACCGACAAGACGATGTCCGAAGCGATCGAGCGGCGCGCAGCCGAAGAACAGCGGTGAACAGCAGCGGTCTTCTGGCGGCGCCATAGTCGAAAAAGATACCGCAAGCGGCGTGCCCGGCATCGGACGCATGCGGCGGCATGCCAAAAAAGGGAGCAGCGGCGTTATGCCGATGCTCCCTTTTCGCGAAAACGCCTTGCCGCAAGATCAGATGGACAGAGCCGCCGTAATGATCATCGCCCCGATCACGTGCAGCGTGCCCGCAAACAAACCGTGCGCCACGTTGCCGCGTTCCGTGCCTTCGTCGAGGTTCAGCCCGCCCCATTTGCGCAGCACGAATTCGACCGCGCTCTCCAGCGCAAGCAGGATAACGAACGTAATGAACGACACGATCCACGCGCTCACGATGCTCGAAGAACCTTCCAGCACGTATTTCAAAATAAGCGCCTGCGCGAAAATCTTCATCACCAGACGGATCGTCACCGCCAGATTGCCTCGTTTCAATTCCTGAAAATCTTTGTATTTCGTAAACAACGAATCGATGACCATCAACAGGGTCAGCAGCACCGCTCCGGAAAGCGTCCATACCGCAAGTCTTGCCAAATCCGAAAATTCCACTTTCCGTCCTCCTTGCACCGTCGATTATGTAGGTCTGTTGCTGTGGAAGAAGCCGGGGACCTCAAACCATGAAAAAGCGAAGGGAGCCGCCGCGTACGCGCGTTCCCCTTCGCCAGGCTTCGTTCGCCTTGCCGGCGCTTCGAGCCTTGTATGATTGCGGGTGTTATTCTTTCTTCTCGTACTGCTTCATCAGTGCCGCCAGCTCACTGTCTACTGCACTGTTCTTGCCGAGTTCGGCAAATTCGTCGTCGAGCGATTTGCCTTTGGACGACATTTCGTTGCTCGCTTCGGCCTGTGCTTCCATATTGAGCATCTTGTCTTCCATCCGCTTCAGGCCGGAAGTCGCGCTGTCGGAGTTGAAGCCGGACATCGTTTTGTTGATTTCCGTTTGCGCTTTGGCCGCGCTGTAGCGGGCGACCAGCGTATCGCGCTTATTTTTCATTTCGGTCAGCTGCTTGCGCATTTCTTCAAGCTTGCCGCGCAGGTTGTCGGCGGCCGCTTTGTTCTGATCGAAACTGTTCTTGTATTCGGTCATCTTCTGCTCGGCCGCATTTTTCTCTTCGAGCGCGCGGCGGGCCAGGTCAACGTTCTGTGCCTGAGCGGCCATATGGGCCTGTTCCGTGCGGCGGTTCACCAGCTCGGACTGCTCTTCGTACAGCTGCTTGAACTTCTTCTCGATTGCGATCTGGGCGGCTACGGCTTTCTCCGCGTCGGCCAGATCTTCCTGCATGTCGCGGATGTACTGATCGGTCAATTTGACCGGATCTTCGGCCTTCTCGATCATGGCATATACATTGGACAACGTGAGATCTCTTAATCTTTTGAAAACGGACATTCGGGTTGCCTCCTTGAATGTAGTGTTCGCTGCTGTTTCAACCATTACCCTTATCTATTACGGAGGCTAACAAAATCGGTTTCATCCCGCGACAAAATTTTTAAATTAATTTTTCGGTTCCTCGAGCCGCTCTCCGATTTTGCGTTGCACGACCGCCGAGATCTCGTCGATCTGCGCCCGGGTAAGCCCGTCGTAATGGATGCCCATGGCGACCGTCACCGTACGGCGCAGCAGGCGGGCGGCGCGGCGGGCGGCAGGTTCGCTGAGCACCTGTTCCCGGTGCCCGGGGACGACGCACGTCTGCACCCGGACTTCGCCGCGTTCCATATAAGCTGTCGAGACCGCTCCGATATGCGCGGCGCCGCCGGTCACGATAAGCAGCGTGTCCCGGCCGACGTCCCGGCGTTCGACTACGATCTCTTTTTGCGCAGCGTCCGAATGATACGTGTAGGTGCGTGCCATGCCGGCTTGACCTTCCCCTGCCTGCATATCCTTCACAGTATGCCCCGGATCTCGCTCAGGCTGCGGATGCCTTCCGCGACCATGAACCGTTCGATGCCTGCGGCAAGTTCCGCTCCGGCCTGGACGTTGACGAAGTTGTACGTACCGACCTGCACCGCTTCGGCGCCGGCCATGATGAATTCGAGCACGTCTTCCGCGCTTGAGATGCCGCCCATGCCGACGACGGGCAGGTTCACGTTCCGGCACACCTGATGCACCATGCGCAGCGCGATCGGTTTGACGGCAGGGCCGGACAAGCCGGCGTACAGATTGTCGAACACGCTGCGGCGCCTGCGCACGTCGATCTTCATGCCCGGCACGGTATTGATCAGCGACACCGCGTCCGCGCCTTCTTCTTCGCACATCTGCGCCATGCCGACGAGGTCTTCGGCGCCGGGCGACAGCTTCACCATCAGCGGCAGGATCGTCGCGCCGCGTACTTCCCGCACGACTTCGCGCGCGGCTTCCGTTCGAATCCCGTACGCGATGCCGCCTGCCTTGACGTTCGGGCACGAAATGTTCAGTTCGATCAGATCGACGGCGCGGCGGCCTTCCCGCTCCCGGATCCGGGCGTCGGCGTCGATCAGGCGCGCGCCTTCGGCGTATTCCTGCACCGTGCCGCCGCCCAGATTGACGATGCGGACCGTGCCGAGCGTCTCCCAGAACGGACACTCTTGCTCTAAAAAGGCCGGGATGCCCGGATTTTCAAGCCCTACGCTGTTCAGCATGCCCGATGCTGTCTCGTATACGCGGATGCCCGGATTGCCCGGACGAGGATGCAGCGTGAGACCTTTGCCCGAAATGCCGCCGAGTCGGCCCAGATCGTAAAAGCTGCCATATTCCCGGCCGAAGCCGAACGTACCCGAAGCCATGACGACCGGATTTTTGAACGCGACTTCCCCGATCCGGCAGACGGTATCGGGCCTTGTTTCAGGCGTCCCGGCCTGCCCTCCGGCCATACGGGCAAGGTCGACGCTGCGCATCGTCTCGCTCATGCCAGCACCACCTCTCCGGCCCGGAAGACCGGCCCGTCGACGCACGCTTTCCTGCGCCCGCCGGGGCTGCCCACGCTGCATACGAGGCAGGCTCCGACGCCGCAGGCCATCCGGTTCTCCAGCGACAGGTACACGTCGGCCCGCCCCGAAGACAAGCCGCTTTTGATCTGGGCGGCGCGCAGCATCGGTTCCGGTCCGCACACCCATACGGTATCGTAAGCGTCGAAGTCGACCGTATCCAGCACGATGCCGCCGAGGTTGATCTCGACGGGGTGGCCGAGCGCGCGGAATTCGCGTTCTTCGTACGCTTCTTCGCTGAACCCCAAGTACAGATCGGCGCGCTCCAGATGCCTCGCCGCGTAATACAGCGGCGCGATGCCGATCCCTCCGCCGACAAGAGCGACGCGGCCCTGCGCCTGCGCAAGCGGGAAGCCGTTCCCGAGCGGGCCGAGCAGCGCCACGTCATCGCCCGGTCTCAGCCGAGACAGCAGGGCCGTTCCTTCCCCTGCCGCTTTATATAGAAACTTGACCCCGGTCTCGTCTTGATCGTACACGCTGAGCGGACGCGAGAGAAGCGGATACCCGCCCCACCCTCGCACCATAAAAAATTGGCCCGGCCGAGCTTCGAACCGTCCCTCCGCGTGCATCACGTAAATCCCTTCCGCCGTACGCCGATTGGAAATAACTATCGCCATCATGTCCTCCCCCGGATTGCTTGACTACGCATATCCTGTCCATGATGCCTTGCGCAGGCCGTGATCGCTATGACAAGCATCACGAAAAGCCCGGACTCCAGAGTCCGGGCCAGGGCTTACCTTCTCTTTTCGCTTTACTTCTTGCAGGTTTGCCAGGTTTCAGGTTTTAAAATGTCCCTTCTCCTACTCCCACCTACCCGGTGAGCGTAATCCGCTTTGGAGTGACTTTGGCTTTCCGCAGGAAAACAACGGAACGAAAAAGCGGATTACGCTTACCTCTTACTTTCCCCTTATAACACTTTACTCAAAAAATCTTGCGTCCGCGCGTTTTTCGGAGCGCCGAACACTTCTTCCGGCGTGCCTTCTTCGACGATTACGCCGCCGTCCATGAACAGGATCCGGTCGCCGACTTCGCGGGCGAAGCCCATTTCGTGCGTGACGATGACCATCGTCATGCCGTCTTCGGCCAGCTTCTTCATGACGTCCAGCACTTCGCCGACCATCTCGGGGTCAAGCGCCGACGTCGGTTCGTCGAACAGCATCACATGGGGCTGCATCGCAAGCGCCCGCACGATGGCGATCCGCTGCTTCTGGCCGCCCGACAGCTGCGCCGGATAGGCGTTCTTCTTGTCTTCCAGGCCGACCGACTGCAGCAGCGACTCGGCGCGCTTGTCGGCTTCGGCTTTGGACAAGCCGAGCAGCTTGGTCGGAGCCAGCGTAATATTGTCCAGCACGGTCTTGTGCGGGAACAGATTGAACTGCTGGAACACCATGCCCATTTTCTCGCGGGTTTTGTCGATGTTGTGCTTCTTGTCCGTAATCGGTTTGCCTTCGAACAGAATCTCTCCGCCCGTCACTTCTTCGAGACGGTTCAGGCAGCGCAGGAACGTGCTTTTGCCCGAGCCGCTCGGCCCGATCACGACGACGACTTCGCCCTGCTTGATTTCGGTATCGATCCCTTTGAGAACCTGGTTTTTACCGAAAGACTTTTGCAAATTTTTAGCGGATATCACCGGCACTCAACCTCCGTTCCAATACATTCAACAGCTTCGACAGAATAAGCGTCATGATCAGGTAGATACAGGCCGCGATCACGAGCGGATACAGGCCGGAATACGTCAGCGTACGTACGGCGTTGGCCTGGAACATCAGGTCGGCCACGCCGATAAACGAAACGATCGACGATTCCTTGATAATGACGACGAATTCGTTGCCGATCGCCGGCAGCACGCTTTTGATCGCCTGCGGGATAATGATGGTGCGCATGGCCAGGCCGCGCGGCATCCCGAGGGAACGGGCCGCTTCCATCTGCCCTTTGTCGACGCCCTGAATGCCCGCGCGGAAAATTTCCGCCAGATAAGCCGAGCTGTTCAGCGACAGGGTGATGATACCGGACTGGAGCACCGTAAATTTGATATCGAAAGCACTGGCTAGGCCGAAATGGATAATGAGGAGCTGGACCAGCATCGGCGTGCCGCGCAGCACTTCGGTATAGGCGACGGCGATCCATTTGAGGATCTTGACGCCGGACAAGCGCAGCAGCGCGATCAGCAGGCCGATCAGGAAGCCGAACAGAACGCCCAGCGCGGACAGCAGCAGCGTATACTGGACGCCGTCCGCGTAGTAGCCGCGATATTTCCAGAAGAACGAGAAGATGTTGCCCGGCGCGTTCTCGCCGGAATTCAGTTCGTTCGCTTCCTGGATAAAACGTTCGACCGCATTGTCGGCGTTGAGCCGCTTCAGCGTCGTATTGATCTCGCCCAGCAGTTCGGTATTGCCTTTCTCGACGGCGATCGCCATCGGCGTGTCGCTATCTTCCGGCACCGCTTCGGCGATCGCGAGGCCGGCCCGGTTCTTGACCTGCGCTTCCGCGACCGGTCCTTCGAACACGGCCGCGTTTACGCGGTCGGACAGCAGCAGGCTGACAACGTCGGAGATGCTTTTGACGGCGGTGACCTCGGCGTTCGGGATACCGTTCGCGATCTCTTCTTGAATAGAACCGGTCTGTACGCCGATCGGTTGACCTTCGAGTTCAGCCATCGTCGGGTATTGGTCGGCATCTTCGGCGCGTGTCAGAATGACCTGTTTGGAAATGTAATACAGGTCGGAAAAATCGACGTTCTGTCTGCGTTCGTCGGTCGGCGTCATGCCGGAGATGACCATGTCGATCCGTCCGCTTTGCAGCGCCGGAAGCAGGCTGTCGAACGGCATGTTCTCAAGCTGCAATTCCGCGCCCATGTCGGCCGCGATCTGTTCGGCGATCATGACGTCGGAACCGACGATTTTGCTCTTGCCGTCGACCGTCATAATGAATTCGTACGGCGCGAAATCCGCGCTCAATCCGACGATAATCGTCTTTTTGTCGTTCGTGCCCGAGTCGGTCTGCGCTTGTGCTTGTCCGTGGCCGGGATACAGCGCCAACGTCAGCATCAGCAGAGCCAGCAGCATCGGGATGATCCGTTTCAGTCTCAGCATGCTCTCTCTCCACTCTGTTGTAAAATGACAAGTCATTATAAAATGATATTCATATTTATACAACAATATTCAGCAAATGTCGCGTGTTTTTTTTTGCTTTTCTTTCTTTTTCACTTCTTCCAAAGCCGCGTCAGCATTGAAAACGTTCGCTGCCCATGCTAAAATTCACTTCTAAATAAACGAAGCGGGGAGTCTTTTCATTGATGAATAATAAGGCGCATAAGCAGCGGATCGAAGCCGGGATCGACCGCCATGCCGCGGAGCTAACAGAGATCGCCGTCTATATCGCGCAGAACCCGGAGCTCGGCAACGAAGAATTCAAAGCGTCCGCCAGGCTCAAACAATCGCTCGCCGCGCACGGTTTCGAGGTGGAAGCGCCGGTGCTCGGAATCGAGACCGCTTTTGTCGGCACGTTCCGCTCCGGGAAGCCGGGTCCGACCGTCGCGCTGCTGTGCGAATACGACGCACTGCCGGAAATCGGCCACGCCTGCGGACACCATCTGATCTGCACGATGAGCCTGGGCGCCGCGCTCGGGCTCAAAGACCTCGTCGCGCAGCTCGGCGGCACGCTGCGCGTCTACGGCACGCCGGCCGAAGAGACCCGGGGCGCCAAAGTCACGATGGCGGACGCCGGACTGTTCGACGACTGCGACTTTGCGCTGATGGCGCATCCGTACTACGCGTTCCAGAAGTCCGGCAGCGCGCTGGCGATGGACGCGATCCAGTACGAATTCTACGGCAAAGCGTCCCACGCCGCCGCCAGCCCCGAAGCCGGCGTCAACGCGCTCGACGCGGTGCTGCAGCTGTTCAACGCGATCAACGCGCTGCGCCAGCAGACGCGTACCGACGCCCGTATTCACGGCATCATCAATCACGGAGGCGTCGCCGCCAATATCATTCCCGATTACGCGTCGGCGCAGTTCTATATCCGTTCGGCCGACCGGCCGTACACGGACGAGCTGGTCGCGAAAGTGCGCCGGATCGCCGAAGGCGCCGCGCTGCAGACCGGCTGCGAACTGAAAGTGTCGAATTACGAATATTCGTACGACGAACTGATCACGAACGAGACGCTGTCCGAGACGTTCACCCGCAACCTGATCGAAGCCGGCATCGATCCGGGCGACATTCAAGAGCCGGTGAACGGCGGTTCCGCCGATGTCGGCAACGTCTCCACCCGCTGTCCGGCGATCCATCCGTACGTTCAAGTCGTCCCCGAACGCCATGAGCTGCACAGTATCGGATTCCGCGATCTGGCGCAGCAGGATGCCGCTTACGACGCCATGATCTTCGGCGCCAAGCTGCTGGCCGCTACCGCCTGCGACGTCTTGACCGTTCCCGGACTGCTGGAGCGCGTGCGCGAAGAATTCCGCCGGCAGGCGTACCGCCCCGCGCCTTCGGCCTGACGGCCGTCTCAACCCCGTTTCCGGTCTGTGCCGGAAACGGGGTTTTTGTTGCGCCGACAAGGTAAGAGACCGACTACCGCCCCTCTCGGGTTTTGGTTTCAATGTAAACTTTTACCGGGTAATAACAGTCATATTTGATGCTGCTGGGTAACTTGACCGGCTTTCCTCTGTTTCCGCCATGCTTGGGTTTGAACTGACAAAGCTCCGCGCCCTATCTCCTGCCCTCCATGTGCCGTTCTATCCGTATCTCCGATTTTACCAAAGGGGCGATTTCATGTTTCGGGAAGCCATGTACCACGTACCGCGCGACAAATGGGCGTATGCGTACGACCTGCACACGATCCATTTGCGTTTTCGCACCAAAAAGAACGATGTCGACCGTGTAACCGCGCTGACCGGCGACAAATACGACTGGAACCGTACCTATTTCGAAGTCGAACTGGAAAAGGCGGCCAGCGACGAATATTTCGATTACTGGGAAGGTCCCGTCCGGCCCAAGTTCAAGCGGGTCGCTTACCTGTTCCGTCTGATCGCGGGCAGCGAGACGCTGTTCAAGTCCGATAACGAGTTTCACGACGGGATGCCGATGCCGACCGGCGGCTATTACGAATTCCCGTACATTCACCATGTCGATTTGTTCGCTGCGCCCGACTGGGCCAAAAAAGCGATTTTCTATCAGATCATGCCCGACCGTTTCGCCAACGGCAATCCGTCGAACGATCCGCCGGGCACGCTTGCCTGGGGCGGGCAGCCGACGCTGACGGATCATTTCGGCGGCGATTTGCAAGGCGTGCTGGACCATATCGACTACCTGGTGGAGCTTGGGATCAACGCGCTGTATTTTACCCCCGTGTTCACGGCGAATTCCTATCATAAATACGATACGGTCGATTACAAAACGGTCGATCCCCATCTCGGCGACAGCTCGATTTTGAAAAAGTTGGTCGAAGCCTGTCACGCCAGAGGAATCCGCGTCATTTTGGATGCGGTGTTCAACCACTGCAGCGACCAATTCCCTCCTTTTCAGGACGCCGTCGCCAAAGGCCCTTATTCGCCTTACGCCGACTGGTTCCACGTCAACGAATTCCCGCTTGCAGTCAAAGACGGCATCCCGACCTACGACACGTTCGGCTTCTATTCCAACATGCCCAAATTCAATACCGGCAACGAGGAAGTGCGCAAGTACCTGCTCGGCGTCGCCAAATACTGGATCAAGGAAATCGGCGTCGACGGCTGGCGGCTGGACGTGGCCGACGAAGTCGACCACCACTTTTGGCGCGAGTTCCGGGACGTGGTCAAAAGCGCCAAGCCGGACGCGTACCTGGTCGGCGAAGTGTGGAGCGATTCGTTGTCGTGGCTGATGGGCGATCAGTTCGATTCGGTCATGAACTATCCTTTTTCCGATAAAGTATTGGCCTTTTTCGGCGGCGGCATGGACGGCCATCATTTTGCCGGCCATATGGGCAGCCTGCTTATGCGTTATCCGCAGCAGACGAACGAAGTCGTGTTCAACATGCTGTGCAGCCACGATACGCCGCGCCTGCTCACCCGCCTCGGCGGCGACAAGCGCAAGCTGAAGCTTGCGATCGTGTTCCTGTTCACGTATATGGGCACGCCGTGCATCTTCTACGGAGACGAGATCGGGCTGCAGGGCGGAGCCGATCCGGACTGCCGCAAATGCATGGAATGGAATCCATCCCGCCAGGATCGCGAGCTGTACGACTTTTACCGCAAAATGATCGTGCTGCGCAAAAGCAACCCGGCGCTGCGCGGCGGACGCTTCCGCTTCCTGATGGCCGATCCCGGCAATCCGTGCATCGTGTACGAACGGATCGACGACCGGATCCATTTCACGTTCTGGATGAACAATACCGGGGAGCCGTCCACGCTGTCGCATCCGATGGAGACGGACGACTGGCGCGACGCGCTGACCGGCGAAGATTTCCCGACGGCGGAAGGACGGCTGTCGATTCAGCTCGACCCTTACGGCTACCGTATTTTGTATCGCAATTTGGACGGCAGCGGCGAGGCCGAGACGAGCGAACGGCCGCAGCAAATCATGTAAAACAAGCCGCCCGCTTTCTTTTGCGGACAGCCTGCCGAATTTTGCGAGAAATATGTAAAAGAAAGCGTTTTAAACCCTTTATTTTGGTTATTTCCTCTTAGATGGTGATGAGGATCAATCAGAAATTGAAGGAGGCGAACCGGCATGTTCTTCGTCGTGTCGATGGCGGCTATCGTGGTATCGGTGTTGGCGGTGTTGAAAAAAGTGGACGGAGGTTCGGTCGGCACGGGCGTCAAAACGGCGTTGTTCATGCTGCTGTACTATTTCAGCCCGTTCTGAACGTCTGGCCTAGACGGCAGCGCTGCGAGGCGCGCGGCTGCGCACCGTCCTCCGGCGAACGTCAGGCGCGCCAGAACGTCGTGCAGTCGGCTTTGTCTTCGATGTTGAACGCGATCAAGTCCCGAAGCAGTTCGTAATCGACCGGAGTTTTCCACGGAATGCGGAACAGCTGCGGCGTATGGGTGTAGCCGGCCTGCCCGATCCGTTCGCTGAAGACTTCGATCGCCGCTTTTTCCGGAGCGACAGACAGATGCGCTTTGGCGGTGCTGAAGCCGACGATAAACGTCTCATGGTCGGTAAACATCGGCTGGTTCCAGGCTATTTTCGAGCCCAGCTGCGGAAACTCGTCGCTGATCCACTGCAGCACGTGTTCAAGCCGTTCCTTTTGCAGCGGATCGTCGATTTTGTCCAGATATTCGTTAAACACTTCCATGATGTAGCCTCCTCGGTTTGGGTTGCATTCATGCGAACGTGTGTCCCCTTCATTTTGCCGGATTTTTCTGCTGTTGACAAGCTTTTCACGCAAAAAAAGACCGGACGCTCCGCGTAAGATCAGGAAGCTTTCGCTTCGTGACCTTCTGCGGGACGTCCGGTTTTTGCGCGGCTTCCGGGAAAGTCCCGGTGCTGCGTCTTACGCTTTTAACTGCTCGTAAATGTTCAGGTATTCCTTGGCCGAAGACGACCAGCTGAAATCTTCGCTCATGCCGTTTTGCACGATCTTTTTCCACGTGGGCTCTTCGCGGTAGAACGCAAGCGCCCGGCGGATCGTGTTCAGCATGTCGTGCGCGTTGTACGAAGAGAAGCTGAAGCCGTTGCCTGCGCCCGTATATTCGTTGAAGGCGTGCACCGTATCGTTCAGGCCGCCTGTCTCGCGTACGACCGGCACGCTGCCGTAGCGCATGGCGAGCAGCTGGCTGATGCCGCACGGCTCGAACATCGACGGCATCAGGAACAGGTCGCTGGCGGCGTAGATGTTGCGCGACAGCGCCTCGCTGAAGCGGATCTGCACCGACAGCTGCTGCGGATGGCGGTAAGCCGCCTGGCGGAACCAGTCTTCATAGCCCGGTTCGCCGGTACCGAGCACGACGACCTGCACGTCTTCGCCGTACAGCAGTTCGTCCAGCACGCGCACGACCAGATCGAGGCCTTTCGGTTCGACCAGACGCGACACGATGCCGATCATCGGCGTTTTGGCGCTGACCGGCAGGCCGAGTTCGGTCTGCAGCGCCGTTTTGTTTTCGCGTTTTTTGGCCAGGCTGCTCTTATAACGGGTACGGAGCGTTTTGTCCGTGTTCGGGTTGTAGCTCTTCGTGTCGATACCGTTCACGATGCCGGTCAGCTTGTCGCCGATCGAAGACAGCAGGCCGTCGAGGCCGTAGCCGTAATACGAAGTGCGGATTTCTTCCGCGTAAGTCGGGCTGACCGTCGTCACTTTGCCCGAATACACGATGCCGGCTTTCATGAAGTTGACGTTGCCGTAGTATTCCGCGCCCGCATCCGTGAAATGGCGGTTGTCCAGACTCAGCAGCTCGCCGAACACCGCGTACGGGAACACGCCCTGGTACAGCAGATTGTGGATCGTGTAGACCGTCTCGATATTATCGTAAAAAGGATCATGCGCGTACGTATCCTGCAGCAGCAGCGGAATCATGCCGGTATGCCAGTCGTGGCAGTGGATAACGTCCGGCTTGAAGCCGATTTCCGGCAGGATGTCGAGCACCGCTTTGTTGAAAAAGGCGAACCGTTCGCCGTCGTCGCCGTAGCCGTACACGCCGTCGCGTCCGAAATAAAATTCGTTATCGATAAAATAGACCGGAATGCCGTCGTCGTCGTATTCTTCGATGCCGCAGTATTGACCGCGCCAGCCGAGGCTCACCGTCGTCTCGCCTTTGTGCGTCATTTTTTCTTTGTACGCATCGGGGATGCCTTTGTATTTGGGCAGCACGACGCGGATGTCCGCGCCCGCCTGCTTGAGTGCGCGGGGCAGAGCTCCGATCACGTCGGCCAATCCTCCCGTTTTGATAAATGGTGCCGCTTCCGCGGCTGCAAACAATAACTTCATTTTGTTTTCCCCTTCCGTGTTGTCTCTTTTTTCGTTTCTTTTTTCGTTTCTTTTTTCGTCTCTTTTTTGGGATTTTCCAATTTGACGGCGTCAAGCGCTTCCGTCACGAGTTCTTTTGCTTTTTTGACCGGGCTTTTTCTTTTCGGTTTTGGCGCCGGTTCCGCGCTGTCCGCTTTGGACGGCGCCGATTTCAACAGATCGGACGCCCGCCCGCTTTTTTTGAGAATGACGACGCCGAGCGCCGGCAGCTTCACCGACAGATTGTACTCGCGGTCGTGCCACGTTTCTTTTTCCGCGCGGAGAGGCCCTTCGTTAATCAGACCCCGGCCGCCGAAACGAAGTTCGTCGCTGTTGAACACTTCCTTGTAGGCGCCGGGCTTGTCCACCCCGATCCGGTAATCGTCGTACGACACCGGGCGGAAGTTGATCAGAATATACAGCGTGTCGCCGGGCTTTTTGCCTTTGCGCATAAAGCTGATGACGCTCTGCCCTTCGTCCGACGCGCTGATCCAGTCGTAGCCCGCCCATTCGTGATCGATTTCCCACAACGCTTTTTCGTCCAGATAAAAATGGTTCAACGCCGCGGTGTAGTCTTTCATCTGACGGTGCGCTTCATAATCGAGCAGAATCCAGTCGAGCGGCTCTTCGTCCCGCCATTCGATAAACTGACCGAACTCGCCGCCCATGAACAGCAGCTTTTTGCCCGGATGCGTCATCTGGTGGCCGAGCAGCACGCGCAGGCCCGCGAATTTCTCTTCGTAGGAACCCGGCATTTTGTCGAGCAGCGACTTTTTGCCGTGGACGACTTCGTCGTGCGACAGCGGCAGCACGTAGTTTTCCTGATGCGCGTACACGAGCGGGAACGTCAGCAGATTGTGCATGGACGGTCTCTCGCCGAAGTCGGCTTCCACGTACTTGAGCGTATCGTTCATCCAGCCCATGTTCCATTTATAGTTGAAGCCGAGTCCGCCTTCGTGCGCCGGCGAAGTCACGAGCGGCCAGGCGCTGGATTCTTCCGCCGCCATAATCGCGTTCGGGTAATAGCCGAAGATCGCTTTGTTCAACTTGCGCAGGAACTCGATCGCATCGAAGTTCTCGACGCCCCCTTCATCGTTCGGACGCCATTGGTGCGGCTTTTTCTCGAAATCGAGGCGCAGCATGCTCGTTACCGCATCGATACGCAGGCCGTCGAAATGGAACACGTCCATCCAGTACAGGGCGCTGGAGATCAGGAACGACTGCACTTCGGGTTTGCCGAAATCGAACGACAGCGTGCCCCAGCCCGGCTTCTCGGCCAGCATCGGATCGGCATACTCGTACTGCGGCGTTCCGTCGAACTGCCGAAGGCCGTGCGCGTCTTTGGCAAAATGGCCGGGCACCCAGTCGAGCAGCACGCCGATGTCAGCCTGGTGGCAGCGGTCGATCAGGTACATGAGATCTTTCGCTTCGCCGTAGCGGCTCGTGGGAGCAAAATATCCCGTTGCCTGGTATCCCCATGACAGGTCGTAAGGGTACTCGGTGAGCGGCATGAATTCGAGATGGGTATAACCCATTTCTTTGACGTAGGGGATCAGCACGTCGGCCAATTCCCGGTATGTATAAAACGTCCCGTCGGCTTTTTGCTTCCAGGTGCCCAGCTGCATTTCGTAGACGTTCATCGGTTTGTTGTAAGGCGAACGCCGCTTGCGCCGCCACGACTGGTCGCCCCACTGATACCCTTCGATCGATCCGACGCGCGATGCCGTATTCGGACGCACTTCCGCGTAGACGCCGTACGGGTCCGCTTTGAGCAGCGATTCGCCCGTGACTGAGCGAATCGCGTATTTGTACAGGTCGCCGTGCGCCATGCCTTCGATGAAGCCGCTCCAGATGCCGCCGGATTCGGGCACGGATTCAAGCGGGTCGGCGCTTCCGTTCCAATCGTTGCGATCTGTCGCCACGCCAACCGATACGGCATTGGGAGCCCAGACGGTAAAGCGGACTCCTTCCGTGCCGTTCTCCGTAGTCAGATGGGCGCCGAACATTCTATAGCTGTGAAAAAAATTACCTTCATGAAATAAATAAATATCTTCCCGTGATAAAGATTGCGCTCCAGCCGATTGCTTGGCCATCCCTTCACTCTCCCTTGTCCGATGCTTAAGCCCGGTGTTGAGCCGGTGACTCTTTTTCATTCAAATTTGAACACATCAATATGTTTATTACCCGAATTTGGCGGAGCTGAATAAGTCGATACTAAAAAAATGTTTTCTAAAAAATGTCACCCATTTCCTTTTTTCATCGTTTCAAAGCGCTGCACTTCCGTTTAATTATATATCATGTTGACATACATCACGGGAGGGAAATTAACATGAATAAGAAAGATTGTATCGCTATGCTGCTTGCCGGAGGGGAAGGCCGTAGACTCGCACCGTTGACTTCCAACCTTGCCAAACCTGCCGTCCCTTTCGGCGGGCATTACCGCATAGTCGATTTTCCTCTCAGCAACTGCCTCAATTCCGGCATCGACACGGTAGGCGTGCTGACGCAGTATGCCGCCGAGTCGCTGCATGAACATATCGGTGACGGCACGCCATGGAGAACCGATTCGCCGAGCGGCGAAATCGTGCTGCTTCCTTCCGCTTCCAGCGACGAGTACCGCGGAACGGCAGACGCTATCACCAAAAATATCGCCTTTATCGATCAACAGGATCCCGAGCACGTGCTGATCCTGTCCGGCGATCATATCTACCATATGGATTATGCCGAGATGCTCGCCGACCATAAGCTTTCGGGAGCCGACGCGACGCTGTCCGTCATGGAAGTGCCGCTGAGCGAAGCGCATCGTTTCGGCATCGTGACGACCGACAGCGCTTTGCGCGTCACGGAATTCAACGAAAAACCGGCCAAGCCGATGAGCAGCCTCGCTTCGATGGGCATCTACCTGTTCAAATGGTCGTATCTGCGGTCTTATCTGCTGAGCGACATGCACAGCGAAACGTCCGGCCACGATTTCGGCAAAGACCTGCTGCCGCTTATGCTGAGCGACGGATCGGCGCTGAAGGCGTACCCTTTCCGGGGCTACTGGAGAGACGTGGGTACCGTCAACAGCCTGTGGGAAGCGCATATGGACCTGCTCGGCGAAGACAGCGAATTCCGGCTCAACAAATCGGAATGGCCGATGTATACGAACCGCCAAGCGAGCCGTCCCGCTTTGTTCCGCCGCACCCTCGCTCCGTCGCCGATCTCTTCGATGGTGCACGAAGCATGCGTGAACGAAGGCAGCGTCAAGCATTCGGTCCTGTTCCGCGGCGTGCAGATCGGCAAAGGCTCGGTGATCGCGGACAGCGTCATCATGCCGGAAGCGCAGATCGGCCGCAACGTGAAGATCGAATACGCGATCATCGGCGAGAATGCGATCGTCCGCGACGGAGCGGAGATCAAAGGCACGCCGGATGACATCCTGATCGTCGGCCCGCATGAGACGGTCTACGCGAAGCCGGTCGTCCTGTCGCAAACGGCGTTGTCCCAGCCGGTACTGTCCACGCAGGAAGCATACGAACCGGCGGCGCTGCGGCGCGCGGGCGGCCTGTCTTCCTGATCGGCTACAACGCGGCGCCCGACCCGCTTGACCGGCTGAAGGTTCCTCTTCCAAAACCGGATGCAAAAATGCGGCGTCGCAACTCCCCAAAAAACCGTTCCCGAATTGGGCAAGCCATTCGGGAACGGTTTTTTGTCGTGTGCGGCCGCTTCGACGTTCAACGGGCCGGGTCATTCAAAGCTGCGTTGAATCGATTCAACGCGGCTCCGGCACTTCTTTTTCGTACAGGTTCACGTACCGTCCGCCCGTCTCCCGATTCAGGTCCTGTTCGGCCACGAACCGGAATCCGCTGCGCCGGTAATAAGCGTTCAAGGCGGGCAGATGCGCCACGCAGTCCAGGCGCAGTCCCCGCTTGCCGAGCCTTGCGGCTTCGCGCTCGGCGCAGCGCAGCATGGCGCCGCCGTAATCCAGTCCCCTGTAGGCCGGGCGGACCGTCAGGCGGTGCAGGTACAGATAGCGCTCGTCGTTGCGCTCTTTCCAATACGCTGCGTCGCTGCCCTGCAGCGTGAACAATCCGGCCGGCTGTCCGTCCGCCGTCAGCAGAAACAACCGGCGGTGCCCGAAATAGTCAAGCACCGACTCGGTCGTGAACATCTCCGGCTTCCACTGCTCCACGCCCGCGCTGACCATCACTTCGGCCGCTTCGCGCAGCATGACGGCCAGCATCTCCGCGTCGCTCCGCCGCGCTTCGCGAATGACCGGGAGAACTCCGCCTCCGCCTGCGGGCGGCCCCGAACGTTCGTTATCCGACATGTTACCGTTCCTCCGTTTCGGCAGGCAGCCCCGGCTGGACCGCCGGTTCCGCTTCCGGCTGCGGCTCGCCTTCCAGCAGCGGCAGCTTGACGCTGACCGTCGTGCCGACGCCGAGTTCGCTCGTCATATCGAGCCGGCCTTCGTGCAGTTCGACCAACTGCTGCGTAATGGCCAGGCCGAGTCCCGTGCCCCCGCCCTGCGTATTGACCTGGAAAAACCGGTCTTTGACCCTGTTCAAATTCTCTTCGTCGATCCCGATCCCGCTGTCCCGCACGTCGGCGCGTACCCATCCGTCTTCGATCGACAAATGCAGCACGATGACCGAACTTTCGTGCGAAAACTTGACCGCGTTGTCCACGAGATTCAAAAAGACCTGCTTCAGCCGGTTGGCATCACCGTATACCGGGAAATAGTCGCCGTCCGATTCCACGCGCAGCTTCACCTTTTTGAGTTCGGCTTTTGCCCAGACGTTCAGCACGATTTCCTTGAGCAATTCCCGGAGTTCGACGCGCTTCATCGTCAGCTTCATCTCGTTCTGCTGCAGCTTGGAAAAGTCCAGCAGTTCTTCGACGAGCCCGATCAGGCGCTCCGTTTCCTTGGAAATGATGCCCATGCCGATCCGCGTCTCGTCCGGATCGTAGCCGCCGGAATCGAGCGTCTCGCTCCAGCCTTTGATCGATGTCAGCGGCGTGCGCAGCTCGTGCGAGATCGACGAGATGAAATCGTCTTTGATCTGGTTGCTGCGCACGATTTCTTCGGCCATGTAATTGAGCGTGGAGCCCATCTCGCCGAGTTCGTAGCGATAATCGCCTTCGACCCGGACATCGAACCGGCCTTTGGCCATCTGCGCTGACACGGCGATGATATTATTGATCGGCCGCACGATCGAGTTGGCCAGACCGATACTGACGATCAGCACGATGACGAGAATCGTCGCGATGATCGCCATCGAGACGAGCGTGATCTCCGTCAAGCGCTGATTGACCTTCTCGATCGAAGTGACGAAGCGGGCCAGATATACCTGGCCGCCGCCCTGCTGCAGCGTCGTCGTCACGGCCATGACCGGCTCGCCCGTCGTCGCCTGGCGACCGATCCATTTCGCGGTGCCGCCCGAAGCGAGCGCCTGCGGAATATCGCTCGTCTGGACCGGCTTGTCCACCCCGAAGCCCGAAGAGCTGATCTGCACTTCGCCTTTGCCGTTCAGGATTTGCAGTTCCGACTCCGGCAGCTTGAGCAGGCTCACGATCTGCCCGAGGTATTCTTCCTTGTTGTAGTCGCTGGAATTGGTCGAGATCAACGCGCTGCGAACGGTCACGTCGATATGGCTTGAGATCATATTGTAGATCGTATCGTAGTAGTAGGCCCGGATCGCGAACAGAAACACGACTTCCACCAGCATCAGCGCCAGGAAGATGACGATGAAATAGTGCATCACGATCTGTCTGCCGATCCCTTTCTTGATCATTGACCCTGACCTTTCCATTTATAGCCGTGCCCCCATACCGTCTGCAAATATTCCGGTTCCGACGGATTGTCTTCGATTTTTTGGCGCAGTCGGCGGATGTTGACGTCCACGATCTTCGGATCGCCCATATATTCTTTGCCCCAGACGTGATCAAGCAGCACGTCCCGGCTGAGCGGCGTATTTTCTTTTTCGAGGAAAAACTGGATCAGCGAAAACTCGGTCGGCGTCAGTTCGATCGCCTGCGCGTTTTTCTTGAACTGCTTGGAGATCAGGTCCAGCTTGAACGGTCCCGAATCGAATGTAACCTTGGCGGCCGTCTCCCGGTGCACGTTGACCCGGCGCAGCAGCGAATGGATCCGCGCGATCAGCTCGGTCGGGCTGAACGGCTTGCTGACGTGATCGTCGGCGCCGACGGACAGCGCGTAGACTTTGTCCTGCTCCTGCACTTTGGCGGTCAGGAAAATGATGCCCATGCGCTCGTTCGTCTCCCGGATACGGCGGCATACTTCGAAGCCGTCGATACCCGGCACCATGACGTCGAGCAGCGCGATATCGATGCCCGGTTCCGTCTGCAAAATATGCAGCGCCTCGTGGCCTTCCGCCGCTTCAAGCACCTCGAAGCCGTTGCGTTTCAAGTTGATCACGATAAAACTGCGAATCGATTCTTCGTCTTCCAAAATCAGCACCTTGCTCATAAGACTCCCCTTCCCGGACTTTCGTGCCTATAGGTTTGTTCACGGATCTTGCGTTGGTTTCAGTTCGTCGGAATGCCGGAATTGGCCGCGGCCAATGCGCCGTCCGGATTGACCCGGTACGCGATCACCTGGCTGCTTGTACTGTACAGCTTGATCCAGCCTTTGTCCTCGGATTCGTTCTGCCATTGGATCGGCGTGAAGAACCGGACTTCTTCGAGCCATTCGCGCTCGCCGCTTTGGTCGTCGATCCGCACAAACTGCAAATATTTGTCGACCATCGATACGGTATTGAGCGTCACTTTGCCGATCAGCTTCTGGGGGAACGGCGGCAGCGTGAATCGGCCGTTCGCGTCGCGGTACTGTTCCCTGACCGGCGTGATGCCTTTTTCTCCGTTCCACTGGCTGTACACGGTCAGAAGCAGGATGTCTTCCTTATGCTCGAAGTCGCTCCATCCGGTCGGCGTCTTCAGCGTCGGAATCTCGATGATGCCGTCGCCGTTCATGTCTTCGCTTTTGACCAGTCCGTCGCGGAACGTCTTGTCTTCGCTGATCAGCGACTCCAAAATGCCGTTCTTCATCACGACGACCTGCGTGTAGGACCCGGCGCCGATCATGACGTCGAGCACGAGCGCGTTGCGATCGGGCGCGATTTTGCCCGCCGTCACGTTGTAATAGCCGGTCAGCGTCTTGCTCGGCAGAACGAGCGAAGCGAGCTCCTGGAAATCGCTGCCCTGGTACTGGTACACGCGGATTTCCGTGCCGACATTCGGCTTCATGTTGACCAGCACCAATTCCTGCCGGTCGTCATGGTTGATATCGACCAGCGCGAAATCCGAATACGGCAGCTCAAGCTTGGTGCCCAAAATTTCCAGCGCCTGACCCGCGTACGAATAGACCATCAAGATGCCGGTCGATCCGCTCGCCGGATCTTCGCCGTCCGTGCCGTAGCCGACCACAATATCCGTATAGCCGTCGCCGGAAATGTCCGTGAACTCCAGCTTGTCGAGCAGCGGGCCTTTGCCTTCGATATCGAGCACGTTCACCCAAGCGTCGCCCTGCTTTTGCAAAATCATCAGATGGATGTTTTTCGCGCTTTCCACCGGTTTGTAGAACACGATCGCTTCGCGCGATCCGTCGCCGTCGAGATCGGCATAGTGTACCGCGTTCGTGTCGTCCGAATCGCGGGTACGGGTCGCCGTCGCGCCGGCCGGAAGCTGGCGGTCGATCGCGTTTTTGAGCACTTCTTTTTCCGCCGGCAGGCGCGGAGGCCGGATCAGCGACGTCGGGTCCGGCAGCGACAGCGTGTCGCTGCAGCCCGACAAAAACAGCAGGCCTGCCGCGCAGGCGGCACTCCACCATATTTTTTTCATTCTTTTGCTCACTCTCTTCCGATTGGGCCGTTCCTTCCGTCGTTCGGCGTTCTTCGTTTGCTGCGCCGCACAATCGCTACAGCCGGCTTTTCTCCGCCGTCGTCAGGCGACGTCCGCGGATATCGAGCACGATTTTGCCTTCTTCCATGCTCCAGATCCGGTGCGCGTGCTTCTCGGCCAGTTCGATCGGCAGTACGGCGACGACGGTCGTCTCCTGCGTCTCGCACAAATTTTTGAGCATGCCGAGCACGTTGTCCGCCGTATGCGGGTCCAGACCCACGACCGGCTCGTCGGCCAGCAGGACGTTCGCGCCGTGCGCCAAAGCTCGCGCTGTGGCAATCCGCTGTTTCTCGCCGCCGCTCAAACTGCCCGATTTGAGTTTGGCTTTGTCCAGCAGCCCGAACGATTCGATCATGTCCATCGCGCCCATGTAATCGGCGGTGCGGACCATGCCGGTAAAGCGGCGCCAGGCGGGCGTCTGCCCGACCTGGCCGATCAGTACGTTTTTCAGCGCGGTACGGTTCGGATCGAGATCCGGATTTTGCTGGAGATAAGCCCATTCCCTGTGAATGCGCCGCCGACCCGACCAACCGGCTTTGAAAATATCGATATCGTCCACGACCAAACTGCCGCCGTCCCATTTTTCCTTCAGAGCCAGGCAGCGCAAAAGCATGCTTTTGCCGCTTCCGCTCGATCCGACGATCGCGACGAACTCTCCGCGAACGAGATCGAAGTCTATGCCTTTGAGTACCGGTATCTTATCGCTGCTTACGGTCTTTCTCAAGCCTCTCACCTTGATCATTCGACATCCGACTCCCCTGACTTGGTAAACTTCACTTCTCTAGTGTACCCCGAAACGATTGCTTATTGCCACGTCAGGCCGGCTTTTTCTCGATATTTTCCGGCTTCTTTCCTCTGAAAAAGAACCCGAGTGCGCCGAACAGCATATAGACGCAGCCCATGATCCAGAACAACAGAAACGGGGAAGCGTGCTGCATGCCGTAACCGCCGATACCGGGGCCGGCCATACTGCCGATACTGAAATGGAACGAAGCGACGACGTTGGCCGACGGGATCAGCCCTTTGGGCAGCAGGTCGGCCGCATAGGCCATGCCGAGCGAGTAGAACGAGCCGACCAAACCGCCGGCGGTCAGGAACAAGGCGATATTGGCCCAGAGGTTCGTTCCGGCCAGCGGAACGAGTGCGAACAGCAGGCCGCCGCAGATACCGGCCCCGATCAGGATCGGACGCCGCCCGAACCGGTCGCTGAGCATGCCGAGCGGAAGCTGCAGGATCAGTCCGCCGATACCGATGCAGAGCAGCAGCAGCGCGATGTCTTCTTTGGGCAGGCCGAGGCGCAGCCCGTAGACCGGGAAGTTGCCGTTCAGCGAAGCTTCCATATAGCCGTACAGGAAAGCGGGAATAAGCGCGAACCACGCATAACGGTAAATACGCGGGAACCGCGCAAATCCCGTCGAATGCTGCGCTTCGCGTTCCGGACGGTATTCCGGCAGAAACCGGACGACGAACACCAGCACGAGCAGGAACAGCAGCGCCAGGCCGACGAACGGCACGTAATCGCCGTAATCGACCAGCCCGATGCCGAGAGGCCCGATGCTGAATCCGATCCCGTACGACATGCCGTACAGCGACAGATTGCGCCCGCGCTTCTCCGGCGGCGTGACGAGCAGCACCCACAGCTGCGCCACATAGTTGAGCGCGCTGTCGCCGGCTCCGACGATCAGGCGCAGCACGAACCAGATGCCGATGCCCGGAATGAGCGGAAACAGCGGCAGGGCGATCATGACCATGAGCAGGCCGCCGATCAGCAGTTTTTTGAAGCCGACGACGCCGACGAGCCGCTCCGCGATCAACGTCATCGCGAACGAGCCGATATAGAGCGCCGCCGAATTCAGTCCGTTGACCGAAGCGGACACCCCCTGTTCTTCAAGCAAAATGGACAGCAGCGGAAGCAGCATGCCCTGGCTCAGCCCCGCCATAACGACGACGCCGAGCAGGATGTAATAGGAAAAAGCGGAACGCGGAGACAATAGGATCTTCCTTTCGTAAGCGGCACGTCCAAGCGACTGCCGCGACCTCACTTAGTAGTGGACAAGTTCAAGCGAAAACATACATAATAGGTTCAAAAGGCAAGGCGACGTTCGGCCTAGGAGGTTATCGTTTGAACAATTATGAAATCAAGATCGACGTATCCGGGATTTACGAACTTCTCGGCAGTTTTATGGTGCATATTACGAAGAAATGGCTGCCCAACCTTGATATCGGTTCCGGCTGGTCCGAAGAAGCGGAAGCCGGCATGCCGCCCGAGATGCGGCAGCGGTTCGTCGAAGCGGCCGGCTGGCCTTTTCTCGATTTCGACGCGCTGTACGCTCTCGTGATCGAACGCGAAGCGGGCGAAGACATCCCCCTTTTCCTCGACCGCCTGCTTGCCGAACCGGCGGAACGGCTGCTTCAGCGGATCGCGCCGCAGCTGCCTTCGCTGACGCACGGCGACATGTCCCGCATCCAGCGCGACTACACGCCTCTGCTCAAGTCATGGTATACTTATTACTTCAAGGGCATTCAGGATTCCGTCCTGCCGCTGATCGAAGAAGACGCGGCGGAGAAGCGCGAACTGCTGCTCAAGATGGATGCCAGCGCCCTGGTCGAGTACGCGTCGGGCGGCCTCGTCGTCGAGACGCCGCTGGATTTGAAGACGGTCATCTTGTTCCCGACCGTGCACAACCGGCCGATGAACACGTACTGCTTTTACCAGAACGTGCTGCTGATCCAATATCCGGTCGACGTGCCGGAACCCGAAGAGAGCGAGCCGCCGACCGTGCTGCTGCGCATGACGCGGGCGCTCGCCGTGCCGGACCGGCTCAAGATGCTGCGTTACGTCGCCGATCAGCCGCGTTCCCTGCTTGAAATGGAGCGCGACCTGAAGCAGCCCGCCGAAGCGCTGAAGCATCATATGGTGCTGCTGCGGACCGCCGGTCTGCTGCGCACGCATATCGGCGAACAATCGAACGAAAAATTTAGTATACGTCCCGACGGGGCGTCGGAACTGCAAATGTTTCTGGAATCGTATCTTCGCCTTTAATCGAATTCTCTGAATCATGAACGACCGACCCCCGCCCGGATTTTCGAAGGAGTGACTATCCCGTGACGGGTACCTGCCAACAACATTTGATTTTCGACCTGGACGACACGCTCGTCTACTGCAACAAATATTTTGACCAGATTCTGGATGCCTTTTTCGACCGGATGCTGGATTGGTTCGGCAAGTACGGCGTGACCGTCGAACAGGTCCGCTCCAAGCAGCTGGAGATCGATATCGCCGGCGTGCACGTGGTCGGCTTCGCCAGCCATCATTTTCCGGAATCGCTGATCGCGACCTACCGGCATTTCTCGGCCGCGCATCACCGGATCGGCAGCGATGCCGAAGAAGCGGGCCTCGTGAAGCTCGGCCTCAGCGTATACGACCAGGAAGTCGAGCCGTACCCGGGCATGGTCGAGACGCTGGAGCGGCTGCGCGGCGAAGGGCACGCCCTGTATCTGTACACGGGCGGCGAAGACCGGATCCAGCAGCGCAAAATCGACCAGATGAAGCTGGGCACGTATTTCGGCTCCGACATCTTTATCCGCCAGCACAAAAACGTGCAGGCGCTCGAAGGCATCCTGCGCGCCAAATCGCTTCCGCGCCCGTCGACCTGGATGATCGGCAATTCGCTGCGGACCGATATCGCGCCCGCGCTCAGCGCCGACATCAACGCCGTCTATCTCAAGCAGGAACGCGAATGGGCCTACAATCTGATCGAGTTGGGCGAATCTTCCACCGGCTCGCTGCATACGGTAGCCAGGCTGCCGGAAGTGCCCGAGCTGATCAGCCGTGCCGCTCGCGCATCCGTTCAAAAACGGACCCTCTGAAGGGTCCGTTTTTTTACGTCCGCATTTACGAGCCCCGCTTGGCCTGCTCCGGCTTGTCCGGTTTGCCTCCGCGGTCGGCGAATAAAAAGTCGAGCTTTTGCTGTTCCCTGTTCCAGGCAAGCGCCGCGTCGAACGTTTTTTCGCCTTTTTTGAATCCTTTGAGCATCAGCGTCTCCCCTTTGTCGAGCAGCCGTTTGACCTGGGTCTCCGAGATCGCTTTGCCGAGAATTTTTTTGGAAAACGTAAACGTGCAGGACGGATAGCCCGTGCAGCCGTAGAAGTTCTTTTTGTCGACGACCGGTTTGCCGCAGATCGGGCACGCGCCAAGCTCCGCCGCCCCGCCGCGATCCTCGCGTCCGGCGTTCGATCCGCCGCGGTTCCCCGCGCTTTTCCCGTAGGCCGGACGTTCTTCGTTTTTGGGCAGTTCGACGGTGAACGTCCAGTCTTTCTCGGCCGCGACCGCGTCGGACACGATCTTCTGGGCGAGCCGCTGCGCTTGTTCCATAAAAGCTTTGGGCGACTCCTGCCCCCGTCCGATCTCGCCGAGCCGCTGCTCCCACTTCGCCGTCATTTCGGCCGAAGCCAGCACGCTTTGGCCGAGCGCTTCGATCAGCACCGTGCCTTTGTTCGTCGCGTACACCATATTTTTGCGGACGTCGATATACTGGCGGTCTTTGAGTCCGCCGATAATGCCCGCACGCGTCGCTTCGGTGCCCAACCCTTCGGTACGCTGCAATACTTTTTCCAACTCCGCATTGTCCAGATGCTTGCCGGCCGTCTTCATCAAAGTGATGAGCTGTCCTTCGGTATAACGCTTCGGCGGTTGGGTCTTGCCTTCTTTGACCTGGACGTCCGCCACCGTGCCGGCATCGCCTTTTTGGACGGGCGGCAGCACGGACAGATCTTCGTCGTCTTCTTCTTTGTCGCTTTTATCGTCTTCCCGGCTGCTTTTCGCTTTCTTTTTCGCCGCGTTGTCGTACAGCACTTTGCGCCAACCTTCCTGCACGATCACTTTGCCTTTCGTCATAAACGGATCGCACCCGTCTACCATCGTCACGAGATTCGTGTAGTCGATGATCGCTTTCTCTTCGTGCGCGGCGATCAGACGCTTGGCGATCAGCAGGTACAAGTTAAGGTTCATGCCCTGAAGCTTGCCCGGCTGCGGTACCTGCTCGGTCGGAATGATCGCGTAGTGATCCCCGACTTTGGAAGCATTTACGTAGCGTTTGTTGCCGATCAGTGTCGATTTGGGTGCCGGCAGGAAAATTTTGAGTTCATTGAAGCTTTGCAGTTTATTCAAAATGTCCGGAAACTGCTTCGCTTCCTCGTCCGTCACGTACGACGAATCCGAACGCGGGTACGAAATGTAGCCGTCCAGATACAACTGCTGCAAAGCGCTCAGCGTATCCTGCGGCGAATATTTGAAAATCTGGTTGGCCGACGCCTGCAGCGACGACAGGGAAAACAGCTGCGGCGGCTGAAACTCTTTGCGCTCCGTCTCGATCGATTCGACGACGGCGTCTTTGCCTGCGCAGCGCGCCCGAATCTCTTCGGCTTCTTCCGGCGTTTTCAGACGCGTCTCTTCGCCTTTGAACCAGGTGCCTTCATACTCCGCCCCGCCGATCGCGAAACGGGCTTTGACTTCCCAGAACGGTTCCGGCTTGAAGTGGGCAATCTCTTTCTCCCGGTTGACGATCAGCGCAAGGGTCGGGCTCTGCACCCGTCCCGTCGAGAACACGCCCTGCACGCCGCGCCGCTGGAACAGCAGGGAGTAGACCCGGGAGCCGTTCATGCCGACAAGCCAATCCGCGCACGAGCGGCTGACCGCTTCGTAATACAGATTGCGCGTCTCGCTCTCGTCTTTGAGATTGGCAAATCCCTGCTCGACCGCGCGCGGCGTCAGCGAAGAAATCCACAGCCGCTTCATCGGCTTTTTGACTCCGCTGAGCTGGATGACGATGCGGACGATATATTCGCCTTCCCGCCCGGCATCGCTCGCGATAATGATTCCGTTCACTTCCGGACGCTTGAGCAGTTCCTGCAGCAGATTAAACTGCTTGGCTTTGGACGGGGTGATGCGATGTTTGAATTTGCCCGGCAAAATCGGCAGGCTGTTCAGGCTCCACCGCTTGTACGCCGGATCGTATTCTTCCGGGGGAACAAGCTCGCAAATATGCCCGACCGCCCAACTGACATAAGCCCCGTCCGGAAAAGTCGGGCATTTCTCGATTTGGATATAGCCCTGTGTTTTTTTGTGCTTGAACGGCGCCGCCAGCTTGGCTCCCTGATCGGGTTTTTCCGCAATAATTAGCAGCAAATTGATCTCCTCCTGTGGAATAAGCAAGCAAAAAGCCGAGAGCTGTCCTCCCGGCCGGCCTGGCCCCGTTTATTGCGTACGTTCGAACCGCTATCCGAATCCTCATTTTAGCATGCAGATTCGTTTTTCGCTACCGCCTTGAAAAGAGAACAAAATGGCTGAATCGTCTATAGAGTTAGGTATGTGTTAGTTAAAATAACTTGTATGCAAAAAAAGAAAATAACGAATAGATTTTTCGCTTTATGTGTAATATAATATGACAAAAGGTTGCTGAATGACATGAAAAAGGGCCGTACCGGTGTACGACCCTTTCATTTCCCGCTAATTGGAACAGAGTAGATCTGCTTGGTCACTCTGTCCGCGGCCGCTCCTGCTGCCAAGCGATTAGACGAGAACCGTGGCTCCCATCAGGAACTTGTCCACTTCGCGAGCCGCTTCGCGGCCTTCGTTGATCGCCCAGACGACGAGGCTTTGTCCGCGGCGCATATCGCCTGCGGCAAACACTTTGTCGGAATTCGTTTTGTATTCGCCGTATTTGGCTTTGACGTTCGTCCAGCGGTCCGTTTGCAGGCCGAGCTGATTCGCCAGCGTCTGCTCCGGTCCGTCGAAGCCGATCGCGATCAGCGCCATTTGAGCCGGGAACACTTTCTCGGTTCCTTCGATCGGTGCGTAGATTTTGCGGCCGTTTTCGTCGACGATCCGCTGAATTTGCACCGTATGCAGTTCTTTGAGATTGCCTTCGTCGTCGCCGACGAACTTCGTCGTCATGATCGAGAACTCGCGCGGATCGTCGCCGAAGATCGCTTTCGCTTCTTCCTGCGCATAATCGAGCGTGTACACGTTCGGGAACTGCGGCCACGGGTTGGCCAGAATGTCGCGTTCCAGCGGCGCTTTGTTGTGCGTGCCGAACTGGGTAATGCTGCTGCAGCCGTGACGCAGCGAAGTCGCCACGCAGTCGGAACCGGTGTCGCCGCCGCCGATGACGATCACGTCTTTGCCCGCCGCCGAAATGTATTCGCCGTTTTCCAGATTGGAATCAAGGTAACTTTTGATCGTTCCGTTCAGGAAGTCCATCGCGTACGTCACGCCTTTGAGATGGCTGCCTTCGATGTTGAATTCACGCGGTTTCGTTGCACCGCCGCAAAGTACGACGGCGTCGAATTCGTCCGTCAGCTGCTGCGCCGGAATGTCTTTGCCGATTTCCGTCGACGTAATGAACGTGATGCCTTCGGCCGCCAGCAGGTCGACGCGGCGCTGCACGATGTCCTTTTCGAGCTTCATGGACGGAATGCCGTACGTCAGCAGGCCGCCGATGCGGTCGGAACGCTCGTAGACGGTCACGGAATGTCCCGCTTTGTTCAGCTGCGCCGCGCAGGCCAGGCCCGCAGGTCCCGAGCCGACAACAGCAATCTTTTTGCCGGTGCGGTGTTTGGGCGGTTCGGGCTGTACCCAACCTTCCGCAAACCCTTTTTCGATAATCGCTTCTTCGATGCTCTTGATCGTAACCGGCTGGCCGATCAAGCCGACGGTACAAGAACCTTCGCACGGAGCCGGACAGATGCGGCCGGTAAATTCCGGGAAGTTATTCGTTTTATGCAGACGGTCGAGTGCCTCTCTCCACAATCCCCGATAGACCAGGTTGTTCCACTCCGGAATCAGGTTGTGCACCGGGCAGCCGGAAGTGCCGCCGCTCATGTTCACGCCCACGTGGCAGTACGGCGTTCCGCAGTCCATGCAGCGCGCTCCCTGCGTACGCAGTTCTTCTTCCGACATATGTTTATGGAATTCTTCCCAATCTTTGATGCGTTCAAGCGGATTGCGATCCGTTGGCAGCTGACGCTTATATTCCATAAATCCAGTAGGTGTAGACATCGAACGTTTCCCCCATCCGCATAAGTTCTTGATTTTTGTTCTCTATTCTATCACAAGCGATATATTTCAACCATAATATCATTTTTCGTTCGTCATTTGAAATAGATTATACGGAAATTAATTTGCATTTTGTGTAGAACGTTCGTAAATCTCAAAAACGTAACGGTACGTGTTCTTCTCGTCCTGCACGCCTTCTTCCGTGTGCACGAGCGTCCAGCCCGACCAGTCTAGCTCCGGAAAATGCGTGTCCCCTGCAAAAGCTTCATGTACCCGCGTCACGCGCAGCCGATCGGCCAGCGGCAGGAACAGCTCGTACACCTGCGACCCGCCGATGATCATCACTTCTTCCCCATCTGCGGCAGAGAGCGCTTCTTCGGCCGTATGCACAACCTGCGCCCCTTCCGCGGCATAAGAAACATCGCGCGTCAGCACGAGGTTCGGACGATCTTTGAGCGGTCTGGAACCGAACGACTCCCACGTTTTGCGTCCCATCACTACCGGCTTGCCCAGCGTTTCGCGTTTGAAATAAGCCATATCGGCCGGCAGGCGCCACGGAAGCGTGTTATCCCGACCGATCAGCCCGTTCTCGTCCTGGGCCCAAATAAGCGTAATTGTCGGCATAAGGCCCTCCTAGATCGCAATCGGCGCTTTGATGCCCGGCTGCGGATCATAATTTTCGAACACGAAATCTTCGTAGCGGTAATCGAAAATGGAATCCGGCTTGCGCACTATGCGCAGCTGCGGCAGCTCGCCCGGTTGTCGCTGCAGCTGCGTACGGACCTGCTCGATATGGTTGGAGTAAATATGCACGTCGCCGCCCGACCAGACGAACTCGCCGACTTCAAGGCCGCACTGCTGCGCGATCATATGGGTGAGCAGCGCATAGCTCGCAATGTTGAACGGCAGGCCGAGGAACGTATCGACGGAACGCATCGTCAGCATGCAGGAGAGCTTGCCGTCCGCCACGTAGAACTGGAACAGCAGATGGCACGGAGGAAGCTTCATATTGTCGATCTCGGCCACATTCCAGGCGCTTACGATATGGCGGCGGGAATCGGGATTGTGCTTGATCGAATGGATCACCTGCGAGATCTGGTCGATCTTCCGGCCGTCCGGCGTCTCCCAGGCGCGCCACTGCGAACCGTATACCGGTCCCAGCTCGCCGTTCTCGTCGGCCCATTCGTTCCAGATCCGCACCCCGTTTTCCTGCAAATAGCCGACGTTCGTATCGCCTTTGAGGAACCACAGCAGTTCGTGTACGATCGACTTCAGATGCAGTTTTTTCGTTGTCAGCAGCGGAAAACCTTCCGTCAGGTCGAACCGCAGCTGGCGGCCGAATACCGACACCGTGCCGGTCCCTGTCCGGTCTCCTTTTTCCGTCCCGTGATCCAAAATATCCTGCAGCAAATCCAAATATTTACGCAAAAAAAGCCACCTCTGTTCCAGGGCATTCGTTCTCTTCTCGCGAGAAACCGCCCTTATTCGTCGTTCTTATTTTGTAAAGCCGAAAGCAAATGCTCGTTCGTCTAGTTTATCACGTCCGCCGCAAAAAAGAATAGGCCCCGCGAGGATGAAAAAACCGAATTCACCGGTAAATTTCATCTTTTTTCGACAAAGAAATTTAAGGCGCACATGAAAAAGCGGACGCCTGTAGGCGCCCGCTTTGCTTGGGCAAAATTCGGGGAGTCCGAGTAAAACGGGAATTCCGAACTTTGCTTTTATGAATTCATACTTTTGAAATTAGCGTTTTTTAGGAGCGATTGCGTGGATCGGGTTACCCAAAACCAGCTCGGCCGCTTCCATCACGATTTCGCCCAGTGTCGGGTGAGCGTGGATAGTCAGGGCCAAATCTTCCAGGGTTGCGCCCATTTCGACGGCGAGACCCATTTCGGCGATCATGTTCGTCGCTTCCAGACCGACGATTTGGCTGCCCAATACGACGCCGGTGCTTTCTTCGGCTACGATTTTCACGAAGCCTTCCGGATGGTTCAGCGATACGGCACGGCCGTTGCCGCCGTAGCTGAATTTACCTGCCACGACGTTGAAGCCTTTTTCTTTGGCTTCTTTTTCGGTCAGGCCGACGCTGGAGCATTCCGGATCCGTGAAGACCACGGCAGGCATGCACTTGTAATCGACGACAGCCGGATGTCCGGCAATCGCTTCGGCAGCCACTTTACCTTCGTACGAAGCTTTATGTGCCAGCGCGAGGCCAGGCACGATATCGCCGATTGCGAAGATATGCGGAATGCTGGTACGGCCTTGTTGGTCGACTTTGATCAGGCCGCGCTCGTCGAGCTCAACGCCGATCATGTCCAGACCCAGTTCGCCGTCGGTGTTTGGACGACGTCCAACCGTTACGAGCAGGTAGTCAGCCGTGATTTCCTGGCTTTCTCCGCCTACCGAGAATTTCACGGTTACGTCTTTGTCCGTTTGCGTTGCGCTTTCGGCTTTGGCATTCGCGTGAATCTCGATGCCGTTTTTCTTCATGGTTTTCGACACGAGGTTCGTCATGTCTTTGTCAAAACCAGGCAGAACCGTGTCCAGACCTTCGATGATCGTCACTTTCGTGCCGAACTTCGCGTACATCTGGCCCAGCTCGGCACCGATATAGCCGCCGCCGATGACGATAAGGCTTTTCGGAATCTCAGGCAGGTTCAGCGCTTCGGTCGACGACAGGATGCGTCCGCCGAACGGGAAAGGCTTCAATTCGATCGGACGGGAACCCGTCGCGATGATGCAGTTCTTAAAACGGTAGCGCGGCGATTCGTGATCGTTGAATACGCGTGCTTCGTTTTCGTTGATGAACATGCATTCGCCGTTGAAGACTTCAACGTTGTTGCCTTTGAGCAGTCCGCTTACGCCGTTCGTCATTTTCTTGACGACGCCGTTTTTGAACTCTTGGGTTTTGGCGAAATCGACTTTAACGTCGCTTGCCGTAATGCCGAAAGCTTCGCCGTGCTGCGCGTTTTCGAAGCTGTGCGCAGCCGAGATCAGAGCTTTGGAAGGAATACAACCGCGGTTGAGGCAGACACCGCCGAGTTCGGCTTTGTCCACGATCAGAACCTGTTGTCCCAGTTGAGCGGCGCGGATGGCGGCTACATAGCCGCCGGGTCCGGCACCGATTACCAATGTGTCAATATCCAGGGAAGCGTCTCCTACTACCATTGTTTATACCTCCATTACCATCAGCTCGGGATTAGCGAGCAGGGATTTAAGATAGTTCATGCAATTTTGTGCAGTAGCGCCGTCGATCAGACGGTGGTCGAAGCTCAGGGACAGAGCCATCATCGGAGCGGCTACGATTTCGCCGTTTCTTACGATAGCTTTTTCGCTGATGCGGCCCGTACCGAGGATTGCCACTTCCGGATAGTTAATGATCGGCGTGAAGAACATGCCGCCTGCGGAACCGATATTCGTGATGGAGATCGTGCTGCCTCTCATCTCGTTCGGAGCAAGCTTGCCGTCGCGGCCGCGTTTGGCCAGATCGCTGATCGATTCCGCGATCTTGAACACGCTTTTGCGGTCGGCGTCTTTGACGACCGGTACGATCAGACCGTTTTCGGTGTCTGTCGCGATGCCGATGTCATAGTGCTTTTTGTAGACGATTTCGTTGGCCGCTTCGTCGATCGAAGCGTTCAGAGCCGGGAATTCGCGTACAGCGGCAACCAGAGCCTTGACGATGAACGGCAGGTAAGTGACTTTGATGCCTTTCTTCTCGGCCAGCGGTTTCATGCGGGTACGGAAAGCGACCAGTTCGGTTACGTCGACTTCGTCCATGATCGTAACGTGCGGAGCCGTGTAAGCCGATTTGACCATCGCGTTCGAGATGGCTTTGCGGATGCCTTTGAACGGTACGCGCTCTTCGTCGGCAGCGGATGCCGATGCTGCAGGCGCGGATGCCGCTTTTGCCGGAGCTTCCGATTTTGCGGCAGCCGGAGCTTCGGTCGAAGCGGCAGCCGGAGCGGCTTCTGCTGCGGCTGGAGCTTGTCCGCCGTTTTTCTTGAAGTTCTCGACGTCTTCACGCGAGATTTTGCCGTTCTTGCCTGTGCCTTGAACCTGGCTCAGATCGACGCTTTCTTCGCGGGCGAACTTGCGTACGCTTGGCGTTGCAAGCACTTCGCGGCTCGATGCTGCTGCAGGAGCGGCAACCGGGGAAGTTGCGGTCGGAGCGTTCGCTTCGGCGGCCGGAGCCGATTCTTCGATCATTTCCGAACCTTCCGGCATTTCGCCTTCAACGGCGATGATCGCCACGATGTCGCCAACGTGGTGAACTTCTCCGTCCGCTACGCGAACTTCGAGTACGGTGCCGTTTACCGGACAAGGTACTTCGACGACCGCTTTGTCGTTTTGCACTTCCATGATGATGTCGTCATCGGTAACTTTGTCTCCGACTTTGATATGCATTTTGACGATTTCGCCTTCATGCAGGCCTTCGCCGAGTTCCGGGAACTTGTAGGCGAATTTGTTGCTTGCCGAACCTTGCGAAGAAGAAGCTTGCGATTCCGACGGATCGGCTGTCGCCGGCGAAGACTTCGTATCCACGCCGCCTACCGCAGCGTTGGATTCTTGAGCCGCGTCCGCTTGCGGACCCGGTGCCGTTTCTTCGTCGTTATGCGGCAGTTCGCCTTCGGCTTCGATGATCGCGATCACGTCGCCCACATGGTGAACTTCTCCGTCCGCTGCGCGAACTTCGAGTACCGTGCCGTTTACCGGGCAAGGCACTTCGACAACCGCTTTATCGTTTTGCACTTCCATGATAATGTCGTCGTCGGTGACTTTGTCTCCGGCTTTGATGTGCATTTTGACGATTTCGCCTTCGTGCAGGCCTTCGCCGAGTTCTGGGAATTTATATTCGAATTTTGCCACGTTGCACTACCTCCTTCTGGATATTACTAATTAAAATTCAAGAACTTTCTTCACGTTCGTGATGATACGCTCAGGAGTCGGCAGCCATGCATCCTCGATTTGCGCGAAAGCGTAAACCGTATCCGGAGGAGTCACGCGCAGTACAGGAGCTTCCAGGTGAAGAATGGCTTTTTCGTTGATTTGAGCGATGACTTCAGCCGCGATGCCGGCAGATTTCTGAGCTTCCTGAACGACGATGGCACGGTTCGTTTTCTTGACCGAAGTCACGATCGTGTCGATGTCGAGCGGGTTCAGGGTGCGCAGGTCGATGACTTCGGCGTGGATGCCTTCTTTTTCCAGCTGCTCGGCAGCTTTGACGGAAGTGTGTACGCACATGCCGTAAGTCAGGATCGTTACGTCCGAACCTTCGCGAACGATGTTCGCTTTGCCCAGTTCAACCGTGTATTCGCCTTCCGGCACTTCGGAACGGAAAGCGTGGTACAGGTTCAAGTGTTCCATGAAGAAGACCGGATCGTTATCGCGGATCGCGGAGATCAGCAGGCCTTTTGCGTCGTAAGGGTTGGAAGGCACGACCACTTTGATGCCCGGGCTTTGAACGAGCAGGCCTTCAAGCGCGTCGGTGTGAAGTTCTGCCGCTTTTACGCCGCCGCCGAAAGGCGTACGGAATACGATCGGCGAGTTGTAACGGCCGCCCGAACGGTAACGCATGCGCGCCGCTTGAACGATCATTTGGTCGAGAGCTTCGAAGATGAAGCCGACGAATTGGATTTCGGCGATCGGGCGGAAGCCCTGAACGCCCAGACCGACAGCCATGCCGCCGATCGCGGATTCGGCCAGCGGCGTATCGAATACGCGCTCCTCGCCGAATTCTTTTTGCAGCCCTTCCGTTACACGGAATACGCCGCCTACGTTACCCACGTCTTCACCGAAGATGAGCACGTTCGGGTCGCGCTTGAGTTCCACGCGCATTGCGTCGCGAATTGCTTCTTTCATGTTCATTTGTGCCATTGCTACATTTCCTCCTTAACGTTACGTTCGCTGGAATCTTGCTCTATAAAAAGTTCACACTTATATGCGCAGGTAAAAGGTTCGGCAGAGCGCCATAGGGGCCGCTCCGACCGGAACCGATTCTTTTACTGGAAGTCCGCTTTTTGCTCTTCCAGGTGTTTAGGGGTATGTTCGAACATCGAATCGATCAGGCCGGAAACGGTCATTTTCTCCGTTTTCTCCGCCTTCTTGATTTGCTCGGCTACGGTTTCTTTGGCTTCCGCTCTTACGCGTTCCGTATCGTCGGCTGTCCAAAGTCCTTTTTTCTCCAGGTATTTCGCGAAACGGGTCAACGGATCTTTTTCGCTCCATTGTCCTTCTTCTTCTTTCGTCCGGTACTTGGAAGTATCGTCGGAAAGGGAGTGCGGCTTGAAGCGGTAAGTGACGGCTTCGATCAGCGTCGCGCCTTCACCGTTGCGACCGCGCTCGGCTGCGTCTTGAACCGATTTGATAACGGCCAGAACGTCCATGCCGTCGATTTTTACGCCTTTGATGCCGGCTGCAACCGCTTTGTGGGCGATCGACAGGGCAGCGGTTTGCTTCGCGAACGGAGTGGTGATCGCGTAGCCGTTGTTTTGCACGAAGAAGATAACAGGCAGTTTGTAGACGCCCGCGTAGTTCAGGCCTTCGTAGAAGTCGCCTTCCGACGAACCGCCGTCACCCGTGTAAGTGATCGCGACCTGCTTTTGCTTTTTGAGCTTGAAGCCCATTGCGATACCCATTGCGTGCAGGATCTGCGCGCCGATGATGATTTGCGGCATCAGAACGTTTACGCCTTCCGGAATCTGTCCGCCGTGCTGGTGACCGCGGGAGTACAGGAATGCTTGGTACAGCGGAAGTCCATGCCATACGAGCTGCGGGATGTCACGGTAGCCCGGGCAGACGAAATCTTCTTTTTCCAGAGCGAATTCGCTGCCGACCATCGTCGCTTCCTGACCGGATACCGGTGCGTAGAAACCGAGGCGGCCTTGACGGCCCAGGTTGATTGCGCGCTCGTCCCAAGTACGGGTAAATACCATGCGACGCATAACTTCTTTTAATTGATCGTCGGTCAGAACCGGCATCAATGCTTCGTTAACAATTTCGCCATCCGGCGACAGAACGGAAAGAGCCTCGACTTCTTCCGTATACACTTCATAAGGAACCTTGCTCATTGTTTTCACCTCAATAAAAAATTTGAATATCTTGGCCCTCTGTTATATCATTATTATACACCTGTTCCATAGCGGAGTCAAAGAAATTAACCATATTTATTCATTAATTTCTGTGATTGTATATATAACAGGAATACAAGATTAGTATAACAAGAAAGCTAATTCGAACGTTTCACGTCTTAGCGTCCGCACAGTCACAATCTTACCGCATTCCGGACCGCCATGTAAAGCGCATGCAAAATGCGCACCCATACCGAACCCAAGGAGCGATTTCCCATGACCGATTCCCGTTATCTCAAACGTACGATTGTGAAAGAAGTCATTGCCAGCGCCTTTCTGAACGAAGACCGGGCGCTGCGCATCTACCTTCCTCCCGGTTACAATGAAGTACTCAGCTATCCGGTCGTGTACTGCCAGGACGGCGAAGAGTTTTTCAATTTCGGCCGTATCGCGACCTATGCCAATCAGCTCATTCTCGACGAAGGCGTGGAACCGTTCATCGTCGTCGGCATCGAAGTGGACGTCAAGACGCGCACGGCCGAATACGCGCCGTTCGGCGACCGGCACGAAGCCTACGTCAACTGCATCATGCGGGAGATCATTCCGTTCGTCGAGCAGAAATACCGCGTTCGCGGCGACGACCGTATCCTGGCCGGCGATTCGCTCGGCGGTTCGATGTCGCTGCATCTGTCGCTGTTATACCCGGGCGAGTTCCCGCGCATCATCAGCCTCTCGGGCGCCTACTACGAAGAGTCCCAGGACATCATTGCCCGCGAGGAAGATCTGGGATGGTTGGACACGTACATGATCGTCGGCCTGCAGGAAAATGAATACAAAACCGATCACGGCACATTCGATTTCGTCGACCTTAACCGCCGAACGCGCGACCTGCTGCTGGACCGTGGAGCGAAGGTGCATTATATGGAAAAGGAAGGCAAACATCTGTGGGGATTTTGGCAAAAAGAACTGCCGGACGCACTCCTCTATTTCTTAACCCGATAAGCGCTCTCCAACGCGCTTATTTTTGACAATGCTGCAAACGCCTTCAAAACTTTTTTGCGAAACGCAACCCTTGCGGCGGCCGACTCTCCGACCTTGAAACGACGGCCGCCTTCGAAGTTCGTTGTACGCTTCGCCCTGTGTCCGCTATACTGGATATCAGCACAGCAAGCCTGCTTGTTTCGACAAAAGTACCGAACCCGAAAGGAGGAGAAACTGCGTCATGAACGACACACGCGTCATTATCGTATCCGGCGGATTGTGGACCGACGACTATCTGGATTATATCCGCCCCGGCGACCTGCTCATCGGAGCCGACCGCGGCGCTCTCATGCTGATCGAACGCGGGCTTCGCCCGGATATCGCGGTAGGCGATTTCGATTCGGTCTCGCCCGAAGACGCGGAGCGCATCCGCGTGCTCAGCGGACGGATCGACACCTGCGACCCGGTCGACAAAAATTATACGGACACGGAACTCGCTTTCGAGCTGGCGTTGAACGAGCGGCCGTCGGAGATCGTCATGCTCGGCGTGACGGGCGGACGGATGGACCATACGCTGGCCAACGTGCAGCTGCTTATTCGCGCGCTGCGCCGGCAGGTAGTCTGCACGATCCGCGACCGCAACAACTATATTCAGCTGACCGGCAGCCAACTGGTCGTCGAAGACCGCGGATTTACATACGTGTCCCTCATTCCCGCCACGATGGAAGTGAGCGGGGTTACGCTGGAAGGTTTCGAGTATCCGCTCGAGAACGCGACGCTTCGCCAGGGGCAATCGTTGTCCGTCAGCAACAAGCTGTCGGGCCCCTCGGGCACCGTCTCGATCGAAAGCGGATTGTTATTGGTCATTCAGAGCCGGGATTGAGTCCGTATGCAGCCATCGGTTGCATCCGTGCCTGCTCCATGCCCGCCGCGGCCGCCTACGCCGTTCAAACGCGCAAATTCCCCCGCCGCCCGGCGGCGAGGGAATTTGCGCGTTTTTTTAACTCCGAAAATCATCCGGTTTTTGGAAAAAGAATCCGTAGACCTGCCGCGTGCATTCGGTATATATTAGGTTTACTATACGGGCGGCATGCCCACTGACGAAGCTCAATTCTGTTTGTGCGTTCAATTATTTTCGGTTAGGGAAAGGCGGACTTTATGGATATCGGAAGCAAACTGCGCTATTTGCGCAAAGCACGTCATCTCTCCTCGGTCGAACTCGCTCAACGTGCGAACGTCTCTCAATCCTCGATCAGCGATATCGAATGCAATCGTCGCTCTCCCCGGCTCAATACGTTAAGCAGCCTCAGCCGCGCGCTGGGCATCCCTTTGTCGGAGCTGCTCCCGGTCGACGATCTGCTTGAACATCCTCTAAAAGAAGAAGAACGGCAGCTGCTCGATCTGTTCGGCCGCATGAACGAATCGCAGCAGCAGAATTTGTTGGAGCTGCTCCAAAGTTTTTCCGCAAAATCATGAAAGCCGTTTCTTGCGGTTTTGCTTCTGCCGGAACTCAAGGTTTCGGTCGCCGGATCGGAAAATAACCGGACTGCGCCGCTTCCCGCTCGCTGCCGAACGTCTCCTCGTTCGGGGCCGGAAGCTCGGCACGGTCGCGCGAATAATAACGGATGCCGCTGATCGGATCGGCCGCTCCGTACACCTGCTTGGTTCGGACCAGCCTTCCTCCGCCGAACGCGTAATGGTTGTACGCCTGATCGCCGACCGGAATCCCCTGCAAAAAAGCCGCGATTCCGATATCGTCGATACCGTTGTCCCATTCTTCGCGCGAAATTTGCGGAAGCGTGAACAGATAATCCACTCCGTAGCGCGCCGCATATCGATTATGCCGGTGAATGGCATGCGCCAGGTCGTTTTGGATCCCGTTCAGGATCGTCCGCCGGCGCACGCTCTCGAACGTATCCGCATCCTTCAATAGAGGAACATTCGTCTCTGAAGCGATCTCTTCCCGCATTCCCTGCACCCAGACCTGCCGGCTTCGATCATGGATCTTCACGAAGCGGTCCAGCGTAAACTGAATGACAGAACCGCCGGCATCCGAGTAGGCGTACGGTTTTTTGGGCGACCATACCGCCCGGAGCTGCGTTTGTCCGCCGGAATCGACGAATGACTCTGTCGCATAGATGAAGTAACCGTCGTAATCGATGACCGCGATCGCGGGCACGTAAGCGGCGAGCGCGCCGAGCGCAGCGGGATCGTCTCCCGTGCCCATATTCAGCGCCAGCGAACGATAGAACGTCTCGACCGCGCGTTCTTTGTCCGTTCCGAGAAATTTCCGCGAACCGTAACCCGGCTGATCGCCTTGCGCCGTCGTATCGTTCAGTACGTAACCGGCATCCTGCACGGCCGTTCGAAGCATGGCGTCGTAGCGGCTGCTCAGCCGCAGGGCGGTATGCTGATCGTCCAGATGTATAGAAGCGATCCGAAACACCGGGAAAAAGATCAAGACGAACAGCAACGCGAAATTAACGATCTTCATTGAGAACCATTCCTTCGTAATTGAGCGCTACCGTGGCGTTTTCGTCCGTATTGTCGTTCATCAGGAAATCCCACAGCTGCACGGCCGCGGTACGGTTGACGTTCTCAAGCTTGATCCCGATATAATCGCCCACCTGCATGTCGTAACGCCGGGCGGGGTCGTCCGCGCTGGAGATGGGGTTCGGGAACAATACCGCCAAAATCTGTTCGTTGTAAAATCCGTCGTAAAAAGCAGTGAACCGATTCTTGAACGTCGAAGGATCGGCCGGGTCCCCGTATTCCGGAACATACCTTTTGCGCAGATGCTCCAGCCGCACCTCGTACGGATTGCCGGTTGCGGCCAGCTGCGCGTTAAACGTCTCGTACATCTGCGGCGTAATATACCCTTTGGTGCGGGCGCTGTCGACAAAACGGGTCACCGCCGCCTGAACGACAAGGTTTGCGATTTTGTCCTGGCTGCGCGCCTGTTCGTACAGCGGATACATAAACAACAGCAAGAGGCTCAGCAAAGCCGCGAAAATGCCGGTTATGTAGTTCATGTCCCGCTCCGGAACACCATTTTGTTTAACGTACCGTCTGCGCTTCTCTCATAGAACGCCCGGTAAGCGAGCTTAACGTTCAGGATCGCCGGATCGACGTTGTCTTCATTCGAACCGGATCGATACAGCTTCCCGTTTACCTCGATATCGGCTCCGTCTTCTGCGAGGCCGCGAATCATGAGCAGGATCTGTGCGCCGGAATAACGTTCTTCGTAATCAAGGCCGAGTTCCGTTTTGATTTTGCCGTCCTGGTCGGTGTTCAGTTCGTAGGCCAGCCGCGTTCCGGCGTCGATCGACCTTGCGACATCCGCCGCATACGTACAGGCGCCGATGAACAAAGCAAACATGGCGGCCAGCGTCATAAAACTTTTTGTATTCCCCATATCGGTCTCCTCGCCCCTCGCCGCCTTCCGCCCCATACGGAAGACGGTAAAGATTCGGCTTTATTTCGCCTGCGTAAATACGATGCCGCGTACCATATTGTTGGCATCGCGCACGATCGAAGATTTGAATTTGCCCGACGGATTGATGAAGTTGTTGTCCGCTTCGTTCAACGCCGGGCTGAGCGCCTTGTTCTTGGTCTCGCCGGTAATGACGCCCGTCGTCTGGTTGAACTGGCTGCCGTAGTACGTGGCGCCGCCTTTGCCGGTCAGGACGTACACGCCGAACTGCTCGTCGTTGTTGTACTGCCGTACGGCGTTCATGACCTGGCTGCCGGACAGCGTCGTATTCTCGTAAATATTGAAGCGGGTCTGCGACAGCTGTGTCTGGATCGTCGAAAACTGGGTTTGTCCTTCTTTGGCCGCGTCCTGCGAAGAGATGAAGATCACGACGACCGTCGTAATCAAAGCCAGTGTCAGAAAAATGCCGGCGGCCAATTTCAAACCCGAAGTTGCGTTGCTTCCCATAGATAACAGTCTCCTTTATACGATACATGGATTTGGATTTAGATTTGGCCCAGTCGGGCAATCAGGTCTTTCATCTGCATAAACGACACGTACAGAAACGGAACGATAATATAGGCGCCGAGCATGAACATGACGGGAGCGAAGCCGATATCCCGGCCCCAACTCGCTTTGTTTTCGATCAGCCGGTCCATCGTTTCTTTTTTTTGTTCGCGGTAATACTCCTGTTCCATTTCCAAATCGTCGAACGCTTCCTGGATCGACAAATGCTCCAGCGAATTTTCCAACCGTTCGATCAACCGGATAAAAGCAGGAAACGGCGCTTCGTGCTTCAGTTCAGCCAGCGCGGCGGCAGCGCCTCCGTCAAAATCGAGCAGGCAGCGCTGAAGCGCCGGCTTGAAGATCACCGCAAACCGTTCCAGCCACTCCAGCAGAATCTGCACGCTCATCCGGTCGAATTGGCTTAGAATCGAGATCAGCATTCGGAACTGGTCGACTTCGCTCTGCATATCCATACCGCGCACCCGGCGCTGGAAACGCAAAATGCCTACGGGAACGAACGATGCGGCCGCTCCGGCTGCGACAGCAAGCAGCAGCTCCCACGCTTTCAAATATTCGTCGTTCATCCGATCCAACTTCCGGGCGATGCGGACCGCCGCTTCATTCTGCTCCGCTTCGCCAAGTACCGCCCCGGCCGTATCCCGTACGCGTCTGCGCAGCGCTTCCTCCACGTCGCCCCGCATCCCTCGAAATTCATCCATGATTTTCCGGTCGAATGCTGTTCGCCGTTCGGCTTCCGCGCGTTCCGCTCCGTCGACCCGCCCGATCATGAGGCCGCCTTTTGGATACGTCGGCGCTTCCCGCACGCGCTGGATCATGCTGCCGTGGACGGACACGAACATCAGCGCCGACAGCAGGCCGACCGACAAGCCGAGCAGCAGCCGCCTGAGCGTCAGCCATTCAAGCAGAAGCGGCGAATTCGACTCTTTGAGCAGCCGGGAAAGATCGCTATGCGCTTTCGTATGCTTTTGCGGCACGAAACGATCAACGACGCAGCGAACGATCCGGTATTCGTACAATTTCTTTTCCCAGCGGATACCTCCGGGCTTGGGCACATACCGCGACTCTTCCGTTTCCGCCAGTTTGCGAATAAGTACGTACGCCGCTACCGCTATCGCGTACAGCAGCAGTTTGGACGCCATGCCGATCCGTCCTTCGTAAAACTCGCCCATGAGCGGAAAATAATGCTCGGCCCAGCGTTCCAGCGGAAACGACAGCAGGATCGGCGCCAGCGCGATCAGGGTCAGGCTGTTCAGCTGATAACTGAGCCGGCTGCGGCGCAGCAGGTCGAAGTTGATGTCCTGCACGAATTTGCCGATCGCGTTCAGGTACAGGGAACCTTTCGCCGTCGCTTTGTCTCCGTATTCCATAATCATGCAGGCGACACCCGTGAATGCTTTCAAATACCGATTGGGCGCCACTTCGTAATACGCCGACAGGCTGCGCTCCGGGTCTTTGGCTGTCAGCACACTGTGCATCTGTTCGCCATGCAGTCTCATGTTGTGTCCGGCAAGCTGCGCGGCTTCGTAGATCGCTTCGTCTGCCATCCGGCTGGCCTGAAACTGGTGCCGGTTGTCTTCCAGAAAATCGCGAAAATGTTGGAGCAGCCGATTCTCCGCCCGATGCACGAACACGTCGATCAGCATGCCGTTCAGGACGAGGCAGCCGATCGCCCCAAGCAGCGTGACGGAGAAGCTGCGTCCGAGCAGCGTCAAAGCAAGCAGCAGTCCGATACTAATCAGCAGGACGGCATACGTGATCTTCATCGTTTCTTTGCGCAGCGTCATTTCGTCATACGGCCCCATGATTGCCAAGCGCTGGCGAATCCGCCGGAGCTGTCCGCCAAGCAGCGGGAACTTCGCGGAGCGCACATATGATCGTTGATAGAAGCGATTGAACGCCGGATTGCCGGGTCCCGCTTGAGCCTTTCGATTCATCCAGCTGCCGCGCGGCTCCTTGCTGCCCGAAGCTTTTTGGCTTCGTCGCTTCAGGATCAACACCAGCACGAGCGGCACAAGATACAGAATCAACGCCAGAATGATCCACCACTTCAGGCTCATGCCGGCTCACTTCCCCAGTACCGATCCAGAAACGCATGAAAAGCGGCGGCGTCTTCCCGTGACATATTGCCGGCCATCAGCTGCACTTTTCCCGGAGTCGGGCGCTGCACGGGTACGTAAGCGCCGTCCCGAAACGCGATGATGTCGCGGACTTCGAACGTGCGCCCGGTCATCCGCCGGTAATAACTCAGCTGCGCCTGCGCCAACACGTTCAACGCCTCCGCTTCGTTCGTGCCGGCGGCAAGCTTTCGGCCGAGCTCCGCGAACGATTCTTCGTCCGGATCGAGCGCGACGCATTCGGTCACGCGCTCGATATGACGGGTGCCGTCGCGTTCTTTTTCCAAATGCACGTCGAACGCGATCACGCTGGCCACCTGTTCCTCGGCGATCCGCTCGTTCTGGAACGTGCCTGTCTTGAGCAGCGAATTGCGCAGCGACCAGATCAGGTCTTTTGTCGTTTTGGCATGATGGCTGAATACCGTGAACTTGCTAGCCACCTGGGACATCTGCACGGCCCACGCCGCCACGGGGTCGGTCGCCACTTCGCCGAGAATATTGACCGCGCCGTCCGTTTTCTTCTGCAGATCCAGCCCCTCCTGCCCGCTGATATGGTCCGTTTCGCGGAAAGCCAGCGTGTTACGCTCGGGATATAATCTGCGCAGATGCAGCTCGAACGCCAATTCCTGTATCCGCAAATTGAACGTGCCGTAGATGCTTTTGACCATCGCCATCAGCAGCGTCGTTTTGCCCGAACCTTGTTCCCCCGTCACGGCCGTCACCTGCGCACCTTTCATCAAGTAGTCGAGCATCCGGATCGGCAGATCGGAATGGTTGCCTTCCTCAGCGCCGAGCAGGCGCTCCAGGCTGAGATTCGGCAGATCGAATTTGCGGACGAAAAACGCCCAACTCTCGGAAAAGGGAGGCCGGACCACGACGACCCGCGAACCGTCCCGCATCTCGTTGATCCGATAAGCTTTCGCTTCCGACAGCTGTCCGGGACTGCCGAATTTGTAAATGTTCTGGCAGACCCGCTTGAGCTCAAGCAGGCTGCCGAAGCCGAGAAAAGCCAGCCGGATCGATTTGCCGCGATAGAAAATCCATACGCTGTCGCAGCCTTTGGGCGTCTCGCCGCGCATGGCACGCAGCAGCTCGACTTCGTCTTCCGTCTCGCGCATGTCCGGCAGCAGGCCGGATACGCCGCCCGATACGCCGTCGATCGTCTGGTCGCGCAGTTCGTCGATCGGCCCAAACCCTTTGTACTGCTGGTAGACGCGCTGCACGACAAGCTGCAGTTTGTCTTCAAAAGACAGGCGGGGCGCTTCGGCGCCGTAAATGGCTCTTATTTCTTCACCCGTAATAATATACGATTCGGTCGCCGCGTTCTCGATGACGAACTTCGGATCGGCAAGGCCGTGCTTGTCGATGAGCACGGTCAGAGCTTGCATTCCGTGTTCCCGCTTGTACGCATGCAGCAAAATATCGAACTTGTCCGTATCGGTCAGCAGGCGTTCGTCGCCGAACGGCAGGATGCGGTCGATCGTCGCTTCGCTCACGGCGCCGCCCCGCAGCAGCAGATCGGAGATAAACGATTTGACATACGTCTTGTCGGGCAGGCTGCCGGCATTGCACGTCTTGAGCGAACTTTTGAGTTCGGCTACGACGTTTCTCCGGCGTTCGAATTCTTCCGCCGACAGACCCAAATCGAGTAGGTTCGCATTGGCGAATTCGTTGATCGCCGCTGCCGCGTACCGCTGGAGGTCGTCGATCGTCAGCAGCTCGTCTTCCGCTTCTTCGCCTGCGGCAGCCGCATTTCTGCGCAGCGCAAGCAAGAGCCCGAGCGCAAGCCCGCCGACAATCGCCGCGATCAGCATCGAATTGATTCCGTCCATGTTCTACGAAACTCCCTTCGCGGCATCGACATGCTTCAATCTCGTATTGATGCCGATCTCTTCGAGCAGCTTCTGCGCCGTGCGGCGCGCTTCGGCGATAAAGCGGTAATTGCCGTGCTTGCGATCGAGCGTCCGGCTTCTGGCAATAAATCCTTTGATATCCCCGTCGTTGACCGCATCGCGGAAATCGGAATTGTAAGGCAGCGTCAGCGCCGAGTCCCGGTGTCCGTATTTGCGCAAAATGCTGGAAGCTTTGTATTTGGAATCCGGGTCGTAACCGGAGAACAGCAGCAGCTGCTTTTTGCCATGCAGCTGCTCCGGCCAACCGCTGCGATCGAAATACCGTTCCAGCATGCCGATATTTTGATTGAGGCAGACGACGACCAGATCCGCGTCTTCCAGCACCTGAGCGGCCGCTGGACTGTCGGCTCCCGAACGGACATCGAGCAGGATGCAGTCGTAATACGCGCGGGCGTTGGCATAGATATTTCCGATCAATCCGCCGGCATTTTCGAACTGCAGCCGGTTCATCCGTTCGGAACCGCTGAGTAGATCGAGGCGATGGCGTTCGATCATTAGAGCATTGTTTTTGACCGTTTCGCGTTCGAGCTTCCCGCTGCGGGCCAACCTGACCAGCGCGTCGAGTCCCGTGCCCGCTTCCGCCGCCTGGTCGCGGCCGTAGACGTTGATCGAGCGGGCAAAGGCCCGCTCCAGCGTATTCTCTTCGCCCTGCGGCTGCGAGACGAGCGTCCGAATGCCGTATTCGCTTCCGATCAGCGCAGCGAGCGCGCCTACGGAAGCGGTCACCCCCGTTCCGTGCCCGATTCCCCAAAATGCGATTTGTCCCATTTTATTTGCTCCTCTCGGCTCTGTTCCAGAGCTTGCGCATTTCCCTTCGATCCAGCCCAAGCAATACGGCGGCTATGCCCTGCACCGCTTTTCTCATCGCCGGAGACAGCCCTTTGAGTCTCAATCGGCCGGCATATTGATTGCCGATCTTGAGCGCCAGATCCCGTTCATCGGGATAATAGACGAAAGATTCTTTCCAATCGATCGGGAACGTTTCGAACTGTTCGGCGATATACGCTTCTCCCGGTTCGCTCGCTTCCTCGATTCGCACGGCGCGAAAAGCGCACAGCTCGGCGAGCGGCCGCCGTAAGAAATAGCCGTTCAGGAGCCGGACGCAGCGCCGAACCGACGCGTGTTCGCAGCCGCCGACCAGAAAACGGTAGGCCGTGTCCGGAAATGCCGGCAGCCGCCGCGGATCGTCCGTATCGTACAAGACGACGTCGTAGCCTTCTTCGAACCCGGACTTGGCGCCTTCGGCCGGAATCCAGACGTCGAATCCGTCATATTCCCGCGGTTCGCCCGGAACGTCCAATGCGGGAAAAGAAAACTCGTAGCGCTGCCCCGCCGTATAATCGACGATCAGTACTTCGCGTCCCGCTTCCGCCAACATTTTCGCCACGTAAAACAGCAGATCCGTTTTATCGCGGTCTCCGATAAAAACAGCGGTACTCAATGCGCTTCCCCCTCGGCGGCAGCGGCGTCTTCCCTATCCGGGAGCAGCGCGTTATCCTGCGTGCCGGGATTGACGACATCCAGATTGGCTTTGCTGTTCAAATATTTCTGGATCTCTTCCGGCGTCAGCAGATCCAGTCCGTTCTCCAGCTTCTCGCGCCGGCGCCGCTCCAGTTCCGTGACGGCCCGCTGCACGATGTTCGGATCACTCCCGATCAGGTCGAGCACGCTCGCGTTCGACGGATAAGTCACGACCGCTTCCGCCTGCAAGCCGGGTTCGACGTAAGTCAGCGCATAGATCGAAGCATCGTTCAGGTACGCGTCGACAATGGCCGAAGACATCGTCAAAATTTCCCGTTCGCTCATGCGAATCCATACGGTGCCCGCAGACAGGTCTTCCGCCCGCTTTTTCGACAATACGATAAAATCTTCGCCGGTCGGGAATTTGACGCGCACGTCGACGAATTCGCCAGCCGCCAGCCGGGTCGGCAGTTCGATCAACCGAAACTCCTGATTCCGCACGTCGCTGGGCATAACCGCTCCTTCGTACAGCATCGATTCGCTGACCGGCGTATTGCGGGCCAGCGCCACTTTGGCGAACCGGCCGACCGCTTCCGTTTTGGTCGGAAGGTTGTCGGGCACCGTCGCTTCGACGACTTCGATCTGCGCCAGATCTGCTTCGCCAATCTTTTCTCCGGCGCGGATATCCCGTGTCAGCGCAAAAACGGGGACGCGCCGCGCATCCATGTCCGCAATCTGGCGTTCGTAGTCTCCGCGCTCCGCTTCGTAACGGTTCTCGATGGAACGGATGTACGGCAGACCGGCCGCCGTGCAGATCAGCAGGGCGGCGGCAGCCCCCGCTCCGGCGGCCAGCAGACGCTGCCGCTGTCGAAATCTCATTCTTGACATGATTATGCTCCCTTCGTTTTACCGAAATCCCAACTTCAGCCGCGAACGTCGTTCCCTCTTGGCATACAGCGTGCCCAGAATCGGCTCGAACGCTGCCCGGCATTGTCCCCCGAACGGATCGGGCAGCAGAGGCAGCGCATATACGTGCTTGCTGCCGAGCCGGCCGCGCAGTTCCCGAATGTCTTCGCTCGCCGCGAACGGCAGCACATATCTCCACTTCGGCCGCGCTCTCAAGCTCTCGCGGCGAACGAAAGCGTCCCACTCGCCGCTTCTCCATTCGCGGCCCGAACCGACGACTACCGGAACGTCGGCCCGCTGAAACTCTTCGAAATCCCCGGCGTCCCCGCACAGTCCCAGATCGAGCACCACATGCCGGTATCCCCGGCCGAACACGTCGGCCAACCGTTCCCGGCCCGCATCCGGCCAATAATCCACGCCTCCTACGCTGAACGTCGGCCGGTCTCTGAGCGGCTCTCCTTCCCATTCCAGCGCGATCTGTGCGAAACTTCCCGCCCGCCGGTCCAATTCGACGATTGCGGTACGCCCGCCTTCGCGGGCCAGCGTATGCGCCGCGGCAATCGCGGTATGCGTCACGCCGCAGCCGCGGAACAAACCGAGCACCGCGACGGTCGACGTTCCGATCCCGCCCGCTCCGGCTTGCGCCAATTCGCTTGAAGCACCGACCGGCCGAACAAGCCGCTTGATCTCCGCGATCGAGGCGTAGCGGTCTTCCGCGCGGTAACTGAGCATTTTGCGAATCGCCGCTGCAAGCGGCGGCGGCAGATCCGGACGCAGCGCCCGCTGCGCTTCCGGCGTCCATGCGCTGAACTGCCCGCCCGTGCACAGATGCAGCAGCAGCGCACCCAGCGCGTATTGGTCGCTGGACGGTTCGCTGCGTCCTTCGTACTGCTCGGGAGCAGCGAAGCCGATCGTGCCGAGTTTGACCGTATCGTCAAGCCGCCCCGGACCCGTGCTGCGCGCAATGCCGAAATCGATCAGCCGAACGGCTCCGTCTGCGCCGATCATCACGTTGCCGGGCTTCAGGTCGCGGAACACGATCGGCGGGCTCTGCCCGTGCAAATAGTCCAGCACGTCGCAGATCCGCAGCGTCAGTTCCAGCACGAACGCAAGATCGGGACGGCCGCCGCAGCGCGCCGCGTATTCCCCGAGGTTCATGCCTTCGATGTATTCCATCACGAGAAACACTCTTCCGGACGCGTCAGGCGACAAAAAATCGACGACCTGCGGCAAACTCGGATGGCGCAGCCGGGTCAGCATGCGCGCCTCGTTCCCGATCCGTTCGTAATCCTCCGTAGCGGCCAACGTTTCCTTGACGGCCCAGCGCTTGCCCGGAAGCTTCGCATCGGAAGACAGATACACCCTCCCCATGCCGCCGCTTCCGAGCACGCGTTCCACCCGGTATCGTTCGCCGATGACCGTTCCCCGCTCCAATTCAGCCGGCTTCGGCATCTTATCCCTCCTTTTTTGGACAAAAAAAGAAAGCATCCCTCGTGGCCGGGGTCCGAAGACCGAGTCCATGAGGGATGCTTTCCCTGTTTTGCCGCTGCTATGATTTTGAAGTCATTATAAACCGGCTGCTTGCCGACTGTAAAGACCTATTTTTAATACTTGATCATGTACAGCGTAATTTCCTCGCGATTGTGGAACAGCTGCTTGGAGCGCTGAACCTGCAGGCGGGAACCTTCAAGCGACGCGATCACTTCCTTGATCAGCGCCATCGGCTTTTTGTGCATCAGCTTGATAGTGATGATCGCCGTCCCGCCGGGCGCAAGCGCGTGCAGCAGACCCGTCACCAACTGAACCATCAGTTTGGGACTCCAGCTCATATCGCACACGAGCAGGTCGAACTCGTTGTCGCGGAATTTGATCTCGCTCGCATTTTTGCGGATATAGGTCAAATTCGGCATTTTCAACAGCGAAGGATGCAGCTTGGCCGGATCGACCGCCGTCACTTTCAGCCCGCGTTCGAGCAGCAGCGATGTCCATCCGCCCGGCGCCGCGCCGATATCGACCGCGCTGCGGTAAGCCGACAGATCAAGACCGAATTCCCGCTCCGCTTCCAGCAGTTTGAACTTGGCGCGCGACAGCTGTCCTTCTTCCCGGCGAAACCGAACGGCTCCGCCGCTCCAGTCCGACAAGTTGTCTTCCGGACGCGAAATGCCCGCATAGACGCCGGACGGCGTGACGTAGACCGAGACGATCCAGTCGGCGCCTGCCGAGACGAATTCCGCTTCCGACCCGCGCAGCAGCTCTTCCAGCCATTCTTTGAGCTGCGGCGCGCTGTCGCCTCCGGCGCCTTCGCTTTTGCGTACCTGCAGCGCCGCTTTGATGCCCGCCGCAAGCAGGCCGCTGCCCAACACGAACCCGGCGGCCGCCGACAGCAGTTCGCCGACGTTGTCGCCTTCGCGTTCGAATTGAACAGGTTGGACGTGACGCAGGAAAATCGGACGGCTGTCCGTCATTTTCCGTACCGCTTCTTCCGCGCCGGTATTCAATTTGACCAGCAGCACTTCGCGGTCGCTCAGCACGCTGCTTTTGACCGATCCGAACAGACGGCGCAGCTCTTCCTGCGCGTAAGCGGCGAAATCCCGGTTGGCGGTGCAAATAAACGTGCTTTCTTCCGGCAGCGCGTCCGCCGCTTCGATCGGTTCTACGTGTTCTTGTTCATGCTCGCTCAAAATACGTTACCCTCCACAGGACTCCGGCATCGAAAAAAACATCTTCCCGGTGCCGCGTCCTTTCTTGTTCGTTCTTGTCATTTGATGCGAATTCCGCCTGGCCCCTACCCGATAAAATCGAGCAGATACGGCACCGACTGCATCGCATAGGCCGTTCTCGGCTCGCCGCGTGTCCCCGGTTCGAAGACGCTCAGCGAAGGCGTGCTGCGCACGCGGTACTTTTGTATGAATTCGGGCGCAAAGTTCAGGTCCAGCGCATAGATGTCGATCTCGGGATTCATCTGTTCGACCACTTCGAGCATCCGCCGCGCCACGCGGCACGTTCCGCAAAAAGGAGTATGCCCGAAAACGATAATCCGGCGTTCCCCCGCTTCGATCCAGCCAAGCAGTTCGCGTTCTGTCGACTCTCTCACGACTGCGATTGCTCCGCCGCGGCGCGTCTGCGGACGTCTTCCGGCATGGAATCGCGATGCAAGATGACATGTTCCGGCTTGCCCGCGTACAGAATTTCGTACATGCTGCGGCGGCCGTATTCGCTGGACGTATGCAGGTAGATCTCTTTGGGGAACGTGCCGTTGGCGACGATTCGGGCCGCAACTTCGCTTCCGCTCGGCTCGTCGGGTCCCATCTCGTGATCGAGCGACAAAATGCCGACTTCGCAGTCCCGCAGCAGCGTCAGGCATTCTTCGCCGGTGCGGGCCAGCGCGAACCCTTCCGGGCACGGACGCCAATCGTCCATGTACAGATGGATTTTCGGTTTGTTTTCCGTATTCGTCATGTTAGGACTCCTTCCGCGCTCTCGCGCTTTCGATCAGGAGAATACCGGCGTCTGTTCGTGCTGGCACTGCGGGCAGTAATACGCTTTTTTGCCCGCTACGTCCATTTTTTGCACCGGTGCTCCGTCTTCCGTACACGGTTGTCCTTCGCGCTCGAACACCCGGCACTGCGAGAGATACCCGCCGGTTACCGCGTCGTCCGCGTTCAGTGGAACAGTAATGCAGCCTCCGCCGTCGATCGCGGCCTTGAGCACTTCTTCCAGCGCTTCGTACAGACGGGCCGCACTTTCGCCGTTCAGCTCCTGCGTTTTGACCGAAGGCAGCAGGCCCGCGGCAAAAGCGATCTCGTCCGCGTAGCGCGGACCGATTCCCGCGACCAGCTTCTGGCCGGTCAGGATGCTGCGCAGCGCGCCCCGGCGCTTCTTGAGCTGGGACACGAAGTACTCCGGCGTCGCTTGACGGGAAAACGGATCGGGACCGAGCGTCTTGAGCACTTCGTCCAGACCGCGTACGGTCATCAGACGCAGCACGCTGCCTTTGCCCGCGATGTACAGCGTCCGTTCCCCGAAGCCGATCTCGGCCTGGGAGACGAACGGCGGCTGCTCGTCTTGTTCCCCGCAGTAAAGCGCTCCGTCTTTGGCCAGAGCGATCAGCAGGCGATGCCCGTTATCGAGATGGAAAATAAGAAACGTTCCGCGGCGCTCCAAAAAGAGCAGGCTTCTGGCCTCCAGCGCGGCGGCAAATTCTTCCGGCTCGACATCGGTACTGTGCGCATGGTTCAGTTTCACTCGTTGAATCGGCAGGTCGAGAATCCATTGACCCAATTGTCTGCGGTAATGTTCGATTTCCGGCAGTTCCGGCATCATGCATCGTTCCTTTCCGTGTCGCTTAGTATCCGCTTAATATCCAGTCTTGGATTTCACGTAAATTGTGTCTGATCAGATCCGGCTTGGCGTCGGCCAGAACCTGATGACGTTCGAGATTATGCGGCGTCGTGACGCCTTCTTCGGTCAGCAGCAGCAGCGAGCGGCAGCCCGACTGCGCGCCGGCTTTGATATCGGTCATCATGTTGTCGCCGATCACCGTCACGTCTGCGGCTTCGACGCCGAGGAGATCGAACGCGAAATTCATCAGGATCGGCGAAGGCTTGCCGATGACCGTAGGCTTGACGCCCGTCATCGCTTCGAGCGATGCGCCGAGCGTGCCCGCTCCCGGCATCAAGCCGTTTTCCGAAGGCAGCAGCAGGTCGGGATTCGTCAGCACGAATTCCGATCCGCCGAGAATCCAGCGGCCTGCCTGCGCAAGCTTTCCGTAGGAAAACTCGCGGTCGATGCCTTGAATGACGTAATCGGGACGTCCTTGCCTCGGATCGCCCGCGAATTCAGAGAGGCCGGCCGCGGCTGCCGCGCCGCGAAGCCCCGCTTCGCCGAATATCGCGACCGAAGCGCCGGGCTTGCGCTGCGCGATATAGGCCGCGGCCGCCATCGAAGACGTGCAGACCTGCTCACGCTTCGCGGGAATGCCCATGTTGTTCAAGCGTTGGGCGACCGTATCCTGGGACGCGGACGAATTGTTGGTCAGAAAAAGAAACGGGATGCCGCGTTCGTTCAGCGCCGCGATCAGTTCGTCCGCTCCCGGAACGCGGCGTTCGCCGTGATACAGCGTCCCGTCCAGGTCGATCAAAAAAGCGTTGGGGCTTGGCATCGGTCTTCAGTCCTTTTCTCGGTCTTGCGCAGGGCGAACCGGATAGGTCTCGTGTTCCATCGCCAACTGCGTGTTGGGAAAAACGGCTCTCGCTTCGTCCAGCAGAGGCTGGAGCTGCTCAGGATCTTTGTAGCGCGAGCTGAAATGCGTCAGAATCAATTCGCCCACGCCCGCCTTCTTCGCCGCTTCCGCGGCCTGAACGGCGGTGCTGTGGTAATATTTCTGCGCCAAATCGGCAAATTCGTCGGTAAACGTCGCTTCGTGCACCAACAGGTCCGCTCCCGCCGCGAGCGGATCGATGCCCGGCGCCGGACGCGTATCGCCCAGAATCGTAACGATGCGGCCGCGCTTGGGCGGACCGAGCACCTGGTCGGGCGTAATCGTGCGTCCGTCCACCGTAATACTCTCTCCATTCTTAAGCTTACCGTATTCCGGCCCCGGACGCACGCCCCATTCCCGCAAAAGCTCCATGTTCAGGCTGCCCGGGCGATCTTTTTCCGTCATGCGGTAGCCATAGCTCTCGATCCGGTGTTCCAGCGCCGCCGCTTCAACCTTGATCTGCTCGTCTTCGAAAATCAAGCCGCCGGCATGCTCCACGATGTCCAGCCCGAACGTCACCCGGCTCTGCGTCGCGCCAAGCGTCACTTCGAGAAACTGCTTCAGCCCTTGAGGGCCGTATACGGTCAGCGGAGGCGAACCTTCCTGCGAGGAGCGGCTGGACAGCAGCCCCGGCAGGCCGAATACATGGTCGCCGTGCATATGCGTAATAAATATTTTTTCCAAACGGCTCAGCTTGAGCGGCGAATGCAAAATCTGGTGCTGGGTCGCTTCGCCGCAGTCGAACAGCCAGGACGAACGCCGTTCCTCCAGCATGCGGAGCGCGACGGAAGTGACGTTTCGCTGCGTGGTGGGCAGTCCCGCATTGGTCCCGAGAAAATAAAGTTCCACAGCCGCACTCCTCCTTTCTGCTTCCATATTCTAAATGATCATTACATACCCGAATACCGATCGGGGTAATCGTGACCGCCGGGCGGCGTCAGACTTGCAAACAGGCGAAAAAAAGCCCGCCCGCCGCAGCGGGCGGACGGAACACCGTATCGCCGATTTCTCAGGAAACGCGGATTCCGGCCAGCTGAGGCAGGTCGCGCAGGGATTCGATCTGATGCACAGGCACGATGCCGGAATGGGGCGGACGACCTCCGCGATTGATCCAGACCGACGGAATGCCCGTGTCCAGCGCTCCGCGGATATCCGTGCTCTGCTTGTCGCCGACCATCAGCGCTTCTTCCGGCTCCACGCCGAGCAGGCTCAGCGCATGGCGGAAAATCGCCGGATCGGGTTTGCCTTTGCCGAACGTACCGGAAATGACGATATGGTCGAAGTAAGGCACGAGCTGCGGAACGCCGTCGAGCTTCTCCTGCTGCAGCGACGGACAGCCGTTCGTCAGCAGCAGCAGCTTGACTTCGCCTTTGAGCGCGTCGAGCACTTCGTACGTTTCTTCATAGACGTGGGGACGGCTGCGGCGTTCGGCCGCGAACCTGTCGGACAACTCGAGCGCAAGCGCTTCGTCTTCGATGCCCAGATCCGCCAGCCCGAGGCGCCAAGCTTCTTTGCGGTACGCCGGAGCGATCTCCTGCAGCTTGCGGAATTCCGGCTGTTCGCCTTTGTCAAAATTCGCCCAGAGTCCTTCGAACGGATTGATGCCGATCATCTGGGTAAAAGGGTAGGTGTCGTAGCCGGCGTACAGTTCGCGTGCACGTCCGCGCACCGCTTCTTCGAACGCCTGCGCGTCGATTCCCGTGCGGCGAGCCGCTTCTTCGGCCACGGCCGCAAAAGATTCCCGAATGCTGCGCTCGTCCCAAAGCAGCGTATCGTCCAGATCGAAAATTACCGCTTTAACCTCATTGTTCACCGTCATGTGTCGTCCCCTCACTCTTCCTGTATGGTCTACTTCCCGGCAAAGCCCGATTCAACGGCTCGCTTACTTCTTCTCGACCGGAATCTGGTGCTGCTCGGCGAATTCCGTCACGCGCGCAGCAATCTCGTCCGTTTTGAACATTTTAAGGAAGCGCGAGAAAATCCAGTTGGCGCCTTTGCCTTTGGTTTCTACCGTGACGTAGCCTTTTTCGATCCGGAACTTGGCGATATCGCCGGCCATGATCGTGCGCTCGCGGTTGAAGCGAATCGTGCTCATCCGGTCTTTGCCGATACGCAGGAAAGGCCGGCGCAGGAACATGATGACCGCCAAGATGAGATACATTACGATGATGAACCAGTACGACGAGCCCGACGCTTCTTCGACGCCCGACATTTGGGCCGAAATCGTAATGGCCGTCAGGAAAAGGGCGATGACCAGCAGGAACACCGGGAACATATAGTTCCGGCCTTTGAACGTATCGAACGACTGGCTTGAAGTGCCCGACCCGCCGATTCGTTCCTGACCCGATTTTTGCCTGTACGTATTCGTTTTTTGCTGATTTTTGCGAACCTGTCTCTCCCACGAACGGGACATGCGTTTTCCCCCTTAAAATAAGTCACTCTATATATAAGAAAAACCCGCCGGTTCGCGGCACTCCCTTTTCCGCGAACCGGCGAGCCGTTTCCGTTCCGGTAAAGCGCTTGCGGAGCAGGTACGCGCTAGCGAGACCTCATCCGCAAAAAAATCAGTGCAGCTTCGAATCGCTGCCCGGCTCTTCTTCGTCGACCCATTTGATCGTATCGAGTTCCTGCCGGAAATTGCGCCGAACGTTGCCGAGATACACTTCGCGAAGCTGCGCGCGTTCCTGCGCTTCTTCTTCGGTCAAGCCTTCGGCTTTATGTTTACGGGCCAGTTCGTTGATCCGGCCTACCAAAATATCGATATCCATACGTAACCCCTCCTTAATCACCTTGCTTCTATATACTTTCACATGAAAAAAAGAGCTTGTCAAGGCGATAGCCCTGCAAGCTCCTGCGTTTGGATCAGGTGCGTCGATCGGCGTTCCCGCGCGCTTCGCAACCTGGCGAGCGACGATCAGAAATTCGGAAGAATCAGTTCGTCACCCGCGTGGATCTCGCTGCCGCTCAATCCGTTCTTCTGTTGGATGCCGGCGATAAAAATACGGGTGTCCGCGCCTGCCGGCTTGCGGCTCTCGGCGATCGACCACAGCGTATCGCCCGGCGAGACGATGACCGTGCTGACTTCCGCTGCCGGCTTGTCGTTTTGGAACGCGTGCACGACTCCGGTGCCCGCGAACAATCCGATCAGGACAAACAGCAGCAGACGCGCTTTGGCGGTCGTACTTCCGCTTCGCCGATAAGCGGGAAACTTCCGATTATGTAAAAAAGACAAGCTGGAAACGGGTCTGCCGCCGCGCGACTCGGTTGGCGTGCCGGCCGTCTCGTAAATGCTCTTATACGTCGTATATTTTGGCATCTTACACACTCTCCCAAACGTTTGTTCTGCCTTCTGTGAATTAATATAGCACGAACATACGTTTCAGGCAATAGTTTTTGGAACGCTTGTTCGGGAAAATTTGTTCCCCTTTTTATGCGGTCCAAAAAGCGAGCCCGAACGCCCGTTTGCAAAAAGAACGCTTACTTTCGAACTTACGTTTGTACGAACGGAAGTTCTATGCTATAATTTGCGCGTATAGCATTCGACCGTCTGTTCGCATGTTTCGGATGCTCATAACTTGAATGACACTACTATAGATTAATGGATGGGGTTGATACGATATGTCGAAGATATCCATACGCCAACAGGCCATTTTGGAATTTATCCGTACTGAAGTCAAATCCAAAGGGTACCCGCCTTCCGTTCGCGAGATTGGCGAAGCGGTAGGACTCGCTTCCAGCTCGACGGTACACGGACACCTGGACCGCCTGGAGAAAAAAGGGCTGATCCGCCGCGACCCGACAAAGCCTCGCGCGATCGAGCTGCTCGGTCTGGAAGAGTCGGATACGGGCAACCTGTTCGCCTCGACGATCCGGCGCGTTCCGGTCGTCGGCAAAGTCACGGCCGGCGTGCCGATCACGGCAACCGAGAACATCGAAGATTATTTCCCGCTTCCGCAGACGATGGTCGGCGACGATCAGGTGTTCATGCTGTCGGTCATCGGAGACAGCATGATCGAAGCCGGCATCAACAGCGGCGACTACGTCGTCGTACGCCAGCAGCAGACGGCCAATAACGGCGATATCGTGGTGGCGATGACCGAAGAAGACGAAGCGACGGTCAAAACGTTCTACAAGGAGAAGGATCATATTCGCCTTCAGCCGGAGAACCCGACTTACGAACCGCTTCGCTTGACACACGTGACGATTCTTGGCAAAGTCGTCGGTTTGTTCCGTAACTTCCATTGAGTCTGGGAGGATCATCCGACCTTTACCGCTCCAACTAGAAAACTCCCCCGAAATCGGAGGAGTTTTTTTGTGCGATATGGGCGGCTTGCGAATAAGAGTTTCCCGCTTAAGAGGTTCCCGTTCAAATTCCATCTCATTTAAGGAGGATCGTCATGGCCGATCTGATGACTGTTTCTTTTCTACTGTTCGCGGTATCCGCGGTGCTTGGCGGCATTGCCGTCTACCGCCGCCGCCCGCGGCAGGTTCGGATCTACTTCGGCGCGGCGCTGATCAGTCTGCTGCTTGTCTTCGCCGCTCTGGTGGCTCTGTCCCTGTCGGACGGCGCTTGACCGTCGAACCTGTCGGTTGAGGCAGCGCCCGCTGCGTCCGATTCCCGGGCGGGCGGGGCAGCTTGCGCGTGTCCGCCGCCGAAGTGCCGAATCTCGGCGGCGGCGTCTTCGGCCGTTCGTACGCTTTGCGCAGCAGCACGATATGCTGCATCGATGACTTGTCGAGCCAACGGATATAGGCGGCCTGTTCGAGATTGATCAGCGCAATCGTAACTTCGCGAAAAGCCCCGCCGCTGCGGCGGATCAATCGCGCCATCGACAACCAACGGAAAGCGCCCCAGCGATGACGGCGCAAAATGCCAAGAACTTTCAACTCCAGTCCATTCATGTCCACAAACACACCCTCCCGGCCCCTCGATCGAATCGCATCAGGCAGTTCCCTCACAACCGATCGGAACGTATGTTTGTATTATAAGCGAACACGCGTTCTTTTTCCACTCCAAATTCACAGCTTCGGGTAGACGTTCAGCGCGTCGAGGATATGGTAAGGCTTCGTCCACGGCGTTCCGTCCGCTCCCGCAGTGACGAGAATGTACGATCTGCCGTTTTTGACCGCAAGCGACGCCAGGCACAGCCCTGCCGCCCGGGTATAGCCCGTTTTGCCGCCCAAAATTTTGCCGCCTTTGAACTGCAGCGTCGGAGCGCTCTCGGACAGCGTGCTGCGCACGGTTAGTCCGTTCGGATGGCTGTTGGTCGCGCCGATCGCATGTTTCTCCGTCGTGATCAGTTTGCGGAACGTGGCGTTTTTGAGTCCGGCCCGCAGCAGGATCGACATGTCTTTGACGGTCGTATAATGGTTCGGATCGTGCAGACCGGTCACGTTGGCGAAATGTGTATGCGTCATGCCCAGCTTTTTCGCTTTTTGATTCATCTTTTTGACAAATGCCGCTTCCGACCCTGCCACCGCGTAGGCCAGTCCCATCGAAGCGTCCGCCCCGGAAGGCAGCATCGACCCGTAGAGCAGATCGATTCCTTTCACTTTTTCGCCCGGCAGGAAGCCGGCCATCGAAGCGCCTTCTTTTTTGAGCGCGGGAAAAATAGACGCCGGCAGCGTAATTTTCTTCTGTTTGTCCGGCAAGCCTTCGAGCGCCACGAGCACCGTCATCATCTTGGTCATTGAAGCGGGATAGACCTTTTGGTTGATATTTTTTTTCATCCGCATCTGCCCGTTGTTCAAATCGATCAGGATCGCGTTCGAACTGTAGAGGCCGCTCGTAAGATTCGACGCCGACAACAGCGACGACGCAGATCGCGAAGCGACACTCGTCTCCCCGGCAGGCGACGCCTGCGCCGGCTCGGCCGCAGCGGTGCTCCCTCCGATCGCAAGCGCCAGTACCGCCGACAACATCGCTCCTCGTTTGGAACGAACGGCACCCGATCGGCTCTTTTTATACGTAAACAGCGGCAAAACAAACTCCCCCTTCGTTATTTCGACTCTCTTTTTCATACCCCGTCCTACAAATCTTTTAAAAACACGCGGTGAATCTGATGGTCCGGCCCTTTGCTCAGCACCAGGTCGGCCCGGCCGCGCGTCGGCAAAATATTCTCGTTCAAATTGAGCAGGTTGATCGTCTCCCAAATATTCGTCGCGCGCTCGACCGCTTCGCGCTCTGTCAACTCCGCATAGCGGTGAAAATACGAAGACGGATCGCGAAACGCGGTCCGGTGCAGCAGCAAAAAGCGATCGATGTACCAGTTGCGGATTTCTTGCTCCTCGGCGTCGATATAGACGGAAAAATCGAAAAAGTCGCTGACGAACACCGGCTGTCCTTTGCTCACCTGAAGCACGTTGACGCCTTCAACGATCAAAATGTCCGGACTGTCCACGATCTCGCTTCGGTCCGGCAGCACGTCATACGTGACATGCGAATAGACGGGCGCTTCCACCTGACGTTCGCCGGCCCGGACCCGGGTCAGGAAGTCGAGCAGCTTTTTGGTATCGTAGCTTTCCGGAAATCCTTTTCGGGCCATCAGCCCTTTCTCTTCCAGCACCCGCGTCGGATACAAAAAACCGTCCGTCGTGACCAGGTCGACCGTCGGATGGTGCTCCCACCGCGACAGCAGCGTCTGCAGCAGGCGCGCGACGGTGCTTTTGCCGACGGCCACGCTGCCTGCCACCCCGATGATGAACGGCTTATGTACCGGCTCGCAGCCGAGAAAAGCGCTCGTGACCTCGTCCAAATACTGCGCCGCCCGGACTTTGAGATTGATCAGCCTCGTCAGCGGAATATAGATCTCTTCGACCTCTTGCAGCGAAATTTTATCGTTTAACCCTTTGATCCGCTGCAGTTCTTCTTCAGACAACCGTAATGGCGTCCGGCTCCGCAAAGCGGCCCACCGGGCCCGGTCGAATTCGACATAACTTCCGTAAGCATTCATGTTGGACCGATCCCTCACTCACTTAGACAAAGTAACTCTAGTCTATCAAATTGGGGCAGGTTTGAACATGCGAGAATGGCAGGCTGCGAAAAGAAGACCGAAAAAGACCGTGTTTCTCCCTTCTCCCCGATTCTGGTAAACTAAATAAAGTCCCTACCGGGCCAAGGAGGATTAACGATGACTAAACTTTTCCGGGTCATGGCAGCCGCGGCTCTGCTGACCGGCCTGCTGACCGGCCTGCTGTCCGCCTGTACCGCCGATACGCCGGATCCGCTGACCGCTGCGCAAGATATAAGGAAAGCCGAAGACGTGCCTGCAGTAGACACGGCCGAGCCAGGCGAGGTAACGGATGCGCCAGGTCTGACCGTGCAGCAGTTCGAAGAACGCTTCAATACAAAAGCCGCGGAAGTCGGAGCGAAAATGAATCTGGAGCCTTCGACATTCTCGCAAGGATCGATCCCAAATACGTTTCAATATGCGATTACCGCCAATCTGATTCTGACCGGCACGCTCAATCCGGCGGACGATTCGGTACGTGCCGCAAGCCTGCTGACGCAGGGCGACGGCAGCGAAGCGACGAGCGCGCACTTTTTTACCGCAATGTCGCTCGTCATGCTTACGATGGACCCGAGCCTCGATCTGGATCAGGTCACCGAAATTGCCGACTCTCTCAAGATGACGGAAGCGGATGCCGATTTCTCTTCCATTAACGAGACTACCGAACGCAGCGGTCTGCGCTACCGGATCGAAGGTTCAAAAGAAGGCGCCGTGCAGTTCAGTGTCGAAATCCCCCTCGATAATTGAAGCGGATTGTTCCAGCGGTCTTCAGGCGAGACATCCCCGCGCGTCAGAAGACATCCGGGCGAATGAGGCAAGACGTTCGCGGCAGCACGCAAAAAGGCTCTCCGGATATCCCGGAGAGCCTTTTCCTGTTCGCCTATCCCCTATATACCATTCCAAACGTTCAAACGTCAGATGCGGCGCTTACTCGAACAGGTCGGTAACGGCGCCTTTCGAAGCGGAAGACACCTGTCTCGAATATTTGGCGAGCACGCCGGAGTTGACTTTGAACGGCGGCTGCACCCAAGCCTGTTTGCGGGCCGCCAACTCTTCATCTGTCACTTCGAACGTGATCTGCTGCGTCTCGCTGTCGATAACGACCGTGTCGCCGTTCTTCAGCAGTCCGATCGGTCCGCCTACCTGTGCTTCCGGCGAGACGTGCCCGACGACGAAGCCGTGCGAGCCGCCCGAGAACCGGCCGTCCGTAATAAGAGCTACCGCTCCGCCGAGTCCTTTGCCGACGATCAAAGCGGTCACGGACAGCATTTCCGGCATGCCGGGTCCGCCTTTCGGTCCGCAGTAACGAATGACGACGACGTCGCCTTTGTGGATTTGGTTTTGCAAAATGGCTTCCGTCGCTTCGGCTTCGCTGTCGTACACTTTGGCCGGTCCGACGAAGCGCTGGATCTTCATGCCGGACATTTTGGCGACGGCGCCTTCGGGAGCGAGGTTGCCTCGCAGCACGACGAGCGGTCCGTTCGGCTTCAACGGCTTGTCGAGCGGACGAATGATCGTCTGATCCGCTTGCAGCCCGGACGCTTCGGCCAGATTCTCGGCAATCGTCTTGCCGGTTACGGTCAGGCAGTCTCCGTGCAGCAGTCCTTCGGCAAGCAGCAGCTTCATGACGCCGGGAATGCCCCCGATATCGTTCAGATCCTGCATGACGAACTGGCCGCTCGGCTTCAGGTCCGCCAGATGGGGAACGCGCAGACGGATTTCTTCGAAATCGTCCAGCGACAGATCGACGCCGGCCGAGTGGGCAATCGCAAGCAGATGCAGGAACGCGTTGGTCGATCCGCCCAGAGCCATAACGACGGTAATCGCGTTCTCGAACGCTTTCTTCGTCATGATGTCACGCGGGTAGATCTCCTGCTCCAGCAGCGCGATAACCTGTTTGCCCGCTGCGGCACATTCCTCGGCTTTGCCCGGCGAAATCGCCGGCGTGGACGAAGAACCCGGCAGGGTCATGCCCATCGCTTCGGCCGCAGCCGCCATCGTGTTGGCCGTATACATACCGCCACATGCGCCGGGACCCGGACATACGCTGCATTCGACTTTGTGCAGTTCTTCTTCCGTCATCTTGCCGTCGTGATACAGGCCGACCGCTTCGAAAGCGGTGACGATATCGACGTCTTTGCCGTCAAGCTTGCCAGGCTGGATCGTTCCGCCGTAGACATACACGGCAGGCACGTTCAGACGGCCAATCGCCATGAGGCAGGCCGGCGTATTCTTGTCGCAGCCGCCGATCGCCACGATTCCGTCGAACCGTTCCGCGCCCGTCACGATTTCGATCGAATCCGCAATGGCTTCCCGGCTCGGCAGCGAGAACAACATGCCTTCGTGGCCCATCGAGATGCCGTCGGATACCGTAATCGTATTGAAAATGAGCGGTGCGCCGCCGTTGTCGCGCGCGCCCTGCTTGGCATGGACAGCCAAGTCGTTAATATGCATATTACACGGAGTCACTTCGCTCCAGGTGCTGGCTACGCCGATCATCGGCTTCTTGAAATCTTCGTCCGTAAATCCGACCGCGCGAAGCATGGCTCTGTTCGGTACCCGATTGGCACCCTCGCTAATAACATGACTGCGAATCCGAAGATCTTTTCCGTTGGCCATTTCTTCTCACTCTTTTCCGTTTAGAGTAGCTCGTGCAGTTCTTGCATGGGACGAATAAAATTCCGCTTCATGATCTCTTGGGCCCGCTTGCCGTCGCGTTGTTCAAAAGCCTCGATAATCGCCGCATGTTCGTCGACCGAAGTCTGCGTCTCGGCGATCGGCTGTTTGAGAAACACGTACTTGAACCGCCGAATATGGATCTGCAGCGAAGCGCTGAACGACGACACATAAGGATTGCGCGACAGTTCCACAATCAAGTTGTGAAACTGTTCGTCGACCTCCATCGCCAGATAGGCGTCGTCGCCGCGGATACAATCCGCAAAATCGAGATTGATCGCGCGCAGCCGCTTAATCTGCTCGGGCGTAATGACGGCTGCGGTCGTCTCCGCCGCAAGCGATTGCAGCGCCGCCATTGTGGAATACATGTTCAAAATGTCGCCGCGCTCGATCTCCGTCACTTTCGTTTCCTTGCCGGGATGCATCGAGACAAGTCCCTGCGCTTCAAGCAGCTGAAACGCTTCGCGAATCGGCGTCCGGCTGACCGCAAGCGATTCCGCCAACTCCGCGTCGATAATCTTCTCCCCCGGCTGCAGCGTACCGTCAATGATCCAACGTTGAATTTGCGAGAATGCCCTTTCTTTCGCGGACATCCGCACGGGCGAAACGAAATTTTTGGGTATCGGGATAATGATCATCCTTACTTCATTCGTTATGTATGCAATATATCGCATAAATATATGTAATGCAAGTACGGGTAAACAATAATGGGTTGAAAGAGTTGGGAGAATGAATTTGTATTTTCGCTAAACAAATAACATTTTGAGGCATAAAGAATATATAATACCTAAGGTAGATATAGAAACAGATTGCATAGAGGGGGAAAAGGGTTGAAGTGGCTTAAAATTTTGGGATGGATTTTCATTCCGTATATCATGATTTGGTTTGTATGGAAAAGGTTTGGCGTTGTCAAAAGAACGGTCGGCGTCCTCTGGGCATTCTTTATTCTTCTCCTAACCGTTACGCCAAAAGAGGCGGCCGTCGAACCGGTCACCGCAACAACATCCGTAAAAACGGAAGCGGTACAATCACAGCCGGCACAACCAGCCAAATCAAAATCGCTCGTCTCGGATATACCGAAGGCTGCAGCTAAGTCAGAGGTTCCCGTCGCAAAACAGGAAACTCCAAAAGAGCCGACCGCAGCTGAATGGCAGGCCAATCACAAAAAAATCGTAATGAACGAAACTCAAAGTTATATCGAGTTATCCGTCCGGCAGACTTTATCCAAAGACCGATACGAATCTGCCGTTGACGTCGTTAAGACTTATGCAGACAAAATTGACGATGCAGACAAAGCTTCTTTTCAAAAACTGGCAGCAGCCGTTGAAGCGGACGACCTTGAAGGTGCAAAAAAGATTTATACTTCCATAGGAGGGGAATATTTTTCGGAACTTAAGGCTGCCACTCCAACCCCGATCATAAAGGAAGCTCCGAAAAAGGAACCAGCTGCTTCTCCGGCGCCTGCTCCTGTAAAAGAAAAGCAGCCGGAACCGAAGTCGGAACTGAAACCCGCCCCTGCAGCTGCCGCTGTTGAACCTGAACCCGAAGCTGCACCTGTTCCGGACGTTTATTTCGCAAATTGCGACGCCGTTCGTGCGGCGGGAGCAGACCCGATTTATGAAGGTGATCCGGGTTACTCCCACAAATTGGACCGTGACAGAGACGGTGTAGGCTGCGAAAAATAATAAAGAGATTCGCCGGCTGTGTGCCGAGCGGATCTCTCTTTTTGTATGCTAAATTTCGGATGCTTTACTTAAAGCGGTTCAAAAATATCGTAAAATCAAGAACTCCCACCGCAAGCATCTTTTAAAGTATTATAAAGATAAATGTATTTATAGCGGAGAGCAATATTAAAAAGCTTAACTCCTTATCTTTCGTTTCGACAAATAGTCCCCCTCTCACCAACTGCTCTTCTTTTACTGCTTCAAGTTGGGATTTAATCGCTTCTCAGTCTGTTCAGAAGCAATAAACGTACCTTCCAATTATACTGTATATCATGCCAATGGATCTCAGACACTTACTACCAGCAGCATATATAAGTGATTGTTATTATTCAGCTTATAACACATGATATTACTTATACTCATCGCTCATAAGATGCGTACAAAAGGATGTGATCAAATGAAAAAAGGAAAAAAAACGATGCTGGCATTTGGAGTTTTGATTGTATTGTTGCTTTTTTCAGGATTTCTTATAGCCCATTTCCAGCAAAATAATTCCCGTTCCATTCTTTCCGTTGAAGAGCTGGCAATTAACGAAGCTTCACTGGACGAACATTCTTTATCTATTCGAGGCAGCATTTTGGCAAGCGCAAAAAGTTATAGAGGTTATCATTATACGATCAAACAAAACGATGCGTATATTCAGATTGAAGGAGGACTTGTTACTAAAAAATATCCAAGCGGAGATTTTAACATCACCATAGAGGATCCGGATTTGAAAAACGTTAAGGCGGTCTATATTAAAAGCAAAAATCGAGAAAAGCATGTTGGTCCGTTTTGATCTTCTGCTCCTTTTCTTTCACATGTGCGATTGAAACGGATGCAGTTGCTAGAACTGATCCGTCTCGCTGATCCGCGAAAGGCTGATGCCGCAGCCTACCATCTTTAGACAAACATTTTGCCCGCTTGCTTTTGTATCGAAAAGCTTTGTTCAATAGATGTTTTCGGTGACGTGTACAGTTACGTCACCAAAAAAATCGAAAGACGTGGTATAGACAATTTTAGCGCATATTTAAATCAATAACTCGAATGCTTCTTTTCCCGTGGTCAAAATGTGGTCACGAGTTACATAAGATAACGCAAAAAAAGCCGCAGCAAGAATGTGCGGAAAGCACAATCCTTGCTGCGGCTGGGATTACGAATTCTAGTAAAGCGTCATATACTGATCGCGTTCCCACTGGTGGACCTGCGTACGGTTTATGTTCCCTGCTTTCAAACCGTATTGTATTATGCCTAAAATGCTTGTTTTATAGGGATGTATTCAATTTCACTTTTCATTTTGTATCATATCATTTCAAACCTTTGTGGGCATCATGTGGGCACTTTTGTGGGCACCCAAATGATCCTAGTATAATAGAAGGAAACCTTCTCCAGAGTTCGATATCTGGGGCAGGTTTCTTCTCTTCTATTTATAAGTTCAGAATATGGTCAGCGTATAATCACGCATTCTGAGAGGAGAAAATAAGATGAACGAAACTCAAAACCCAACTAATTTCGAATTTTTTAAAAAGGTGATGAGCGATCGCCTGAACTGGATCGAAGGAGATGACTCATTCAAGCGGAGAGAGGCGTCAGAAATCTTAGCGCTCTATTTGGAAAACTTTCTTCATGTCGTCGATCAAGACGAGCACGACATCTGGCCGGCGCAATCACAAAAAGACGCGTACATCGTCGAGTGCACGCGCGCCTACATGGAGGCTTATCAAGAATATATCAAAGAAATACGCAAATATTAGATAGCCACCCCCCCTCTATTTTGGTAAACTCTCACCAATGAAGCCCAACAGAATTCAGGAGGGGAATCGTGCTCTTTCTTATTATCGGCGTCGTGCTCGCACTATATTTCAGCGTACTATTGGCAAGGCAGATTAAAGCAAAGCAATGGAAAGTCGCCCGCCTCTCCGCCGTCATTGTTACAGCCGGGTTGGCAGGCATTGTCACGGGGTTGGTTATGCTTTCAAGTTCCGGAGATTCACATTCCGGAGAAATCACATTAGAAGAGTACGATCAGATACAAATAGGCATGACATATAAAGAAGTTGTTGATATTATCGGCGCACCTGGGAAAAAGACCGACGTCGTCAAAACTGAAAGCGGAGAAACAGGAGTGACGAATTACATTTTTGAAAGAAATGACGGGTCAAAGCCTGACGTTACGCTATATTTCAAAGACGACGAACTGATCATTAAATCCCAAATGCTTTTCAAATAAAAAAGCTCCGTTCGGCAACGCGCCGGCGGAGCTTTTTAATGGTCCGTCCAGTACTCGATTCCGGATCCCGAGCGTTCCTCGCGGAATTCATCCCGCGGAACTTTGTTTGTCAGTCGAATAGACTTCTCCCCGCCTCGCGGCTCCCAATCCACATATCCTTCCTCGCGCAGCTCCACGAGTGCCGCACGGATCGCATCGAGACTTCGTCCAGTCCGGACTAGTAGCTCATGCTGCGTCGGCGCACGCCCGTACGATGTCCAGTGCGCACGCAAGACACGATATACCTTATCCTTTGTATCCATAAGATCACCCTTCAATATTTTAACACAACGTTCCCCTTTCGTTCGCTTAACATTTGTTAAGTTATATTGTATAATAAAAATATCAAATGAGGGGAAGTGATCGGGATGAACGTAATCAGCAGCCAACGCCACATCGATTGGGAGATTGTAACAAGTAAAGAGGAATCGGTTCGTGGCGCTGGTGAGGTTACCCTCCCGGTTGTCCTTGTCGGAGAATACAACGGTTCCCCGCTTTACGTACTAGTCGATGGCCATCATACACGCGAGGCAGCAAAGGAAGTTGGAGTAGCGGTTGTTTTCGAAGAAATGAGTCGAGCTGATGCCGGCGTTAGCTACGATGCCGATCTGACTCAAGCGCTCGAAGAAAAGTATATGGGCAGCGACTACTATTGGATTACTGGAGATCGTGTTGAGCGGGACATCATCGACGAAGAATGGGAGCTGATGAAATGAATAACCAATGGATAGGCAGCGGACTCTGGTCCGGATGGAAGATCACAACCGACCACGCGGCCAGTAGCCACGGACAGCCCGTGCTTGTTGCGCCTGATGGTAAAGCATACGGACCCGGCGACATTGCCGCTCCCCGCCCCCTTCTCCGTGCTGCTGACGTGGCTCGCGAGCTTGGGGTTAGTCGACCGGCAGTGTCGCAGTTACGAGATGCCGCCCGGAAGCCGGAATATCGAGGCTCCTTTCCAACCGAAGTCTCTGAGGGTCTTTGGGATCCGGATGCAATCAAGGCTTACCGAATTCAACGCGAGGCGACTGCGGAATGATTCGGAACTGTGTCATCTGCGGAACTGCCTTTAAGGCTTCTCCAAGCGATCGGAAATCTACCTGCGGCGATCTGGCATGCCGCAGTGAGCGCGCTCGTCGAGCAAGATTGGGACGAGGTATGCCGTGGAACAATGAGAGCCGGCAACGACTGGCTGCACGAGGCAAGACGCCTAACTTACAAAAAGGGACGGCTGCCGCTCAGCAAAGCCCAATCGCCGGTCCTTTTGAGACACACCGCGATGCTCTGATCTGGACGATACGATCGCCTGACGGTGTAGAGCATACGGTGCGTAATCTGAGCCTCTGGCTGCGCGAGCATGCTGATCTGCTGGACGGGACACCGGAGCAAGCGCGGGCCGGGCTTATGCAGGTGAAGCGATCAATGGAAGGCAAGACCAAGCGGCCGGTCGGCTCCTGGAAAGGTTGGCGACTCATTGACTGGCAAGAACCTGAGTGAGCAAAATCCTACCACAGAATCAAATCTGGGTAGGATTTTTGATTTAACCTCATTTAAGGGATTCTTCGAATTTCCCTTTTGATAATTTTCTTTTTTTTATGAGGATTTTTAAAATCTATGATTCTCCAAAAGCCATCAGCTATATATATTCCCATCCTCCCTCTCTTTTTTACTACTCCAGATTTTAAATGTCCAATAATTGCTTTTGTTATTTTAGTTTGAATAAGGAATGGAATAGTGAAGAATTGAAGAACCTCTTTCCAGCTAAACTCAAAAACAAAAACAATGACAGAAAACAAAATCCAATAAAATACATCTAGGTATTCTAAAAGAACTCGGCTTGCTGAAATCAGGTCGCTATTATGCCTTTCTCGCAGCACAAAGATGCAAGTTACCGCACTAATTCCGAATAATATGACTGCTATAAAAACAAGTTCTTGAATTAAAGTGAAAGTAGATGGATTAAATGAAATCATTGAGAGAACAATAACTACTATGCCTACCGGAAGGATGAATATATGATAGAAAGATTTAAGATATAAGAAGTCTTTTTTTCTAACATGTACAAAATACAGGCTCATTATCACGGTATAAATTCCAATCGAGACTACCATCCACGGTGAATTGTGAAACTCTGTTTTAATTCTTTCAAAATTCTCACCAAATAAATTAATCGCAGCCAAAACGAGAATAAGAAGCACTGCTAAATAACTAATAACAATTAAAGCAGCTAGAGCGATAGCCTTGATTTTCTTCATCCAATCCTCCTTAGAATTTCATTTATATATCTTCATATACATTTTCTCTCAAAGAAAGTGATTTAGCAAATATAAAGGTCTTTTCTCCTTTTGAAGACGTATAAGAATAACAAATTAAGGAAACATGACGATATAATAATTAGATACATATTATAGAGGGGGAACAACGAATTGAAGTGGCTTAAAATCTTTGCTTGGATTGTATTTCCGTATATCATGATTCTCTTCGCTTGGAAACGGTTTGGCGTAGTGAAAAGAACAACTGGTGTACTCTGGGCGTTCTTTATCCTCATCCTGACGATCGTTCCAAAGGACGCTCCGCCAGAAACGGTAACGACCAACACGACGCCGGAAGCAGCCGTTGTCCAAACGAAGACGGCCGAACCCAAAACTGAACAAGCGAAGGAAACGCCAAAACCAGCCGCCACTCTTCCGGCAGCTGATCCGGTGCCGGCTATTGATAATGACGAGGAATACGACGTCGTCCTTGAGTTCCCCGCCGCGAGATACCCGCAGACGGCCGCGCACATCGCTGCAGCAATCGAAGCCGGGCAACCAGCAGTATGCACGATCGACCGTAATGGCGCGGACTCGAACCGTGATGCTTCGCTGGCCGGATTGGCTACAAAAGCTGGTCACGATCGCGACGAATGGCCGATGGCCATGTGTGCCGAAGGCGGCGTGGGCGCGGATATTGCTTATGTAGAACTATCAGATAATCGCGGATCAGGTTCTTGGGTAGGCAGCCGCCTACGTGATTATGAGGACGGCACACGCGTGTTGTTCGTCCTGGATGGGACGAGCGACGCAAAGGTTGTAGCTGCCGAGAAAGAAACGCCAGCTTCCACTCCTGCAAAAGAGCCAGCAAAGGCTGTGACCCCAGCACCGGAAAAGAAACCGGTTGTCGAGAAGGCGCCTGTTGTTGCTACTCCGGCACCTAAACCGCAACCAAAGCCCGAGCCCGCACCAGAGCCTGAACCAGAACCGGTTGTCGAAGAACCGGAAGTCGAGTATACGTTTTATGAAAACTGCTCGGCTGTACGCGCCGCTGGCGCAGATCCGATCTACGAAGGCGAGCCAGGGTACGATACACATCTTGATCGTGACAGCGATGGTGTAGGTTGTGAATAAAATAAAACCATGTTTAGCTAAAAGCCTAAACATGGTTTTATTTTTTTATTTTTAATTTTTCCTCTTCTTGAATCCTTAAATAAGTTCGAAGTGTCTTTAATATCTCTTTCTGCTCTTCCGCTTCTTCACGCTCCTGTTCTATATTTTCAGAAAGCCGCTCAAGATCGGACTTATAAATTAAAGCGAGATTTCCTCCAAATCGTAATGCAGCTGAAAACATCCAAATCAAAAGCAAGAAAAAGACGAAGACTTGAAGGAATTCAAATTCGATTGCATTTGCTATTAAAGAATAAAACACTACTATAAAAGAACTTAACATCCCTTTAACAATAAAATTTACAAGCTTCTTTAAATCCAAATCACTTAAAAAGGCCATAACTGAGTTAACTTTGACGCTTCCTAACACCGACAATACTGTCATGTATATTCCTACAAATATCGCTGCAATAGTTGTTATCGTCCCGAGATTAGAAGAAATCAAAACTTCATAAGTCCGATAAAGCCAAAGTTCTAAGTCAGTTGAACCCATGCTTTTAGTGAAATATAACAATAGTTTATTACATAAAAACAATAGAGCGAAACCAGGGAAAAAAATTTGCATTGAACACTTCTCCAATAACCAACCAATGAAATTCGCTCTCTTGGCACTCATGGTATTTTCCATCCCTCTCCAAAATCATCAATTAAGCAGAGGCATTACCTAAGTCCTTTCTCTCTCCTTTTTGGACAGCGACTCGGTACTCCTCTTTAGGGATCTCTGTAAGCAGCGGAAGTTTTTTATCATGGACATACTTCCATTTTTGTAAAGTTACACTTCCTGGTCTTCCTTTCTCATTATACCGCTCTAGGATCTTATCCCCTACAAATCCCCAAGCATGATTTCCTTCTACATTTTCTAAAACAATATCACTCATAATTCCTACATTTTTAAGTTCGATAGACTCGTACTTCGAAGTTGCGTCATTTTTATAAAGTACAGAGCAGGAAAGCACTGATTCATTTTGATCAATTTGTAACAACTCTAAAAGTTTTAGAATTTCAGAGCCATCTAGTTGCAATTTTCGCTGTCTGCCTTTTCCAAATTTCAGTTCGACTATCGGTGCTTCTACATCCTCTTTTATTTTGTCCATAGCGCTCATAATATTAGCAAAAAGACTATCTTTATGCGCTTTAGTTTTAGAGCTTTCTAGGATTGAAGAAAAATTTTCAGCTTCTACATTCATTTTTAACTGTATGTTTTTTATATCACTTGATTTCCTTACATCCTTTAAACTTTTTTTAGAATCAACTGGAACGAATTTGATTGCCCATTGTTGAGCTGGATCTTCATTTATAAAAAAAGAGTTAAAATACTCTTCTAAATCTTTTGCTTTACTACCATAGAAGCTATATTCAACCAAGACAGTCCTTGCGGTTGGAATTGTTACTAACGATATCATCTCTATTATATCGTTTTCGATCATGTCAGCTTTACTAGTGTTTATATCTCCGATATAAGGCTTTACCTGTTGTCGATATTTCCCTAACCCTACAATCCTACAATCCGTTTGTTCGGAAGGAATATTTATTTCAAACAAGGCTGTAGGATAATTGTTAATTTTACGAATACGCTTTTCCCAGTCCAACTTTCTGATCTTATCTAAAAATTCTGTGAAGTATATAGTTGTTGCTTGGGCGTTCAAAGTAATTGCAACATTGTAGTATTGAAATTTTCTTGCCATGTGTTTCTGCAGCCCCATTCTTTAGGAATAATTACTTGCCAACTTAATAATCCCTTAAAATGGTTGAATAGGCAATAGGAACGGATATTCCCTTAGGAACGTTTGTTCCTATCTATATTATACTTTTTTCTGTCTTTCTTCAACTAAAACGGTTGATTGTATAACAGCCTTAGACTAACACTGAGAAATTTTCACCTATCAAAAACTTTAAAAATGTACAAATGTCGCTGATAGTATGTGCCACCGATCCGGACGGCAAATTCCGTATACTTCTGTACCGGACCGCCGTAGTCGACCAAAGACCGGTCCTCTGCATCGATGACAAAGACCCTTACCTGCAGCAACGCTGCGGCGAAAAACTCCTCGTTGCTGATCAGTTCTTTATATGTATTCATGATGAGCCTCCTTATAAACAGAAATCGGCCCTGTCCTGGCTATCCAGGCAGGGCCGATTCTTTCGGTTGCTTATATTATATCTGTTCTTCGGTTTAATTTACAATTTCGGTTTTTAGATTGAATGCCGTGCGCGAGCCTCACGATCATATACCATAAAAAAAGAGCCTATTGTTTGAACGGATAGGCTCTTTTGCTGAGGCTTTAGGTTTGTTCACAAAGCGATTTTTTGTGGTAAAACAAACGTCAAGTTGAAGGCATGCCGGCAGCACGCCGCAGATAATTTGCCCGATTATTTACATGAGCGGCAGATTCATCATTTCCAGCTGCCTTCGCTCGATACCAGTCCGGCGAAAGCCAACGAAAGACGATCTCCTGAACGTTGCTCTTATACAGCTTGACCGGCACCGCTAGCGGCCGTATCTGATCATCTACACCGGCCGCCGATCGCAGATTGACGGCAAGTCGGTGGAAATGCTCCGCTTCCGGCTGCTGCCCAGCCGCGTTGGCCGCTGCCCAGGCCGGACGCACGTATTTGTCGATCAGTTCCTTTGCTACGGCCACCGGCAGAGGCAGGAAGTCCGGTTCCGCTGGCTTCGGAGCCGGCGCAGGCACGGGCGGCAGCGCGACGGCAGCAGCCATCTCCGCGGCGACGTCGTTGACCAGGTCTTTCAGCGTCCGGCCGCCGGACCGCAGCGCGTTATCGCAGTCGATCTTCCGCGCCGGGTCCAACTGTTTGTGGCTCGGAATGAACAGGCGCGGGTCCTTGTTCCACTTTTTGCAGCAGAAGGCCAGATACCAGACGAACCGCGCGTACGCCGCCTCGAAATCGATTCCGCCGCCATAGCACAGCTCCACACCCAGCGCGGCGTCGTTGGCATTGTAGCCGAACCGCTCATTGTCCAGTTTGACGCCATAGAGTACGTGCCATGCCTTTTCCGCCGGATCCGGACCGGTCCCGGCCGGGATGATCTCCAGAATCTTCTTGTCGTCGATGAATGTGTGCGCGGATGCGGAGCGGTCCTTCAGCGCATTGAAATAGCGGTAATGCGAGTCTGCCGATGCTCCGGGATTTCCGACGTCGTGGGCAACAAAAAAAGCCGGCACGCCGGTTGTGAGCCGGAGTCCTGGCCGTGTATTCGAGCGCTTCGCAATATAGCGGCGCTCGATCGGATATTTGTTCAAATTCAAAGTGGTGCCTCCTTTGGCCGATTAGGCCGTTTTGTTGTCTTCGGCCGCCTGTGCTTCCGCGGCAGCCTCTTCTGCCTTGTCTTCCTTCACAATCTCCGGCTGCGCGTCTGGGATCAGAATCGGGTTTTCTTCCGGCTTGGTCCGGCTCTGGAAAATATGCACGGCATCCCGGATGATCGGCGGCATCGGCACGCCCATTTTACCCATGTTCTCGACGACGCTCAGCAGCTCATTCGCCAGATAGAAAAAGATCACGGCATCCCGGAACATATGCAGATCACCGAGAACCTGGTCGACCAAATGCGCGATCGCCACGACGACGAAAATCGCCGCTTTCCGGACGATGCCAAAGTACCCCACTCGGCTGCGCAGCTCCCCGCGCACCCACGCCGCCGTCAACCCTGTTGCCCAATCCACGATGATAAGTACCAGCAGCAATGTGACCATTGTATTCGTCCCTCCAAATAGGAACCCGACCACGACACCGACGGCCGCGGCCGTCCCCTTGATTATTTGTTCCCCCAGATTCCCCATACGCATTCTCCCGTTCTTGTAAAATGAGCCCTCGGGTCCGAAGGCATAAAAATAGCGCGTCCCATAATGGGCGCGCTCTATCCGGCCGACTCCTTGTGTTGCTGCTCTTCACTTGCTTCTCGCGCTGTTTCCCCGGCCTCACCTCCTTCACGGGCATCAGCGGCGGCCTGGTCGGCTTCGTCGATGGCGTTCAGGCCGGCGCCGACCATCAGTTCCAAGTGGTGCAGGATCTCGCGTCTCTTTTTCAGATCAGGGTACTGCTGCAAGACGGTTGAGACTACAGCCTCCAGTTCTCCGGTGGGATCGCCGAGATCAATGAGACACTCGATTTTCATAGCAAATTTCATTTTTATATTCTCCTTTTCCGCACGAAAAAGCCGCTTTGTAATAAGCGGCTTCATGTGGATTATCTTATGAATTTTTGGAAATCCAATTCGTATACAGCATAATCGTCTTTTCCGTTAAAAAGGAAAACCAGTTCGGCGGGTTGTTCGAAATCGATCTGGTCTCCTACCCAAAAAATAACATGCCCATTTTCCCGAATGTATCTTTCTTTAGTTTTTTTCATATCTCGTCCGCTATCATACATAGAATTTCCGTCAATAGAATCCGCTTCATATTCTCCCGCTGGCTGCAAAACAAAATCGCCTTGGCGTAAGACAACATGAAAATCAGAGGATGCTTCTGTCGGAAGCCTATATGACTCTGTCAAAAAAGATAGCGTTCTATCTCCTGCATCAGCTCTTACATCGGTAGGGGATGGCGTCTCCATGCGCTGATACGCCGCATCAGCACTCCGCACAATCGACGCCCACGGACTAAACAAGGTTACAAACGGAGGATGATCAGCAGCCGTGCGCAACTTATTTTCCTTCAATGGCAGCCGCTGATCCCTCATGTAGTTTTCCATATCGTACTCTTGAAATTTAGAAGCCTCTCTGATAAGAGCGTTTACCTCATTTTCGTTAGGATAATAAAATCGCTCATATGTGTCGCGGGCGGTAGAATCTTTAACTTCTACCTGTGCAATACTTTCGGCAGAAACATTATTTACGTCTTTTTGCGAACCTACCACAAGCACCGTCACGCCAATGGAAACAAGGACTAAAGCGGCCCAGAAAATCCGATCACTTTTCATCTTCATATTCCCGAGCGGCCTTCAAAGCGGCCTTAACCAATACAATTTCGGATTCAGTCTCAGAAACCATTTGTTCATATTCTTCTAACTGTTTTTTCTTGGCTTGCAACGCCGTATCGTTATCGATTTTCTCGCTTATTCCCGTCATATCAGCCACTTCCAATGCCAATCGATCTCTACCCACCTTTGTCGGAGCAAGAACATTATTTTCAAGCACATTCAGTGTGCTTTCAAGGTCTGCTTTTGTGCGACCGAAATATTTGTTTTTCGAATCATCTGTAGAATTTGATTGCAACGAATCCCGAATGCTTGATTCGTCTGTTGACACTTCTATAGATTTAGATTTTCCGTCCACTTTTATCCCCATCCCTAACGCATCGGAAAAAGATCGAACAGGAAGCATCGCTTTATTGCCGAGGATTACGGCCTTATCGGCAAAGTTTACTCCGTCAACTTTTACGCTGTACTCCGCTGTCACCTTCGTTCCAACCAGACTTTTTACTTGATCAGCAAGGGCAGTTCCGGCCGTGCTCAGTATGATCCCGGCCAGTAAACCCGCCACTAAATATCCTGTCTTTTTCACAAAATCCCTCCGTAATGGTCGCCGTTTCCCTCATATTACCATTACGCAGCGGAAGTTGGGAAGTTTCCTCCTCCAGACGGCGCCAACGTTGCACTGCCATGATTGTGATTTGGAAGGGTGACAGAATGCGAATGTCCTTTGTCCGACTTATTATTCAAAGCGTTCCAGATTCTATTCATTTCACTCTGGAGTCCCACAATATCTGTGATTGCGAGTGTCAGACCGCTCACACTCCCTAAAAAGTTCACTGTACTATTGAACGTCGCCGGCCCAACCATAGTTGCCGCGCCCTGCAAGCGGATCGGGTTGGCCGTATTGTTCGATCCCAAAAAAAGGTCGTTGCTGAAAATCGTCAGCCCGCCATTTTGGTACGAATTCAGCTCCCCGGCAAATCCGCCGCCGGAACCGAAGAAGCCCAACGATGCGATACTGCTGTCCGTGCTCGTATTGATACGTATGCGCACCGTCCCGCCGCTATCGTACGCTTGTAGGCCGCCGGCTGCCTGCTCGATTCTGCGCCCGCTCTCCGCCGTTTTAAACGTGGAGCCGATGATTACGCTGCCGCGCACCGTAGACGACTCGACCTCTCCGGAGAACCGCGCTGCCGTCGCGCTCATGATGCCGCCGGACGTCACCGTGAACATGCCGTTGCCGACGTTGATCGACGACCCAGTGATGGCGCCGTTCGTGAAATTCGAATAGGCGATGTTCGCGTAGTTGGCCGTGAGGCTGTTCGCGACGACATCGCCCCTCATGTTCAGGCGGAACGCTGCCGCATCGAAGACCGACGCTCCCGCGGAGATGCCGCGCGTATTGATCTGCACGACGTCCTCGCCGCTGCCGATCAGCATCGAGACGAAGTTACCGAACTGCCCAATGACCGCCTCCGCCACGACGCGGCCGCCGACGACCGCCGCGCGCGCCGTCTTGCCGCCGTCGGAGCTGATCAGGATGCCCGCGGCCGTAAGCCGGACCTGATTCAGCGGATTCGTCTTATCCTGCGCAAGGATACCGCCCTCGAGCGGGTAGCTGATCTCCGTCTTGCTGTTTTTGATGTCGATCACCGCCTGCCGGGCGAACGATTCGAAAATGTCCGCCCGGATACGGCCGCCGGATAGCATGCCGTTGACGATGTTTTTGGCCTGGTCCAGATCCGCGATGATGTCGTTCCAGTCCGGCCGGACAAAGTTGGCCACTGTCGCTTTGGCATGCTGATCCAGCGCAAACGGATACTCGCTCAGCTCCGTGACCCGGGCTTTCATGTTTTTCAAGCTCATTTCCGGATCGTACACGTACACGATGTCGCCCAGCCCTGCCGGCGGGTTCGATCCGTCCAGCTTGTGCAGGTCGGCCGTGTCGATCTGCACTTCCAATTCTGGCACTTCTTTCTTTGCCAGCTCTATGCGCGCTGCCTCCAGCAGATCCTTCGGCTCTTCAATGTCCTGGTCGCTCATTTCGCCGTCGAAGAATGGGATGTCCTGGCTTGCCCAAGCGCCGGCGTATTGCGAAACAAGGAAGTTGGACTGCAGCACGCCGCCAACGATCGCGCCCGGCACCGCTTCGAGCCGTGCCCGCTCGTCCGCCGTCAGGATCGAAGCCGGCTGCCCGATCCACGTCCGGCCGTCCTTCATGGTCGCGTACATCCGCGTAACGAGGTTCGACGACTCGTCCTTAAACTGGTCGTTGACGATGTTCTTTTTCAGGCGGTATTGGTGTCCTTTGTCTTGGCCGATCTGCTTCCGCAGATAAATGACATGATTGTCCGGCTCGACTTCCATGCCGTACTGCTCCACCAGCGCGTTGAGCGCTTCCAGGCAGTTGCCCCGCCCCCAGTCCTTCACGTCGCGCAGCCCAAAGTCGTCCTCGATCCGGAATTGGAAGAGTCCGCCCGTAACGTCCGTGATCCGCTGCAGCAGCACGCTGACCGGGATGCCGTACCGCTCCTCGACATACAGATCATACGGGATTTTGAATTCTTTCAGCGTGTACATGATGTGCGAGCACACGATTTGTGCCGTTAGCTGCTTGCCGCCGCGAACCCGGCTCCGCCCATTGATCACGTAATACTGGCCGCGCTCGTCCCGCACGTGGCCTTTCATCAAGATTTTTTCCCGGTAGTCAGCCGACTGCATGGGCACCGTGAATGTCAGCTCATAGTCCGAATTGATTCGCCGCTGCCGCTGGACGCTGCTCGGGTCCACATCTTTGAGGATGCCGATCCGCCGGCGGTTTTTGTCGAACGACTCCAAATATTTTTGTTTTTGCATCAGCATCGCCTCAGTACAGGTATTTGTCTTTGTGCGTGATCCGCGTCAAGACCGAGCGCTGCGCTTCCTTGTCGGAGTACGTCAGCGTGTTGACCCCGCGGATCAGCTCAAGGAAGTCGCCTTCCATGAGGTGCAGCGCGTTCTCGCCGTTGATCGTGACAGTCATTTCGGTCGAGTCGATTTCGATTCGCGCGCCCGGCGGGAAATCTCCGGTAAATCGGATTTCTTCCACTCGCGCCCGCACGACTTTGGCAAGCATTTCCGTCTGCATTTCAAACTCGGCGCCAATCAGCATTTCGCGGACGATCTGCGCCAGCATTTCAATTTGCGTCTCAATCGTGGCCTGAAGTGCGCTCTCCCGAATAAATGAAGCTTCCATTTCGGTCTGCGTTTCGAAAATGGCGAATAGCGGCGCCTCGACGTTTATCCTCGCTTCAAATTCCGTTTGCGTCTCAAAAGTTACGGCCAGCGCAATCTCAAGCGAAGCGGCCCGGCCGAACGGTGTACGCCCGAATGGGCTTGTATTAAACACGGCATCGCCGCCTTTCATGAATAAAAATGCCCCCGGTAGTCCCAAGGGCATAAAAATAACCGCTCCCGGATCGGGGCGGTTTACTCGGCTGCGGCCGGCTCGGCCAGCATTTCGTCAACGATCGGACGGAGCGTCGGCGATACGTCTTCAATAGCCAGGCGGCCCGCCATGATCAGGACCACGGCGTTCCCGGCCAGCATGCGTTTCAGTTTTTCACTCATCAGTTTCTCACCCCCTCTCGTAGCCATCCAGATTCCTAAACGAAAGGCAGCGGCGTAGATCCGGCTGCGCATATCAGCCCTCCATAAGCGACATGAGCATTTCGCCCAGGCCGTTGATCATTTCTTTATTGTCCAGATCGGCCGCGCGCAGCCGCGCGACTTCTTCCTCAAGAGAGTTTTTCGGCGGCGAAGGGACTTCATTCGGATCTGGTTCGGGGCGGGCTTCGAAAACCGGTCGCCTCGTTTGCGGGTCGATCCGCGCAAGCTTTTGGCTCGAAAACTCTTCTTCGTACTCGCCCCATCCAAACTGCTGCATTTCGATCCCTTCTTTCCCGATCAGTTCCGGGTGCCAATCTCTGGGGTCGTTATCTTTGTAATAGTCGGTGACTGTCGTCTCAATCGTACCCGTCTGGAATACGATAGCCCCTTCACTATCAAAATAAACTCGCGGTCCGTATTTATACATAGTTGGCCTCCTTATCCGAAAGCTTCGATCATTGTGTCGTAGGTCGATCCGCTATTCGCGTAAACTCGAAGAGCCTGCGGCAAACCCTCGTTCACGTTGAACTCGTTGTACGTGCCGGACTTACAGAGAACAAAACCGGCGAACTGCGTATACTTGGCTTGATCTTGGTTAACAACGCCCGAGTTTACTGTTTGGTAAACCCGCCAGGTCCCTCCTGGAGGAAGTATTGAAATAATAATAGATCGAGGTATAAAACCAAAATTTACTTCGTTCACGGAATAAGCCCCCGCATTATATCGTTGAGCGAAATATCGTCTTGGCGTTACGGTTCCTACAACGCCAAACATATTTACGCCTTCCAAAATATTTCTAGCAGCCAGATCCGGTTCGGCCTGAATCAGCTGCGACTGTGTGACCTTAATCTCCCCGTCGCCCGCTCCGCCTTTCTGGTAGCCGCGTTCCGGGTAGACAGCGATCCCGCCATCACCCCATTGAGCCGCCCCCGTAGCGTTTCGAATGCCCGTCAAAACGGGCACGGTCCCCGTCTCACCGTCCGGGTAAGCCGCACTCATAAACGTGTTACCGTTGAGCACCGTCGCCGGTGACGCATCTCCGGTCGGCGCGGCGCTACGTGCTAAAAAATAGTTTCCCACCTTAACGACCGATAATGGAGCGCCTGCTTTGATGGATCCGGCAGCAAAAGTTCCGCCGGATTGCCGCCGGATGGGCAGCGCGGTCAGCGCGCCGATCTTGAGCGTTGGGTCTGCGACTGTATTCGCTACATGGGGCACAATCGTAATCGACAGACCATCGACCAGGGCGGCTGGCTGCGGGCTCAGCGTTGCCGTATAGACCGCCCCAGTGCCCGTAGTGGCTGCATAACCCGATTGCCGTACGTAATCCGCTTTATTCGCGAGCGCATTCCACGCCGATCCGTCCCAGCAATAAGATTCTCCGCCGTAATAGACGATTTGCCCGATTTTGTATCCAATAAGATTCGCGGCCGTCGGCACGGCATCTACCGTAAACGGAGCCGTCTCAATGTTTGCCGTCGTCCCCGTCAGCACCAATCGCGACCCGACATTCATTGTAAAGCACGCGATTTTGGCGTTCGGCGAGTTATGCAGTTGGATTGCCCGTTCGATCAGATACGGAACACGGTTATCCATCGATACGATATTCCCGATGCGAACCCCATCGCAGCCGTCGGCGAAGAAGTTATCGACTCCCCCATGGCTATTGGTCGTGTTCGACGTGTTGTTGTCGACGACCATGAAATTCCCCATATCGCTGGTCCGGTCGAGCGCGACCATCAGCACGCCTTGCTTCCCGTTGTTGTTGGCCGTGTTCGCCCCACCTGAAATGCAGCTGCCGCTGAACTTAAAGCCGGCTTCGATATTTTGTTCCGACGTATTCCCATCCAGAAATACGTACGTGGCGTTGGCCTGCGTAACGACCCCGTTGGCGTCCGACCCTACGATCGTGTTGTTCGTAATTTTCGTTTTCGTCGACTCTCCGACTTCGATGCCGTTGTACGATCCGCGGTGCGCGATGTATTTTCCGGCATTCCGGATCTTGTTGTCGGCGACGGTCGTATCGATCGGCGCATGCGTATCGTAATCCGCCGTGCCGTCGCGGTGAACCAAGATACCGCAACTGGATGTGTTTTCAATGTCGTTCTGGGAGATGTCGACGCTGATCGACCCGACGTTGGTGATGCCGCGGCTCCGCGAATCTCGAACAAAGTTTTCGTGGATTCGGATGCCGAAGCAGGCGGCGCCGTGCCTTTTGTAAGAAACGGTCGCGATGCCATCGTCACCGCTGTCAAATACTCGACACCGCACGACGTCGATGTCGAACGCCCCTTCGGTAATATGGATGCCGTCGGCCTGCGTGCTGCGCACCCGGCATCTTTCGATCGTGCCTTCGCTGCCGCCGCCTACATAAATGCCGGCTGCTGCCGTATTTTCGATAATGACGCCGCGGGCGTGGAATGTCGTGCAAAGATCGAATTCGATGCCGTCGCCGCCGGATTGCCGCGGTCCACCCGGACCCACGATCCGGAGATTTTCGACCCCGACACGCTCACACCGCGAAAAGATCAGGACGGCGTCCGTATTGTAGTCCGCTTTGATCGGCGAGCGGTATCCAACTCCGTAGAGTACGAAGTCTTTGACCGCATCAAACCGCAGCGGCGCCGAAATCCGGTATTCGACCGCCGCCGGCGGAAGGAAGACTCGCTGCGCCCCGTCTGCAATCTTCGCGGTGATGTATCCCATCAATCCCGCCCGGTCATCCGCGACGCCGTTTCCGCTTACGTTGTAAAACGGCGGGATCGTGCCGGCAGCGTCTCGCACATTGTCGACCAGCGTGTCATGGTCGTATGCAGTAAAATATCGCGCGACGCGGGCGCCGATACTCCAAGACTTGGCTGCGCCCTGGAATCCGCGTGTCACGCCCGTCAGCTTATTCCCGGTCTTCCCGGTATACAAAACGACTTCCGCCGTCTCATCGCTGCCGATCGTCGCCACATTCGGCGCGTCCGGCAACTTACTCGCATCCAACAACGTAATTTCTTTCGCCGAAATTGTAGCCGCTACGCCCAGTTCGGTACCCGGCGAGCTGATCTGTGCCGGGTACATCGGTTTCTGCACCATGGGGTCCCCCTTACTGTCCGAAACGGACGACGATACTATCTTTGTACATTTTTACTTTGTCGTTGGCCAAAAAGGTTTTGGCGTTATCGAGCGGCCGCGAAAACAGCAAGTTCCCGCCTGTTTTTGCCGTGCGCAGCCCGATATGAGTGATCAGTCCGACATCGCCTGTGAAAATGGGAAATTCAATGTCCGCTGTATTTTTGGTCGTTTGTTTGCCGTTCTCGACGGCGGCTGCCGTAAAAGCTACCACCTGCCGCTCGTACCCGTTCCCTGCAACTTCTTGCCCGGTATCGGCCGCGGTTGGGTCCGACTTGTAGAGCGCTACATAGCACCCCGCTGGCGGCGAGAAGGCCACGCCGCGCAGCATCGAATTGAGCACCTGCGCAGACAGCCAGTTCGAAATTTGCATTGCCATCGTTCAATCACTCCCTGATATATTCGTTTTTGAAGGTCAGCCCGCGGATCGTGTTCGTCCCGATATTCGTCAGCACAATCACCGGCTGCGCGCCGACGTCGGAATCGGACTCAACCGGGATGGTCCGCGGCGACTCGGTGATCGTCAGCTCTTTGATACGTTCCGGCGCGCGCGGGAATGGATCGTGCATTTTGACCGGGATCGTTACCATGCCGTCGAACAGCAGCTTCTCGATGTCCATCGTGCCGGCGTACCGGCCGTGATAGGTCCGGTCCGGCAGATCATCGAAGGTGAAGGCGATGTCGCCCCTTTTTGCATTAAAAAGAGCCGCCACTTGGGCGACTCTGCGGTGATAATCGAGTGTCGTATCTTCGGCCATAACCACGCATTCCAGGTTGATGACCCGAGGCCCGTAGTCGCTGCCAAAGTCGATCTCCCCATCCCGCCCGGCAAGCTGCACGTTGTAATCGCGCGTCGGCGGGAGGACCGGAATATTGTGCTTGATCAAGCCGAGGCCGATCGAGCGGAAGCTGACGCCGTTTGCGGTCGCGTCGATCATCCTTTTCTCCCCCTCACGCTTTGGCGGCGCATAAAGTTTTCCTCTTCGGTCCAGTATGCCGTTACGTCCGCCTGGTCCTGCAGGATGGTATCGCCGCGGTTCAGGTAAACCCGGTTATCGATCGAAGTCGTGTTATTGTTTGTCGTCGCCGGCGTGAAGCTCGGCATCGAAAAGTCGATCTTCGGCAGGCTCATGTTCAGCAGCTTCATCAGGTTCTGCTGCTGCGGATCGTTCAGGAAGATTTCGCCTGCGTGCGCGATGACCGGCACCGCTGCGCCGCGCATGCCCTGAACGACGCCGCCCTCGCTGAACTGCTGGATCTTGCCCGTATCCTTGCCGAGTCCATACTTCTTCCGGAGCGCTTCATTCTGCGCAGCCAGCGTCTTCATCGCCGCCGCGTCGCCGCGCGCCTTTGCCAAATCCCAAGCCTCTTTGTTGGCGTTGTACGTATACAGGTCCAACGCCTTCGTGTCCGACTGCTGCTTGGATGCGGTTCCAGGCGCCAGCGGCACGCCCGAAACGTCCACGTCGGCCGCGAGCGTCTGCGCCGCGGCGATCTGATCCATTCGGGCTTGATAGTCCACCACGAACTGATCCAACTGCGCGATGATCGTCGCGTTCTTTTCGGCTTCCTTGAGGACCTGAATGGTTTTCAGATTCTCAGCGGACAACTCCGTCGCGGAAGAAAACTCATCGTAAGCCGTCGTCAGGCTCTCGTAATGGTCTTTGGCCGCCTGCATTTTGTCATCGAAGCCTTTCTCCTGCGTTTCCTTCTCGGTTTGCAAGGCGGTCTTCTGGTCCTCGATCGCTTGGCGGGCCAGCTTGCGGCCATGATCGCGGTCCATGTCCTCGATTTCCTTCTCGACCTGTTTGCGCTCGGCGATCCCTTCCGGGCTGACGGCTGATTGCAGCAGCTGGAGACGGGCGACCTTCTCTGCCCGCTGACGCTCGTAATCGGCCTCGTCGTTGTTCCGTTCCATCGCCTGCAGTACATCGTCCAGCGCCTTGATTTTAGCTTCCTGTGCGGCTGTGAACGCGTCCTTCTCCGCCTGGATGCTTTTGATCTCCGCGTCGCGAGCGGCATCGAGTGCCTTTTTCTGTTTGGCTGCCGCTTCGGTTACTGCTTTCGTCGCTTCCTCGGTGAGTCGCTTTTTCAGGTCATAGACCTTTTCGTCCGCGCTCATTCGTTCGTCGCTGCCATCCAAGTAGGCGGCTTGGAGCTTTTGATACTCGACCAGCTCCTGCGCCGTCGTCAACTGCCCCATCGCTTTCGCGTGATTGATCCGTTTTTCGGCAGCCGAATAGTATTCCTTGTCCAGCTCTTCGCGAGACTTGTAAATGTTCTGTTCCAGTTCCCACTGCTGCGCCGCCGAGCGGGTCTTATCCGCTTGCATACGCAAATAAGCGTTCAGTTCCATTTTCAGAACGGACACTTTATCTTTGCCGACCATCTCCATCCGGACTGCTTCTTTCGCGATCCAGTTCTCTGAGTGGTCGTAACGGGCTTCGGTGAGATTTTTCGCCGTATCCTGGTACTTCTTTTCGGATTCCGCGCGCTGATCCGCCGTAAGCGCCTTATTCTTTCGCAAGCGATTGTACCCTTCTGCCTGCATTTGGAGAATTTCTGCTTCCGACTTACCCTGCCGCTGCATCCGCTCGGACTGCTTGTCGATCCACTCGTTCGAGTGTTCAAACTGTGCTTCCCCGAGCTTTTTCGAAGCCTCGTAATACTTCTCGTCCGATTCTGCCCGCTGTTCTGCTGTCAGCGTCTGGCTTTTCCGCATACGATCGTATGCAGATACTTGCATCTGGAGGATGGTTGCTTCGGACTTCCCTTGCCGCTCCATCTTTTTGGCCTGATTGTCGATGAATTCATTCGAAGTTTGGAATTGGATCTCGGTCGATCGCTGCGTCAGGTCATAGACCTGTTTGGTCGCCTCCGCGCGCTGCTCTTCAGTCAGGGACGTGTTCTTGAGCTGGTCTTGGTAAAAGCGCAGCTGCTCTTTAACCCGCTCGGCCTCGCCGCGTCCCTGCTGCCGCATCCGCTCGACTTTGGCTTCCATGCTGGCGACCGAAGCTTCCCATTGGTCGCTGGCATATTGCTCCTGCATGCCGCCCTTGTCGGACTGTATATCGCCGATTTTTTCCGTCAGCGAGCGGCGCTTGTTGATCAGCTCGTCCGATTTGAGTCCGGATTTATCGATCAGTTGCCGCTGCTCTTGATAGATTTTCTGAATCTCCGTCTTGAGCTTGATCTGCCGATCCAACTCCGCTTTATACTCGGCTGAATCTTTCCGCATGCCTTCTTGCCGCTGTTCGGACTGTTTGAGTAGCAGCTCTTTGTCGGCAATATCCATATCTTTCATGCCGAGTTTGGCTTCAAGCTTCTGCACATCGACGTCGTACAGCTTATCGCTGATCTGAAGCAGTTCGGCGTCCGCGCCCTTTTGAGCGTCAGCCAGCTCTTTTTGCGTCGGGGCTTTGGTGGTAACGGTCTGCGGCGAATACTTGGCGGCAATGTCGTCCACGTAGCTGACGGTGCCATAGCGTTTGCCTTTCCCGTACTTTTGGGAATAAGCAATCATGTCCGCTTTGTTGTATCCGCCCGTTTCCTTGAACCAATCGATGATGCCTTCGCCCATGTTGTAGCCGCCCAGGGCCATCTTCCAGTCGCCGCCGGCTTTGTCCAGCAGATCGGCCAGCATTTTCGTGCCTGCACTGATGCTTTCCGCTACCGTAGCGTTATTCTTGCCGTTGACCTGCATCACGTTCGTAATTCCGTTCGCTCCGAAGCTGGACTCCTGTTGAATCACCGCGGCGATCAGGAACGGATCTACGCCATATTTGGCCGCGGCGCCATTGATCGTATCTTGGTACTTCCCTGTGTACCCGCCTGCAGATCCGGAATAACTTGCCGCACTCGACGTCGTAGCCGAAGCAGTCGAAGCGCTCATGTTCGCGACGGCAGGGAAGCGGACGGCTCCGTCATATTTGCCAGACCAGTACGAATTGCTCATGCTCTGCGTCGAGAGGCCGCTTTCCTCACCGATATGGAAGAATTTTCCGTCGCCTTTATAAATGCCGACGTGCGAGTGGTCGCGTCCCGTCGTATTGAAGAAGACCAGGTCGCCTGCTTGTAGCGCATCCGTTTTGATGTTCAATTTCTGACCTTTGGCGTACTGGTCTGTCGTCGTTCGTCCGACATCGATTCCCAAAAATTCTTTGTACGTTTTCTGGACGAGCTGCGAGCAGTCAGCAACCGCGTTCTTCAAAAATTGATCGAAGGACGATGCCGCCTTGCCGCCGTATACGTATTTGAACGAATCTTCGTACCCCGCCATCGTATTGAACAGATTGTTCAGGCCAGTCGTTCCAGCGCCGCCTGCGCCGCCGCCCGTCGACTCTGTCTTGATGGGCACGAGCTGCGAGGGGTCGGCGTATCCGGCTTCGTACAGCGTTTGCCGCTCCAGCAATGCTTGCCGCTCCTGCTCCAGCAGATCCAAATTTTCTTGCGACGATTTAGCGACACGTTTCTTTGCCGAATCCAGCTTGTCGAGCGACTTCGTATTGCCTTCAATCGTCTTCATGAGATCGGTCATGATCTCGTTCGTTTCTTTGTTCGTTTTGTTCGCGTCTTTAGAGGCCTTGTCGTTTTCCTCGACGCCGTATGTGTTGTCGTTGAGCAGCTTCGTCATGGCGTCAATTTGATTACTGCTCAACTGCAGCTCGCCGGCATATTGATTGATCACGCTTTTAACTTGGGAAAGTCCATCCGCTTGCACGTCCATGCTGCGCTGCATTTGGTTTTGTAGGACGGTAAATGGAGCAAACCCAGATCCGACCAGACTTTCGGCGGCTCCTTTGGCAAAGTCCGTCATTCGTTTCTGTTCGTCCACCTGTTTTTGTTCCAGTTCAGCAAGTTTTTGCCTCGCTTCAGCGAAGGTCGAAATCGCGGCAAACTCCTGCTGGTACACGTCGATCCGTCTTAAAGATTGCAAGACAGTATCTCGGGTTGTGTCTCGCTCCGCTTTCAAGTCGCTGATGGCCTTTTGGATCTTTATATCCCGCAGCTTCTCCAGCACGTCGCCTTCGAATGTCCAGCCATCCGTTGTTTTCCGGATTTCCGAAGCCAGTTGCGGATATTTCATGATCAGATCGGCAGCAGCCTGCGCGTTGAAGGATTGATTCTTCGAAACCATTGCTGAGGCCTGATTGAGTTCCGCGACGGCCGAGGTATTGTCCTTGATCGACTGCTGCAATGCGCGCGTCTGCTCTTCCACTTCCTCGGCGACCTGTTCCATCGTATCAGCGACTTTGCCGGATGCGCCGCTGAGCGCATCCATCTCCTGCTGAGCATTGAGCGCTTCAAGTGAGGTTTGGCTAAACTGAACATCCAAATCCGCCATAGAGGAATTCAGCTTGCTGTTTTCCGTTCGCAGAGACTCCATTTTCATCTGGAGTTCTTCCGCCAGGCTTGCATCTGTACGTCCTGCAAATATTTTGACTTCCTTACCTTCAAGCGCAGCCAGCTGTTCTTCGACGTTTTTGAGTTGAGCGACATTTTCTTTCAGTTGCTCTTCAAATTCCGATTTCTGACCGGTTATTGAAACCTTTCGCATTTCCATCTGTTTGAAGATCAGCTGATTTAAATTGTCGAGCTGCTGCTTTGTAGCCTGCTCGGTGTATCCAGCTGCCTCAAGCTGCGCGGCGCCTTCTTTTCCCAGCGTCATAGCCAAGGCTTGCGAAATTTGATCGAGTTGCCGTTTCGTTTGAACCTGTTTGCTCGACGAGAGCGTGCCGCTTTCCATCATCTTCGACAAGGAATTATGAGCTTGAACGAGTTTAGGCAGCAGTTCCGTTTGCCGCTGGTATTGACTGATGATCTGCTGACTGGCCGAGTCTTGGTCCTTCAAGGCTTCTTGCCGCTCGCGCGTTGCCTTTTCGGCATCGCCACTTTTGAAGGCGTACAGCGCGACGGCGCCGATCAGCAGAGACAGCCCCGCTGTCGCCGCGGCTGTCGTAACCGTAGCCAGCGCCTGCGCACGCGTCAGCGCGCCGGTAGCGGCTGTGGCCGCTGTGGTAGCCGCCGCATTCGCGCCGCGGGCCGCCGTCTGTTCGACGGTCGAGACCACAACGCCGTTGCCGGACACAATATTCACGGCGTTCGCCGCCGTATTGGCGCCGGTGGCCGTTGTGCTGGCTGCTGTCGCCGCGGTATCCGCCACTTTCGCCGCCATCAGCACTTTTGTCGCGGCCATGACGGCCATGATCGGCCCGGAAAGTGCTTTGTACGCCATGAAGAGCCCGGCAAGCCCTGCGGACGCCGCAAATACGCCGGTCGGAATTCTCGTCAACCCGATCAGCAGCTGGTCAATGCCATCCAGCACGTCTTTGATCATCTGGCGGAGTCCGTCTTCGCCGGCCGTATTGAAGATTTCGAGCAGCGACGTTTTGGTCTGCGCCGCCTTCCGGCTGATCGTATCCATCTGCACCGTCAGGTATTGCATCGTAGAGCCTGTCGAACCGATCGAGGCGGCTGTGCCCAGAAGGATGTCTCCGGCGTTCAAGGAAGCGGCCAGCTTGGCGTATTGGTATACGCCGCGGGAGATGTCCGCATACGACTTTGTCAGGTCATAGTTTTTGTCCGTGACCTGGATGGAAAGGTCGAGCAGAATATCTTCCGCTTTCCGCCATTGTTCGACGCCGTCGACCACTTCTTTCGTCTTGACGCCGAGACGTTCGATTTCATTGACTGCTTTGTCCGTCCGAATTGTACCGAGTACCGTTTTCCACATGTTACCGAGGTTCTCCCCGGACAGCGCCGTATTCCGGATACCGGCAGAGATCAAGCCGTTCATGAAGTCGAAGCCGACGCCGGTTTCCGCGGCGATCTTACCGGTCCGCTGGAAGGCGGCGCCGAGATCCCGCGCGGGCGCCATCGTATCGTGCGCGACCTTAGACCAGGAATCGAGTACGCGGTTGCCGATCACCATCGCATCATTCGCGCTATGGATGTGAACGCCATACTGCGACATGACCGATTCCATCGATTTGGTTGCATCTTCAAGCGCAACCATATCCACGGTTGAGAGCTTGGTCGACTGCCGGACGAGTTCCTGCACGACGTTGACGTCTTTATACATCCGGCCCCATAGGCGCGCAGACTCCGTTACGTCCATGATGTTCGATCCAAGTTCGTGGGCGGTCTGAATAAACTTTTGCGTTTCCGCATTGAGTTTATTCGTATCCATCGTCATATGGTTCGTTCCCTCTTCAAAATGAACGAAGTAATGCTCATTGGTTTGCACGTAGCCAGCCATATTCGATTCAATGTCGACCAGACCTTCGCGCATCGCCTGCGTGGCCTCGTGCAGGGCACGATAGATCGTGTGGAAAACGACCGCATGCGTCGCCATATCCGAAAGCCGGCCGATCCAGCTCTTGGACATGGCATCCATCGTCGAGCCCATCTGACGCGCCTGCTGCTCGGTCTGAGCAAGGGCGTTCCGGATCCGCTGCTCTTCCTGCAGGACCTTCTCCCGCGTGGCCGCTTCCTTCTGCTCCCGCGTGCGGAGCGCATTGATCCAGAATTTCTCGTAGTTCTGCGCCGCCTGCTGTTGCCGGGCAGCGGTCTGCTGGATGTTCTGCTCGATCGCACGCCGAACCTTCTGCTCTTCCTGCAGGACACGCTCTCGCGCTGCGATGTCGCTTCCGGTACCGGTCGATCGCGCCGCCTGCTGACCGGTCGTAACCGTGCGATTTTGAAGAATCTGCATCCGCTGCTGATGTTCGCGTTCCTGCTGCTCAATCTGCTGCTGACGCCGCTGTACGATCGCCTGCTGCGCTTGCATCTTCTGTTCCGTCAGCCGGTTCACCTGATCGAACTGCTGCGTGCGGGCGGTAAGGAGAGCGGCTTGAGCGGTCCGCTGCTGCACGAGAGCGTTCGACTCGGCCATGATCTTGGCTCGTCGCTGATCGGAAGTCAAAGCGATCTTGTCCATAGCGGCCGCCATCGCCTTGTACGACTTCTCCGCCGCGGCCAGATGTCCATTCAGCACTTTGAATGAATCGGCGTTGCCGCGCGCCCCGGTATCGATCACCTTGAACGACTGCAGGATCTTGCTGGTGTCCAGGTTGATCCGGGCGCCTACCACGTCCCGGCCCATTGATGCGTCTGGCATTACGTTTTCCCTCCTCCCTGCGCTGGGTAGAATCCGAAGTCAGACAAGAATTTCGCCTTTTTGGGCTTCTTGTTTTCTACATTTCCACCATGCAGCACGATTTCGAATTCTCGGGACTGACGCCGCTCCTTCATGAGAGCACGAACTTTGGGGATCGTCACATTCGGCCACTCGCTGTCCGAGATGCCATTAGCTATGCACAAGGCCCAAAGCCCCATCCAGTCCGTACCGGGCGGCTTGTATTCGCCAGCTCCTTCCTCGTTCTCGTCCTCATCGTCATCCGGCTCTTCCGGATCTGGTGGGAACGATTCCTTATAGAAATCGATCGAGGACCTTATCCAGCTCCTCGAGCCCGTTCATGTCGATAGCTTCGTACTCCGCATCCGACAATCCGTCGACGAGAATCAGATTGAACATGTCACGGTAAGCCGCTTCGATCGCTGGGAAGTCGACGGGTGGGTACTCTTCGCCCTGAATCATTTGCACTTCCATCTTCGGGCGGCCAACTGCAAACGAAAAACGCATGCCTTGCGCTCCCGCGGCCTTACTCCGTACTTGGCGCAGCAGACCGATTGTGCCGATCTTGATTCTTTTCTGGATGCCGGTAGGGAATTCTTCGGATTCAGCAGCCAGTACGACTTCACTACCGATATTCAGCGATTGGTCAAGCGATTGGTCATCGGCTTGTTCTTGTACTTGATCTTTCAATTCATTCATGTGGATGCTCCTTTGATCTATATGGGATTTGAAATAGAAATCCCCGCCGGCATAGGCGGGGATCAGGATTGATGCAGCAGCTCGATTAGATGCCGAATTTGATTGTCATTGCATGACCTTCCGGGTTGTCCGACGTACGATCCGGCTCCATGACCTGGACGTCCATGGTTGTGACGTTCGCTTTCTTCCGCTCCTGCGAAATATCCAGCGTGCCGCCACCGAGTGCTTTGTAGATCGTCAGCTGAACAGGCACTTTTTTGCCGGTCTTGTCGTCGATCAGTTCGAAGCGGTGTGTCAGTTTGAACGGGGTCGGGCGGCGCGTCCCATCGAAGGCTGTTTCGACGCCGGCTTTGGTCCAGTTGAACGTCACGAAGATTTCTTTGCCTTTGTTGGCTTCCGAAGAATTGATCTTACCATCGGCTGTAATGGTGTACTGCTCGTCTGTAGGCGCCGTAGCTACGCGTTTCAGCGCTTTGAGTTCATCCGTAACCGGATCTTTCAGGTACACTTCGTCACTATCGGCTACGAATTCACCTTCGTACTTGGCCGAGTCTTTTACGGTGTAGCCGTTTGCCCCCAGCAGTCCGTATTCATTGCCCTCAAACAGCACATTTTCACTACGCGTGGTTGTTCCGCCCTGCGACATGTCTGCGATCGCCGGGGAATACCGCGGCACTTCGACAGTGACCTTGTCCTGCAGGTCTCCGGCCGTGTAGTGAAAAGCGTATCCGCTGTCCCCACCCATTACGCCCTGCCAGTCGAATTGCAACTGCAGACCGACTTTCGTGACCTTGTCTTCGACGTACTTTAACTTTCCATCCAGCTCGCGTGCGACGATCGTACCCACGCCGTCAATGACCAGTGGTCTCATGCTTGTCATGTTTGTATTTCCTCCTCGTATGGTTGACGCTTAAACGAGCTCCCAGAGCTGCGCGTCGATTTCGTTCAAGCGTGCGTATTCCTTCGTTTCCCGATAGCCTTCAACCGGCGTTTCGCCATCCAACAGGCCCAACTTCTTCGCCAGGCGGATCTTTTCTTTGATCAGCTTCTCCAGCTCAATTTCTTCTGCCGGCTGCTCTTCTTTTTTTTCTGTCATGCCGTTCACCTCGCTTCCTCAGTTCATCCGAAGATAGTCCACGTCGTAAAACGCACGGAATATCTTGACGTCCTTGATCCCGGTCGCGGCGTCCGTGTCGTAAGCCAGAACGCACAAAAAAGAAGCGAACCCCGGGGAAGAGATTCGCTTGTCGTGCAGTACCTGGAACGCCCTCTCACCAAACGCCCGCGCTGCGGCGGCGCTCTTGGCGTAAAAATCGAGCGTGAATTTCCCCTCGTACACGAGCGGGTTCGGACCGAAGCGGCCCGCCTGCGTGTATTGGCAGACATGTGGCATCGTCGCCGCGGATATGACGATGTCGGGCTCCATGCCTTTGGTAAATCGAGCAGTCATTTGCTCGCCCGTCGCCGCGGGAGTGAGGCCGAGCAGCTGCATGAACTCGGTATCGGCCTTGAGCGCGTTCTGTACGGCGTCAATCAGCGTCGTCATGGCTTCCCCTCCCGGAAATACTCGTGATAGGGGAAAGCCTCCACAACGCGCTGCAGGGACGCCAGAATGCGGCCTCTATTGCTTTGCAAGGCGATCCGCAGGAAGAAGGTCGGCGGGGTCGGCCCAAACGCAGGGTCGATCTCTCCCTGCGCCGCCAGCTCCTCCAGATTTACGCCTGCGCGGCCGCCGCCGGACTTCCGCTCGACACCATCGATCCCGCGATAGGTGCCTTTGATCCGCCCGACTATCGCCCGGCTGCTCCGATCCCGCAGGCCGTTCCACTCGCTGGACGACATGTACCGAACCAAACCGGGGTTCAGGTCCGGGCCGGCCATCAGGGAGCCTTTGCCGAACTGCTCAAGCCAAGCCTGCCAAAACGTCGTCGACACGACGCCATTGACGCTTTGACCGGCCAGCACGAAAAGCTGCTCCTGCAGTTGCGCAGCGACGTCCGGGTAATACCGGATGTTTCCCCGCGCACTGTTGAGGACCAGCTTCGTCAGTTCGACGACTTCGGCAGCCAAGCGGCGGGTCAGCGCGGCCTCGGCGCCCTGGTAGTCGTATCCGTTCAGCATGCCGGTAATCATCGGTGATCCTCCGTGAGCTGCACGTACAGTGCGCCCGGATACTTGTAGCTATCCACGACAGCGACCTCGAATGATTGCCCCTCAAACACGATCCGCGCCGGACGACCGCCGTCTTTCGGCCGCGGAACCTCCGTGTTGATCGGAACCTGAAGAACGTGTGTTGTTGTCGCCAGCAGTCCGGGATCACGCTGCCGCATGTCGCCGCTTACGAGCCGGATGAAGCCCGGCGTCTCCACGATCGTGACGAAATCTTCGCCGATCGGGTTGTCGTTGCTGTCGTATTGCTTTTTCAGACGTTGCACGGCCGCCGTGCCGTTGCTCTCGACCATGATCGTTGTCTTGTCTCGGCTCGTGTTGAGGCGAAGAGAAAGGACGATCAGCGGTGCCAGCCGATCTAACCGGACAAGATCGCCCGGCTCAACGATGGACTTCGGAGTGAATAACCCTTTGTAGGCATGCTCGTGATCAGCGGGATTCACTGAGTCTTTATTCCGCGTCAACACAACCCTTTCGGGCTGGCCGCGGATTTCGCATGGCTCTTGACGATATGCAAAATCGCTGAACATCAACGCTGCCACCTTTCTTTTGCACGGGTCGGCCCGGCGATGTGCATCGTCGGCGCCGTCAGTCCTCCGCTTGTTTGGGTTGAAATCAGTCCGATGAGGCCGTCAGCTTCCGCCTGCAAAGCCGCACCCATCGCGGCCCAATCTACCGTTTGCTTGGTATACGAAAAGTCGAAGTCCTTCATCGACTGCTTGAGTCGGCCGGACAGCGATGGAGCGAGCATGGCGGCCACCGCACAGATCGCAGCGCCGTACAGATAGATTTGATCATCGCCGATCAGCTCCGCATAATTTGGAACGGTCCGGATCAGCCGCGCCTCCGCAATCGGAAGCACAGAAAAGGAGTCGATCTGAGTGTCCGGCACTTCGCCTTCGCTTACACCCAATCGACTCCTGATTTCTTCGTGATACGTGTCGGTCGTGAGGATCTTATTTGGCATCCCCATCACCGCCAGCAGCCTCAATCGCAGCATGCAGTTCGTCGGCGCTCATCGCGACGTAGCCCTTGATCTTGAGCTCTTTGGCTTTGGCTTTCAGGACATCCAAATCTTCACCGGTCTGCCCGGCGGGCGGCTTGCTGAGTTCATCAACTTGCGCGCGAAGCGCTTCTTCACGCTGTTGCGACTCGGCGAGCGCTTTGCGCGTTTTGTCGAGTTCGAATTGCAGCCTCTCTGTATCCGCGACATCTTCCGAACCCCCGCCGACCATCTCTGCAAGCAGTTGACCGCTCGCAGCATTCCTTGTCTTGCTGATGGCAATCTCGACAAGTCCATCTGGAGCGTTACGAACTACGTCGCCCGCATTGTAGTCGCCGACACCATCCACCAGCACTTTGACTGTTTTCATGGCGAAACCCTCCTTACGCCACAGTGGCGATGATATGTCGGTTGACGTATTTGAGACGCGGCAGCACGGTAGCTCCGCTGATGACCTGCCATTGGTCCGGATCTCCGAGAATCAGTTTCGGCAGCGCGAACTTACCTACGTGACCATGGAAGATGTCTTCGTAGTTGTTGGGGCTGGTTACCAGATCAATGATCGAACCCGTCATGCCTTCGCCCAGAATGATTACTGCGTTATCCGGGATGAACGGGAAGAAGTTACCGGTGTCGTCGATGTATCCGCCGTCGTAGACTTCGTATTCCAGACCGTTCAGCTCTTGGTCTACGATCGCCGCCAGCGATTCTGCAGTCACGACTTCTTTGCCCAGTGACATCTTGATCAGCTCGCGAATCTTCGCGTTCTGCTTGATCAGGATATCGACCTTTTTGTTGACAATAATGCGCTTTGCTCTTGCACCGCTCCCGCGGAACAGCAACACCCATTTGTCGATGTCGGCCAGTACGTCTGCCGTAGCCGTGTTGCTCCAGAGAACTGCAGCCGTCGGTTTATTGGCGGCAGGAACCCCGTAATCGATCGTTCGCGCGGGCATATTCAGCGTCTTAGGGATCACCAGACTGCCGGTAAGGCTCTGCCAACGCATCCATTCGAAGCGGGTTTCCAGACGTTGATTCAAGCCGACCATACGTTCGACCATGTAATCTTCGGCCCACATACGTTGCAAGTCCGTTCCGGGCTTGCGCAGAATCGCCATTTTTTCGCGATCGATGACTTCTTTCTCTCTCCACTCTTGGTTCGTAAAATCCATTTGCTTCACAACCGGCGGGTTGTGGATTGGCGAAGGGTCGTTCAGGTTCGTCGGAGGCGTCATGCCAGTATCGTCATACGTTACGTCGTATTTGATAGACATGCCGAGTTCCGGCTTCAGATCGACGCCGTTGGTGAGCAGCTGCGCCCCCCGGAAGCTGGTGATATCTGTCCGAATATTTTGAACCACTTCGGTCAGGAATTGCGGATCGAGTACGTTTGCCATGTTTTCATTATCCCCCTTACATGAAGTAGCAAAGCTTCAGCGCCGTCTTGGCCGCCTCGTCAATGCCCGTCAGTTTCGATTCTTCAAAGATGCCGGCGATCCAAGCGGATGCGCCGATGTCGGCATAGTCTGTATCCTTATCGTTATCGAGGATGCAGACGGCCTTTTGCGTGCCGTCGGTAGCGGAAGGCTTATAAGCGAGGAATTTTCCTTTATCTTCGCCTTCAGCAGTAACTCTGCCGAGCACCTGACCTTTTTTCAGAACGCCCTGTCCCTTTTTCAGCAGTACGCCGCCAGGGATTTTCGCTTGCAGGTCCGTGGAAGCCAGGACTTCCGTAAACGACTGGACACGCTCTACGCCCGGGCCCGGAACGCCGTAATATGGCTTATCGCTCATGTTATTTGTCCTCCTTCATCAGATTGCCGCGGCCGGTTCTTTGGAGAGCACCACGGGCTTCTTGTTTAGCGAGTGCCTTTGCGGCTGCTGCTTGTTCTTCCGGCGTTTGTTGTGCGTCTGCTTGCGGGTTACCAGGTGCTCCAGCGCCCGCCAGTCCCGCTGGAACCTCCAAGTTTTCACCTTGCGTTTGGCGTCCGCCGCCTCCAAGCGCTGCCTGCGCTTGCTTCTCATAGCTCGAACCGATTTTTTCAATCTGTTCAACCGAAAGTGCCGAGAAAGAAAGTTTCATCGTGTCGACATCAAATGCTTCGCCCAACGCGCGAACACCGGCACCGCAAGCTTGGTCGATCAGTTTTTCTTTATAAGTTTCGCCATCGGCTGCTTTCGCTGTCAGGCTTTTCAGATGTGCCATAACGTCTGCGTCTTCCGCCAGACCGAGTTGATCGCGGATGCGGCCCAGTTGATTCTTCGCGGCTGCAAGCGCCGCCGCTTGTTTCTGTTGTTCTTCAGATGTCACGGTAGAGTCATCTCCTTTGTCCAGCGTATTCGCCGGCTCTTCTTTGGTTTGCGGGGTTTGATGCTTTGGAATGAAAGCAGATAGTCCGCCTTTATTGCTGAAAAAATAAAAGACGCGTTCGTCGCCATCCAGCGACTTCGCATCCAGTGGGAGCGGATCGTATTGGTCGATGTTCTGCGTCTCTGCTTGTTCCTCCCCTTGGAGGGAGAGTGCAGCTCGAGCGACGCCAGCACCTTCGTACCCGCCGTCGAATACCAGCGAGTTTTCCATCAGATAGCCATCGTCCGCCAGCACCAAGCATTCCTTGCCGTCATAGCTTTGGCCGCGAACGTGTTGGCATTCGGAACCGCCGTAGTAATTTCCGCCGCAGATGCTGCAAGTATGCTTTGTGCTGACGAATCCGGCCGACGTATCGAAGATGGTTCCAGAGTCGATGCCGAGCGCGATTTGATCCGTCGAGATCCCGGCAATCTCCTGCCCTTTCGCCATATAATGGTCGCCGTACAGCTCCATCTCGCCGTTTTCTTCGACGATGCGGCCGTCAAACGTCCGCCCATATGGGAATGATAGGGCTTCCCACTTCATCCACGGATGGTCGATCAGCAGCGCGACACCTTCTCGTACCTGATCCAGCATTTTGCGCAGAAAGTTCGGCGTGATCTTCATTTTATATTTCTCAATCCGCTTGGTTCCGATGATTTTTGCCTGAAACACGTGGGCTTTATCTTCGGTCAGCGGGACCAGTGCCAGCTGATTGATCTTGGTCAATTGTTCTGGTGTTGGATTTGCCATTTGTCCTATTCACCTCCTTCCTCGGTTTGATTTACCGTAGCAGGCGGAGCGGCGCTTTTTGCGGTAAGCTCCGGCAGCAGCTCGGCTGGTACCTTTGGGTTGAGCCCGAACGTCCAACGGATTTCCTCAGCCGCTTCGAGCGGCGTGATATACTTCTCCCGCTCCAGTGCCGTGAAATTGTCCAATTTCGCTTTCCGGTCCTTTTCCACTTCATTTTCCGAACGCAGGTCAATCGGCAGGTAATCGACTTCGACCCTGATCTGCGCGCCGCGCACCCGCGCGCACAACGAAAAAGCCCGCTGCCAGAAGCGTTTGGTTACGCTCCGCGCGGACTCCACGTTTTTGATATAGATTTTCGTGTCGATCGAACTGTACGACTCTGTCGATCCCTGATGCCGAGAAAGCATGGTCAGCAGCGTCTTCAAGCCGGTCGCCATCTGCGTATCGATGATATCGATCAGCTTTTTCACATCGATCATCGGCCCGCTGTTACCGCCTTGCAGGTATCCGATCTTCACGCTGTCCCAATGGATGAGAGAATCGTCGGGGTTGAGCGAACTGAAATGCTGCTCAAACTCTTCGAGGCGTTCTTTCAGGAACTGCGACTGCTTTTGCGGATCGTTTTTGATATTGTTCGGCATGTTCTTGATCAGGACTTCTTCCAACATGGAGATGTCCAAGCGCGGATAGCCCTGGTTGTGTACGACCGCTTTCAGATCCTGCAAAACCTGCATGTGGAAGAAAACAACCTGAAGTACCGGCAGCATCGGGGTCCGGCCATACGGATCATCGACCATCGGATCGAATTCTTCGTAAATGAACGTCGGCGTATCGATCTTTTTGTAGTTCCCGAACCACTCTTCTCCCACAAGCGGGAGCGGATTTCGGACGTATTGCCATGGAACCAGCCGCCCGGTACCCGCTTCCCGGCGGAACCAGATCGTCGAAGGGTCGACCGGCACGATGTCGACGACGTCCGTACACCGGTCGTTCAGCACGACTTCGCCAGCGCATGCCCCGCGGACCATGATCATCATCCGCTGGATGGTGTCCAGTTTGTCAAGCGAGCGGCCGTGCTGGTAGCCGGGCGACGGCAGCGGCGTGTTGAGCATCGCTTTCAATTCGTCCAGCAGCTTTTGGCCGCGCTTATCTGCATCTCCGTCGGCCTTCTTCGCCGTCAGTGTCAGTGGCGTGTCGCCCATGCGCAGATAGTTGTAAAGCGCAAACGAAACGTCTGGATGCGTGGAGATCAGCAGTTCCAGCAGTTCGTCGGCCGTATAGTTTTGCAGCTTGGTCATGTCGATTTCATGGGCGCGCTGATATTTCCGCGGCAACCAATCGAACATCCCCCAGGAATGTGACGCGTTTCGCGCGGACGTCATGCGCCCGGCACCCATCATTTGCCGCTTTACGGAAGCCGGCAGCACCGCATTCGCTAGCGCGTAAGCGGCGCGTTCATACCATTTCAAGTTCTCACCCCCTTCCGTGCCGCTGATTCGATCAGGAGCGACGTTTCATAGCCACCCCGCCGATCGACGGCAGCATGACGCGTTCTTCCGCTTCGACCAGATAGTCACCGAACGTCAAAACGAACGCGTCCGCGCGGTCTGGAGACGGCACGCCGCGCTTTTTCATATCCTTTTTGCTTTCCAGGTTGATCTTGCCTTTGGATGTCATGCTCCATTTACGCGTCGTGAGCTGCGCAATCAGCTTTTCGTCCTCGGGAAGTGCAAAAGGCGGGATCTCTCCGTCGATGAAATCGGTCATATTCTGTTCAAGCAGCGTTTTGACTGCGCCCCACATCTCCGTGCCCAAATTGGCATAGTGTTCGTCCAGCGTCTTACCGTTGTTGTTGATCGGCACGACTTCCCAGTCCAGTCCCTCTTCGATGATGATTTCGTTCAGGCGATCCGTCACGCCGCCCCCGACGCCCGTGTCATCTACGCGGATGATTATGCGATCGATCTCGTATCCTTCGTCCAAAACGCCGCGAACGGTGCTGATCACCCAGCCGGCCGTTACCATCGTGTCCTGCTTGTGATGGTGACGCTGGCCTACAAGCTTATGCCCGATTGCCGCGTAAATGGACGTTTCGTCGTCACCGAAGCGGGCGACGTCGCACCCGACGGTCAGTGTGGTGCCGGTCACCTCGGCTCGCCCGTGCTCCGAAGCGAACTCCGCCGCTTCGAGCGCGATGAACGAATCCGACTCACCGCGCGGGAACTCGCCCTCGACGCGAACCCGATAAACGTCGCTGCCCTCACCGTATTTCCGCTTGAGCATCGCAATATTTTCTTTGCTGGTCCGCGGGCTGTCCAGACAGGAAACCTTTCGCGTCCGGTAATCGGCCCGGTCTTTGTTATGGGAATCGAAGAACACGCCGGACGTACGCGTCGGGTTGCCGCACATCAGCAGCTTATTGTTCGCGCCGGAGAGCGTGCCTTGGATCGCCTCCATGATCGGATCAGCGACGCCGGACGCTTCGTCCACGATGAATAGCATGTTGTCTTCGTGAAATCCCTGCATGTTCTCCGGCTTCGTGGCGGTCCGGGCGGTGGCGAACCAGCGCTCCTCATAATTCCGCATGTAGATTTTGGTTTTCGTCCACTTGAGGATTTTTTTGAGGATCGGGCTCTTGCTCTGCCACTTGCTGATTTCCGCCCACAAAACGTCGTGCAGTTGCTGCCGCGTCGGTGCCGTGCAGACGACCTTCGGAAATGGGAAGCACGAGAGAAACCATAACGTCGCGGCGGCCTCAAGGCCAGTCTTACCGACGCCTTGGCCGGATCGGATCGAGACGCGCGGATGCTCCGCCAGATCATTCAGTGCCCCCGCCTGCCATTCATCCGGCTCGAAGCCGAGAATCTCTTGGCAAAAGAGAACCGGTTGCCTGCGATAAACCGGGATGCGCTTCTTGAAGGCGGCACGCCGCTTGTCGAGCGCTTGCTTATTCGTCTGCGGCCGCGGTGTTGCCTCCATCATCGTCTACCACCCCATTCACCCACTCATCGATCAGCAGATCCTCATCGCCGCCATTCCCTTCAAGCTGTTTGATTTCCAACTTCTTCTTGTCGATATCCAGCCGCTTCGCTTCTGCTTCCAGCCCCAAATGCTTTTCGAGCTGCTTGAGTGCGTCGAATCGGCTATAAAGTTTGATACTCGCTCCGTCGCGCCCCATCTTGACTTCTTGAATCAAGCTGCTGTCTACTTCGTCGGCCTCTTTAAAAGCGACGTAGCTGACGGTACGTGTGACCGGATCGCCGTCTTCATCCAGAAGCGGCCCGAAATCCAAGTAGACCGGCACCTCTTTCTGTCCAAATTCCACGTAATCTCCGATGTCCGCGAACGCGATTTTCTGGTACTCAGCGAGGATTCGCCGGGTGTCCAAACCAATCTCGTCAGAAAGCTCGCCTTGTAGTCGTTTGATCTCTGTTTGAATTTCAGGTTTTCTCAGGTTCTCCGAACCGATCGAATATGCGGATCGTTTCGAATATCCAGCATTCATAGCCGCCTTCGTGGCGTTCATCGTCCGCACGTATTCTTTCGCGAAGAATCGCATCTTATCGGTCAATCCATCAGGCCCAGCCGGCCCTGAATCCGTCTCTTCTTCCTGCTCCCACGGGTGTGAATTTTCTGGGATCGGAACGTTCCGTATTCGATCGGAACGTTCCGATCGTTTTACGGAACGTTCCGATGCGATCTTTGTCTGTTCCGTTGTCTTCGTTTTTGCCTTTTGCTTCTTCTTTTCGCCCTTCGCTGAACCGGAGTCCCCACCGGCCAGCTTGTCTTCCCAGCCATCTTTCTTTTTCCACCCACGGACTGTTCCCGCCGATAGCTCCAACTGCTGCGCAACCTCTACCAAATCGAGTTTGCCTTTACTCTCCAGCCATAGCCGCTCGGCGATCGCCCGCCTCGGATCCCGCTCTCTCGCCATTGCTACATGTCACCACCCCCGGTTCGGATTGGTTTGTTTACTGTCGGGCTACTGTTATACGCGCGGCGGCCAGTTCCATTGCCCGCCTTGATCGCCGCGGGTAACGTGCTGATTGAAGAACAGGCCGGTCGGATTCAATACGCACAGACTGACGATCTCTTGTTCTTCGTCTTCTACAGCCGTAACGATCGCTGCGCGCGGTTCGCTTTTGAATTCGCCACCCGGCGTGCCGTAGCTCTGGTAATGCACGATGCGGGCGACCGATGGCTTTTGCCCGATAGTCGGTCGGCCTTTCATTTCCTCTTTGTTGCCGCTGCCGATTTCGACGAATTCTCCTTCAACGCTCTTTCTGTGTTGTTCACTCATAGTTATCATTCCTTCGATTTGAACTAATATTTGCAAGAAAAAAAGAGCTACCTATAGGCAGCTCTTCTTGATGCGATAATTCGAGAATTTAAATCAGTTATTTAAGTCTTTTTATAACCTGCTCTGTTGCAGCCGATTGCATAAATTCTTTCCAGCTATTGAACTTGCTGTGCTCAGCTATAAAAGTATCCAATTCAGATTCATCAAATTTAGCATACTCTTCTTCTGAATCGAGGTTTACAGGTACAGCTTGAAAAAAGCTTTCTGAGTTTTCGAAATCTGTCTTTCGTGAAATGAAATCGTCATTGAAGAGCACTCCCATTGATACCGGACCACTTGTGGCGGCAACTTTCTTTCCGAATGCTTTGAGTTGTTTTTCAAGATTATTGTTTTTGGGCATTTTGCACCTCCTCTCTCATCAAATTAAGATTCGACAGGAGGAAGTTTTACCCTTTTTTAGACTTACATTCAGTTGCTTGTAGTTTAAGCTTAATGGACGGCAGCGGCTTTCACGATCACCGGAGATCAGTCCAGTCCGCTGCCTTTCGAAATTCCATAAGATAATTTCGTTTTATGGCTCTCACTTATAGAGGGCAATCGTATGAGGGACTTTTTTTAAATAGACAAAAAAATAAAGCCCAGCGTCTTTGCTAGGCCTTATCACTTAGAATGCTCCGGAACCCGATCCATTGTTACGCGGATCTGTATCATTATCTCTTTCGGCCCCTCCACCTACTCCATGACCAGTAGGCGATCCGCCACCGATTCCGTGAATATTTCTTACCATCCGCCTGATCCATGAGTGCTTGGCGCACCACCACCAGCTCCGTGAATACCAGGTGCGCTTCCGCCTACGCCTTGAATGCCTGGCGTGTTTCCTCCGATTTCGTGAGTCATCGCTCATTCCTCCAATCCATCAAATATATTTGTATGTTGCCGTCTTATTATACCAATCCTTCCTGCGACTGAACATATTTAGAAATTTTGCGTTGTGCATTTCGAACGTGGACCTGAACACTTGCTTTCGAGATAAAAAGCAACTTTCCAATCTCAGACAAGCTATAGCATTCTCCATGAGCCAGCGTATAGCATTCACGTTCCCGCTTGCTGAGAGTTTTCATCGCCGCTTCGATTCGCTCACGCTCCGTGTCGCCGATCGTTGAAGGGCTGCCGCAGCCTTCCGGATGCACGAACGACTGCATATGCGTAGGGTCCATCAGCTTCTCTCGCTCGTAGGCGGCTCGACGTTCGATTCCGCGCTTCCCGCCCGGACGTCGCCCTGTAACTATCCACTCCTCGACGAATTCGCAATCCGAAATGATTTCGCCCAGCACTTTCTTTTCCGATTCCAGGGCATCGATCTGCGTTTGCAGCTTGAGTGCTGACTTCGCATCTTTCGTTTGAATCAGTTTATCTTTCAGTGAGTCCGCGGACTCTTTCGTGTTGTTGTACGATCGTTGGGCGGCGAGGCGGGTCTTACGGTACGTCAGCGCCGTCGCTCCACCCAAATCATTGACGTTAAAGCTTACTTCCTCATAGGTTTCTTGCGTTAACATAATCCCTCACCGGTCCTTTTTATGGTAAAATGGTTAGGAAAATGCTTGCTTGTGTGCCCCGTGAGCTTTGGCCGGCAGCGGGGCTTTCGTTTGCCCAAAAACACAAAAAAAGGCACGAGGGAAACTTTATCCCTGTGCCTTTTACTGTATGCGTGAACCACCGTCATATTGCCGCTATGTTACCGTCAACTTACCGTCAACTTTTCACTCAGCGTTATTGTAAATTATTAGATCTTCCTCGTAAATCAGATCTTCGCCCCGTATATCTTTCAACAGCGAATATCTCTTTGTGAGACTCCTCATTTCTCCTCCTTTTTTTGTCATGTTTTTATAAAACAACATTAGTAATTCGTCTGGTGATAGTTGGGATTCCAGAATTCGTAGATAGTATTTTTTCTCCTCATCTTCAATCCAATTATTCTCATGAATTATAGAGATCATATTGAGTAAATTTTTATAATATGGCTGGATCTTTTTCTCTGCATCTTTAAAAAATGAAAGATACGTTTCACCCATTGCCTCTGAGCGAATCGCATAGAATTGAGCAGCATCAACCCGCTCTTCCTCTGTAAGTTTTCTCATTCTAACTTCTTGGTCTTTGAATTGATTATATAAATAACTGAAAGCTTCTTTACCTGTGTATATTTTATCGTGGTCTTTAGTAATCACCCAGAGCTTAAGGTCTTCTTCGGAAACTACCAACTCTTTCACTAAATTATTATGCAGGTCAATCATATTGAAAAATGTACTCTCGAATCTCTGTACGTTTGTTACTTTGACTTGTTCTTGTAGAGCTTCATTCGCTCTGGCCACTTCCTCTCTCTGAAGCCGAAGTTCTTCTCGCTGCAACCTAAACTCTGCTCTTTGCTGATAAATAGTGTATATGATGCCTCCGAAAGCAAAACCCGAAAACAGGGTATTAATTGATCCAAACATATCCCCGAACGTGCCTCTATCGTCATAAGAGAACATCGCAACGCCAAATGCTATCCAAACAATGAACACTGTACAGAAAACATTTAAAAGCTTTATCTCTTCAGTTGCTTTTAATCCCACATTCTCTTCCACATCAATATCCACTCGTTTTATAAAAAAGCTTTTAAGTCTTCCCTTCACAAACTGCTCCTCCTTATCGGGCTATATTGATCTACCTTCGAAATTACTGTTCATGCCAAACGGATCATTACGATCGATGGAAAGGGAAATAGGCTTAGTTTTTGTGTAAATACTTTTTAACTCTACTGCTTCCTCGTATAACAATTGTGCTTCATCAACCAGAGCAAGAAAGGAAAAACGGAAAGCTTTTTGGTGACTATCTATAACCTGAATTACCAAAACCGCTTTTTCTCGTTCTTCTATTATTCCATTTAAATTTATTTCTAAAATATTGATCATGCTTTCCAATTGAACTTTTATCGTTAAATAATATCTAAAAAAATCTCCTGGCGGTAAGTGTTCTTCTTCTATTTGCTCAAACCACTTATACGTTTGAATAATGTTTTCTTTCAGAAAATGCACTTGCCTCTTTGTCTCATGAATATTTTCTACTGATAATTGATTCTCAAAATTAATTCTGAACGTGATAGATTCATGCAAACGCGAAAAATACTCTTGTGTACGAGTCAGCGATAGATATATTTGGTCACAGCACTTTAAAACGTGTTTTATTTCTTGAATCCGTTCCTTTTCTCTTTCGTTTTTCCTTTGAGCTTCTTGTTGTTTGCCGACTACATGAACAGCTATGCTTGCTGCTATAATTGCAGCTAAAATTGTGCCTCCTGTTTGAATCAAAGTCATTAACGCTCTTAAACGGTCAGCATCTGTAACATCCATAAGCAACAAACTAATCACCTCTTTTTATTCCAATATTATCAAATCAGCAAGCATAAAAATAGACCGACTACGTATCGGTCTTTAAAATTTCGTGTCCCCAAAGCTTCAGACACTCCGCGATTGTCTCTACTCCTTCGTCGATACGGCGATCTACTGTACATGCACTCATGCTGGCAAAACGAAAGATAGTCGTTTTGTATCTCCGAGATCGGAAATGTCGTTCCACCAAACACGCCGAACCTCTTCATCGATAATAAGGTGTACGGCCGTGTCGATGTCTTCGACTACCCGTGGGTGTGCGTACTTCCCTTTCTCTTCCCTAATCTGTCCAAATGGTCTGGTGCTCCAATATTATTTGCATTGTCTCTGATTTTCGATGATTTGGATATCTTTCTCTTGGCACTACATGTCACCACCTCCGAAAAAAAGACGCCTTAAAAGTGGCGTCTTTAAATAATTTTTATTTTTAATCTTTTTGAGACTTTGAGGATTCTAGAATTTGATTACTTTCTTCAATATGTTTTTGCAGATAAAACCTAGCATCTTCATATATCTTCTCGTCTATATCTAAAGCAAATGTTTTCCGTCCCCACAAATCAAGAGACATGGCTTTTAATTCAGCCCAAAGCGAAGAGAGCACATGTCTCATAGCAAGTAGATAACCAGAATTGTCTAAGCGCAATTTTTTAGGAGCAAATTCCTTCTTTAGCGATTCCCTTGTATCTTCAGGTAACTTAGAGTAGAGAGTATTATATATTTCATCATCAAATTTATAATCTAGCCTATGTGCAAATTTATTTCTAATCTCATTAACAAAACTCAAGCTATCATACAATTCCTTTTTTAAAACGCCTGTACTATTTATCAAATCTAGCTTTTGGCTATAAAACTGAAGCTTAGTCTTCTTAACATCTATACAAAAATTCCTTAACAGGATTTCAATTTCGTGTTCTATAAAAATATGTGATCTTAGAACAACAATCAATAATTCTTCGCTCTTAGTCTTTTCAAAGAATTCTTGAGAGAATTCATGGTATGCTTTTTTGGTCACTTCGGTATACATAGGTTTTATCGCTGTTAATAATTCTTCCATATCAAGTTTATCTGACAAAGCAAACACCTCTTTTCGCAGTTATAAATAGATTATTTCTACAAAAAGAAGAGAAGACCTTTATTTTAAAGAAAATGATGAACGCTGGAATCGAACCAGCATCATTAGCGTGATAGCCGAATCATAGCCTGTACAAAACTCCTCACAAAAGATAGCAGCGTACCTTTGGGATAAAATTTCTTGTTCAGTACTCCGCTTGTTTGCCGTCAGCAGCCCGAAGCTGGTGATGACTTGCCCGTATTTCTATCTCGATCGGGCGGATCGGTTGCGGACTCTCCGCTGGGGCAGCCCCATACTGCGCCTTACCGTACCCTCGCTTGAAGTTCACCCGTTCCCGTACTTATATTTTTAGCCGGTCGGGAGGAGCGGCTTTCAGGTGATCTTACCCCTGCTCCCCGCTTCCACACCACCGCGAACTCTGCGGGCGCTTTTGAGGCGCTCACACCCGTGCATAGGAGCCAGAAACAAAGCTCCACTCGGTATGGACGAGTCCTGCCAGGATAAGGGATAGCAGGGACACCCGGGAGCGCTGCTCCCTATGTCCCTTACTGTAATTCCGCATTTAATCCATTCTTTTCTCGATTTCTCAAAAACCAGTATAAACAAGCAAGCATTAAAAGCCGATGAAAAATTAAAATAAAGAAAGAAGGATGTATAATGGAAAATTATATTTTAGCATTACCCCTAGTGGCTGCTATCCTTTTAATTGTGTTGGAAGTAGCAAGTTGCATAGTGTTTTTAAGAAGCATCAAAAAGCCACTTACTGATACTGCAGTTTACTCTTCTCAAACAACCCCCCCCTTATTTAAGCACTATAAGGAAACTCATTCTAGATATAAAGCTTACAAAGAAATTAAGCGTGATAAACCCGAATTATTTAAAATGATTAAGTTGAGTTTGAAATCACATAATATTGATGGTGATTTAGGATCTAAAATTTTAGATATTTTAACAAAAACGGTCTTTGCAATTGCACTTGCCTCAATGGGTTTTGTAGCAACTGTAAGTGTAGCAAATTTAAATTTTCTTAATAGTAATAAAAACGAACTTAATGATTCGACCCAATCTATTCAAGACATATTTTCAAACTTCACTGCTGGACTTGACTTTTTTAACGTGACATTAAACATTGCATTTCTTGCTTTTACAGTGGCTCTTATCTATTTGTTTTCCTCCAAAATTAAGAAGAATGAATTACATAGACACTTGACGATTGTAGAAGAAATCGAAAAAGAAATTCCTTGATAGCGTTATAACTAGCATTCAAATAATCCACACTCATCTTTTCAATAAAATTATTTCTAATCCTTTTTTGAAAGAATATTATGTCCCCATAATTTGAGGCATTCTGCGACCGTTTCAACTCCTTCATTGATTCGACGGTCAATTGTACGTGCGCTCATGCTCGCGAATCGAAAGATCGTCGTTTTGTACGTCCGGGAGCGAAAGAATCGTTCCTCCAACACAAGCCGCACCTCGTCGTCAACGATCAACATGATGGCCGTATGGATGTCGTCGATCATCCGCTGGTAAACGCGCCGGACTTCCTCTTCCCGATCCGTCCGCTCGGTCCGTCGCTCCATCGCCAGGCACATCGTCTTCATCCGAGGGTATCGCTCCAGCAACGCACGTACGGCTCGCTTCTCGTCATCTGTAACCGCCGGAAAAATCTCAATTTGCTCTACTATATTCATGAACGTCTCACGTCTCCTTATGATAAAATGAGTACGTGAGACGAATCTTTACCCAATCCCCGCGGAGCCGGCCAAAGCATGCGGGGTTTTTGCTGTATAGAAATCCCGTTTTTCCGAGGTTAGGACTTCATTTATTTCTATTATGAATTTATCAGGTAATTATTTTTACATATATTTTATAGACTGCTGCCTTTTCTATCGTAGTGCCCGCTGGCGTATCGTTTTTCCTGCGGAGCGAAAATGTCGATCTGCGAGCTTTTCGTTTGGGCAGATTCGAAGTTCTTGTCCGGCCCTATCGCTGCCAGGTGCGCCGCAATCTTTTCTTGGCTCCAGAATTCGATCTTCACGCCGCGCTGGCTACTCCGCTGGACGTCGATCGGCACTTCCTTGCGGCGGGCATAGTCGATCTCGTCATCCGTCTTTTCCTCATTCCCTTTGTTCCATTTACCGTAAACGTTACCGGCCTTTTGAATCGGCGTAGTCGCGGCCTTCTCCGGCGACCAGCCGCGGCCGTTCACCCGGCTGCGGAACGTGCCTTCGCCGATCCCGTTCTTCTTCGCCAGGTCAACATATTTAGGATCGATATAGACTCTCGGCATCTCTATTCCGCTCCTTTCAGGGCTGCCCAGATCGTGTGAAGCGCGACGGAAGCGTACTTTTCCGGGATAGACCCGACCGAAGATGAATGGAATACGGCTCTTACGTTCGACTGCACTGACTCCAACGCCGCCCGCAGCCGCTCGATCTCCTTATCCCGCGTGTCCAGATCGGCGCCAAATGCGATTTGCCGTGCAGTCAGGGATTCGATGTACTTGTCCCGCTCCTGCACCTTCGCCGTCAGATCGCGGATTGTTTCGTCGCGGATCGCAATCATTTTGTCACCTTGATCCGTTGCCGACTTTATTGCTCTATGAGCTGATTCGATAATATAATCTCGCGCCTGCATTTTCTCATTCAGTTCGCCGATCACAGCATTCAGCCGCTCGACCTCTTTCCACGCGATAGAGTTATCGTCCAGAACATCCGTAGACCGCCCCTCTGTACTCTCGATCTGCGCTTCCTTGTCGGCGATTACGGCGTTCAGGCGTTCGATTTCCGCCCAATCGTTCGTTCTTCCCTCGAAAAGCTCTTGCGCTGTCGCTTTAAGCCCGGCAATATACGACCTAGATTTCAAAGCTTCGTCGATAGCGGCGGTGATCACAAAATCTTCGTCATCAGGCTGTGGCGGGATATGCAGCGAGTGTTTACCTTCGATCAACCGTTGCAAGGCATCACGCATTTGCTGATCCGTGAACCGCTGCTCTGTTCTCTCTTGGCTCATTCCCACACCGTCTCCCAGACTTCGATTCCCAGCACGACGTAGCCGGGTTGCAGATATTGCTCGTTATCAAGGACGTACGTCACTACCGCTTCGATCTCGCCGCCCGTGTATGTCTTCGGTTGCGCCTGCCACTCACGCAGGATCAGCCTGTCGCCTACCTTAAATCCGCGGTCGTTCTTGCGAACTTCAAACAACTTATCGCCGTTCGCCACCGGAGCGAAATACTCCGGCAGGATTTTCAGGTCGTGGACGCTCATACCTCTGTTTCCTCCCCTACAATGACCCGGTATTCGTGCGGCCATACCGAAGCGGACCCCGGCACATTCACAAGCACCTTTCCTTCCTGTTTGTCCCGGTGTCCAGTTACGGTAAGGATATCGCCTTCTTCGTAATCGTCGAAAGATTCATCCGGCGTCGTATTCACAATCAAGATTCGTTCTCCGACTTCCGCGTATCGTTTTTCTGTTTTCATTTTTTATCTCTCCTTATATGCTATATGCCCGGCCTTAGCCGGGCGTGTTGGTTTATCCCCAGTGACCGTGCCGCTTGAGGATCGCGATGACTTCGTCGGCGTACGGTTCGTCGGTGTTGACGACCAGGTACGTTTTGGTACTTGCTGGCGTAACCTGCTGCACAATCTGGTTCACTTCGATCGCACGCAGAATGTCTTCCTGCTGATCTTGCAGCACCTGAGGCAGAAACTCAGAAACGTCCGTTCGTTTCACGACGATGAATTTGTTTTGCATGCCCGCGGTATTCGTCGCCAGGTCTGGGCGATCGTATTCGACGATTTCTTTCTCGCCGTTGACCCATCCTTCTTGATAATCGATTGGATGGTCTTGCTGAGCGACACGCTGAGCATGCGCTTCAACGTCTTCCCAGTTCATGTTGTCCGTCGCCCAGTCCACCAGCTCAATAGCATCTGTCATCGCATATTCGAATTCCGCTTGGAACTCTTTTTCGTATTCCGGCCCTGAGGAAGAGCGCGTATCTTGGCCTGCGTAATCAGCAGCGCGGTTTTTAGCAATCAGTTCCGCCGGCACGTCCCATCTCGAATTGTCGGGCATCGTAACCCTCAAAAATTTCTTCATCGTTTGTTCGCTCCTTTGATTTAAAATATGAAGCTGATCAGAACCGTCAGCCCCTCCCATGCCAGCCGCCCGATCCCCGCTACAAGAACGACGATCAGCGCGACGGCCGGCGATACCATGACGGCGCGGCCGATCATTCGATTTTGGTCAGATTCTTTACTCGCGGGCTTGTCCATCCGGCGTGTTCGAAAAGAACGTCAGCCGTCTTCCCGCTTTTCGATACCGTTTTGACTTCGCCTTTCCCCCAGCGAGGATTCGAGTCATGTGTCACCGTATCGCCTGTTTTTAACTCCGGGCGCGACTCCTGCAGGACTTCTTGCGCGGCGAGTTCTGGACGATCTGCGTAAACTAATTGAACTTCTTCGAACCATTCTTCCGGCAGGATGTCTTTGGCAACCTGGCACCAATACCCAAGTTCCTCTGCGGCTTCTACCAAAATAGTGATTGCTTCTTCGGCCGAAACTTCTTTCCCGTCCGCGAAATACTTTCCGTCGATTGCTTCAAAATATTTTGGCTTCTTCTGGTGCAAATTCACTTTCACGTTTTCCATCCTTTATCCGCTCCTCTTAAAATATTTTCTGTCGATCACTGAGCCTTTTTGAATTCCTGCTCCCATGCCGCCTGATAGAAAGCGAGTCCCTTATGGGATTTGAGCCAGCGATCCGAAACCATGAAGCATACGTTCCAGCCTGGCGACGTTTCGAACTGATGGGCCAGCCAGTAGCCTTTGGGCCGGTCTTGCCGCTCGTCCGTGAGCCGATTCATCGCGATCACCCCATCACTGATCCGCCCCGGCTTCCCGTGGGCTTGATAGCCGAAGAAGTAGACTTCGATTTCGCCAGTCACGGTATCGTCTGCGTACTGCCAAACGCCGACTTCCACTGCGCCGTCATGCTTCTTCCCGATCTTGTCCAGCTGCTTTTTTGTGAACATGTTCATCGCTCCCCCATCTGATTTTGAAATACAGTTTGTTTTTGATCTTGCAGGATTCGCACCAGCCGGTTTCCCAAGCGAGCAGCGCCTGTTTGATACTGGCCGAATTGTCTGCAGCCTGGAAATGAGTCTCGACGTTCGCCTCGATTTCTCTCGCCGTCGTCCAGTCCGCCCGCTGCTCCAGATACTCGCGGATCCGGATCATCGTCACGCGATACGCCGATATGTGGCCGCCCGCCTTGCCGCCGGCGTCCGGCCCGGCCAGATGGTACGGCGTCAGCACGTCCAGGATGCGGCGGGCCTGCGGCGCTTCCGACTTCGCGGCCGCTTCCAGACAAACGCGAACGCGGCGCTCCTCGTAAAACTGATGGGCTTTCGCTGTGTCTTCGCGCATTCTCTCCGCGCGCAGTCCATCGAGCCAGCCAAATCTTTCTTCCAGATCACCTATATCGTTTGGATTTTGCCGTACGTCCACCTGCAGTACACCGATGCCCGCCGGGCGGAGCGCCCGCTGCGCGATCATCGGCACCTGCCAGCGGTCCCGCCACGGCACCGCGATATACGTTTGGTGCGCGTATTCGCCGCTGGCCCAGTGATCGGCCTGCTCCATCACGGCTAGGCCGAAGCTGGTCTTCATCTCGACGATCAGCAGCCTTTCGTCTTTTACGGCCACGATGTCCGCCCGCGGCCGGCCCGCGGAGATTTCGATCTCCGGGTACACCGTATATCCCAACCGCTCCAGGTAGAGCTTGAGCGGCTGGTACAGATCCGACTCTTTCATGGCTCGGCCGGCTCTACTTTGATCAGGTTGGCGACGTCATACATCCCGCCGTGTTTCCGGTCCCAAGGATTTTTGCTTTCCGGCCAGTAGACTTGCGCGCGGCGGCCGCTCTTCGAAAGGCGCTCTACTTTGCCTTCGCCGAGTCCCTTCCGCGTCCGATGCGTTACCTTGTCGTCTTTCGCTAGGTTTGGATTCAGCTCCGCTATCGCTGCGATCAGCACCGCATTCACTTCGCTTTTCGTGACGTGCCAAGTGGCGTTCACTCGCTGCGCGACGCGCTCAATGTACTGTGGGTCAATCTGCTTACCTTTCATTGGGAACTTCATCGCTTCATTCCTCCGTTCAAAATAGTGTCAGCGGCTCTGCTTACTTGACCGCCTGTTTGTCCATGTGCCGCCCGTAGCATCCGCCGCGGCAGTAAACGCCTTCGTTTTCGATCACCGGGTCGTCCTCCGCTGTAAGTCGCTTGCAGCAGCGCCGGCCGTCCTCGTTGATCCCCGAGCATTCAAACCACCAGCCGCCCTGCAGGAGCACTGATTTCGGCACTCCGCTTCCCTCAATGGCGAATTGATCGTATTTCGGCTGGCGTACAGCGCGGATATCCGTCCATGACCGTCCGTCTTCGTTGTATGCCTCGCTATGATAGATTGCATCAGAGCGTTTTTCGCCGAATACGATCTCGCCTTTGTCGCCGTAAACCGTATCTACGTAATAAGCTTTATCGTTCACGATTCATTCCCCCCGTTCAGAATAGTGTCAGCTGCTCGATCTCTCCGCCCTTCCGCTCCCGCGGCGCCGGCATCGAGGCGATCGCCGCGTCCAACACGGCGAAAGTCCGGCGGAAATGCCAAGTCGAGGTGAAGTAAAATGGCGTGTACCAAACGTTCGGACCGGTAAGCGCCGCGGCGGTTACCGGTTCCCGTAGGGAATCGCCGATCAGCACGTATCCCGGGCAGCCGAGGAATGATAGCTGAATGTAGCACATGAGCCCGGCCGTCTGGTCAATGTCCTGCCCAGCGAAGAGGACGTGCTGTTGAAAGTTGATTCCGCGGGAGCGGGATTCGTTGGCGAAGGCGATCAGCGTCGCACCTGCGCCGCATGCCGGGTCGTTCACGCTGACGAACCCTTTCTCCGCGATCCGCGCCGGCATGTCTACGACCTGCATCTGCGCCATCACCCGGCAGACCGAGTAAGGCGTAAAGAACTGCCCTTTCCAGTGACTACCGAGTTCAAGCCGCATAAACAGGTCCCCGAGGAAGTCCTGCTCTGGATTCTCCTCGAGCGCCAGGGCGATCGAACCGATCAGCCGCGGGAAGACAGCCTGCTCGCCCGGATCATATTTGCCGATCAGGCTCAGGTAGCGATCTTCGCGCACGGCGCGCCGGCGGGCGTCCGTCCGATTCGCGATGGCGACGGCCGTCATCTCGATGAAGTCGCTCCACACTTGCCAGGCGGAGTGCCGGTATGTGAGCGGCTGGAACAGGTCGATAAAGCGTTTCTGTGCCGGCGCAAGGCCGGTGATCTTATTTGCCATCTCGGGTCCTCCTTAGAATGAAAATACGACTTGTCCATCAGCCGGCGGGCTGCCGGCTACCTGAACGTCTTCTGCGGCATCCGTCGGCGGCGCTGGCTCAGCCAGCCGAACCCAGCCGTCGTCTACCCAGCAGGCCGGAACCTCGCGGTCGTAAGGCGGCCGCAGCGGCTCGCCGGGGCGGAAGAGATCGGCCACCTGGCGGGCTGCCGGCGTACCCATCCGCTCCGCCAGCTCCAGCGTGGCGTGGTAGCCTTTTTCGGTCGTGACCCAGTAGGCGCCGCTCATAGGCTCCATGCCACCTGACCAGCCGCCGGCTTATACCGCTCAAGCGCCAGCGCATTGCCGGCTCCGACGCACATTTCTGGCAGATTCGCCTGGACCAGAGCTTTTGCGAACGGCGGCGGCACGGCGTTGCCGCAGCGGGCGACCTGCGCGCTCTTGGAATACTTTTTGCCGTCTGCGTCAACGTCGATCGTGTACGTCTCCGGAAAGCCCTGCGCGGCGAACAGCTCGTGCGGTTCCAGCATCCGCATGCCGATGTCGACGATCTGATAGTCGATGCCTTCGATCGTGACCAAGCCGAAGCGGTCCTTCGTCGTCACCGTATGCAGCGGCTCGTCGACCGTCTGACCGTTGTCCGCGCTGCCGTAGTATTTCAGCAGGAACGCCCGCACTTCGCCGACATGCGTTCCGCCGGCCGTGATCGTCGGCATCGGCTCCGTAACCGGCTGCCCGTCTGCGCACGTGCCGCGCAGCTTGACCAGATGACTCGTCACGACCGCGCTCTTTCCGCCACCACCGGCCGTCACGGTGCCGAGCGGCGTGTCCGCGGGGCTGCCAACCGATTCTCCGAAATGCCGGGCGACGTGCGCCGTAACCAGTCCGTACCGGTTCGATGCGTCAAGTGTCAGGATCGGCCGGTCGAGCGTCTGCCCGCGGGGCGCATTGTCCTTCGTCTCCGTGTGGTACTGGGTCAGAAAGGCCGACACGATACCTATTGCGTGCGCTGCACCCGCAGGCCGGGCCGCCCCCGCCCCGCTCGTTACCGTATGAAGCGGCTCGTCGACCGCGTGCCCCACGGCGCCGCCGCGGAACTTCGTCACATGCGGTACAATCAGAAGATGCTTCGCCTTGGTCGTGATCGTCGTCAGCGGGTCGTCCAGCTCGTACTGCAGCCGGTCCCCGCCGAATCCGGTCTGGCCGATCCGGGCGATGTACGGCGTCACGATTCCCCAGCCGTTCTTTGCGGTGATCGTTTGGAACGGCTGATCAATCTCCTGCCCTCGAAACTGGTCATATTTGTGGTTGACCTTGATCACGAATGGCCGCGGATTGTTCACGACGAAGCGGTCGATGCCGCGCGCGATCCGGCGCAGCGTATTCTCGGCTAATTCCTTCTTCCGGCCGAAGATCGACTTGCAAGGGATCGACCAGTCTATGATCTCTGCTGCCGTCCGCCACGGCTTCCGCTCGCCGCGCAGAACTTCCGGGCTGTTCGGCGCGGAGTGCGTCGGCTCCGGCCAGACGATCGGGCGGCCGTCCCGCCGGGCGACCAGAAAGAGTCGCTTGCGGATCGTAGGTGCGCCGTAGTCACATGCCCGCAGCTCGCGCGTCTCGACCTCGTACCCTTGCCGGCGCAGCGCGTTGATGAACGAGTTGAATGTCCGGCCTTTCTGTTTCGGATCAGGGTAGCCGTTTTCAAGTAGCGGCCCCCACGTTTTGAACTCCTCGACGTTCTCCAGCATGATCACGCGCGGCTTTACCGTTGCCGCCCAGCGGACGGCCACCCATGCCAGCCCACGGATCGCCTTTTCTACCGGCTTGCCGCCTTTGGCTTTTGAGAAGTGCTTGCAGTCCGGCGATAGCCAGACGAGCCCGACCGGTCGACCGCCGGCCGCGTCCCGCGGGTCGACGTCCCAGACCGATTCGCAATAATGATCGGTTTCGGGATGGTTCGCCCGGTGCATGGCGATCGCTGCCGGGTCGTGGTTGATGGCTACGTCTACGCTGCGTCCGGTTGCCAGCTCGATCCCGGTGCTGGCCCCGCCGCCGCCGGCGAAGTTGTCTACGATGATTTCCTGCATGATCGTCCCCCTATTCTTCGATCTTCTGGAGGAAGCGAGTCTTAAACGATCCGCTGTACCCTTCCAAAAAAACGATGCCTTCCTGGTATTTGCCCGCGCCGTGGTAAAATTCGTCCGTTCGGCAGTACCAGGTCTTGCCGGAATGCTCTTCCGCCTCTCCGCATCCGATCATGATAACGGCATCGCCGCGGCGCAGTTGATCCGGCAGTTGTTCATGATCGGTGCCGCCGCATTCCACACAACCCGGTTCTTCCAGTTCGTCGCCCGGTACTTCGCACACTTGAAATCTACGACCGCAGTTTTCGCATTTGTATTTGATCCAAACTTCCATGCTGATCAGTCCTTTCAAAATAAGGTCAGCTCGTCCGGTTCTTTGGCTGGCTGCCGCTGAGCGTATATTTGCTTCCAGGTCCACCCGCTTACTAGGAGCCGTCTCTCATTCAGCTCACGTTCAAGCTTTTTGACATCGGAGGCGCACCAGCGTTCTCGTTCTTTGAAGTATTCCAAATCCTTCTCCGTATACTGGATTTTTTTGCCCTTTAACAACTGCTTCTCGACTTCCGCGATCTGCCTCCGTGAGTTGGCAAGATCCTCCATCGAACTTGCTAAGACTTCCTCGTACCCGGAAATTTGAAATTCCGCTTGTTCCGGGGTGAGCATGTCTTCCCGCCAGATTTTCGGTTCGATCGTTTCCGACTCGTTTGCAGGCTCCACTCGCGTTCCCCCCTCGGCAGCAGGGACTCGGCGGTCACAAAGACCTCGCCGATCGTCCGGCCGCTATTGTCATGGATGATGTCGTAAGGCACGTCGCTAAAATATGGGTCGTCTCGATCGTATTGCGCTGTCACACTCTTGCACGGGCCAGCTTTTCCGTCGAAAATCCACCGCTGTATCCTTCAAGCAAAACGACCTCGGTCCCGCACAAGTCCCACGGTTCCGAACGCACCGTCCAGATGCGTCCGTCGTGCTTCGGTGCCTCGTAGCAGTTGTGCATGACGACGGTGTCGCCCGGCTGCAGTCCGGATCGATGTGGAGCCGGTTGTTTCTTTTTTGCCATTGCAGATCCCTCCAGAATAGTTTTTGGAATAATTTATTCGGATTTTGCCAACGCCTGCGCCCGGATCTGGTTCAACTGCTGCCCAAGCGCTTGGAGAACCTTACCGACCGGACACTCCTGATTGCAGTAGCCGTCGATCGTCGCGAACTTGGACTGGTACATGCGCTGCATTTCCCGCCGCTTTTCGCAGACCGCGCACTCGCGGTCCAGAATGTCGCTGATTTCGAAGACGACTTCGAGCCGGCTCATTCCCGATCAGCTACTTGCAGCAGCGCCGGCCGCGGGCAGTAGTAATCAACTTTCACCGATCGCCCGCCGCGCGGAACGGCAATAAGGTATCGAACGTACGACGTCGTGCTGATCAGCTTGTCGAATTTGATCTGCGCGGAGCTATACGGCTTGGTCAGGTAATCGATCGGGGATTCACCGACGGGCACAACCGCATGCACCGTGCCGACCTTCTCTTTCGTGCTTCCTTGGCTCTGGCTGGTCCAGCGGACGGCCGCACCTGCTTCGAATTTTGGAGTCATATCTATCCTTCCTTTCAGGCTCCCAGCGCGCCGAGTATTCCGCCGGGCCGGGGGTTGATATTTCCGAGCTTTGCTTGATCCATCACCAGCAATACGACCTCGTCCGGATCGCGGTCGAAATGTTCCGCGATCTGCCGGATCGTCAAGCCGGATCGCCACATCTCCAGGAACCGCTGCACCTGCTTGTCGGTCCAGGCGAAGTCGTAGTCCTCGCAGGCAATATGGATCTCGCTAATGTCCGCCGCGCTCCAGAGCGGGCGCGGCCAGTCAGCGCTGCGCTTTGGGCTCATGGCTACCGCCTCCCAGCCGCATCAGCTCCGCCGCGAGCGCGCTCCGTCTACCGGCGGCGTCGGCCCAGCGATTATTTTGCCGGCGGCGCCAGATGGCATCCGTCCAGCGCGGCGGCCGCGCCCATGCCTCGGCGATCTTCGCCAGCCGGCGGTCAGCCGCGCAGAGCTTCCGGCCCAGCCGGTTGATCTGCCGTTCTCGCTTTTGCTCCATACGCCGCTCTTTGGCCGCCCGGTCGGCGAGCCGGCTCGCGCTCAACGCTGCGCTCTTGGCGCGCTTGGTGAGGCGTGCGGCTTCGGTCATTTCGTTTCCGTAGGTCTTGGACATGATTCTGCCTCCTTGATCAGTTCTTGTTCTGCAAGCGCCAGATCCGCTCGCAATTCATCGCGCAAGATCCTCCTCCGGTTGATCCGCTCTGCCATATCGTTACGCTGATTTAGGTAGGCCCAATGTTTGGGGAGCTCGTCGGAATCACGAAGAATCTGATTCAATTCGCGCTGAGCGAAGCTCAAGTCCTCTCGCAATCTGCGCACGCGTCGCTCGCTCTCCGTCTCCCCGATCGTCCGCCCGGCGGCGATCAGCACCCGGACATACATCGTCGTTTCTGATCGGCTCAAGCAGGTCGGGTCCAGCTCGTCCGGGTGTCGGCCGTAGACCGGCTTGAAGCAGCGCTCTAATTTGTTGTATCCGTAATGCACGTAAGCGATCGGCTCTTCGCCCTCAGCCAGCGGGCGGGTGCTCCGCTGAAGAGCCACGTGATTTCGGCCGAGAAAGACCACGTCTTTCGGTCTCTCTCCAATCCACTCCGCACCGGAGAAGAAATCGGCGTAAAAATATTCGGTCTGCGGCAGCGCGATCGGCTTGCCGGAGGCGACGGCCTCAGCTCGCGTGAGATTCGTGTTCATGGCTGATGATCCTTTCCAGCTGGCGCAGGTATTCGGCGTCCAGCGCTTCGTAGTCGAGCATGCCCGGGTACCGGGCGTAGAAGGGAATGTAGCGGTAGAGATCGTTCGGTTTCGAGGTGTATCCGTAGGCTGCCGGCAGTTCGCCCGGTTCGACCGGGCAACCGTATTCCGCGCAGCGCGACTTCGGCAGCAGCAGGCAGTTCTCCGGCCGCTTCCCCTTCCACTCGCCGTGGCTGTGATCGCCGGGGACCAGGACGGGCTTACGGGTTGCCAAGACTTCCTCGCGGTCGAGCCAGCCTTTTGCATTGGGCATGCAGATCGCTCCTTCGGTGAGTGGAATGGGGAGCGGCCGGAGCCGCTCGGTTTGCATGAGGTGAGATGGGGATTTACGCGATGATGAACACTTGCTTGGCTTCGATTTGCTGGGACAGTTCTGTTTCCAGGTATTCTTTGATCGAGGCGATCGCTTGCAACTTCCAAGCGCCGCCGTCGGCTTCGAAGAGGGCAGCCTGCGGGCCTTTACGCATCCGGAAGACGAATTGGCACTCCGGTTGCGAAATCTCGATGAAGGTACGGAACGGCTTGAGTCTGACCGGGTTCGGAACCTTAACCTGCTCGACGACTCGTACACCGGCCGATGCCGTCACCTGCTGGCTTACACCGTCGTCGCCGAAATTCAAAACTTCTTCTTCCCGGACATTGCCGACAACTTGGAGGACTTTCGAGCGATCTTCGTTTTCGACGAAGCAGGATTGGAGCAGGATATTAAAGTTCTCGACCCCTTGGAAAGACTCGAATGGGATGTTCGGCAGAAGCGCCTCGGCGCGGATCAGCACGTCCCGCTGTTTGTCGGCGTTGAACGTACTGAGCACGCTCACTTTCGATGGGCTTTCGATTTGGATCAAGACCGGAGGCTGCTCGTCGAAGTTATCGATCAGGTAGGTGACCAAGCCGGACAGCTTATGGATGGTGAGCGGCCGCGGCTGCGCAACGGGAACGAGACTGAGTGGATTCGTCGACCACGTTTGTCCGTTGACTTCGAGGATTTCGTTCGGCTGCAGTTCGACCAGATATTTCAATGCTTCTTTTTCGATTGGCATGAGATTTCACTCCGTTTTCTTTTTGGTTTGGATTAGCTGAACTTGACTACGTTGCCTTTTTTCTCTGCTTCGCCGGCTTCCGGCTGGATCTCTTCTCCAACGTCGGAGCGGTGTCGGCCGTCGTTGTCCATGTACGTCTGACCGGGCTCTCCGCTCAGCAGCTCTTTGCCGACCACCTTGCCTGCGCCGTCCGTACCGATCATGATCGTGGCCGGGATTGCATTTGCTGGCGCCAGCGTCGTCTTTGCGTCGATCGTTACCGCGGCCAGCTCCCGCTTCTCATTCGGGTCGATCGTGATCGTAAGCTGAATTTTCCGTTTCTTCTTCCATGGGGTGTTCGGGTCAGCCACATTTTCCAGTACGCGTTGCATTTCGAGTTCCAGGCGCTCCGATACCGCGCCGTCCGCCATTCTGGACGGATCGAGCTTTCTTGCCATTTTCATTCCTTCTTTCTGGATATTTTATTCGAAATAAGATCTTATGTTCCCTTTTTTGGTTGAGGTGGGCCGCGGCCGCTGACCATCCCCGGCCTACCCTTCGAACCAGATTTTTTTCACGTGAGGCAGATAATCGACTGGTGCCCGGCCGGCGGTGCCGAACTTGTGTGCTCGCCGCTCCAGATCTACGAGCGGGATACTCTTCCGCCCGCCCGCATCCGCGGCGTCCCAATATTCTTTCAGCAGCTCGTATGGAATCAGATAGATCGATTGCCGCTTGATGAAAAATACAAGGACGAAGCAGATTGCATCTTGTGCATCGCAGCGGCTCAGATAGTCGTATTGGTGCCGGGCAATCATGTTGAGATCGAAGCGCGTTTCCTCGATCGTTGACTTGGCCTCAAAGGTGATCATGCGCCCCTGTACGACGCCGTCGTAATCGACCGTCGAGCGTCCGTCGAAAGCTGCCTTCAAAATCAGGTTGCCCCGGGTTTGGAGAATTTTGATCGGCGTCGGCCGTTTATTGACGACCGCCTCCCCCCGGTTGTTGTACATCTGGTTGGTCACGTTCAGCATGGTTTCGAAGATCATGCCGTCATTCATTTTTGCTCTTGGCATCTTTCGTCCCTTCTGGCGGCCGCTGCCGCCGGTAGATTTCTGTTTGCGCTGCGATCCGGATGTCGTAGTCCAGCGCGGTGTCCGCGGCGATCTGCGCCAGCTCCGCGCTACTCTTCGTCTCCAGCACGTGGCCCCGCCCCTTTCGACTCCTTCATCTCTTCCGCCAGCCGGACGTACTCTGCAAACTCCTCGTCGCTGACGCCGCTCTGCTCCGGATCATTTTGAACGATAGGCAGGTCCGGCTTACTCGGCCGCCATCCGCTGCTTTTCGGCGGCTGCCGGGCCGGCGAGTATCCGGCACTTTTCTTTGTGGCGGCCTGCTCTCGGGATTCGATGCCTTCCTGAAGCCAGCGGTCCGCGATCGCCCTGACAAACTTCAAGGTCGGTTTGCCGCTCGAACTTTCTCCGGCTTCGAGAAGAAGCTCAATCACGAAACGATCTGTGCGCCCTTTTCGCTTCAGTTCCTTGACGAATCCAGTGAACAGCGGCGTCATAGCGAACGTTCCAAAAACCTGAGTGTAAACGTCCGACACCGTTTCTTCTTCCAGTCCATCCGGTTTAACCGGCTCTGATGTAGAAGAAGAATTAGTAGAATCAATACTAGGTAAAAGATCAATACTTAGTAGTCGCCGATCCTGTACATGTACAGGATCTACATGTAGCTTTTGTACATGTACAGAACCGGAAAGTAGAGGATTCTCTATTTGCCTATTTTCGGAATGTAGAGGATTGAGCGACGGATGTTCAAAGACTTGCGTTTCCCAGTAAGCAATGCGCTGCCCTTCCCGGATTGGAACACGATTGACGTATCCGTTCTCGATCAGTTCCTTCCATCCGCTGCGCAGTCCTTTCTCTCCGTCAGTGCTGTGCTTGGCCAGCTCTTCGATATGAAACTTCCAATCGTCTGGAAGGGTGAGCACATAAGCCAGCAATCCCTTTGCTTTCAGAGAAAGCTTGTTGTTGTGCAGAAACCTACGGTCCATGACCACATAATTTTCTTGTTTCGTAATCCTGTAAATCTCATCCGCCATACGTATTCATCCTTCCCTGCGAGCGCTTATCCGCCGCGCTCGCGTTGCAATTCTGCGTTGACGATCGTCGCGATCAGCCGGCGTGCTCGGATGCCAGTTTCTGTGCCGTCCAGCTCCCGATGGCATTCTGTACATACGTGAGCCAAGTCGACAGCCGTTGTCTTGTGCTCCAAATGACCTCGTCCTGTCAAATGGGCCCGCTCTGCTGCCGGGCGGCGGCCACACCACTCGCAGACGCCGTGGGAGCGGTGCTTCAGCTCGCGATCAACCGGCTTACTGATCTCGCCCATTTGGCGCTGAGTCGGCTTAACACGGACCGGCTTGTGTTTGGCCGCCGAAGGCTTCGGACAAGGGCGAAACGGCATATTCATGCGCCCTCAGCTCCCGCCCGGTGAATGTCCATATCTTGCCGCGCTTGCAGGCGGAGTCGATAGATATGTTCTTGCAGAGACTTATATTCTTTCTTCCAAAGCTCCGCTCGGCTTTCTGCACGCGCTTCAGCTTCGCGAAGATCAGTTACGGCCAGTTGTGCAGCTGCTTCTTTGTCGCCACGAGACGCATTCTGCCGAGCCTCGTTGAAAATGCGGACCCGCTCGTTATATGCGCGCTTTGCTTCCAATTCCAGATAGGATGCCACCCGGCCGGTGAGCACGAGTTGCTGCGTAAGCCAGTGGATTTTATTCATCAACCCGTCTGCCGTGCTTTCCGCGCAGCGCCGCGACTCTCTTTGAAACTTGTCGATATTCTCCAGGTATCCCGGGATCTCTTCCTCGCGGATCAGCCGGTCCAGCCGATTAAATACGTCTTCCGAAAGAGCCATATTGCACCCCAATTCAAATTGTGTTAATCTGTCCGTACAAAGTTTATATGTGTGTTAGATCAGGGCCGCGGTGCGAACGCGGCCTTTTTCTATGCCGTCAAAGTGCGCCTGCATGCAGTTACGGCTGCAAAACGCTTTTCCATCGTGTTTGAAGCGGATACCTTCTCCGGCGATCTGCCGGATGCATTTCGGCCCTGAGCACTGTTCGCCGCGTTCCAGATGCGCCCGTGCCGCCGCTGCCGCCCGTGCATTCCGAAGGTACCGCTTATACTGCCGATGTGCTTCGCGCGCTCTCTGTGGCTTCCCTTGCATTGCCAGCACCTCTTCGCGCTGCAAATGATAAGCAGCCAGCCTCCGCAGTAATCCTTCCGTCTTCGGTCCTCCCAGCGCTACGTCCGTTCCTTTGATCTGCGTTCCGATTCGTTCCATATGCGTTCCGCTCCATTTCCTATAAGATTGTTCCGATGCTGAGTTCCTTCACGATTCCCGTGTAGATTTCTTTCAGCCGCGGCTCCGACTCGATGACATCGAGTCTATTTGTCGTTTCGATTTTCGTTTTTGTCGCGCCGTCTTCTTGGAGCCGGGCCCGCATATTACTCAGGCGTCTGTTCAAGTCACAATGAGCGCGTTGCTCCAGGCGTCGGTAGCTTTCCGTCCGGGTCTCCCGGAAATCACCGTTTGTGCGCTTCGCCGCGGCGTTCAGCATGCCGTTCATCTGGTCGCGCCATCGCTCATCGCGCTGCAGGAAGGTTTCCTTGATCACAGCGATTTGTTCATCCGAGCGCTGCTGTCGCGCTTCAATCGCGAGTTGTCGCTGTTCCGTCTGGATGAGCGCCTGCAGGATCGGGCTGAGCTGCGAAATATCTGCCTTCGCTGCACGCTCCATCTCCTCGAAGCGGCTGACATAAGCGGCCGTGAAGAGTACGCCCTTATCGCCGGTCATCTTGTTCGCAACCATGTCGCATCCGCGTCGGGTAAGCAGGAAACTTTTATACTCTCGGCCCGCGCTAACATAAGAGCTTTCGATGAAGAAGTCGGCAGTCCTCAAATTTGAGGATTGATCCAAGACTGCTTTGTAACCTTCGATATCGCGCAACAGATTATCATGCCGTTTATCTACCATGTCGGCGACGTCGCGGCTGTCGGCGTAAAACACGCCGGCGCGTTCTACCAGTTGCAGTTTATCCAAGTGCGATCCCTCCCAGCGACTTGATCACGTACTGCATTTCGATCACGTTGAGAAATTGCAGAATTTCCGGTTCGCTCTGATAAAACCGTCGAGCCAGATCAATGCGCCGGCGAATCCCCAAAGGTTTTATGCCTTTGCGGGACATCTTACGTATTTCGTATTCCAAGCTGCTTTTCACTGTCTGAGTTGCTTTCAAGTTCTTCATCTCCCTCCCTGATTTCGAATGATTTGACATAGCGCACTTCCAGATCGTCCAACAACGCGAGTTCTTCCGGCTGTGAACGCAATATCTGGCGGAAGTCGTTCACCGCAGATTTGATTGTGACCGGGCTGCATCCGAGATTGTACATGCCAGCCAACTGCTCTTCGATAATTGAGTTTGCCATAGGTCCTCCTTCTTAAAAAGGCGACTGCTCCAACAACCATTGCCGGAGGAATTCGCGTGTTTCCTTTGCCGGGAAGTACCACTTCTGTCCGACCTTCCTTTTGATAAAGCGCGGATCATGGAAGAACATATCTTGGATGGTATTCCAGCTCATACAGGTTCGCTTCATAAGTTCTTTTGAATCCCAGAAGGCATATTCCGCATCGGCCGCTTTGACCAGTTCACCTATTTGTTCATGGCACATACGCTTCACTTCAACTGGATCAATTTCAACTTTTAAGAGGCTCTTCATTTGTAACCCCCTGTTACGTAACTGATAATTACTATAAAGTCAAAAAAATAGTAACAAACGATTGCGTAAGTGTTGCTTACGCGTTATAATGATTTTGTTGGGTTGTGAATCTTTTAGCGCTTTTCTGTTCAAGATCTTGCCAGAGATCATGAACACTAACACCAAAGTAATTCGCGAAACCAAAGACAAGCTCTACGCCGGGATCGGAATGACCATTTTCAAGATTGCGAACTGTGGTTTCTGTGACTCCCATATCTTCAGCAACCTTTTTTTGAGTGCCTTTAGCAATACGAAGCGCCTTAAACTTTGCTCGCACTGTACGTTTCTGAGTAACTGCCATTTACGTTTCGCCTCCTTTCGTAACTGATGATAACATGTAACTATGAATTACGCAAGCGGTAATTACTATTTAATTTAGGTGGTGTTTTTTTGGATCATCCAGGAATACGTATTAGAGAACTTAGAATGCGAAGAGGCTTATCTCAAGATCAACTGGCTGCGGCATTGGATATGAATCGAGTTAATATTTCTAATTATGAACGAGGTAAAATAACGAATATACCAGGCGATGTTTTATTAAAACTCGCTAATAAATTGAATACCAGTACTGACTATTTGCTCGGTCGTGAAGAACATGTAGAAATTGAAACAATAGCTGCCCATCACGATGGCGAAGATTTTACAGAGGAAGAACAGAAAGAGATCGAGGCATTCAAAGCATTTGTAAAGTCGAAGCGTAACCGCGAGGAGTGATCGTTGTGCTGCTTTACGAAGAACTATTAGACGAAGCTTATACCCAACATAATATCCATACATACGAAAAACCCTTATCCTCACGAACCAAAGGTCTTTATAGCGATAAGATCATTTGGATAAATAAGTTTATTCCGACTTATACAGAGAAAGGCTGTGTGATGGTCGAGGAACTGGGGCATCATCATACTAGCGTCGGCAATATATTAGATCAACGACACGTCGTCAGCAGACGACAGGAGCTGCGGGCGCGACAATGGGGACATGGCCGGGCAATCCCTTTGTGCCGCTTCATTGAGGCTCATAAAGCGAAAGTCAGTGGCCGGAACGACCTGGCTGCCTACTTGGGTGTCACAGAGGAATTTTTGCAAGAGACTGTTGATCGATACCGCGACAAGTACGGTTTATACAAACGGTTCGACGATAAATTCATTGTTGGGTTCGATCCAGTTGAGGTGCTTGAAATAGGGTAGTTCTCGAAGACGGAGCTGCGCAGGGCACCTTTTTGCCTTTTTAGCGAACATACATTCCCTTTGAGGAGGTGATACTTATTTAGAATACCTTCGCACGTTCTGTAATGTAAAAATTTTAAATTGGAGGTGCTGATTTGGCAAGCTTTAAGAAGCACGATGCTGGCTGGGAGTTTCGAATCCGATATAAAGATCCATTCACACAAAAGTTTCGTGAAAAATCACAGCGAGGCTTCGAAACGAAAAAGGCTGCGCAAATTGCCGCGGCCGAATTAGAAAAACAACTTGCTGCCGGATATGAGCAAAGTGATCTTCCACTCGCCGACTTTCTTTACATTTGGTTAGAGGAATACAAGAAAGGCACTGTACGAAAAAACACTTATGAATTACACAAGAATAATATCAAAAATCACCTGGTTCCCTATTTCAAAAAGATTTCGCTTCGTGATGTAAAACCAATTATGTATCAGGAGTTTCTCAACCATTTCGGACCTCGTGGATACAGCCGCCGTACCATCGAATTAATTCATGCTACAATGCACAACGCATTGGACAAGGCAGTAACACTTGGAAAGCTTGAGAAAAATCCGTGTAATGGCGTAGAGATACGCGGAGAGAAAAATCGTGGTGAAGTGCAATTCATCGAATCAGAAGATATCCCAAAATTTTTAGAAGCTACCTGGAAGTATGGTTACATCTATTGGATTTTCTTTAAAAGCATGATTGGAACGGGGATGCGCAAAGGAGAAGCTGCCGCGCTGAAATGGCCTGATATCGATTGGGAACAAAAGAAGCTTCGTATCGATGAAACCCTCGATTTCACAGCAGCCGATAAGAGTGAACTCTTTGGCGATCCTAAGACGTATCGATCCAAAAGATTCGTTCATGTTCCGCCAGCTTTGATGGAGGACTTAAGAAAGCACCAGGAGTGGCAGCAAAGAAACCGAGAGGCAATGGGTCCGCTATACCACCATGATCTGGATCTCGTCTTCTGTCGCACCAATGGTAATTTCATGCCAAAGTCTTCCTTATTCAATGCCTTCTCTCGGATTTGTCACCGTGCAGATCTGCCAGAGCTTCCTATCCACTCGCTTCGCCATACGTATGCTGTCCTTATGCTGGAAGCTGGCGCTGACATTAAGTTTGTTCAAGAGCAACTGGGTCATGGTAGTGTTCAAATCACTTCAGACGTGTATGCCCACATCTCCAAAAAACTCAAAGATCGTAATATGAAGAAGTTCGAATTGTTTACGGATCACCTTCTAAAGTGACTTCGTAAAAAGTTTGTGGGCATTTTGTGGGCACGCAGGCAATATAGGGCGTTCCGTATGCAAGTGCCCAAAAAAAGAAAAACCCTCAACGCTTAGAGCGCCAAGGGTTTGAGTTTCTAGTAGAGCGTCATGTACTGATCGCGTTCCCACTGGTGGACCTGCGTACGGTACATATCCCACTCAATTTCCTTGAGTTCGTAGAAGTGGGTCAGGGCGTGTTCGCCCATCGCCTGAACGACGACTTCGTCGCGGATCAGTTCGTTGAGTGCTTCCTTCAGATCGGCTGGCAGGCTTGGGATGCCTTCTTCGATCCGCTCTTCTTCGGACATGACATAGATGTTACGGTCGATCGGAGCCGGCAGCGTCATCTGTCTGCGGATGCCGTCCAGACCGGACTTGAGCATAACGGCCAGAGCGAGGTACGGGTTGGCTGCCGGGTCCGGGTTGCGGACTTCGATCCGCGTGCTCAGGCCGCGCGATGCCGGGATGCGGATCATCGGGCTGCGGTTGCTGGCAGACCAGGCCACGTAACAAGGCGCTTCATAGCCCGGTACGAGACGCTTGTAGGAGTTGACGGTCGGGTTCGTGATCGCCGCGAACGCGCGCGCGTGCTTGAGGATGCCGGCCATGTAATAACGGGCCGTCTCGCTCAAACCAAGCTCGTCGCTCTCGTCGTAGAACGCGTTTTCTCCCCCACGGAACAGCGACTGGTGACAGTGCATGCCCGAACCGTTCATGCCGAACAGCGGTTTTGGCATAAACGTCGCGTGCAGGCCGTGCTGACGGGCGATCGTCTTGACGACCAGTTTGAACGTCTGGATCTGGTCGGCCGCTTTCATCGCATTCTCGTATTTGAAGTCGATCTCATGCTGTCCCGGAGCCACTTCGTGGTGGGAAGCTTCGACCTCGAAGCCCATTTCTTCGAGCGTGATGACGATCTCGCGGCGGCAGTTCTCGCCGAGATCCATCGGAGCCAGGTCGAAGTAGCCGCCCTGGTCGTTCAGCTCGTCTGTCGGATTGCCGTTCTCGTCGGTGCGGAACAGGAAAAATTCCGGCTCGGGTCCTACGTTCATCGCGCTGAAGCCCATTTCTTCGGCTTCTTCGAGCGCGCGGCGCAGTACGGCACGCGGGTCGCCCGGGAAAGGCTTGCCGGACGGCAGATAAATATCGCAGATCAGGCGCGCGACGCGGTTCTCGGTTACCCACGGGAATACGACCCAGGTATCGAGGTCCGGATACAGGTACATATCCGATTCTTCGATCCGGACATACCCTTCGATGGAAGAACCGTCGAACATCATTTTGTTGTCGAGCGCTTTTTCCAGTTGGCTGACCGGAATTTCGACGTTTTTGATCGCGCCGAGCAGGTCGGTGAACTGAAGACGGATGAAGCGAACATTTTCTTCCTTGGCAATACGCAGAATGTCTTCTTTGTTGTAACTCAAGATACCCTCTCCTCTTCGTCTCTGTGATAGGTTACGTTCTTAAGTATACGCACTCCGCGCGCAGACTGCATCCCGGAACATCCCGAAGAAGCCAATCGACGCGCAAAATGCCGGTGTTTCTTATTTTCTATTAAAGAAGCGGGACAGTTCGCCTTGAATCAACGAGACTTGGCCCGGTTTCTTGCCGGAGACCAACTGCTGCTTGAGCATGCGATGAAGCTGCGAATCGGAAAGTTCTTTGCGCTTTTCTTCGGTTGCCGCGTTCAGGACGGTCGCTTCTTCGGATTCTTTGGTGACCGGGTTCATTACCTGCTTGATGCCGGCGATGTTGACGCCTTTTTCGATCAGGGCCTTGATCTCCAGCAGCCGCTCCACGTCGTTGAACGAGAACAAGCGCTGATTGCCGGACGTACGTGCCGGAACGATCAGACTGTGCTGTTCATAGTATCGGATCTGACGCGCGGACAGATCGGTAAGTTTCATAACAATCCCTATCGGGAACAAGGCCATATTTCTGCGAATGTCGTCGCCCATTTATGCATCAACCTTCCAATGTACTTTTCTTATTCTCTCTCTTATTGTACATATCCTGATAGGAAGCGTCAATGATGTGTTAGATTAACTCACAGTAAATTACGATCAAACAGATTTTGTAGAGCGTTAAGTACCCCGTACTTCACGTGGGAGTAAGTTAGACCGCCCTGCATGTAGCCGATGTAAGGCTCGCGAATCGGTGCGTCAGCCGACAATTCCAGACTGCCGCCCTGAATGAAAGTTCCCGCGGCCATGATAACCGGGTTCTCGTAACCGGGCATGTCCCACGGCTCCGGCACGACATGGCTGTCTACCGCTGCCGCGAGCTGAATGCCCTGCACGAACGCGATCAACTGCTCCGGCCGCTCGAACACGACCGCCTGAATCAGGTCGGTACGCGGAGCGTTCCAGGCCGGACTGCTGGCAAAGCCGGCCAGTTCGAACATGGCGGCGGCAAAAATGCTGCCTTTGACCGCTTGCCCGACAATCGTCGGCGCCATGTACAGCCCCTGGTAGATGCCGCGCGTCGTGCCGAGCATCGCGCCGACTTCTGCTCCGATGCCCGGTGCCGTCAAGCGATACGCGGCCAATTCGACGAGATCTTTTCGCCCGCAAATATAACCGCCCGTTTCCGCCAGACCGCCGCCCGGATTTTTGATCAGCGAACCGGCCATCAGATCGACGCCGACTTCGGTCGGTTCGAGTTTCTCCGTAAATTCGCCGTAACAGTTGTCCACGAAGACGATCGCGTTCGGGCATAGTTCCTTGACTTTGCGCGTCATGTCCCCGATCTGCTGCACCGTAAACGGCAGGCGCCACGCGTAACCGCGCGAACGCTGGATGCCGATCACTTTCGTGTTCGGCGTAATCTGGCGGGCCACCTCGTCCCAATCGACTTCGCCGTCCGGCGTCAGGGAAGCTTCGCGGTAGCCGATGCCGAAATCGGCAAGAGAGCCGGTGCCGTCACCGGTTTTGCCGATCACTTTGTGCAGCGTATCGTACGGCGTGCCGGTCATATAGAGCAGCTCGTCGCCCGGACGCAGCACGCCGAACAGCGCCGTCGAGATCGTATGCGTACCGGAAGCGAAATGCGGGCGCACCAGAGCGGCTTCGGCCCCGAACACGACCGCATACAATTCGTCCAGCACCTCGCGGCCCCGGTCGTTATAAGCGTACCCCGTCGAAGGGTTAAAATGAAAATCGCTGACTTTACAGCTGCGAAAAGCTTCGATCACTTTCCATTGGTTATGCTCGACGATGGCGTCGATCTCTTCAAAGCGGGGGCGCACGATCCGCTCCGCTTCTTCTTTCCACTGCTCGATTGTCGCTTCAAAAGTTCTCATCGTCTTGTTGTTCCGTCCTTCTTTTTTCGATTTGATGGGTCCGCACGTTGATGGGTCTGCACGCCGTAGGCCGGCGCGCCGAAACGTCAGACGATTCCCGCTTCTATACGAAGGGGAATCGTCTTTTTCATCTGGAGTTTTAGAGTTTGTAGTCTTCCAGCAGATGCGCGTATTTCTCCGCTTCTCCCGTGTGCAGGCGAACTTCGTACAGGATGTCGGACTCGTCGAACTCCTGGGAGATCACTTCGCCGATTTTGTACAGCTGGGCGGCGAGGTCGCCGCGCGCGGCCGGAATCCGGTAAGAGACCGTTCCGCCCGTCAATTCTTCCTGCAGGCGGTTCAGCAGCTTGTCCAGATCCTGCTTGTCGTAAGCGCTGATACGCAGGTTCTGCTCGTCTTCCGGAAGCAGCTCCAGCTGCTCCGGCGTGCACAGATCTTTTTTGTTGTACAGCTGGATCTGCGGTTTGCCGCCGGCGCCGAGTTCTTCGAGAATGCGGTCGACGACTTTCATCTGGTCGCTCAGCATGTCCGAAGACGCGTCGACAACGTGCAGCACGAGGTCGGCTTCGTTCACTTCCTCAAGCGTCGCGCGGAACGCGGCGATCAGGTTATGCGGCAGGTTCTGGATAAAACCGACCGTATCCGTCAGCACGATCTCGCGGCCGCCCGGCAGTTCCAGCATTCTCGACGTCGGATCGAGCGTCGCGAACAGCTGATTCTGCACATAAACGTCGGCATCCGTCAGCTCGCGAAGCAGCGTCGATTTGCCCGCATTCGTATAGCCGACCAGCGCAACCTGCACCGTTCCGCTTTTCTTGCGGCGCTGACGCTGCATCGTGCGGTGCTTCTCCACTTCGCCGATTTGCCGTTTCAGCTCGTCGATCCGTCCGCGGATATGCCGGCGATCGGTCTCAAGCTTCGTCTCGCCGGGACCGCGCGCGCCGATACCGCCGCCGAGTCTCGACAGATTGCCGCCTTGTCCCGACAGGCGCGGCAGCAAGTAGCTGAGCTGGGCGAGTTCGACCTGGATAATCCCTTCGCGTGTTTTGGCCCGCTGGGCGAAAATGTCCAGAATCAGCTGGGTACGGTCAATGATTTTCAAATCCAGTTCGGCTTCCAGATTGCGCACCTGCGCACCGGACAGCTCCTGGTCGAAAATCGCCGTGTTGGCGCCGAGCTCGTCCGCGATCACTTTGAGCTCCTGGACTTTGCCTTTGCCGATAAACCATTTCGTGTCTTTCTTTTCCTTGTTCTGCGTCAGGGTCGTAAGCACCTGGACGCTCGCCGTTTCGGCCAGCGCCACCAGTTCGTCAAGCGAATACACCGGGTCGATCCCGGAACGCTTCACTTCGTCGGTCACGAGACTGACGAGAATCGCGCGGGGATTTTCCTCCGGCGTCGTATCGTAAGTTGTCGTCTGCATCTCTTGTTCTCCTTCTATCCCATGGGGGTACATCCGTTCCATTATCCCCGATTATTTGCCGTCTGGCAACGTGTTCTTGTCGAGCAGCCATTTGGTAAAAGCGAGCGTCTCGCGGCCGCGGGTCTGCCATAGATTCAGCGCCTCGGTCGGAGCGAGCTCGAACTGCGGATCTTCGTAGCCCAGAAAGTCCGCGATGTCTTCGGAGCGGGCGCCATGGAATTGATGGGTCACGATCGTGGCCGTCTCCATGCCGTGCTCCTGCATGATCTTGGTGCTAAATAACAGGTTCTCGTACGTGCTGGTCGCTTTGTTTTCCAAAATGATATTCGCCTCGGGCACGCCGCGCTTGCGCAAATAGTTGGCCATACCTTCCGCTTCCGTCAGCTTCATCTGCGGATTGTCGAGCCCGCCGCTGACGATGAGCATCGGATATGCTCCGCTTGCGTAGCCTTCGTAGGCGGCTTCGAGCCTCTCGGTCAGCGCCGGACTCGGTTCGTTATTCCACAGACTTGCTCCGAGTACGATGCCGACATCCGTGTTGTGCTCACGGTCAAGCGTCATGCCCTGCCCGATCCGGATCTGAATATACAGCGTCCAGAACGCGAACAGGATCACACCGACTCCTGCCGCAAGCGCCAAAGATTTGATCCATCGGCCGCGTCTGCGGGGCGTGCGGTCTGCCGGTCCCCGGACCGGTCCGGTGCCGCGCAGCGATTCCGGCCGTTCACTCGTATTCACTTGCCTTCGTTCCCCTTTCCCTGCAAGACCGTTCGGCGCGGCATCGTCCGCCTGAAGCTAGACTTTGAGCGCCGAAGCCGGGAACAGCCGTCTGCGATGTTCGATCGAGAGCCTGAAATACGGAAAAGCGTGCGCGTCGATCATCCGAAGCAGCCCGTGGGCCGTTCGGGTCGCCAGCGCATAGTCCGCTTCCGTAATGACGCCGCGCCGCAGCGCATCGTCCAGTTCGTCTTCGTCCAGCAAAAAAACGGTGCCGTCGCCCAGTACGACGATATCCAGATACAGATCGTCGAACCAGGGTACGCCCTGATCCGTTACGCCCTGCGATTTGCAGATATCGATGTACCATTCCACGACTTCCCTTTTCTCGTTGAACATTGTCGTGACGATAAAGTGGGCATCCTTGGGAAAATACTGCAGCCAAGAATAGCCTTTGTCGGCCACACAAAACGTAAGTCCCCCGTACGTTTTCATCAGCGGTTCCTTCAGCTTGAGCATATTGTACAAGGTTACGTAGCCCGTAAAGCGGCGGCTGTCGATGTACCGGCACAAGAATCTCCGATCGGTTACGCGCCGCCAGTTGGCTCTGTCAGCAAATTTACGTTTCATAGGGAACCGACCCTTTCCATTATTCCATTTGACTAAAGCTTATCACATTCTCAGGCCACTTCACAAAAGAACTGGCTTGCTCTTGCTCTACATTACCCGATTTACGGAAAATATGTGCAAAAAAGCTCCGAAAGCCGTTTATGGCTTTCGGAGCTTGCTTGTTTAGGGCTGGGTAGGCGCGACTTCCTGCGTACCGTCCGTAACCGTTCCCGCCGCGGGATCGGTCGGTTGGGCCGCATTCGGATCGGCCGGGGGTTCGGCTGCTGGATCGGATTGTTCCTGATCCGCCGGCTCTTCGGGAACGACCGTGCCCGGAACCGTATTCTCTTCTCCGGTGCCGTCTTCGGCCGGAGGAGCCACGGTACCCGGATCGGTCGTCTCGCCGCCGTTGTTGCCGTTATTACCGTTGTTGCCGTTATTGCCGTTGTTTCCATTATTGCCGTTATTGCTGCCATTGTCCGAGCCGCTGCCGTTGTCTTCGACCGGCGGCGGAACTTCTTCCGCACCTTCGTCGACTTCCGGCTCTTCGACTTCTTCCGGCGGCGTCGTCTCTTCCGGCGGCACGACCTCTTCCGGGTTGTCCTGAGCCGGCACGGTCAGACTGACCGTGTTGGAAGCCGCAGACTCCACAATCGGTTCTTCACCCGCCCGATAAGCCGTAACCGCGTAGCTGTAGGTCAGTCCGGCGAGCGCGCCCGGATCTTCCGCCGAAGCGGACATCAGGCCGTCGGAGAGCATCGAAGGCTGGGCTTCGGACGACTCCTGGCGGTACAGGCGATAGCGGACGTTGTCTCCGGCTACCGGCTGCCAGGAGAGCACGATCTTCTCGCTGCCGACGTCATACGAAGCGACAAGCCCGCTCGGCGCGCCGACCGGCTCGGCCGCTGCCGGCGGTTCCGGCTGTGGCTCCGGCTCTTCGGCGACCGGCTCCTGGGCTGGCGCGTCCGGCGCTTTGAAGTCCGTCACCGGCGTTCCGTCCAGCGCCTGGCTCATGACCCGGGCGAACATGGAGGCGGCCAGGCCGCTGCTGTTCTTCAGCAGGTGTTCGGCATTCGGCTTGTCGTAGCCCATCCATACGGCTCCGGTCCACTCCGGCGTATAGCCGACGAACCAGACGTCGCGGTTGGCGCTGTTGCCGTCAATGCCGCTCTGCGTCGTGCCGGTCTTGCCGGCCAGAGGACGGCCGATATCGGCTTTTTTGCCGGTACCGTCCGTAATGACGCTCTGCATCATCTGCGTCATCTCGTAAGCGGTCTGCGCGCTCATGACTTCTTTGGCCGTGTCGATCCGGCTGTAGATCTCGATTTCGTTCGAATCGCGGATCGATTTGATCGCGTACGCTTCGATATATTTGCCGCCGTTGGCGAACGAGTTGTATGCCTGCGACATCTCCAGCGTGTTCGTCCCGCTGCTGAGACCGCCGAGCGCAAGGCTCAGGTTATGGTCTTTGTCGGTCAGCGGGATGCCGAGCGATTCCGCGAACTGGAAGCCCGTCTCGACGCCGATCTGGTTCAGCAGCCATACGGCCGGAATATTGATCGACTCTGCCAGCGCTTCTTTCATCGAGACGGATTTGCTGTACCCGTGCAGGTTTCTCGGGCTGTAGCTGCCGAAGCTCTGCTGTTCGTTGTTCAGCTGCGAATCGACCGTGAACTGCCCGGATTCGAGCGCCGGCGCGTAGGACGCGATCGGCTTGAATGCCGAGCCCGGCTGCCGGCGGCTGTTGACCGCGCGGTTGAAATCGCCTTTATGGTAATTGCGCGCTCCCAAAATGGCGACGATGCTGCCGTTCTGGCTGTTCGTAATCGTCATGGACGCCTGCACCGGCTGATCGTCGGGACTTTCCTCGAACAGCGAGTCGTCCTTGAACGCGTCTTCGAGGCTCTGCTGCGCTTTGGCGTCCATCGTCGTGTAGATTTTGTAGCCGCCGCGGTTCAGGTCGTCTTCGCCGAGTGCCGTAGCGTCTTCCGCTTCCTGCAGCACGTAGTCGATAAACGCCTGATAATGCGTTTCTTTGGTCTCCGGCGGCGTGTAGTTGTAATTGATCGCCGCCGCTTCGTCTTTTTCCGCTTCCGTAATGTAGCCCTGCTCGTACATGAGCTGAAGCACCACGGCGCGGCGCTCTTTGGACTTGTCGGGATTCGCGATCGGGTTGTAGCGCGTCGGCGCTTTCGGCATCGCCGCAAGCGTCGCCATCTGCCACAGCTTGAGATCGTTCAGGTCGCTTTTGCCAAAATAACGTTCGGACGCGGCTTTGATGCCGTAATGCTGGCCGCCGAACGAAATCCGGTTGAGATACATGGCCAGAATCTCGTCTTTGTTGAACTGGCGTTCAAGCGCCAGCGCGATCGACACTTCCGTCGCTTTGCGGAAAAACGTCTTGTCCGCGGACAGGAAAATGTTCTTGGCGAGCTGCTGGGTGATGGTACTGCCGCCTTCCACGGCCGAGCGGGCAATGACGTCGCGGACCGCCGCCCGTCCGATCGATCTCAGGTCGACGCCCGAGTGATCGAAAAAGCGTTTGTCTTCGGTCGCCACGAAAGCGTCCTTGAGCAGCTTCGGAATGTCCTGCTCCTCGACTTCTTCGCCGCGCTGGATTTTGACTTCGCCGATCTGCACGCCCGTCCGGTCGTAGAGGACCGTCGGCGCTTTGATATCGATCTTGTCTTTGTTCTCGGCGAGAATCTTCTCCCCGTTGATCGTAATGAACAGGTAACCGCCCAGCGCGCACAGGACCGCAAACGCCGCCGTGAAAAATAAAGTCCAAAAAACGCGTTTCCCCGTAATTTTTTTCTTTTTCGGGGAAGTTTTTTTCTTCGCAGTCGTCGGAGGTTTTTTGCCTCCGCCGTTCCCGCCTCCGCCGCTTCCTCCGGCATTCCGGTTCGAGCGGCTCAGTTGTGGGTTAGGCATGATGTGTTCTGACACCCCTTTTGCATTCTTTGCGGCCTGAACGATCCTGGGCCGCTATGATGGTTCGCTAATGAAAAGAACAACCCGTGAGGGTTGCTCCCGTTCGCAAGCTATTGGTTTAGACGTCAGGATCGGTGAAAAGTTTCAACTTTTGCCGTTACAGGTTTGTCATTCCTTCGTTACCGAAGCGGCGCGGCGTCGCCGTTATTCGCCGGACGTGCTGTCGGGCTGGGCGAGGGATACGTTGCGCTGCGGCATAAACGTCGAAATGGCGTGCTTGTACACCATCTGCTGGCGTCCGTCGCTGTCGATCACGATCGTGAAGTTATCGAAAGCCTTGATCGTGCCCCGAATCTGAAATCCGTTGGTCAGATAGACCGTGGCAGGGATATTCTCTTTGCGCAGTTGGTTCAGGAACGTGTCTTGAATATTAATGGATTTGTTCATAACCGGTACCCCCAAATTGTCATTTTACTGTCGTTTTTGTTCAAAAATCGGAGCCGAACCTTCCGGTAATTATACCATGAACCTGTTCGAAATTCGCGGAAAATTTTTCCGGTTCGGAAACGTCCACCCATTGAATGTCGCGCATATGCCGGAACCAGGACAGCTGTCTTTTGGCAAAATGCCGGGTGTCGCGCTTCAGCTTGTAGACCGCTTCTTCAAGCGTCTCCGAGCCGTCCAGGTACGGCCAGATCTCTTTGTAGCCGAGACCCTGCATGGACACCATGTCGGGCGTATAGCCGCGGGCCTTGAGGGTGCGCACTTCTTCGACCAGGCCCTGCTCCATCATGAGGTCGATCCGCTCTTCAATACGGTTATATAGCATTTGGCGGTCCATTGTCAAACCGATCAAACATAGGTCGTAAGGCGTGGTCTTTTTCTGCGCGGCAAGCCGCTGGGACAGCGTCTCGCCGGTCAATTCGTAGATCTCCAGCGCACGGATCACCCGGCGCGTATCGTTCGGATGCAGCCGTTCCGCCGACTCCGGATCGATCGCGCGCAGCCGCGCATGCAGCGCTTCCGTACCTTCTTTTTCCGCGAACAACGCCTGTTCCTGCCGGAAAGCTTCGTCCGCTCCGCTCTCCGCGAATTCGTACCGGTAGCACAGCGATTCGATGTACAGCCCGGTGCCTCCGACGATAAAAGGCAGCCTGCCGCGCGCTTCGATCTCCGGAATAAGCGCGTCGCAGCGTTCCTGGAATTCGGATACGGAAAACGGTTCGTCCGGCTCATGGATATCGACCAAATGGTGCGGGATGCCTTCCGTTTCGGACGCCGAGATTTTGGCCGTACCGATATCCATACCCCGGTACACCTGCATGGAATCCCCGGAAATGATCTCGCACGAAAAAGTTTTGGCCAATTCGATGCTGAGTTTGGTTTTGCCGACCGCGGTCGGTCCGATCAAAACGAGCAGCTTGGGTCTGCTTCCGGCCGCATCGCCGGTTGGATAATGTTCAGTCAATAGGAATCACTCCGTACGTAATTTTGGCGTGGCTGCGTCCGTCCGGCGCGAAGCCGAGACGTTCCATTTCCCCGCTGCCTTTTTTCTCCTTGAGCACGACCGTTTTGCGCGCGATTCTCACCGCCTGCTCGATCGCTTCTACGCTCAGCGGACGGGCGTCCGCAAACGCCCGCAGCGGCGAGATCGCGGACGAATCGTACACCGGCTTGCGGAACATCGGATCGAAATAGACCACGTCGAAGCTGTCGTCGGGCAGCGACCGCAAATAATCGAGATGGTCGGCATGAATGACTTCGACGCGCCGCATCGCTTCGGTGACGGCCGATTTCTCGACTTCGTAGCTGGAGAGCCCTTCCCTCAGCAGCACGGACAGTTCCGGCGACGCTTCGAGCGCGCAGACACGGCCCTGCGGGCCGACGCGGACGGCGTACACGAGCGAATCGGTGCCGAGTCCCGCGGTGCAGTCGAGCACGGAATCTCCTTCCGCGGCGCGCGAAGCGTCGATCATCGGATCGGGTTCGCCGCGGAGCAGCCGCTTGGCGCGGACGTAACCCATGCTCGGATGGTATTCCAGCACGGGCTGCTCCTGGCGAAACAGGCGGACTTTGCCCTGGGTGACGATCAGGACCGCTTCGGCGCCGTATTTGGAAAAAAGATTGGGAATCGAGGTGCGGCTGCGCGGCACGAGCCGGATTCCCGCCTGTTCGGCGATCTGCCGGGCCCGCCGCAGTTCGGCGTCGGCCGGCGAATCGCCGGTAGTTACGATCATCATGGGGATTGGGCTCCTTTGGAATTGGAAAAGATTATGGATTGGGGGAAGATTCGGCGAAGCAGGACCTTCCTCCAGTTGATTGAATCGCTTTTGGGTCATTTACGAAACGCTCTTGATTGGGGGAAGATTCGGCGAAGCAGGACCTTCCTCCAGTTGATTGAATCGCTTTTGGGTCATTTACGAAACGCTCTTGATTGGGGGAAGATTCGGCGAAGTGGACCTTCCCCCAGTTGAACAAATCGCTTTTAGGTCATTTACGAAACGGGTTGAAGCGTCCCGTTTCGTAAATCGGATTGGAAACGCTCTTGATTGGGGGAAGGTCTTATACACGTTTGAATAACTTCTCCAAATCGTAAGAAGAAAAAGAGACGACGATCGGGCGGCCGTGAGGGCACGTATAAGGCTGCTTGCAGCGGCCGAGGCGTTCGATCAGCGTCTGGGCCTGAACGTCGCTCAGACGCTGGTTGGCTTTGATCGAAGCTTTGCACGAACAGAGCGTCGACGCTTTTTCCCGCAGTTTGGCCAGGTCGATCACGCGTTCGCTCAGTACCCATTCGGCCATTTCCTCGATAATGGACTGTTCGTCTCCGGCCGGGAACCAGTGCGGATAAGCGGTGACGCGGAACGTCTGGCCGCCGAACGGTTCCATATAGACGCCGGCCTGCTCGAACCAGCCGAGCCGGTCGCGGATCTTGGTGCTCTCGGCCGACGTGAATTCGATCGTGATCGGCAGCAGCAGTTCCTGCGACGCGGCTTCCGGCTGGCCGAACTTCTCGTAATAGTATTCGTAATTGATCCGTTCGTGCGCGGCGTGCTGGTCGATCAGATACAACCCCTGATCGTTCTGCGCGATCAGGTACGTGCCGTGATGCTGGCCGATCAGCGTCATCTCCGGGAATACGGGCCGCTTCGGCGCTTCGCCCCGCGTATACAGCTCCGCCGCACGAGCGAGCGCGGCAGGCTGTCCCGGCGGCGTCTGGCGGCCGCCCGGGAAGCCGGACGGGGCCGGTCGGCCGGCGCCGCCGGAAGCGTCGCGCCCCGCGGCGTAGCCGGCACTGCGGCCGCGCTCCCGCACTTCCTGCGGGAGCGGCTTGTGCACCCCGCCTTCGGTCGGGTAGGCGGACGCCGTCAGCGCGTCCGCCGCAGCGCCGGCGATGGCGGCAGGGTCGGCCGGCGCAGCGGCCGGCAAAGGCTTCGCCGCGGCGGCATCGGCCGCGGCCGGTCTCGCGGCGCGCTGCGCGGAGAGCGCGCCGGCATTGAGGGCCGGCTGCGCAGCGGCGGGCGGGGCGCCGGCGGCATCCGCCGGCACGAAATCGTCGGCATCGTCCGACGGTTCGGGCGCGCCGGGAGCGGGCGCGTGCGGCGGCAGACCCGCCGGAGCGTCTTTGCCCTGCGGCACTTCGCCCGCAAGTTCGCCGAGCAGCTCTTCCCGTTTCGGGAAATGGAACTGCTCCTGGATCATCGTATTGCTTTTGCCGACCCGCTGGTTGATCGCTTTGGGGATAAGAACTTCGCGCGCCAGAGCGGCGCGGATCGTGTCCTGCACGAATTCGGTCAGCTCGGCTTCCTTGCTGAAACGCACTTCAAGCTTGGCCGGATGCACGTTGACATCGACCAGCGACGGGTGCATCGCCAGGCGCAGCACGACGAGCGGATGCCGCCCGACAGGCAGCAGCGTATGATACGCCCGCATGATCGCCTGGTTCAGCACATGGCTGCGGATATAACGCCCGTTCACGACCGTCGTGATCGCGCTGCGGTTCGAACGGGTAAAGTCCGGCAGGCTGACGAAGCCCCCGACGGAAAAGTCGAGGTTCTCGCCTTCGAGCGGCAGCATCGCTTTAGCGCTCGTCGTGCCGTATACGGCGGCGATGACCTGCAGCAGATCGCCGCCGCCCAGCGTTTGGAGCAGCGAATTGCCGTTATGGCGCAGCGTAAACGCGACGTTCGGGTTCGACAGCGCCATGCGGTACATGTAATCGGAAATATGCCCGAGTTCGGTCTGCACCGTTTTCATATATTTGAGCCGGGCCGGCGTGTTGAAGAACAGCTCCCGCACGCGAAAGTCCGTTCCGCGCGAAGCGGGCGCGTCTTCGTTGCTCTTGAGCGTGCCGCCTTCGATCACGAGGCGGCGTCCCGCCCCGTCGTCGCCGCAGGCGGTCAGCACTTCGACTTTGGCGACCGACGCGATACTCGGCAGCGCCTCGCCGCGAAAGCCCAGGCTCGTAATCTGGAACAGATCGCGGCCGCCCGAAATTTTGCTGGTGGCATGCCGGTAAAAAGCGGTCTCGCAGTCGTCCGGTTCGATCCCCGAACCGTTGTCGGTCACGCGGATCGAAGACAATCCGCCTTCCTCCGTCCAGACGTCGACTTTGGTCGCGCCGGCGTCGATCGCGTTCTCGACCAGTTCCTTAACGACCGAAGCCGGCCGTTCCACCACTTCGCCGGCCGCGATCTGGTTGGCGATATGTTCGTCCAATACTTTGATTCTGGCCATTTCCATTCTCCTTTCCCGTTCGATATCGGGTAGCGAAACCAGTCCGCGAACTCTACGGGTGCGCGGATTAACCCAGACGCTGCGCTTCGAGCTTCAGCTCGTTGAGCATCTGCATCGCCTGCAGCGGCGTCAGGTTCATCACGTCGATCTCGCGGACGCGCTGGAGCATCTGTTTGACTTTCGGATCTTCTTTGATCGGATCTTCCTTAGCCGGCGCGGCCGCGCTCTGCGGCGCCCGTTCTTCTTCGCCGAAGATCGACAGCTGCACGACGCCCTGCCGGGTGGCAGGCGCATGCTCGCGCACTTCGCCGGTCCGGTCCGGCCCTTCGTTCGACGGCAGCGGATAAGTCGCTTCCGCTTCAACCTTGTTATTGAACTTGCTTGCGATCGGCCGGTCTTCGGCCTTGTTCTTCACCGGAGCCGTTACCGGAGAAGCCGCTTGGGCCGCGGCCGATTCCGGACTGCCGGACGTCACGTTCGCGGCGGCCTGTTCGAAGCCCTGCAGCAGGCCGTAGGCCCGGTCGATGATGCTGCCCGGGAGTCCGGCGAGGCGCGCGCAGTAGATGCCGTAGCTCGTGCTGGCCGCGCCCGCGACCAGCTTGCGCAGGAAAGCGACCTGATCGCCGCTCTCGCGCACCGCCATGCAGTAATTGCGCAGGCGCGGCAGGCTTTCTTCCAGATGCGCCAGCTCATGGAAATGCGTCGAGACGAGCGCTTTGCAGCCGATCGATTCGTGCACATGCTCGATGACCGCCTGCGCGATCGCCATGCCTTCGCTCGTCGACGTGCCCCGGCCGAGTTCGTCGATGATGATGAGGCTGTCCCGCGTCGCCTGCTGGGTCATGACCTGGATATCGGCCATTTCGACCATGAACGTGCTCTGGCCGCCGACGAGATCGTCCGCCGCGCCGATCCGGGTAAAGATCCGGTCCAGCAGCGGCACGCTTGCCCGGTCCGCCGGAACGAAGCAGCCGATCTGGGCCATGATCGAGATGAGCGCGACCTGGCGCATATACGTGCTTTTGCCGGCCATGTTCGGGCCGGTGATAAGCATGATGTTCGCGCCGTCTTCGGCAAGTCCGGTCGCGTTGGCTACGAACGACCCGCCTTCCATGACCGCTTCGACGACCGGATGGCGTCCGTTGTCCACGCTGAGGTCGTAGCCGTCGTGCAGCTGCGGACGAACGAACGATTTCTCCGCGCTCGCTTCGGCGAACGCCTGGTAGACGTCGATTTCCGCGACCCGCTCGGCCAGCGATTTCAACCGCGGAATCCGCTCCGCGACCCGCTCGCGCAGTTCGAGGAACAGCCCGTATTCGAGATCGGCCATTTTTTCTTCCGCTTCGAGAATAAGCGATTCCTTCTCCTTGAGCTCGGGGGTGATGTACCGCTCGGCGTTGGCCAGCGTCTGCTTGCGCTCGTAGCGGCCTTCCGGCAGCTGGCCGAGATTGGCGCGCGTAATCTCGATATAGTAGCCGAACACTTTGTTGTAGCCGACTTTGAGCGAGCGGATACCGGTCACGCGGCGTTCTTCGGCTTCAAGCTCGGCGATCCAGCGCTTGCCGTTGACGCTCGCTTCGCGCAGCTGGTCCAGATGTTCGTGGTAGCCTTTGCGAATCAGCCCGCCGTCGCGCACCGATACCGGAGGTTCGTCGGTCACCGCCGCGGAGATCGCCTGCGCGAGTTCCGCGCATTCGTCCATCCGGTTCGCCGTCGACGAAAGCGTCTGCGAACCGGAATTCAGACAGATCTGTTTCAATCCCGGGATTTGCAGCAGCGAATCGCGCAGCGCGACCATATCGCGGCCATTGGCGCTGCCGAACGCGACACGGCCGACCAGCCGTTCGAGATCGTAAATTTCCTTCAGCGCTTCCTGCACGTCGCCGCGCAGAATCAGGTCGCGGTGCAGATGTTCCACCGCTTCGAGCCGGTCTTCGATCGAACTGCGCTGCAGCAGCGGCTTGTCGATCCAGCGGCGCAGCGTCCGCGCGCCCATCGACGTCTTCGTGCGATCGAGCAGCCAGAGCAGCGAGCCTTTCTTGGAGCGCTCGCGAACCGTCTCCGTCAATTCAAGGTTGCGTCGCGTGAACGAATCGAGAATCATGTAATGGTTCGGCTCGTACACCGAAATTTTCGTCAGTTGGCCGAGCGCCCGCTTCTGCGTTTCCGCGAGGTAGGCGAACAGGCGCGCCACGCACACGCGGCGTTCTTCGTCCAGACGCGCCCAGACGGCTTCGCCGAACTGCTCGCGCGCGCTGTCTTCCCTGCTTTTGTCCCACGGCGTGCGGACAAGGCGGCGTTCCATCGGCGCGGCCTGCGTCCCGAGCAGATCGAGCAGCGCAGCGTCGCCGATCGCTTCGGACGGCTGATAGACGCCGACTTCGCCCTTGATCCATTCGTCGTTGTCCGGCGCGGACGTCACGTGCAGGTCGCCCGTCGACAGATCGCACGCCGCGATCGCGGTCATGCCGCCGCTGCTCGTCACGCAGACGAGGTAGTTGTTCGATTTCTCCCCGAGCGCGCGGCTCTCCATCAGCGTGCCCGGCGTGACGACGCGCACGATCTCGCGGCGCATCATGCCCCGGCCGGCGGCCGGTTCTTCCACCTGCTCGCAGATCGCCACTTTGTACCCTTTTTCGATCAGACGCTGCACGTAACCTTCGGCCGCGTGGTACGGCACGCCGCACATCGGCGCCCGCTCTTCCAGCCCCGCGTTGCGTCCGGTCAGCGTAATCTCCAATTCGCGCGAAGCCGTCAGGGCATCGTCGAAAAATATTTCATAAAAGTCTCCCAGCCGGAAAAAGAGGATCGCGTCCTTCGCTTCTTCCTTGATCTTGAGATACTGTTCCATCATCGGCGTTAACTTGGCCATGATTCCCCTCCATACATTCTGCCTTCTTTTCTCTCCCTGATTATAACAGACTTCCGGCGAAAAGCGCGCAAATGCGAACATATGTTCAAATCGATCCCGACAACGCAGCCCTGTTAGCGGCCGGTCGCATGCGCAAACCAAACAGGGACGGGGGTTTCCCCGTCCCGAAGCGTCGAGACATCCGGCTCCAACTTCCCCTGCTTACGTCACGTGCGGAGCCTTGTCTTTTTTCGACAATTTCAAATAGCGGTTAAGTTCCCGGCACAGCTGGAGAATCGCGGAACGCACCTCGAATTCTTCGCGTGTATGCGGCAGGCTCATCTCTTTGAAGCGCTCTTCCAGCTCTGTGAGCATGTCTTCGGCCCGGCCGGTGTAATGTTCGCTTTTGACGTCCTGCTCCAGACGATCGAACAGTTCCGCGGTAAGTTCGGCCTGCGAGATTTTGCGGTACACCTGCGACACGAGCTGCGCCATCGTCTGGATCGATTCCAGCTGCTGCTTGCGCATGTAAAAGTACACGCTCCAGAACTCGTCGGCTTTGACGACCTGGTTCTCCAGGGAGCGGCGCGCGAGCGCAAGGCCTTCTTCGACTTTTTTGTCGGCTTCGATCAGTTCTTTGCCGTCCCAGACGTAATCGGCGTTCCGCAGCGTACGGGCGAACTGGGCGAAAATGCGGGAAAAGCATTCGTCCGCCTCGCCGCGGATTTTGGCCAGCTTTTCTTCCGGATTCGGCATGTAGACCAAATTGACGAGCATCGCAGAACCGAGGCCGATGAGGAGCAGCTGCAGTTCGGTCCACAGCACCGGCCAGGAGATCGCTCCGGCGTTGAACACGTGGAACACGACGACCGCGTTCGTGACGATGCCCCCTTTGAACGTCGCTTTGACGATCGCGGGAAACGCGACCAGGATATACAGCGGAATGACCCAGTAATGAAAACCGAGAATGCCGAACAAGGCGCAGGCGACCAGCAGGCCGAGAATCGAAGCGAAAAAGCGGTCTACGACCGTCTTGATGCTGCGCTTGATCGTCGTGTCGAGCCCGAGGATCGCCAGCAGCCCCGCCGACGTCGCCGACGGAATGCCGACGAAATGCGCGATCAGGATCGCGGCAAAAGCCGCGACGGCCGTTTTGATCACGCGAAAACCGAACAGGCCTGTCATCGTATCCCTTCTTCCTTTTTTCAGAAACGTTCACTTTATTTTCGAAACTGCCATGATTCTTACATTTCTCCCCGGAGTCAAAAATCCCGCCGCTTCCGCGAAGGAAGGGCAGGATTCGGAGCGGACTCCCGCAGGAGACCGTGCTACAGCTTCAGATTATACAGACTTGTGTACTTGTGTTCCAGATAATCCGCCAGATAATCCGGGTTCAACTCTTCGCCGGTTACATCGAAAATGATTTCGGACGGTTTTTTCGATTTGCCGAACCGGTAAATCTTGTCGGTCAGCCATTGTTTGATCGGCAGCAGGTTGCCCTGCTCGATCAGCTCGTCGAAATTGTCCATTTCCTTGCGCAGCGTGTGCATGATCTGCGCCGCGTACATGTTGCCGAGCGAATACGAAGCGAAGTAGCCGAACGCGCCGCCCGACCAGTGAACGTCCTGCAGCACGCCTGCGGCGTTGTCCGGCGGCGTGATGCCCAGATAGCTCTCGTATTTGGCATTCCATACTTCGGGCAGCTTCTTCACGTCCAGGTCTTCGTTGAACAGCATCTTCTCGATCTCGTACCGGATGATGATATGCAGATTGTAGGTCAGTTCGTCCGCTTCGATCCGGATCAGCGAGCTTTCGACCCGGTTCGCGGCAAAATGGAACTGCTCCGCCGTAACGCCGGCCAGCTGCTCGGGGAACTGCCGCTGCAAATCGCCGAAATACCGCTGCCAGAACGGCAGGCTGCGTCCGACCATGTTCTCCCAGAAACGCGACTGCGATTCGTGGATGCCCATCGACGTACCCTGCGCAAGCGGCGTGCCGGTCAGCTTCGGATCGATATTTTGCTCATACAGCGCGTGTCCGCCTTCATGCAGCGAACTGAACGCCGCGCTCAGTACGTCGCGTTCGTGGTACGCCGTCGTGATCCGCACGTCGCCCGGGTTGAGCCCCGTCGCGAACGGATGCACCGTCTCGTCCAGCCGGCCGGCGTCGAAGTCGTAGCCCATCTCTTTGAGGATAAAATGGCTGAACGCTTTCTGCCCTTCCTTCGGATAGACTTGTTCCAGGAACGGCAGTTCCGGGCGAATATCGGACGCCGCGATCGCTTCCGCCAGCGGCACCAGGCGCTGCTTGAGCCGCTCGAACACCGCGTCCAGCCGTTCTACCGTCATATCCGGTTCGTACATGTCGAGCAGCGTGTCGTAAGGCGTGTCCTTGGCGCCCCAATAGCCGACGAATTTGCGCAGCGTCGCGACGATCTCGGTCAGGAAAGGCTCGAACGAATCGAAGTCTCCGCTTTCTTTGGCGTCTTCCCATTTCGTTTCCGATTTGGACGTCAGAATCGTGTACGCCTTGAATTCGCTTTCGGGAATTTTGCGGCTCTGGTCGTATTCCTGCTTGACCGTGGCTACAAGCCGGCGATCGACGTCTTCCAACTGCGCGGCATGGTCCTCCTGAGCGAAAAAGTCGAGGTATGTACCCATCTCGTCCGACGTTTGCAGCTTGAACGCTTCCGTCGACAGCAGGCCGATCGTCTCCGCCCGCGTCTCCGCGCCTTTGCGCGGCGCTCCGGTACGCAGATCCCAATACATCAGGCCGATCGCTTCGTTGTAACTTCCGATTTTGGACACCAATTCGCGAAACCCGTTCCATTTTTCCTGCAGCTGCTGTTCCATCCGGATGCTTCACCTCGTGAGTTTGATAGTTTCATAAAAATGGTAAACATAAGCATTCTCCCTCTTGATCATACTTTTTGACGGGCGTATAATCAATATCAAGAAAAGGTTTTGCAAAATACAATTTATCAAAAGGAGTGTTATCCATGTCCTTCTCCCTCTCCATGAAAGTGTCTCCCGAAGCCGCCGCTTTGCTGCAATCGAAATTCGGCGGCCATCCCGGCTTTATCCGCCTCGCTTACGATAACGAAGGCTGCGGCTGTTCGCTGAGCGGCGCCATCGCGCTGTGGATCGTGGACAAGGCGGAAGCGTCGGATCTCTCCGTTTCTTCGGACAGCGGTCTGGACTTTATCGTGAACCGCAGCGACGCCGTCTATTTCGACGAGAGACTGTCCATCACGATCAGCGGCTTCGACAAAACGTCGGTGCGCCTCGCGAGCGACGGTCAATCGTACGGCTCCAGCATCCCGATCCAGGACCGCCGCACGGAAGCACAAATCCGCGCCTGAACGCTTGACGCCGACGTCCGGCAAAATTCGGGCTTGAATTTTCCCCGCCCCTTTATGTAAAATGCGTGATAACGCTAAAGGGCGAAAGCGGCCAGGCGAAAAAGGAGGAACCGGCTTTGACTCAAATTACGGAAATTCTGAATCATAACACGGCGTTTGTCGAAAACAAGGAATACGAAACGTTTATCAGCGGAAAGTTTCCGGAGAAAAAAGTCGTCGTGCTCACCTGCATGGACACCCGGCTGACGGAACTGCTGCCGCGGGCGATGAATATGCGCAACGGCGACGCCAAAATTCTGAAAACGGCCGGTGCCGTCATCTCCTCGCCGTTCGGCAGTATCATGCGCAGCATTCTGGTCGCGCTGTACGAGCTTCAGGCGGAAGAAGTGATCGTCGTCGGCCATTACGAATGCGGCATGGCTTCGCTGAACGCCGGCCATATTATGGGCCAGATGCGCGAACGCGGCGTGTCGGACGAAGTGCTGGCGACGCTCGAACATTCCGGTGTCCAGCTCGGCCAATGGTTCAAAGGCGTGGAGAACGAGACCGAAGGCGTGATGCACAGCGTCGACATGATCGCGAACCATCCGCTTATGCCGGCCGGCGTTCCGGTCCACGGCATGCTGATCGATCCGAAGACGGGCAAGCTCGAATTGATCGAAGACGGCTACGAACGGCTGCGCGGCAAAGCCCACTCGACGCCGGACACGCCTTAAGACACGCCTTAATGTCATTGGGCCGTTTTGCCGGGATCTCGCAAAATGGTTTTCACCCGAAAAGCGCGGTTTCTGCGGAAACCGCGCTTTTCGCGTTTGTTCTTCTCTTATCCGCATCGCAGCCTCGTTTGCGCTCTTGGTTGCCGTGGCGTCTTCGGATGTTGTACACTTGGGACGAAGAGTGTGCCGCCCCTCGGCGGGGCGCCCTGAATATAGAAAACGGGTGATTTCATGAATATACTTTCTTACGGCCTGCTTGCTCTCGTCTCGCGAACGGAAGCTTCGGGTTACGATTTGATGCTCAAGATCCAGCCTTTCTGGCAGGCCAAGCACAGCCAGATCTATCCGCTGCTCGGCAGCATGGAAGAACAGGGACTGCTCAGCGCCAAATGGATTCAGCAGGCGGACAAGCCGGACAAAAAGCTGTATTCCATTACCCCCGCGGGCACCGACAAGCTGCACGAGTGGCTGCTGGAAGAGACGGCGCCGCCGGTCATGCGCGACGAGTTCAACCTGAAATGTTTCTGCATCCATTTGGCCGAACCTTCCGAAGTGCGCCGAATGTTTGCGGGCAGACGGAAGTACCACGTCGAACGCATGAAATACTACAAAGATATCCAGGATGCGATTCCGCAGGAATACCGCAATCCGGGGCATATCGGCTTCGAAGATTACATTCTGCTGCAAAAAGCGGTTATGCGCACCAAAGCGAGCATCGACTGGATCGATTGGGTCGAGCAGGAGTACGGACAGTGGACGGCGGAAGCGTAAGACTGTCCAAAATCAAGTTGCACAAAAAATAATCTTTAAAAATTGAAACGTTCACGAGATTCCTCCGTATAGGATAGGAGAAAGGCAAAGCGCCTGCGCTTGTTCCTTTTACCAACCGACCCTATAGGAGGAATTTCATTTATTATGCGGCAATCCAAAAAGTTCTTCTCTGTCCTTCTGTCTTTCCTTATCCTGTTCGCCGCTTCGGCCGTCGTTCCCGAACAAGCCGATGCGCGTCGAGGCGGCTTTAGCTCCGGACCGAGATCGTACCAGAGCACGCCAAACAAAACGCAAAACAGCGACAGCATCAATTCGGGCACGCGCTCGAACTCCAATACGCCGTCCAATACGAACAGCGTGAACCGCAGCGGCAGTACGAATCGCGGCGGCTTCGGCGGCACGTTCTTCCGCGGCATGCTGTTCGGCGGTATCGCCGGCCTCATGTTCGGCAGCCTGTTCGCCAACATGGGCGCATTCGGCGGCATACTCGGCCTGCTCGTCAATCTGCTCGTCCTCTACATGCTGTTCGTCGTAATCCGCACCGTGTACCGCGCGATTCAGGACAATCGCCGCCGTTCGCGCGAACGGGAAGGACGTTACTAAGCCATGCAGCTGACGATGGACGAAATCATCAACGCCGTCTGCCTGAACATCGCGCAGCGCCGGGTGATCAAGCCGACCGAAGTGACGGTCGACATGCTATGGGACGAAGATCTCGGCTTCAGCGCGCATATTACGGTGCAGGGCCGGGACTGGTACATTAACGAAGGCGCGCTGATCGAAGCGATTACCCGCTATCTGGACCAGGAATATCACGTGCGCGCTTTTCCCGACCAGATCCGCCTGGAACTGACGGAAGAGATTATCGCGCACGTCGCGGTGTAAAGCCGTCTTATAACCGAATACGGCCTCACCCTATACGGCAAAGAACCGATTCGAAAATTCGAATCGGTTCTTTTTTTAGTCGTTTTTCGGATACAAAAACTTAACCATCAACCGCTCGTCGACATAGGCTCCATCGATTTTGAGCGAGCGCTTCTCTTCGCCGTAACGTTCGAATCCGAACCCTTCGTACAGCGAGATCGCCGCTTCGTTCGTCGAGGCGACGCCCAGATGCAGCTGTTCGAGCCCTTCCAGCGCAAGCGCTTGTTCATGCACCGCTTCCAGCAGCGCTTTGGCGGCTCCCTGCCGGCGGCAGCGTTCCGACACATAGACGGCGACCAGATTCGCCCGGTGCCGCAGCTTCAGGCCAACTTCGGGAACGAGCGTCACCGAACCTGCCAACTGCCCGTCGACAAAAGCTCCGTACGTAAAAGCAGCCTCTGCGGCGAAGCGCCGTTCATATTTGTCGGGCGTGTCGCCGCGCTCTTCCTCATAACTCGAACCGAAAGCTTCGGGATACAGCCGGAGCGCTTCAAGGCGCAGCTTCAAATAAGCGGCCGCGTCGCTAGGCTGCAGCAATCGGATTTCCATCGCTTCCGCCTCCTTTTTGACGATTATACCCGCTTTTCGCGCGTCAGGGTAAGGGGCATCCAATAGAGGTATCTAATAAAGGCATCCAATAAAGGCAGCGAATAAGGAAATCAACCAGAGGAATCTGTTAAAAGATCCGCCGTTTCCCCGAACAGCCGCTGCTTCAATCTTCGCGCCAGCTCGTCGTCTTCCAACGGCTCGCGGTGCGTGTTTTCCAAATAAATATACTTTTCCGTTTCCGGCATCAGGTATTGTTTGAACCAGAGGAAAAAGTCCGGGCCGTCGCCCTGCACGCGCAGCACCCGGCGGAGCGTATCGACGCTGCGCACGGTGCTGGCGATATTCGTCAGCCAGTCCGCGCGGTAGAAGTCCGCCCATTTGCCGTGTTCCGCTGCCCGCAGCGCGTCCACTCCCCGTTCGTACTGCGACATCGATTCCGACGCCAGCACGAACGCTTCCGGCAGCCTTCCCTGCGCATACTCGCCGTACGACCGGCACAGCAGGTAGAAGCCTGCACAGCCGGAAGCGTGCAGTTCGCCGTGGAACCGCAGATGGTCAAGCATCCGCTGCCGGTCCCCGGCTTCAAGCCGCTCCGCCGCTTCGTCGCAGGCCCGCAGCCACGCCTCCCACTTCGGGATCGCGGCCTTCAGCTTCTGTTCGAACCGCTGCAGCTGCCCGGCCCAGGAAGAAGATTCCGCCGCCCAGTCCAACCGGGGATCGGAGTCAGGCGTCCGGCCCTCAATCCATCGGCCGATGATCTGCCGCGCCGGATGATGGTAATATTCGTCTCCGGCCAGATCGTCGGCGTTCGGCCCGTAAGCCAGTGCCGCGTCGGGATAGGTCCGGTACAACCGTTCAAGTTCTTCATGACCGGATGTGTAATAATCCCGCACGAACTGCGCCCGATGCCGGTCCGCGTCGATCGTTCCGTCGTTCCAGAGCGTGCGCAGCACGTCCAGCGGGTAGACGTGGGGACGAATGCCGCCGCAGTTGACGAGCAGGTATTCGTCCGCGCCGGCGTCGAACGCCGTCTGAATCTCGCTGCGCAAAAATTCGGCGCTTCCCGGAAACATCGTCAGATGGTTGGACGCCTGCAAATCATGGAACGTTACATGATAGTACAGACCGTGCGGGCCGCTCTCGCCCGGCGCAGGCAGCGCCGGCGTGCGCAGATTCAGATTGCCGTGCCGGCGCGAGACCATTTTGCCGTAGCCGTTGTCCGCCCAGATCTTGATCGCGCCTTCCGGAAGCTCGATCCAGCCGGCTTTGTACAATTCCGAAATCTCGCCGTACAGCGCGACGCAGCAGACCGGATCGCTCACCGATTCGCGGATCAGCTCATACTGCCTGCGCATCGCGCGGGAGATCAGCTCCCCGCGCTTTTGCGGCGTGTCGAAGAACGGGTCGTCTTCCCAGAACGGCTTGTCGCCCTGTCCGCGAAACGACAGCACCCACAGGATGCGGCGGTCTTTTTGCTCCTCGATCGCCTGCCGCCACAGCCGTTCGTACCGCTCCGGCTCCTCGCGGTAGCTCGCCCGGTAGCCCGGGTACGCCCGCAGGAACATCTGCGCGCCGAGCGGCTCCGCATGATGATGCGTCACGATCAGTCCCATTTCGGACGCAAGCGCATGATGAATGCCGTGGTGCGGCAAGTCCGTGCCGGCGATGACCATGTTGCCGCCGCAGCGCAGCAGCGCTTCGAATACCGGTTCCCACACTTCGCGCGGCGGCGGATACTGCCGCGTCCAGCCGATCAGGCTGACTTCGTCGTTGACGAACCAGCCCCGGTAGCGGACCCGCCGCGGCGGCGAATCGTACGGCTCGCACGCCAGAACAAGCTCGCTTTGGCTCAGCAGGCTCCGATCCATCCAGTATCCCAGCGGCTGAACGCCCAGAAAAATCCGGCCGAATTCCAGCAGGCCGTACACAAGGCCCAATTCGTCGCGGCCCGCGATGACCATCCGGACGGATTCTTCCGGGCCGGTCTCGGCGCGTTCGGTGTGTTCGGTGTGTTCGACGTGTTCGACGTGTTCGGTATGTTCGGCGTCTTGGGCGTCTTCGCGGCGCTCGAAACGGAACACGAACGCTTCCGGCCGCTCGGGGCAGCTGTCCGAACCGCGGGCGATACGGACGACGATCTGCGCGGTCCGTTCGTCCTGCGCAAGCTGCGGTTCGGCGCCGAGCACGGCGTGCAAATCCCGCAGCAGGAAGCGCAGCGCATGCGCGACCGCCGTCGATTCGCCGGGTTCCGCGTACAGCCGGACCTGCCCGGCCAGCCGAAGAGAGCCGGGCTGCACGGAATGCACGTCCGCGGCGCTCATGAAGACACCCGCTTGGCGGCCAACGAAGCTTCGGCCGGGTCGGTCGGCGCGGCCGCAAACGCCTCGGGTTCCAGCGGGCTGCGCGGGCGAACGCCGCGGACGCCGGCGGCGGCCAGCGCTTGCGCGACGAGACCGGCGGCCGCCTGCGCGCCGTATTCGTTCAAATGCGTATCGTCCATGATCCCGTTCGGATAATGGGGATGCTCGCCGCGCCGCAGCTGCACGAACCAGCGCTTCGAATGCTGCGGCCCCATTTCCTTGAACGCCGAAGCGCTGCGGCCCGCCAGATCGACCAGCTTCACCCGTTCGCGCTGCGCCAATGCTTCCATCGCCCGCGGGTAATCGCCGTGCGTCGGCGTGAGCAGTCCGTCGGCATCGAAATAACGCCGCGCGATCGGCGTGACCAGCACCGGATGCGCCCCTCGCTCCCGGGCTCCGTCGAGATAACGCTTGAGCGTCTCGGCATACGTGGTCCACGGACTTGTGTGCCGCTCCGGATCGTCTTTCTCGTCGTTATGGCCGAACTGGACCAGCAGTACGTCGCCTTCGCCGATAACGCGCAAGATCCGGTCCAGCCTTCCTTCGTCGATAAAGCTTTTGCTGCTGCGCCCGCATGCCGCTTCGTTGACGACGCGCGCTTCTGTTTCCAAAAACAGCGGCAGCTTCGCGCCCCAGCCCTGCATCGGCAGCCGCTCCGGCGGATAGTCCGCCATCGTCGAATCGCCTGCCAGATAAAACGTGATCCCCATGTCCCCAGCTCCCTTTACGCTTGATTGAACGTGCCCTTGCTGCAAGGCTAGCGCAATCTTTGCGTATGGACTCCGCTTTTCGCGCTTTGTTGACGGGAACCCCGCTTTTTTTGTTAAAATAGAGCCAGCAATAATGAAAGCGTATCGGCATACGCGGCGAAAGGAGTTTTCCCATGCAGCTTCAACAGCTTCCCGACCTGCTGCACTACGGCGAATCGAAAGATCCCGTTCGCGTCGAATTCGATCGCCGTATCGGCTACTTCTCCATGCTGCAAAACCATTACCACGCCAGCTGCGAACTGTATTATCTGTTCAGCGGCGAGCGCAACTATTTCGTCAAAGACAGCGCCTACCGGATTCGCGCCGGCGATCTCGTCCTGATCGATTCCAACGCCGTGCACAAAAGCACCGATTCCGGCATCCCGGATCACGAACGGGTCGTGCTCTATTTTTCCGCCGCCTATTTCGACGAATATCCGCCCGAAGAACGGGCGCTGCTGCGCAAGCCGTTCACCCGCGGCAGCGCGCTGCTTCCGCTCAACTTGCAGGAAAAGCTGCGCGCCGAAGAGCTGCTGCTGTCGCTGCTGCGCGAACTGCACGACCGGCCGCCCGGCTACCGCCTGCATGTGCGCCATATGGCGGGGGAACTGCTGCTGCTCGTCGCCCGCGCTTCCGGCAAAAGCGATCTGCGGCCCCGCCTGCAGCCGACGCCCGTCCGGCTCAAAATCGCCGAGATCGTGCGCCATATCAACCAGCATTTCGCCGAGCCGCTGGAGCTGGACGAGCTGGCGCGCCGCTTCTATATCAGCCGCAGCCATCTCAGCCGGACGTTCAAGGAAGTGACGGGGTTCGGCTTCGCCGAATACGTCAACCTGACCCGCGTCCGCGAAGCGCAGCGCCTGCTGCGCGAGACCCGGCACAGCGTGACGCTCGTGTCGGAACTTGCGGGCTTCGACAACTTTTCGCATTTCGGCAAAATGTTCAAACGCCTGTCGGGCGCTTCGCCGCGCGAATACCGGAACATGGACCGCCCCGGCGGCGCGGCCGACTGAATGCTTTGCGGCGACGCCTGTGCGAACAGGAAAAAGAAGCCGAGGCGGAGAGGTTCTCCGCCCGGCTTCCTGGTCGTTGGCCGAACTGCTGCCGAACGTGCTCCGGCAGAAGTCCGTCCCCCGTTCGTCATTTCTGCCGAACGTGCTCCGGCAGAAGCTCATTCGCCGTTCGTCAGCTTCGCAAACGGACGCGCAGCGTCACAATCTCGTACGGCTTGAACAGCTGCCGCAGCGCCGCGCCCGTACTCTGCTCCTCGCCTTCGATCGGGCGTTCCAGCAGATCGCATACCTGCCACGAAGCCGCGGAATAATCGCTGGACAGATTCGCGTGGATGCGGCGCCCCGCGTATTCGTGCAGCCGGACGATAAAGCCGTCGCCGTCTTCGGCGCGCTTGATCGCGTCGATCGCGATGCCCGCCGTATCCGTCCGGATGAGCGAGCGGCCTTCGCCGGCCGCATACGCGCCGCGCACCGCAAGCGGCGGATCGTTCAGCGTCCACGCTTCTTCCGCCGTGCGCCCCGCCGCCCAGTCGCCGGCGTGCGGCAGCAGCGCGTACGTAAATACGTGCTCGCCCTGATCGGCGCTCCAGTCCGGATCGGTCGCCGATTTGATCAGCGTCAGCCGCAGCGTATGGTCTTTGATATCGTAGCCGTATTTGCAATCGTTCAGCAGGCTGACCCCGTAATCGCGCTCCGACAGATCCGCCCATTGATGGCCGACGCTTTCGAACCGCGCGTAATCCCAGCTCGTGTTCCAATGCGTCGGCCGCTTGACGTTGCCGAACTGGATATCGTAAGTCGCTTCGGTCGCGCGAATCGCGGCCGGGAACGACACTTTGAGCAGTTGGTGGCTTTCGTGCCAGTCTACCGTCGTCTCGAAATCGATCTGCCGCCGGTCGGCGTACACTTTCATATGCTGCGTTACGGAAGAATCCATGTAGCGCCACGTCGTGCGCAGCACGGCCGCAAGCGGCCCGGTGCAGACCCACTCCGTCGAGAGAAGGTCGGTGATTTCTTTCTTTTTTTCCACATAGTCCAAATCGATATTCCAGGCGTCGTATTCCAGCGGCTTGTCCTCGAACACCTGCAGCACGTTGCCGCATTCGCCTTCGAACAGCACTTCGCGCTGCGCTTCCCGGTCGAAGATCCGGCTCAGCTGCCCGGCTTCGTTCCATTCGAGGATATAGAACGGCGTCGTCATCGTTCCGTTTGCTTCGGTGAAAACAGGTTCTTCGACAACAGATTTTTCAAAAGCACGCTCTTCAAAAACTGCTTCGTCCTCCCGCGCTTCTTCGGCGGCCGTACTCCGAATGACCGCGCTTCCCATCGGCGGCAGCGACGGCACCCGGACGAGCCATTCGCCGTTTGGCATGCGCTGGGCGTGCAGACCTTGGCCCTGCGCATCGGTCCAGCGGCGATGTCCATCGTCTGCGCCCGCCACACTGACATATCCCGTCCGCTCGAAAAAAGCGCCGCTGAACACGGTGTAGGCCGCTTCAAGCGAGGACCCTTCCGATTCCGCCGCGGCTTCCTGCGTCAGCTGCCGCGCGGCAAGATGCACCAGACGTTCGCCGATCTCTTCCGCCTGTTCGTACTCCGCGCGCGAATCTTCGTACACTTCGCGGATCGCCGAGCCGGGAATGATATCGTGAAACTGGTTGCGCAGCACAATATGCCAGCCTTCCAGCAGCTCCTCGGCCGGATAACCGCTCAGATCGCCTAGCTCCGCCGCCAGCAGTACATGCAGCCATTCCGCTGCGCGGTAAGTCATCTCCAGCTTGCGGTTCATCCGTTTGTTGTGCGCCTGGCTCGTATACGTGCCGCGGTGCGTCTCCAGATACAGCTCGCCGTCCCACGTGTGCACGTATTCGTCGGTCTGCCGGATCGTCTCGTTCAAGCGCTCGAAATAGTCGTCCGCGCGGCCCGGCTTGACACTCGGAATGCCCGGCAGCGTGTCGAGGCGCCGGCGCATCTCCAGCATATCGCGGTTGACGCCGCCTCCCCCGTCGCCGTATCCGTACGCCAGCAGCAGTTCGGTATTCAGATTTTTGTCCCGATACAGATCCCAGATGCCCTGCACGGAAAAAGCTTCGATCACACCGTTGTACGTAATGCCCTGGGACAGCGGCTTGGCGCGCGTCGTGATGAAGTGGGTCAGCACTTCGCTGCCGTCGATTCCCCGCCAGTAGAACGTGTCGTGCGGCATCTGGTTATAGCGGTTCCAGCCGAGCTTCGTCGTCATGAACGTCCCGATCCCGGATTTGCGCAAAATTTGCGGCAGCGCCCAGCTGTAGCCGAACACGTCGGGCAGCCACAGATGTTTGCACTCCACGCCGAATTCGTCCCGGAAAAACTGCGTGCCGTACAAAATCTGCCGCACGAGCGACTCGCCGCTCGTCAGATTGCAGTCGGCTTCCAGCCACATCGCGCCGCCCGCTTCCCAGCGTCCTTCGCGGACCCGATCGGCGATTTGTTCGTACAGCTCCGGGTAATCCTGCTTCATATAGGCGTACAGCTGGGGCTGGGTTTGCAAAAAAACGTACTCCGGAAATTGGCGCATCAGACGCAGGACGGTCGAGAAAGAACGCGCCGCTTTTTCCCGGGTGTGGGTCAGGCGCCACAACCAGGCCACGTCGATATGGGTATGCCCGACCGCGGTCACCGTCACCGGATGTTCGCCGCGCCGGACCGCGCGCAGACGGTCGAGCAGTTCCGTGCCGGCCGCCTGCACGCTGTCGTAGAACCCGGCTCCGCCCGGTTTGGACCAGTCGATCAGGCCGAACGCCCGGTTGAGCGCGGACAGCAGTTCCGGCTTCAGCGCTTCATTGTCCGGCAGTTCCCGGCAGACGCCGAGCACGGCACGCGCCGTATAGTACAAATCGTCCGCCGCTTCGTCGAGCCATGTCAGCCGCGCCGCGCGGATCACATGCTCCTGCGGAGTCGGCAGCCCGCCGCCTTCGAGACCCGACCAGAGCCGAAACGACAAGTCCAGCGTCCGCCCGGCCGTGTCCGCGTCGAGAAACACTTCGAGATGATTGGAGTCGACGCCCTGATACGGATGTCCGTCCACGAACAGCAGCGATTCGAAGCCGCTGTTGTAGAAATCGCCGGTCCGGCCGAAATCGAACAGGCCGACGATCCGCCGGTCGCTCCAATCGGCCGGAATGTCCACGCGGCGCCGCAGCCACACATACCGGTCCCGGCCGCTCCACCGGTCGCCGATCGCGTATGTACATGCGCCTTCGAACGAAGCCGGCGGATACGCGCCGTTCGCCCCGGCCTCGTCTTCGAGGCCGTCCCAGCCGTCCAATTCGATCGCTTCCCTGTGCCGGTAAGGTTCCAGTTCCTTGATGCGCGCAGCCAACTTGTCGTCTGTCGAGAACATATCGTCGCCTCCTGTATAACACGTGTTATATGTCTTAAAAATCGGCGGCTTCCGCAGAATGCCGCCCTGCCGTTTATTCGGGTGCGTGGGAACTTATTCGAATTCATTGGAGTTCATTGGAGTTCATTCAAAGAAAGCAGATTCTAAAGAAAACACCTGTTAAAGCTCCCGCCTAAGCGCTCTCGCCCGGCTTCAGCACGGCGGGCAGCCGCAGCTTCGACGGCGGGCCGGCTTCCCCGCCTGCCTGCCGCAGCACGTTCGCGACCGCCGCTTCGCCCATATCCGCGTACGGAATCTCTACGCAGCTGAGCGTAGGCACGCTGAGCACGTCGCCTTGAATCGTATTGTCCGCGGCCATGACACGCAGGTCGCCGCCGACGGACAATCCGCAGGCCCGCGCGGCGCGGTACAGATCGGGCACCGCGCTGGACCAGTTGACCAGCACCGGCGGCGCCGGCTTGCGTTGGCTTCGCTGCCGGCACCAGTCGGCCCAGTCCACGCGGCCGCCCTGCTGCCGGTGACGGGACACGACCGGTTCCCAGCCGTGCTTGCGGCACCCGTCTTCGTAGCCCTGCCGGCGCTGCCGCTCCGCTTCGTTGACGCGCCCGCCGTGCGAAGCGCTGAACACTTCCGCATATTCGGGCGCGGCGCCCAGCCCGGGGTCGTTCGCCCGCAAATAATCGAGCGCCGTCTCCATGCTGCCCCGGTAATCGGCATGCACGGAATGAATACCTTCCGCCTCGGCATAACCTTCGACCGAGACGTAAGGCACGCCGACTTCCCGGACAGCCTGCGCCCACTGCGCGTCCGCATAACTCGTATCGTCCAGCGTCACGATCCCGTCGATTCTGCGCTGCTGGTACAGCTCCAGCAGTTCGCTGCGTGCTTCGCCCGGCCGGCCCCGGCCCGGCGAACTCAGCAGCAGATGATACCCCGCCGCTTCGCCGGCCCGCTGCATACCTTCCAGCAGCCGCATGAACAGCGGATGGGCCGTATCGCCGAACGCCGCAAGCGTCATGCTGCGCCCGGTCTTCATGCCGCGTGCTCTCGCGTCCACATGGTAGTCCAGCTCGCGGATCGCGCTCAGCACGTTCTCCCGCGTCCGCTCGCTCACGCCGATACCCGGCGTTCCGTTCAGCACGGCCGAGACGACGCTGCGGGAGACGCCCGCAAGCTTGGCGACGTCCTGGCTGGTGATTCGTTTGGAACCCGTCGATTTGCTTGTCATATCTCCACCTCGCCCTCAATATAACACGTGTTATTCTGCCTGTACAGACGTCGGTTTCGATGTCGGTTTCGACGAAGAGGGTCAGGAAAACCCGGCTCTTGGGAAGCCGCCGACGCGTTGACAACGACCCAAGGCCGGATTATGATGATAACGTTAACATTTACAGTTGGGAGAACCTATCATGATTACGATCAAAGACATCGCGCGCGCGGCCGGCGTCTCGCATACGACCGTGTCCCGCGCGCTGAACGGCAGTTCGCTGATCAAGCCGGGCACGCGGGAGCGGATCGAGAAGATCGCCGCGGACATGAACTACGTGCCCAACTACAGCGCCAAGAATCTCGTCACCCGCAAGTCCAACACGATCGGGCTCTTTTTTTCGAGCATCGAGCAGGGCACGTCTTCGAGCTTCCTCGCGGACGCGCTCAAAAGTATCCGGCGGGAGCTGGAAGCGAACTACATGCTGACGGTCAGCGGTATCGACGATCCCGGCAGTCTGGGCAGCGTCAATCCGCGCCGCTACGACGGCATTCTGGTCATGAGCCAGAGCGAACTGGACAACGCCTTCATCTACCATGTGCGCTCGTCCGGCATCCCGCTCGTCGTGCTCAACCGCCAGCTGGACGATCCGTCGATCTCGAACGTCGCCTCGGACGACCGCGTCGGCGGACGCGCGGCGGCCGACCACGCCTGCGAACTGCGGCACCGGCGTATCGCGATCATCGAAGGCCGGCCGGGCTTCAAGTCCGCGTCCGAACGCCGCGCCGGCTATCTGGACGGCTTGATGGCGCACGGACTGACGCCGAACCCGGACTATTTCGTCCAGGGCGATTACACGCTGGAGAGCGGCTATGCCGCCATGAACACGCTGCTCGACCTGCCGCAGCGCCCGACCGCCGTCTTCTGCGGCAACGACGATATGGCGATCGGCGCGATGAACGCGTGCTTCGACCGCGGCGTCAGCATTCCCGGCGATATGTCGCTGATCGGCTTCGACGACATGATCTTCGCGCGGTATACGAATCCGCCGCTGACGACGATCCGCAAGTCCGTGGCGGAGATCGCCGCCGAAGGCACGCGGCTGCTGCTCCGGCGAATGGAACGCCCGGAAGCCGAGCCGGTCCAGCGCCTGCTTGGCAGCCGCCTGATCGTTCGCCGCTCCGTAGCCGAACCGGCGGACATCGGCGGGAACGCATGATTTGCCCGGCGATCCGCCGGTTCCGTTCACCCAAAATGTTCACGTGTGCAAAAATCCGAATACAAGGAGCGAACAACATGACCGACTTGCCTACCCTGTCGCGTAATTTGCTGCCGGACCTGCCTTCTTTTCCCGAAAAGATGATCCAGTTCGGCGGCGGCAACTTCATGCGCGGCTTCGTCGATTGGCAGCTTCAGCGCATGAACGATCAAGGCTTGTTCGGCGGCAGCGCCGTGCTCGTCCAGGCCGTGTCTCCCCGGACCGATCCGCAGTTCGCCGAGCAGGACTGTCTGTTCACCGTGCTGCTGAGCGGCATCCGCAGCGGCGAGAGCATCGATACCGCCGAAGTCGTCGCAAGCGTCAGCCGCCTGATCAATCCGTATACCGATTACGCCGCTTATCTGTCGCTTGCGGACGATCCGGCGCTGACGTTCATCACTTCGAACACGACCGAAGCCGGCCTCGTCTACCGTCATGAAGAACGGCCCGAGACCAAATCGCCGGCCGGTTTTCCCGGCAAGCTGACCGCGCTGCTGCACCGGCGCTTCTCGCTCGGCGGGCCCGGCTTCACGCTTCTTCCGTGCGAGCTGATCGACCGCAACGGCGAACGGCTGCGGGAGATCGTGCTTCGGCACGCGGACGATTGGCAGCTCGGCGAAGAGTTCAAGCGCTGGCTGGACACGGACAATACGTTTTGCAGCAGTCTCGTCGACCGGATCGTGCCGGGCTTTCCGCACGGGCGCGAAGCCGAACTGCAAGCGCGGCTCGGGTACGTCGACAAACTTGCGGTCGCGGCCGAGCCTTATCTGCTGTGGATCATCGAAGGACCGGAATCGCTGCGCGACAGCCTGCCGCTTGCCCAGGCCGGGCTGAACGTCGTCGTGACGACGGACATGACGCCTTACCGCGAGCGCAAAGTACATCTGCTGAACGGCCCGCATACGGCGATGGTTCCGCTCGCCCTGCCCGCCGGTCTGGAGACGGTCGAAGACGTGATGAACGATGCACACTTCTCGCCGTTCGTCCATGCGTTGATCGAGCGGGAACTGATTCCGATGCTCGATATGCCGACCGCGGAACTGGAAGCTTACGCCGGGGACGTACTGGATCGCTTCCGCAATCCGTCGATCCGGCACGAACTGCGTTCGATCTCGCTGAACAGCGTATCGAAGTTCAAGTCGCGGCTGCTGCCGATCCTGCTGCGCTTCGTGCGCGAACGCGGCGAGCTGCCGCCCCGCCTCACGCTTGCTTTCGCCGCCCTGCTGCGCAGCGGCCGCGATGACGGTGACCGGCGCCGGGACGAAGCGTCCGTGCTGGCGGCCTTCGACCGGGCCGGAGCCGCGCCGTCAAGCTTCGTGCCGACCCTTCTGGGCGACACTTCGCTGTGGGGCACCGACTTGAACGAAGTGCCCGGCCTGGCGGACCGGCTGGAAAGCCTGCTGGACGTTCTGGAAAAAGACGGCCCGCGCCCCCTGCTCCGGCGCATCGCCCAAGGAGGAATCCACGCATGAAAACGTTGATGAAAATGAACGCCCGCGACAACGTCGCGGTCGCGCTTCGGCCGCTTGCGGCCGGCGAACGGCTGCAAGCCGAAGGTGACGGCGCGGAACGTACGGTCGTAAGCAGCGCAGGCATGGACCGTACCGATACGGGAATGACGGACATGAATAGCTCCGATACGAAACTTGCCGGGATCGAAGCGCTGCAGGACGTGCCGCAAGGACACAAGATCGCCACGGCGGCGATTCCGCAGGGCGGCGTCGTCATGAAATACGGCGCGCCGATCGGCTACGCGACCGCGGACATTCCGGCCGGCGAATGGGTGCATCTGCACAATGTACGCACGACGCTTGCCGGCGAAGAAGACTACGTCTACGCGCCGGAGCTGCATCCGGCCGTCTATCCTCCGCGCGGCCTGACGTTCGACGGATACCGCCGCCGAAACGGCAAGGTCGGCATCCGCAACGACCTGTTTCTCGTGCCGACGGTCGGCTGCGTCAACGGCATCGCCGAACTGATCATCGCCGAGTTCAAGCAGCGGCATCCCGATCTCGGCCCGTTCGACAACGTCACGGTGCTCAAGCATCCGTACGGCTGCTCGCAGCTCGGCGACGACCACCGGATGACGCGCGACATTCTGCTCGACGCGGTGCAGCATCCGAACGCGGGCGGCGTGCTTGTGTTCGGCCTCGGCTGCGAGAACAACATCGTGGCGGAATTCCGCGAGAAACTCGGAGATTTCGACGAGTCGCGGGTCAAGTTCCTCGTGGCGCAGGATGTCGGCGACGAAGTGGAAGCCGGCATGCAGCTGCTCGAAGAGCTGCATGCCGCGGCGCTCGGCGATGCCCGGGAGCCGGTGCCGCTCAGCGAACTGAACGTGGGGCTCAAGTGCGGCGGCTCCGATGGCTTCTCGGGCATCACGGCCAATCCGCTGCTCGGCGCGTTCTCCGATTTCCTGATCGGCCAGGGCGGGAGCACGATTCTGACCGAAGTGCCCGAAATGTTCGGCGCCGAAAAAGTGCTGATGGCCCGCGCGCAAAACGAAGAAGTGTTCTCGGACATCGTCTGGCTGATCAACGATTTCAAACAATATTTTCTGTCGCACGGCGAATCGGTATACGAAAATCCGTCGCCGGGCAACAAAGCGGGCGGCATCAGCACGCTCGAAGACAAATCGCTCGGCTGCACGCAAAAAGCCGGCACTTCGGCTGTCGTCGACGTGCTCAAATACGGCGAAAAACTGCGCCGCAAAGGTCTCAGCCTGCTGCAGGCGCCAGGCAACGACCTCGTCGCTTCCTCGGCGCTGGCCGCGGCGGACTGCCAGCTCGTGCTGTTCACGACCGGGCGCGGGACGCCGTTCGGCAGCTTCGTGCCGACGGTCAAGATCGCGACCAACAACGAATTGTTCGCCAAAAAGGGACACTGGATGGATTTTAACGCCGGACCGCTGCTGGAGCGGCCGATGGAAGACGTACTGGAGTCGTTTATCGCTTATCTGATCGAAGTCGCAAGCGGCCGCCCGACGCGCAACGAGCAAAATCAGGTGCGGGAGCTGGCTATTTTCAAAACGGGGGTTACGCTATGAACACAAATGCCAACCATTCAAGCGCAGGACGGACCGACACGGGCAGCGGCGCGGCGAGATCGGCCGCAGCCGGTTTTCTGAACGACGATTTCCTGCTGTCCACCGACCTCGCCAAAACGTTGTTCCATGATCACGCCAAAACGATGCCGATCATCGATTACCACTGCCATCTCGATCCGCGTGAAATTTACGAAGACCGTCCGTTTGCCAATCTGACGGAAGCTTGGCTGTACGGAGACCATTACAAATGGCGCCTTATGCGGGCCAACGGCATCGCCGAGGAGCGGATTACCGGTTCGGCTTCGGATTACGACCGCTTTGCCGCCTGGGCGGAGACCGTGCCGAGCACGGTCGGCAATCCGCTGTACAGCTGGACCCATCTGGAGCTGCGCCGCTTTTTCGATATCGATACGCCGCTGGACGCGCAGAGCGCGCCGGACATTTGGGAGCGTGCCAACGCGCGGCTGCAGCAGCCGGATTTCACGCGGCGCGGGCTGATTGCCCGCTCCAACGTCAAGATCCTCTGCACGACCGACGATCCGGCGGACGATCTGGAGTACCACCGGCTGCTCGCCGAAGAAGAAAGCCGTTTCGCCGTGCTCCCGACGTTCCGCCCCGACAAAGCGCTCAATATCGACGCCGACGGCTTCCCCGACTGGATCGGGCGGCTGGAGCAGGCGTGCGGACGTTCGGTTTCTTCGTTCGCGGCGCTGGCTGACGCGCTGGACGAACGGGTGTCCTTTTTCCACGCGCGGGGCTGCCGCCTGTCCGACCACGCGCTCGATACGCTGAAGTACGCACATGCCGATTCGGACACGCTGGAAGCGATCTTCGCCAAGCGGCTGTCCGGCGAGCCCCTGTCTCCGCACGAAGTGACGGCTTACCGCACCGAACTGCTCGTGCGTCTGATCGCGGCCTACACGAAGCAGGGCTGGACGATGCAGCTGCATCTGCACGCGTACCGCAACAACAACACGCCGATGTTTCGCAAGCTCGGCCCGGATACCGGCTACGACGCGCTGAACGATCTGCCGCTGACCGAAGCTTTGTCGAGCCTGCTCGACCGGGCCGAGAGCGGTTCGGGTCTGCCCAAAACGATTCTCTATTCGCTCAATCCCGGCGACTATCCGGCGCTGCTCGCGCTGATGGGCTGTTACCAAAAAGACACGCCCGGCAAAATGCAGCTCGGTTCCGGTTGGTGGTACAACGATACGCGCAGCGGCATGCGCCGCCAGATCACGCTGCTGGCTGAGAATGGCCTGCTGCCGCGGTTCGTCGGCATGCTGACCGACTCGCGCAGCTTCCTCTCCTACACCCGGCACGAATATTTCCGCCGCGTGCTGTGCGATTGGTTCGGCGAACTGGCCCAGCGCGGCGAAGCGCCGGACGACCCCGAGCTGCTCGGCGCCGTCGTGCGGGATATCGCTTACGGCAACGCTTCCGCTTATTTCGGCTTCGGCGAAGCTTGACGCGCAGCCTGATCCTGGTAAAAGAAACAGCCGTGCGCAAGCACGGCTGTTTGGCGTTCGGCTGTCCGTATCCGGCTGCGGGAATCGAAGCGCAGGCGCTCAAGTGTGAGAGAGCGGTCAGGTACAACAGGACGATCAGGCGCGAGAAAGCGATCAGGTGCGAAACACCGAATAGCGCCTGCGATATTCGCCCGGCGTCAACGACGTCGAGCGCTTGAACAGGCGGGCAAAATACGTCGCGTCTTGAAAGCCGCATTGTTCGCCGATCCGGCCGAGCGTATCGCCGGATTGGAGCAGCAGGCGCTTGGCGCGTTCGATTTGCAGATGATGCCGGTAGGATAGCGGACTCATCCCGGTATGCCGCTTCAGGCAGCGGGACAAATAATCGAAATGGTAGTGCAGTTCGCGCTCCATGACGGCGGAATCGAACGGCTGCTCCAGCGAGCGGGCCAGATACGCGGCCGCCGCTTCGCCGAGCCGGTCGGCGCGGGAGCGGCCCGGCAAGACCGAGCGCGCTTTTTGCAGCTGAAGCAGCAGTTGGCCGAACAACACCTGCAGCTCGTACGACCGCGCGAGCGTCAGCGTCTCGGACAACCGCAGCAGTTCGTCCAGCAGCGGAAGCAGCGCGGGCAGATCGACCTGCCCGTACTTCGGAATGAACGCCGCGCCGGAAGCCGGCTCCGTCTCCTGATCGCTGCGCGGCGCAAGAGGCTGTCCCGGCGCGATCGCTGCGTGAGGCGGCCGCCGCACGGCGGGCGCGTGCCGGAAATGAATCCAGTATACCGCCGTCTCCTCTTCCGCCGCCCGGTATCCGCCATGCCGCAGCCCCGCTTCGAGCACCAGCATCTCGCCCGAACCGATCGCGTACCGCTCTCCTTTTTCCTGCATATACAGCGTCCCCGAAACGCAGAAGATCACGTCGTACGCTTCGAAGACCCGCTCGGCGTGCCGCGTGCCCGGCTGCCAGACCGCATAGCCGACCGCGGCGATCTGCGGCAGCGGCGGAATAGGCAGTTCCAGCATGCGCATGTTCGCTCCCCGCCTTTCCGTTGTCATTGTCGTTGTCGTTGTCGTTGTCGTTCGATCTTGTAGAGATTGTACGATACGGAGTCGGAATTGTCTGCTTTTTTCGGACATCAAATAGGATACAGTGGTAGAGATCGTACGATTCATGCAAAGACTGCGTCCGTACAACCACTTTTACACAGGAGGGTTCTCTATGCGATTCCGTCAGGTTCATCTCGATTTCCACACGTCTGAAGCGGTGCCCGAGATCGGCCGCGATTTTGACACCGAAGATTTTCAGCAAAAGCTCAAGCTTGGCCGCGTCGACTCCATCACCGTGTTCTCCAAATGTCATCACGGCTGGGCCTACCATCCGTCCGACGCCAACGAAATCCATCCGCAGCTGGACTTCGACCTGCTCGGCGCCCAGATCGACGCTGCCCATGCGATCGGAGTCAAAACGCCGGTCTACCTGTCCGCGGGGCTGGACGAGAAGCTGGCGCGCCGCCATCCGGAATGGTTGATCCGCGATCGCGAGGAACGCACGAACTGGTCGGCGCATTTTATGCAGCCGGGCTATCACCAGTTCTGTATGAACACGCCTTATCTGGATATGCTGGCCGCGCAGGTACGCGAAGTCGTCGAACGTTACGACGCCGACGGCATCTTCCTCGACATCGTCGGCGTGCGCGAATGTTACTGCCAATTCTGCGTCGCCGAGATTCGCCGCCGCGGCTCCGATCCGCGCCAGACGGACGATATGCGCAAGCTGTGGGAAGAGACGTATCAAAAATACGGGACCGCCATGGACCAAGCCGTGCATGCGCTCAAGCCGGGACTGCCTCTTTTCCACAATAACGGGCATATCGAACGCGGGCGGCGGGATCTGGCTGCGCTCAACACGCATCTGGAACTGGAATCGCTGCCGACCGGCGGTTGGGGCTACGATCACTTTCCGCTGTCGGTCCGCTACGCGCAGGGACTCGGTCTCGACGTGCTCGGCATGACCGGCAAGTTCCACCATTCGTGGGGCGAGTTCGGCGGCTTCAAGCATCCCAACGCGCTGCGGTACGAAGCCGCGCTCAGCCTGGCGAACGGCGCGGGCTGTTCGATCGGCGACCAGCTGCATCCGCTCGGCCGGATGGACGAAGCGACCTACGCGCTGATCGGCGCAGCGTATACGGAAGTCGAAGCGAAGGAAGAATGGTGCCGCGACGTGTCGCCGGTCGCCGATATCGCGCTGCTGTCCGCCGAAGCGGCCGGCTCGGACTTCGGCGCCTGTGCGGCGGACCTCATCAGCGGAACGAGCGTGACGGACGGAAGCGGCGGCAATGACACGGTCGCGGCGGATACGGGCGCGGTACGTCTCCTGCTCGAAGGCCATTATCTGTTCGACGTGATCGACACGCACAGCCATCTGGACGGCTACAAAGTATTGGTGCTGCCGGACTGCATCGCGATTACGCCGGAGCTGCAGGAACGCCTGAAGGCTTTTACGGCTGCGGGCGGCAAGATTCTCGCTACCGGACGTTCGGGACTGACGCCGGACGGACAGTCTTTTGCGCTGGAGCTTGGCGCGCAGTGGCAGGGCGCATCGCCGTTCAATCCGACGTACGCCTGCCCGGCGTTCGAACTGCCGTCGCTGCGGCCAGCTTCGTTCGTCGTGTACGCGAACAGTTACGAAATCGGTCTGGCGGCGGGCGGAACCTCGCTCGGCAGCCGGCAGAATCCGTATTTCAACCGTGACCTGTTCACGTTCACTTCGCATCAGCATGCGCCTTCCCGCTTGATCGACGCGGGGCCGGGCTTCACTTCCGGCGCGGACGGCCTATACGCGGCGTGGAACCTGTTCGCCGATTATGCCCGGCACGGCAGCCTGCCGGTGAAGCAGATGCTGCTGCATCTGCTCGATACGCTGCTGGAATCCGCGGCCGGCGGACGCACGCTGTCCGTAAATCTGCCCGCGCAGGGCATCGTCACGCTGCAGGAGCAGCCGGATGCCAACCGCCGGATGCTGCATCTGCTGTACGCCCCTCCGGTGCGCCGCGGCCAAAACACCGAAGTGATCGAAGACCTGCCGACCGTAGCGAGCACCGACGTAACGCTCGCCGAGCCGCGTCCGGTGAAACGGCTGTACCTCGCCCCGCAGCGCACGCCGCTCGGTTTTACGCAGGAGAACGGGAAGATTGCCTGCACCGTGCCGGCGTGGTCGTGCCATCAGATGGTGGTGGCAGAGTTTTGACGGATGCGGCATGGGACAGGCGGCGGGAATTACAGGACGCAGACGGGAATGACGGGAACGGCGAAACACAGACGGAAATAACGGGACGCAGACGGGATCAGCGGGATCAGCGGGATCAGCGGGATCAGCGGGATCAGCGGGATCAGCGGGATCAGCGGGATCAGCAAATTTTAAGCGATCATCCAACAATCCAACGAATCGTCGTAACGCTATTTCGGCTTTTTAAGCCTTTTCGCGCCGCTAACGAATCGTGATATCGCTAACAGGAGTAAAACCGGCGTTTTTCTGCTTTATCCCGCTAATAGCGATCTCACGATTCGTTACATTTCCAAAATGTCCTCCAAACGGCGTCTAACGAATTGAGGATTCGTTAGCGCTCGATCCAGGTAATCTTGGGCTGCAACTTCCTCCTTTCCCCTTTCGTCTGTGGAGCATATAGGGAAGAAGAAGCGTTCCTATCCAAAAAACCGTTCTTTCGCCGAAGTGGCAAAAGAACGGTTTTTCGTGCAGATGGCGCAAATGGATGCGTGGACCAGACCACCGCCGTATGCGCGTCGCCCGACTATGTCGCCGACAGCTCCTCCGCCGCGGCTCCGATTCCCGCCGGCTTCTGCCAGCGGCCTGTCGGCTGCGCGGCCGTCACTTCGCCGCCGCAGGCGACGATCTCGCCGCGCACGATCGTTCCGCTCACGCTGCACGGAAACGTATGGCCCATGTACAGGCTCTGTTTATGCTGCGCGTAATAATTGTGTTCCGTCACGGTGAACGGTTCGTTCAAATCGACGATCGCCAGATCCGCGTCGAGGCCGACGGCGATCGTGCCTTTGCGATCCGCCAGGCCGAAGCGCGCAGCCGGGTTCGAAGCGGTCCAGGCCGCGACCTGCGGAAGCGGGATGTCCTGCGCAAGCGCCGTTTCGAGCGCCGACAGCAGGGTGAACTGCCCGCCGCTGATACCGCCCCACGCTTCGAACAGATTAAAGTCTTTCGGATCTTTCATATCGTACGGACACGGCGAATGGTCGGACGACAGCATATCGAACTTGCCGTCCGCGAGCAGGGCGATCAGCCGCTGCTGCTCGTCCGCTTCGCGCAGCGGAGGCGCGCACTTGGCGATCGTTCCTTTTTCCCGCAAATCGTCATGGTTGAACATCAGGTAATGGGAGCATGTCTCGACGCTCACATCCATGCCCCGATCTTTGGCCGCTTCGATCTTCGCGACGGCCGCGGCCGAGCTGATATGGACAAAATGCAGCGCGCAGCCGGTTATTTCAGCGTAGTACAGCGCACGCTCCACCGCTTCGACTTCGGCGATGATCGGACGCGTCTCCAGATAGTCGTCGGCGCCGAACAGCCCGGCTTTTTCTTTTTCTTCCTTGAGCCAGTTGGTGATCGCCGCGCTTTCCGAATGCAGGGCCAGAATCTTGCCGAGCGCCGCGATCTTTTTCATACCGGTCAGCAGCGTCCTATCGTCCACCGCTTCGAATTCTTTGTTGCCGGTCGTGGACAGGAACGCTTTGAACCCGATCACGCCCGCTGCCGCCAACGGCTCCAGGTCCTCTTCGTTGCCCGGCACGAGCCCGCCCCACAGCCCGAAATCGACGATCGACTTCTGCGTACCCAACCGGGCTTTGCCGAGCAGCGCTTCTTCGGTCACGGTCGACGGAATGCCGTTCAGCGGCATATCGAAAAAGGTAGTACAGCCTCCGGCGGCCATCATGGCCGAGCCGGTCGTGAACCCTTCCCAATGCTCCCGGCCCGGCTCGCTGAAGTGGACGTGCACGTCGATCAGGCCCGGCAGCACATGCCGGCCGGCCGCGTCCCACTCCTGCCCCGCTTCTGCCCGCAGATTTTCCTCGATCGCGACGATTTTCCCGTCTGTAATTCCGATATCGGCTTGCGTAACGCCGCCCGGCAGCACGACGCTGCCTCCGCGGATGATCAGGTCCAAACGTTCCATAGTATTCTCCCCTTTTCGTATGCGCTAATGGTAGGCGGTGACAGATATGCGGATCAAGCCGCTTTTTCGTAAATCGTCCCTTTTTTGAACGAAGAGCCCCGGAACGCGTATTTGCTCAGCAGCAGGTAAGCGATACCCGCGGCGACAAAACCGGTAATCCAGCCGATATCTACCAGCAGGAACGCGGCGCCGGCTCCGATTGCCATAGCAAGCAGTGCGCTCGGATTGTATCCCGCGAAGTTCCCGGTCTCCCGGTACAACTCCATCGCATCGACCTTTTGCCGGCGCAGGATGTAGTAGTCCACGAGCAGGATCGCCACGATCGGACCGAGGAAAGCGGAGTAGATCAGGATGAACGTGTTCAACCCTTGCGCCGAAGAATCCTGCACGAGTACCCACGGGAACGAACAGAGCGCGAGCAGTCCGGTCACGACGACCGACGCTTTATACTTCAATTTGGTCACGAGCGAGATGACGTAAGCCGGAGGTACGATATTGGCGACCATGTTGACGGCAACCGCGCCGATGACGATAAAGGCCGATACCGCGACGGTAATATACGGATTGTCGACGATGATCGCGAACGCTTTGACCGGATTCGAGATACCGGTCGCCGCCGCCATCATCGCGCCGATCGTCAGAACGAATCCGTAGGCGATCACGATCGGGAGGAAGTAGAGCATGCTGCGCTTTTTGTCGCTGATGCCGGTCTTGAGCTCACGGGAGTAGTCGGCCGCGCTCAGGAAGATCGCCGCGTAGTTGCCGAGGAACACCATGATAAAAGCGAAGAACGGAAGTCCCCACGTGCCTTCGGTGTTGACCCACACGTCGGCGATCGCCGCGCTGTGCGAATTCAGCAGGACGCCGAAGACGTAGACGAGAGCCAGCATGATCACGACCGAAGCGAGCGTCTCCACCCACTTGATCGCATGAAAGCCGTAAAGCGACAAGACGATCTGAACGCCCTGCAAAATGACGAAGCAGATCGGGATGCTGTCGAACCCGCCGCCGCTGAGCACTTTGACGATCTCGTTCAGCGCTGTCGCCCCGACCCAGCTCTGGAAGCCGTACCAGACGATGGCGGGCACGCCGCGCAGGAACGAAGAGATGACCGACCCTTTGATGCCGAACGACATGCGCAGCTGAACGACGTAAGGGATGCCGGTGCGATAACCGAAGCGGTCGTTGAGCGCGAAGATGACGGAGATGATGCCGATCGCCACGATCGCGGCCACGAAAGTCTGGAACACGTTGAGCGTGGCCATCCCCGCCGCGATCAAGCTTGCTCCGAGCGTCATGTTGCCGAGATTGACGCCGTCTCCGATCCACATGAACATGTACGCTACCGGACCTACCGTTCTTTCGTTGTCCCGCTTGGGCTTCAGGGAGTCGTCCAATCCGATCTCTTCATGCAGCTGCGTTTCTTCCAGCACCCGACCTGCCAAATTCGTAGACATACTCAGCACGCTCCCTCTATAAACGATTTAAAATCCGGTAAGATAACGTCACTTGAATATGTAATGTTTTCTTACTCTCATTTCTTATTTCTTATTTTATCACCTCCCCCATACAATTCATTGACAAAAACGTAGATTATCGCAGCGTTTGCTGTTGAAATTAAACAAAAAAACATCACACAAAGTGTGATGTCAGAGTGTAAGCGTTCTATTCATCGGAAAAGAGCGGCGCTTGCCGGCCTTTAGCAGCCTTTACCGGACCGGATTGCGCAGGCTCACCTGCTTGAAGATGCCGCACTCCGCCACGTCTCCGGGAGCGATGATCACCGAACCCGGCGTTCCCGTCAAGATCACGTCCCCGGGATTCAACGTCATGATGCCGGACAAGAAGGAGATCAGATAAGCGGGCGAAAAAATCATCCGTCCGACCGTGCCGCGATGCGCCGGTTCGCCGTTGAGCCGCGTGACGACTTCAAGCGCGTTCAGATCGGCATATTCGTCGGGCGTGACGAGCGAAGCGCCCAAGCTTGTAAACGTATCGTAGCTTTTGGATCGCTGCATAAAGCGCGGATTGCGCGCATGCACGTCTTTGGCCGTCATATCGAGCGACGCTGCGTAGCCGGCCGCGTAATCCGGCGCTTCCGCTTCGCCGACCGAGCGGCAGCGCCGGCCGATTACGATCGCAAGCTCCGCTTCCGCGGTCACCTGCCCGATACCCGCGGGCCATTCGATGTATGCGCCCGGCCCGATCAGCGACGTGTCCGGCTTGAGAAACACGACCGGTTCGTCTTCGGGCGGACGCCCGGACAGCTCTATCGCTTTGGCCAGATAATTCATGCCGATCCCGATCATCTTGCCCGGCCGGCGGTACAGCGGCCCGTATGTCACTTCGTGCTCGGCAAGCTTCGGCAGCGCCGCAAGCCGCCGCGCTCCGCCCCCGTCGTACCAGGCTCGCAGCGTATCCAGTCCGCCCGCTTGCAGCAGCGGCCACAGTTCGGTGTCCCAGTCCGTGCCTTCCCGCTCGTTCACGACCTTCAGCGGAACCAGTCCGCTGTCGGCGATCAGGGCGGCTTGTTCCCGTCCTTCGTAGTGGATCGTCGCCAGTCTCACGGCCGCACCTCCCCGCCGAAAATTCCGGCGACCCGGTCCAGCAGCCGCAGATCGGTGCCCGGCCCTCCGATCCACGACAGCCCGATCGGCAGCCCGTCTGCGCGCAGCACCGGAACGGTCACCTGAGGCAGGCCGGCCAGCCCCGCGATGCAGGATAGCTGCATCGTCTTGGCCCGGTACGCTTCCGCTTCCGGGCCCCGCAGACCGAGCCGCGGCGCGGGACCCGGCGCGGTCGGCACGACCAGCAGCCCGTCTTCGCCGAGCAGGGAGATCAGCCCGCGGCGCACGCGGCGGCGCAGTTCGGCTTCCGCGCCGGCGTCGGCTGCGCGCAATGTGGATGTCCATGCAAAACGCTCCGCGATGCCCGGGCCGAACGCCGGTCGTTCGCGCTCGATCCACGCCCCGTGCTGCTTCCAAATCTCCAAGGCTTGCAGAATGCGAAAAGCGGCTGACCAGTCGGCCAGCGATTCTCCTTCCGCTGTCAGCGGAACTCCGCTGACGCGGCCTGTCAGGTCTTCGACAGCGTGAAGCTTCTGCCGCAGCAGCGCGCGATCGGACTCTTCCGGCAGCGCCCAAGCTTCGTCCGCGGCAAAAAAGCGGACAAACGGCTGCGCTTCGCCGCTGCGCGCCTCGTTGTCGCCGAGCAGCGCCTGCCCGACCCGGCGCAGGACCGAGACGTCGCGGCTCATCCAGCCGACGGTGTCGAAGCTTGCCGCCAGCGGAATAACGCCTTCCGCGGAGACCGCGCCGTGCGTCGGCCGAAACCCGTACAGGCCGCAGTAGGCCGAAGGAATACGGACCGATCCGCCCGTGTCCGTGCCGACGGCAAAATCGACCCGGCCGGCCGCCGCCGCGACGGCCGAACCGCTTGAAGACCCGCCCGGAATCCGACCCGGCGCGGCCGGATTGACCGGCGTGCCGTAATAGGCATTTTCGCCGTTGAGGCTGTACATCAGTTCGTCGGTCTGCGTCGTGCCTTGAAGCCGGGCGCCCGCGGCGAGCAGCTGTTCAAGCGCCGGAGCTGTCCGCGCGGACGGTTCATGCGTACGCAGCCAATCCGGATTGCCGGCTCCGCTTATGACGCCCTGGATATCGAATACGTCTTTGACCGCGAAAGTCAGGCCGTCCAGCGGTCCGCTTCCGGTAGGCGAAAGTTCGACATGCCGGTCGACGAACGCCCCGTAGTGTTCTTTTTCACTCCGATTGAACGCCGATACCGGCTTGGCAGCCTCTTCCGCTTGATGTCCGAGTCTTTTTCCCGCTTCGCTCATCTCTTATTCCTCCTTGGTGTTGGCTTCCCCTGCGGTATTCGTGTCCGCCTGTTCCGGTTCCCGCGTGCGTGAGCGCATCCGGTCCAGCAGCAGCGCCAGCATGATGCCGACCAGCAGCCCGTTACCGAGCAGCGGGCGCAGCAGCGGCGGCAGCGAAGCGAAATACGACGCCGGCATGCCCATCAGGATCAAGCCGACAAACAGCGGCGCCGCCGTCCGGTAAATATTGGCCGTATCCATCCGGATCTGGCCGAAATACGTCAGCGACGAACCGAGCAGCCGTAAATACGTCACGAGCAGCACGGCGCTGCCGATACTCAGCGGAAGAGTCGTCAGCATGCCGCTGACCGCCGGAACAAGCCCGATCCCGGCAAACAGCAGCCCGCCGAGCACGAACGGAAGCCGGTCGCGTATACGGGTCTGAAGCAAAAATCCGACAGACGAGACGTAAGGCGCGTAAGGCACCAGCCCGAGCATTCCCGACAGGACGGCCAAAATTCCGCTGATCGTAAACGAACGCCGATACTGCCCGCTGCCTGCTTCTTGTTCGTAAATCTCATCCGTGCCTTTTAACGCGCCGAACGTGTTCGACGCGTTGATCAGTCCCGCGATGACCGCGATCCCGATCACGCCGACGTCCAGTCCGCCGGTCGGCTGCCCGAGCGGAAACCAGCCCCACTCCAACTGGCCGGCCGCCTGCGTTTCCGCGCCGAAAACCAGCCTGTGCAGCGCCCAGCCGCCAACGATGCCGATCAGCAGCGCGTACTGCGCGATCGCCGGCCGGGCTTTGACCGACAGTACCGCGACAAACAGCGCAACGGCTGCCGCCAGTCCGAAAATGCCCGGCCGGATCAGCGCCGAATCGGAGTTGCCTCCCGCCGAAATGCCGAGCATGCCTTCGAGAAAAATGGTGTTCAACCGGCAGCCGAGCAAGAACATGAACACCGCCATCACGCCCGGCGTGAACAGGCGCGACAGCGGCGCCGCCAGTCCGCACACACCGATCAGTATCGTGAGCACGCCCGAGATCAGGATCCCGACCGCCAGGCTTCCGCCCAACTGCGGCAGCGAGAGGCCGAGCGACGGCGCCGCGGCGCACAGGCTCAGGATCACGCCCCACCACAGCCCCGACTGCCCTTCCATCACCGATCGCCGATGCCCGAGCCACGCCTGCGCCGCGCAGGCCAGTCCCGTCAGCACGAACGAACATTGGATCAGAAATTGAATCCTCCCCTGCGGCAGCCCGAACGCCGCCCCTACGGTGATTGGAATGACGACCGTGTTCGTAAACAGGAAAAATAACCACTGCAGTCCCGAAAGCCCCGACCGCAGCGCGATTTGGTACCGCATGATTCACCTTCCCTCCCTTTTTTGCTTGTGTTACGCAAAAGGATTCCGGAGAATTCCGGAATCCTTGGTTGTTTGGAGAAATCCTATTCGTTACGGAAACTCCTAGCCGCGAGAGAAATTCGTTAGCGTAGGCTTCCGATGTGCCTTTTCGCTTCGCACTGAATCGAACTTCCTTTAACAACCATGACCCCGAAAATCCGCAATCCTTTTGTTTTTTTATTTTTCTTGTATATTCTATATTTTTTTATATCTTTTTGATTCCACACTTTTTCATGGCCCTTTTCCCATTTCCATTTCCATTTCCTTTGCCTTTGCCTTTGCCTTTGATTTTCCCTTTTCCCTTACCCCACTCCAAGCGCGGATGGTCGGGGGGCGGAGGGGGAACTCGTGTAGGATAAAGACTTTCGAAGAAAGTCACATCGGAAGCATACGCTAAAGCGTTCGCCTCTGTCTTTGAGAAATCACCATTTAAATATAATCAAATTTCTCAAAGGCAGGAAGCGACCGAAACGAATTCCCCCGGAGCCCCGCTACACGCCTGCACCCTCCACCCCACTAGACCACCGACGCCACCACTCCCTCATACACATCCAACGCCTCCTGCACCCCGCGCCCGATCGCAATCGGCGCTTTGTGGCGGATCAATACGGCTTCCAGCGCGGCCAGTACGAACAGCACGTTCTCCTGGCGGCAGCTGTAGCCCATCGTGCCGATCCGCCAGATCTGGCCGTGCAGCGGGCCGAACGAGCTGGCGATTTCGATGCCGAATAGATTCAGCAGCATGCCGCGTACCGATTCGCCGTCGATGCCTTCGGGAATACGGATGCACGTGACGACCGGCAGCTTCCAGGCCACGTCGTTAAACAGCGTCAGTCCCATGCCGCGCAGGCCGGCCATGAGCGCCCGTTCATGCAGCCGGTGGCGTTCGAAGCGCGCTTCCAGCCCTTCTTCCAAAATAAGACGCAGCCCTTCGCGCAGCGCGTACAGCATCGACGTCGCTTCCGTATGATGGTTCAGGCGGCGCGGTCCCCAATAATCCTGCAGCTGGCTGAGGTCAAAATAATTGCTGCGGATCGGATGCGCCACTTCCCGGCAGTCGCTGGCTTGGGCGACGCCGCGCTCGACTTTTTTGCGGCTCTGCAAAATCCGTTCCACGCGTTCGTTATACGTGACCGGCGCCATGCCGGACGGAACGGAGATACATTTCTGCGTGCCGCCGATGACCGCGTCCAGCTGCCATTCGTCCACTTTGACCGGCGCGCCGCCGATCGAAGCGACGGCGTCGACCACGGTCAGCACGCCGAGTTCGCGGCAGGCCGGACCGATGGCGTCCAGCGGCTGCATACAGCCCGTCGACGTCTCCCCGTGCACGATCGCCAGTATTTTCGGCTGCACCCGCTTCACTTCGTCGATAACCGCCTGTTGGTCGAACACTTCGCCCCACGCACATTCCATCAGATGGACTTCCGCGCCGCTGCGCTCGGCAATTTCGGTCAGCAGATGGCCGAACCGGCCGAAGATCGGCACGAGCACTTTGTCGCCCGGTTCGATCAGGCTGCACAAGACCGCTTCGATGCCCGAACGGGAAGTGCCGTCGACCGGAAACGCCCATTGATTGTTCGTCTGGAACGTCTGCCGCAGCATATCCATCGTCTCGTTCATGATCTGCGTAAACGCCGGATCGAACTGTCCCAGAATCGGCGTCGTCATCGCGCGCAGCACGCGCGGATCGGCTTCGACCGGCCCCGGCGTCATAATCGTTCTCAAAGGTACTTGAATTTCCCGGTACGTCGTCATCGGCTGTCGCCCTCCTCGATTATCGTTCCCTGGTTACCTATATGTCGTTCATGTCGTCTATGTCGTTCAATACGCCAACTTGTGCAGCAGATCGATCAGCAGCTTCACGCCGCGTTCCAGATCTTCGGTCTCCGTGAATTCGGCCGGCGAATGGCTGAGGCCTCCGCGGCTCGGCACGAACAGCAGCGCCGTCGGACAGAATGTGCCGAACACCTGCGAATCGTGCCCCGCTCCGCTCGTCATAGACCGATACGGGATGCCTGCCGTACGCAGGATGTCTTCGGCGGCCGAGCCCAATCCTTCGTCCATCGCGACCGGCGGCTCGTCCATCCATTTGCGGATTGCAACGCTTGTCCCATGCTCCGCCGCGATGACGTCGAATGCACGGAAGCATTCTTCGCAAAAAGCACGGATAACCGCCGCGTCGCCGTGGCGCACGTCGAGGCTGAACGTCACTTCCCGCGCGATCACGTTGCCGACATTCGGTTTGACCTCCATCCGGCCGACCGTCGCGACGAGTCCCGCCCCGTCTTCGTTCGCCCGGTTCATCAGCACGGAGATCAGTGCCGCCGCGGTGGACATCGCGTCCCGGCGCCAGCGCATCGGCGTCGTGCCGGCATGATTGCTTTCGCCGGTGACGGTAATGTCGTAGCGGCGCTGGCCGACGATATGGCTGACGATGCCGATCGACTGCCCTTCGCGTTCGAGAATCTGGCCCTGCTCGATATGCAGCTCGATAAAGCACTCCAGATCGCTGCGTTCGGGCGCGGGATGCCGGCCGAAGCCGAAGCCGGCTTCGCGCATCGCCCGCTCGAACGTTACGCCGTTCGCGTCGGCCAGCCCGGCCGTCTCTTCGCGCGACTTGACGCCGGTAATCCGGCCCGACCCCCAGTACGTCATCGGGAAGCGGCTTCCTTCTTCCTCGCACAGCGAGACGACTTCGATCGGCTTGAGCGGCGGGCCGTACCGCGCAAGCAGATACTCCGCCGCGATCAGCGCGGCGACGATGCCGTACGCACCGTCGTATTTGCCGCCGCCCGTCACCGTGTCCACATGCGAACCGGTCAGCACGACGCGCGCTTCCGGGTCCCGGCCGGCCATCCGGCCGAACAGGTTGCCGGCGTCGTCGTACCGCGGCAGCAGGCCGATCTCGGCCATCCTGCTTTCGATCGCCCGCTGCGCGGAGCGCCAGGACGGATCGTACAGCAGGCGGGTCACGCCGCCCGCTTCGGAAGCGCCGTACGAAGCCAGCCATTCGATCAGATTCTCGACCTGCCCGGACAAGGCGGACAGCTTCGGTTGTTCAATCATCCCTGCAATTCCCCCCGTTCCGGCCGTACAAGCTTTTCAACCGGTGTTAGTTTAATTAACTTGGCAAAGCCGTTTCATCCATTGTAGAATAAAACAACGTCGAAAGCATTCACGGAAGTGTAGAAGAATTATAGATTTCATTGGACATGTTAACCAAAGGAGCGCCGTAAAATGAGATTGGATGAGCTGTTACAGCTGCCTGTATTTGACGGAACTGCCATCGCGGCGGGAGCAAAAGGGCTGAACCGGGAAGTCTTGACCGTCAATATGATGGATGCTCCCGACATTATTCCTTATTTGAAAAAAAACGAACTGCTCGTCACCACGGCGTTCCATTTCAAGGACGACCTGCCGGCGCTGCTCGAACTGATCCGCGAGATGGGTCAGCAGGAATGCGCCGCGCTCGGCATCAAAAGCAAGCGGTACCTCGGCAGCATCCCCGCTTCGGCGGCGGCGCTTGCGGACGAACTGCATCTGCCGCTGCTGGAACTTCCGCCCGAGCCTTCGCTCGGCGACATCGTCAACAAATCGCTGAGCCATATCCTCGACGTGCGGACGACGGAACTGCATAACGCCATGCAGACGCACCGGCAGTTCACCCAGCAGATCATGAGCGGACAAGGTATTCCAAAACTGCTCGATCAGCTGTCCGCTCTGCTGCGGCTGCCTGTCCTGCTGCTCGGCCCGTATATGCAGCCGATGTTCGGCCGCTTTCAGGACCCGTCCACCGCAGGCAGACTCGAAGCGCTGCTCGCCGGCGGAAGCCGGTTCCATGCGGCGCCTTCGATTTTCTCCGCTTTTTCCCTGCTGGACGGCAGCCGCGAGACGCTTACGCTGTTCCCGGTCTACACGCACAAACAGCTGCATTATTTGTGCATCCCCGGCACTTTTTCCCCGGCCGAACGCTCCGGCATTTTGACGATCGAGCAGGCGGCCAACGTTATCGCGTTCGAACTGATGAAAGATAACGCGCTCAAGCAGAACCGCCGCCGGATCCAGAACGAGTTTTTCGCCAACTTTATCGGAGGAGCCTTCTCGGGCAGCGAAGAGATCGCAAGCCGCGGACGCGAGTTCGGACTGTCCGGCGACCAGCGTTACGTGTGCGCGGTCGGCAAGCTCGGCGGCGCGGACAAGACGACTTCGTTCATGCAGTACAAATCCGAGCAGGACCGGATCGCGGAACGTATCGAAGCCGAACTGACCCATTTTCGCTATCCGATCCATCTGTTCACCCATGACCGGGCCTACGTGCTGCTTATGCCGCTTGCGGAAGAATGGAAAATCGTCGAGCCTTCCTTCGTCGCCCTGCTGGAACGGCTGCAGCAGCGGATCGCCGCGCACGACGCGTCGGAGCTGTCGTTCGGCTTCAGCAGCTACGCCCAGCCGCTCGTCCATATGCCCGTCTCTTACAAAGAAGCGAACGAGGCGCTCTATTTCGGCGGCATGGCCGGCAAATCGAGATTCATCGAGCTGTACCAGCCCAAAGAAGTCCCCGAAATTTTGCGCATGATCCCGTACGAACATCTGCGCAAATTTTATGCCGATACGATGCAGGGCTTCACCGACGAGACGCTCAAAGACCATCAGATGCTGCTGCAGACGCTGTCCGTGTACCTGGAGACGCACTGCCAGCTTGCGGAGACGGCCAAACGGCTGTACATCCATCGCAATACGGTCATCTACCGGCTGGAAAAATGCGAAGAAATCATCGGCCGCAGCCTGAAAGACCCGGAAGAAACGCTGCGTCTGCGCATGGCGTTCCGAATCAAGGCGCTGCTGCCGGCAGGCGGATTGTCGGAAGGTTGAGCGCGGTTGGAAGGCAGATGCCTTATAAGCGAAAAAAGATCGTTCGCCCGTTTAGCGGGAAAACGATCTTTTTGCGCGCGGTCTGCCGGATGTGTCATCGTAACGATTCGCCTTCCACGCCGATGATCCCTTCGAAGCGAGGCGTCCCGCGCCAACTGCGCCAAACGTCGCCTTGAATCTTCATCCGTACAAGCTTTGCTTCGTCGGCGGCATCTGCGCCCAACCGGTATTTGACGCCCTGCACGTCCAGATCGACCGGTCTCGGTCCGTACACGAACCCTATCGCGGCGGCAACGACGCCGACGATCAGCAGGGCAAGCAGCCTGTTTCTCGGTTTCACGATTCCCCATACACCTCCGTTTCCCCGATGCGGATTTCTTTGCCCGGCTCGGCCCGGAAACGGATCAGACACTCCGTATCGACCCACGCCTCGTCACTCGCCGGTTCGACCGTGGTCTGCACCGTATAATGCGTGTCCGAATCGGTCACTTCAATCTGTACGACTTCGTATGAACCGTGCGGACGACGATAATAGGCGTACGTCCAGCCTTTGTCCTCGAACGTCAGCAGCTCGTTATCGACCCCGCCGCGAATAAGCCCGGCCGCGCCGGCCGGAAGAGAAGACCGATGCGGTTGTTCGGTCTTCGCGTACACGACCGGCTCGTGCCGGATCCACGAGATCGTGACCAAGGCCGCAATCGTACCGATCAGCAGCGCAGCCGCAAGATGGCGGCGAGGAATATGGCGTATGTTGAGCCTCTGCATAAATTCACTCCCGAATCGTTAGTCTTTTTGTTAAGGTCTTGGCGTAGGCCAGTGAAAACCGCCCAGCCCGTAAGCGGAACGGACGGTACGCCCGTAGGCGTCCGCGTCGAAATAAAACGGACCGATACCGGGCAGGGGCGTCAACGTCCCTGTTGTATCCCCGGCGCTTTGCAGTCCGAACTCGTGCCAGACGAACTGCGAATCCCGGCGTTCGATCCGCAGCGATACCGCTCCGCAGCCGAGATCCCCGCACGCCGGACATAGATACAGCGCACGCCGGCCGTCGGGAAAATCGGCGTTTTCGAGCAGCAGCAGTTTCCCGATCTGCTCGCGCTGGAACGTCTCCGGCCCGAATCCGAGGCAGCCGATATCGTCCATATGCGGATACTGCCGCAGCACCTCGTCGTACAACCGTTTCCCGTCGATCCGGAAATCCCCGTACTCGAACGTACAAGGGAAACCGGTCCGCTGCTGCTTATGCACACTCAATACCGATAATTGGGACATTGACACCGCCGCCTTTTCGAAAAAATGGTCAAACGCTCTCCCGCTCGCCTAGGCCTGAGGGAAAGCTCTTTTTAAAAAGACGGTCCCGGCCCTTAAATAGTTACGCTTTTGTCGTATAACCCGCCAACCGTTCAAAAAAACCTTCAACTATGTTTTAATAGAGAGAGATACAAGTCAGGGAAATTCGACGGTTAAGGAGTGTATACATACATGGAAGTTTCACGCTTTCTGCTGTCCAAAGACAAAGTCAAGTATATCCCCTCTTCCGCCACGATGATGGAAGCGATGGATCTGCTGGAAGAAAATCATTACTCCGCGGTCCCGATCATCGACGAGCAGGGTCGCTACGTCGGCACGCTGTCCGAAGGCGATCTGCTGTGGAAACTCAAGCACACGTTCAATTTCGACCTGTCGACGATGGCTGAAGTGCCGCTGAGCAGCATCAAGCTGTACCGGCACAACGAATCGGTCGTCATCGACGCGGACATGGAAGACATGCTTACGCTCGCGGCCGATCAGAACTTCGTTCCGGTCACCGACCACGACGGCATCTTCCTCGGCATTATCCGGCGCCGCGACATCATTAATTATTATAACGACGGGATCATGGACTAGGTTCGGCGAAGTCGTCACCCGCGTTCATCCGATCCGCGTTCTGCCTCTGTTCCCGCACAAAAAAGCTTTCCGTCCGTCTGCCTCGGCAAACGGTTCGGAAAGCTTTTTTACTGCGTTTGGTTGCGCTGCGCTTGCCGGCAGCCGAGCCGGGAAGCCTCGCTTACCGGGCCGGCCGCGACTGGATCAGCGCCCGCTTGCCCGCGGCTTCGTGCACGTACCGCGTCAGTTCCGCCGACTGCTCGTAGCGCAGAAACGGAGTCATAATATAGACGCCGCCGAAGTATTCCAGAATCGCGTCGATCAGCGAGCGCGAGATCGCCATTCCTTCCTGCATCGCGGCTTCCTTGTCGTGTTCGTGCCGCTGCATGCGGGCGAGAATCTCGTCCGTCAGGCGGATGCCCGGCACTTCGTTGTGCAGAAAAGCCGCATTTTGCGAGCTGATCAGCGGCATGACGCCGATAAAGATCTGCTGCTTGATATGCTTCGTCGCGTGGTACAGCTCCTCGATCCGGCGCTCGTCGTAGACCGGCTGGGTCATGAAATAATCGGCACCGGCCGCGATTTTCTTCTCCAGGCGCTGCACGCCTTTTTCGAGATGGCGCCCGTTCGGATCGAACGCCGCGCCGACGGAGAAGTTGGCCCGCAGGCCGAGCGAACGGCCCGACGGCAGACGGCCTTCGTTGAACTGCTTGCACAGCTTGATCAGGTCGAACGAATTGTAATCGTAGACCGAAGTCGCGCCCGGCACGTCGCCGACTTTGGACGGGTCGCCGGTAATCGCGATCATCTGGTTGATGCCCGAAGCGGCCAGGCCCATCAGATGCGACTGCAGGCCGATCATGTTCCGGTCGCGGCAGGCGACGTGGACGAGCGGCTTGACGCCGTACTTCTCTTTGACGACCGAAGCGAGCGATTCGTTCGCGATACGCGGACTGGCCAGCGAATTGTCCGCCAGCGTCAGCGCGTCGATGCCCGCTTCCTTGAGCGCCTGCACGCCTTTGAAGAAGCCGTCCGTGCGCAGCGTGCGCGGCGGATCGAGTTCGACGATGACCGAATGGTCTTTGGCGGCAGCCGCTGCGTGAAATGGAATCTCGGCAGGCGGACCCTCCTGCGCAGCGGACAGCTGTTCGGCTTTTTCCCGGACTTCGATCCGCCCGAACGGCACAGGCTCGGCATCGTCGGACCGTTCCGTTGTCTTCTCGGTGATCGGAGCCGCGCCTTTGACCGCTTCCACCATCGCCGCGACATGCTCCGGCGTCGTGCCGCAGCAGCCGCCGATCAGGCGGACGCCTTCGCCGCGCAGTTCCAGCGCGCTGCGGCCGAAGTAATCGGCGCCCGAGCGATAGCGCAGCCGTCCTTCGTTATACTCCGGCAGGCCGGCGTTCGGATACGCCGACAAGAACGCGTGCTTGGGCAGCGGAACCTGCTTCAGGTAGCGGGTCATATGGAACGGGCCAAGCCGGCAGTTCAGGCCGACGACGTCCGCGCCGAGACCTTCGAGGATCGCGAACATCTCGGTCAGCGTGCTGCCGTCCTGCAGAAATCCCGAATCCTGGGTCGAGACCTGCGCGACGATCGGCAGATCGGTCTTCTGGCGCGCCAGCGTGAGCGTGGAGCGCAGTTCTTCCGGATCATAGAACGTCTCCAGCAGCAGGCCGTCCACGCCTTCGCCGAGCAAAGACTCGATCTGGCGTTCGTTGCTGCGTTTGATCTCGCCGAGCGTCACTTCGCCCGGCTTCGTGCTTCGAATGCCGCCGATCGTGCCAAGCACGTAAGCGCCGGTTCCTTCCGCGGCCGAGCGGGCCAACCGGGCGCCCGCCCGGTTGATCGCTTCCAACTCGTATTCCAGATTATAGCGCTTCAGCTTATGATCGTTCGCCGCATACGTATTGGTCTGGATCACTTCGGCGCCTGCGCCGAGATACGCCTGATGGATCTGGCGCACCTGCTCGGGCCGTGTCAGGTTCAGCTCTTCGAAACAGCGGTCGATGCCGTTCAAGTACAGCAGCGTGCCCATCGCGCCGTCGGCGACGAGGACTCTTGTTCGCAGTTCGTCGAGCATCCCCATTAGCTGTTGCCGCCGGCTGCTCCGGCGCCTCCCGCCGCTCCGGCCTTCGCGAACTGTTCGCGCAGGGCGACTGCGGAAGCGACCATCGTCTTCAGCGAAGGAATAACTTCTTCTTCGCGGCGCGTCTTGAGGCCGCAGTCCGGGTTGATCCAGAATTGGGCCGGATCGAGCACTTCCAGCGCACGCTGGGCGATCGATTCGATCTCGGATTGTTCCGGCAGGCGCGGGCTGTGGATATCGAATACGCCGAGGCCGATCCCTTTGTCGTACGTGCCGTCTTCGAACGCCGTCACGAGGTCGCCGTGGCTGCGCGCCGCTTCGATCGAGATAACGTCGGCGTCGAGGTCCGAAATTGCCTGAATGATATCGCCGAATTCGGCATAGCACATATGGGTATGGATCTGCGTCTCGTCCTGCACGCTTGTCGTCGAAGCGCGGAACGCATAGACCGCTTCGTCCAGGTACGACTGCCAGTCTTCATGCTTGAGCGGCAATCCTTCGCGCAGGGCAGGCTCGTCGACCTGAATCATGCCGATGCCCGCTTCTTCCAGCGCGCTCACTTCGGAGCGGAGCGCCAGCGCGATCTGGTTCTGCACGACCGAACGCGGCAGATCGTCGCGTACGAACGACCAGTTGTAGATCGTGATCGGACCTGTCAGCATGCCTTTGACCGGCTTGTCGGTCAGCGACTGCGCATACGCGCTTTCGGTAACGGTCATCGGGCTGAGCAGCTTCACGTCTCCGTACAGGATCGGCGGCTTCACGCAGCGCGAACCGTACGATTGCACCCAGGCGAAGCCCGAAGTGGTGAATCCGGCCAGCTGCTCGCCGAAGTATTCGACCATGTCGTTGCGTTCGAATTCGCCGTGCACGAGCACGTCGATGCCGATCTCTTCCTGAATCCGAATCCAGCGTTCCGTTTCGGCGTGCAGGAACTGCACGTACTGCTCTTCGTTCCATTCGCCTTTTTTCCACTTGCTGCGGGCTTGGCGCACTTCCGTCGTCTGCGGCAGACTGCCGATCGTCGTCGTCGGCAGCAGCGGCAGCGGCCAGTGCTTCGCCTGCACGTCGCGGCGAACCGCATACGGGGACAGTCGTTCCGGACGGCGCGCGTCCAGCTTGCCCAGCGCGTCGCGAACGGATTCGTCATTGCGTTCCGGCGAAGCGTTCAGCGCGGCAACGGCTTGTACGCTCTCGGCGATCTCGGCGGCTACCGCTTCTTCCCCTTCGTTCAACGCTTTGACGAGAACCGCGATCTCGGTCAATTTCTCGTCGGCGAAGCTCAGGCCGTCGCGGATCTTGCTCTCCAGCGCCTGTTCGCTGCGGGTCGTAACCGGCACGTGCAGCAGGCTCGACGAAGGCTGCACGAACAGTTCCTTGGCGCCGGCAGCCTGCTTGATGCGGCGCAGCAGGTCCAGCTTCACCTGCAGGTCGGAACGCCAGATGTTGCGGCCGTCGATCACGCCGGCTCCGAGGATCTTGTCTTGCGGGAAGCCGTGGCGCTCAAGCGCCGCCAGGTTGCGGCCGCGGTCGTGGACGAAGTCGAGGCCGATCGCCTGGACCGGCAGCTGCACGATGTCTTCGTAACGGGAAACGGATTCGAAATACGTTTGCAGCAGGATGTTCAGTCCCGGCGCCGCGGCGCGGAACGCGGCGTAGATTTTGTTGAGGCGGGCGATGTCTTCGTCGCTCGTCTCCAGCACGAGGATCGGCTCGTCGATCTGTACCCATGTCGCTCCGGCTTCGCCCAGTTCCTTCAATACTTGGGCATACAGCGGAATGAGTTGATCCAGCAGCGTATCGAACTTGCCTTCTTCGATGCCGCGTGCAAGCTTGAGCAGCGTAAGCGGTCCGACGATGACCGGCTTGCCGTCGATGCCAAGCTCTTCTTTGGCTTCCAGATAGAAGGCCAGCGGACGGTTGACGGTCAGCTTCGGCGTCAGGCCCTGCAGTTCCGGCACGATATAATGGTAGTTCGTGTCGAACCATTTCGTCATCGGCGAAGCGGCGAACGCTTTGGTGCCGCGGGCTACGGCGAAGTAGGCGTCGAGGCCGTAGGCGCCGTTCTCGCCCGGAGCGAACACTTTCGCTTCGGCATCCGCGGATGCGGGAGCTTCTTCGTCATGCGCGCCGGTCGCGCAGTTGCAGTTCTCGTCGTGGGCCGCGGTGTTCGCTCCGCCGGTGAAACGCTGAGGCACGAGGCCGAACGTGAACGCCGTGTCGAGCACGTGGTCGTAGAGCGAGAAGTCGCCGACCGGAATAAGTTCCGCCTGCAGGTCGCGCTGTTTTTGCAAATAGCTCAGACGCAGTTTTTTCGTTTCGCTTTCCAGCTCCGCCGCGTCGATCTTGCCGGACCAGTGCGCCTCCAGCAGTTTTTTCCATTCCCGTTTCTCGCCGATTCTCGGATACCCCAAATTCGAACTTTTCGCTTGACTCATATTAATCTTCCTCTCTGTCGGTTATTGGGACAAACCTGCCTTCCGGCGGCTCGCCTTGGACTTTGAGTATGATCATAGGCAGAGGAGCGCCAAGTGTCAATCGCCCAGGGAAGCTTCCCAAACGGCGTTATAGGCAAATTCCATGCTTGGCCCTCGGAATTACGGATAACGGAGAAACCAACCTCTGCGGGCTGTCTGCCCTTTATCCCTTGCCTGGCAAGGCTTCGGAAGCTTTTGCCGCATCCGGCGCCGATCGCGCCCCGGATTCGTCTATATCTTCAGGCTATGGCTTACTATAGCAAACGCGCATAAGCCTTTTCGGGCGGCCGCACGCAAAAAGCGCGCAGGCGGGGAAGAACACTCCCTGCCTGCGCGCTTGTCGCGCTTGCGATTGCGCGGCCGGTCCCGCTGCGCCTGACGTCCGGATCACGCCGGGATAGCGGCCGGATTCCGGTTCGGCGTTTTCCGTCTAGGCGGAAGATCCGTCCTGGACCGCCGGCGTTACCCGGTTGCGGCCGCCGTGCTTGGACCGGTACAGCGCTTCGTCGGCCATTTTGTACGCTTCTTCCTCGCCCAGTCCCGGTCCGCGCATCCAGACGGCGCCGATCGACGCGGTCACGATGCCTTCCTGCGGATTTTTGGCGTGTTCGATGTTCAGCTCCGTGACGGCGAGGCGCAGCTTCTCCGCATACGCGAACGCGTCTTCCTGCTGCATGCCGGGCAGCAGGATGCCGAACTCTTCGCCGCCGAGGCGGAACGCGAAGCTGTGACCGCCCTGTTTCGCCGAAAGTTCGCGGATGGCGTCGCCGAGCCGCTTCAACACCCGGTCGCCTTCGTAATGCCCGTACGTGTCGTTGTACAATTTGTAATGATCGATATCGAGCATGAGATACGCGAGCGGGGTACGCTGGTTGTTCGCGCGGGCGATGCTGCCGGCAAACACGCTGTTGAAATGGCGCCGGTTGAACAGCCCGGTCAGCTCGTCGGTCACCGACAACCGCTCGATCAGATTGAGCGAACGGTTCAGTTCTTCGTTGTTGCGCTCAAGCGCTTCTGTCCGTTCGGCCACGATCTCTTCGAGATGGTCTTTGTGGCGCTTGAGTTCCTGCTCGGCTTTTTTGCGCGCGGTAATGTCTTTGACCGTTCCCTGCACCGCGGGCTGTCCCCGGTACGAGACGCCGACGACTTTGTTGATCGCCATAATGACCCGGAATCCGTCGCGGTGCAGCAGGGCCGATTCGTATTCTTCCGGCGCTTCCCGCCCGTCGATGCGGTTCTCGTAATAGCCGGCTACCCGCTCGACGTCTCTTGGATGGATAAAAGCGTCGTAACGGGCGCCGATCATCTCGTCCGTCCGGCAGCCGACCATCTCGGCCAGCGCGTGATTGACGTACACGAAGCAGCCGCCCTGGATCATGAAGATGCCGTCCTGCATATTGTCTACCAATTCCCGGTATTTGGCTTCGGATTGTTCGAGTTCTTCATATAAGCTGGCATTTTCGAGCGAAAAGACCATGTCCCGCGACAGCAGGTTGATGATCTTCATCCGTTCCTGGGTAAAAGCGCCCGTGACCAGATTGTTCTCCAAATAAATGACGGCTACCGTCTTGTTCTGATTGATCAGCGGCATGCAGACGAGCGAACGCGGCCGGTTCTGGCGAATATACACATCGTCCGCGAGCCTGGCTTCCGTGCTGGCATCGTCCAAAATGACCGTTCTGCCGCTGTCTTCGACCGATTTGAGCAGCTTTTCCGGCAGCCGGTCGTACAGCGTCTCTCCGTGCACCGTCACCGAAATCCGGTCCTGGTCCGGCAGGTAGCGTCCTTCGACCATCATCGGACTCTGGCGCAGCACGATGCAGCCCCGCTGCGCACCCGCGTTTTTGATCACGATTTCCATCAGTGCCTGAAGCAGGTGGTCCAGCTCGATCTCGCGCGAGATCGCCTGCGAAGCGAGCAGCAGCGCGTCGAGGTCGAGACTGTCCGACGAAGCGCCCAGGCTGCCGGGACGCGTCCGGTCAAGGGTTCGGGAGACGCCGGCCGCCAAGCGGGATTCGTTCAACTGCCGCACTTTGCTCTCCGCTCCCCAGACGGCGTAATAATAGACCGCTTTGCCCCGCAAATACGTTCCGTATTCGCTCTGCCCCCGTTCCAGACGGAACGCGGCGGACAATTCGAAGCTGAGCGCTTTGTAGCGCACCGGGGCGCTGCGCTCGGCTTCGCCGGACGCGAGATCATACCGCGCGAACGCTTCGGAGGTCCGCCCGTTCAGGCGCGCCCGCTCCGCCGCGAGCAGCCGGACATGCCAGGCGAAATTGCCCGGATTGTGCTTGTGCCAGACCCGGAAACGCCGGAATTCCCGCCGCATCCGATTGTGCCTGCGCCGGCGTACGGAAGCGTCCGCGGAAGGCGGCGCGTAGGCGCAGATCAAGAACGCGTACAGCGCAAACTCTTCCATAAAAGCCGAACCCGCCAAAGCTCCGATGAAGGCTTCGGCCCGCTCCAGAGCGTCGGCCGCTTCGCCGTAATGCCCGCCGGTGAACAGCTGCTTCATTTTGTACACATGGTAAATGGCGATGCCCGACTGGTAATTCGCCTGCTCCAGCTGCTCCAGATAAGCGCTCTCGCTAAAGTCCGGTCCATTGAACGACAGCGGATCGTCGAGCAGGCCGGCCAAGCCGCGCCACTGCTGCCGTGCCAGCCGCGCCGTCGCCAGCGCTTCCCGGTGCCCCGTGTTTTCGATCAGGGCGATATACCGGCCGCTCTGCTCGATCTGGCCGCTCAGGTCGAGATCGGGATTCCACAAGTTGACGTAATAACACGCATGCGCCAAATAAAGCAGATTGCCCGAGCGCTGCCCGGATTGCACCGCTTCGGCGAACGCGTCCGGCAGCTGCCGCCACGGCTCTTTCCAGACGCGGGCGAACAGCGCGAACAGCACCTGTGCCGCGCTGCGCGACTGAAGATCGTCGAAGCGCTCGTTGATCCGCAGCGCGAGACTGCCGAACTCGTACGCTCCGCGAATATCGCCCATGCCCGACAGCAGCAGCGCGTAGCCGGTAAAAGCAAGCGTCGATTCCGGCGCGATGCCGTATTTGAGCGTCAATCCCGCTTTCTTCAGCACGATCAGCCCGAACAGCGGCTGCTCGCCGGAGATAAACGCCGGCGGAAACATGCCGATGAGCAGCCGCATCGCCAATTTGACGCGCGGATCGCTCATCTCGGGCCCTTGTTCCAGCTTGCGGACGGAAGTGGAGGCAAGCTTCAGCTTGACGCCGGCAAGTTCCGACAGCACCGCCGGCATGCCGGCTTTTTCCGGGAGCCGGATACCGAGCCGCGCCAGGCCGCTGCGTCCCGCCTCGATCGATTCCTTCATTAGACCGAGGTAGAAATAATAGCCGGCCTGCATCTCGTACAGCTTCGCCCGTTCGAGCGAATCGCGGGCCTGCGCGGCCAGTTCGGCGCAGGCGGCATCCGCTGCTTCGATCCGGCGGCACAGATAGCCGCATTCGGCGTAGAGCGCGAGCACGTCCCGGGCAAGATCGGGCTCCGTCTCCCAGCGGCGTTCGCCCAGCAGTTCGAGCGCGGTGCCCGCCAGAGCCAACGCGGTATCGTAGCCGTAAGACGCTTTGGCCGCCGCCGCGGCTTCGACGTTCAGGCGGATCAACCGGCCGAGTTCGGCTTCCGACTCGATCCAGGCGCGGCCCGCGTTCAAATGGGCGGCTGTCTCCAGCCGCTCGTCCGCACCGATCGGCGCGATTCGCCCATGCCGGCCTTGCCGGCCGAGCAGGGCGCGCCCGATCCGCAGATGCAGGCGGCCGATCTCGTCCGGCGTTCGCAGTTCGTACGCCGCCTGCTGGATCCGGTCGTGCCGGAAGCGGAACCGCTGCGCCTCCGGCCCGGCCCCGGCGGCCGGGCGAAGCCCCGCCGTGCCCGGCCGTCCGGCGCTGCGCCCGAACGATTCGCCTGCGCGATCGCGCACGATCAGTTCTTCGGCCAGCGCTTGCGCCAGCGCGCGGTCGATGACCCCGGCTTCGCTCTCGCCGAGGTCGATCAGGCGATCGCGGTCGAAGCCCGACCCCAGCACCGCGCCGAGCGCAAGCACGCCGAGCGTGTCCGGCGACAGATGGCGCAGCCGCTCCATCAGCAGGCTCAGCACGCTGCCTCTGACCGGAAACGCGGCGATTGCCTGCGCTTCCCAGTTCCATCGGCCCTGCAGCGGCTCGTAGACGAGCCGCTTGTCCCGATGCAGCTCGCGCAGCATCTCCCGCGCGAACAGGGCGTTGCCGCGCGTATGCTGCCGAATCGACTCGGCCAGCGGAGCGATCCGCTCGCGGTCGGCGTGCAGCGCGTCGGCGACGATCTCTTCCAGCGCCTCTACGGTCAGCGCGCCCAGTTCAAGTTCGGTCACGCCGCGCAGGGCGCCGATCCGCTGCTGCGCCTGCCGCAGCGGATGGCCGGCTTCGGCTTCGTCCGAACGGTAGGCGCAGACGACGCACAGTCCGCGCAGCTCGGGATCGAGCAGCAGCCGCTCGACGAGCTGGATCTCCGCGGCATCCGCCCGGTGCATATCGTCGAGGAACAGCAGCAGCGGACGTCCGCCGTCCAGCAGGCCGCGCGCGAACGCGGCGAACGTCATGAAGAACCGGTTCGTGTCTTCCGCCGGGCCAAGCGCGGGCAGCTCCGGCTGGGGACCGATCCAGTCCGCAAGTTCGGGAATCAGGCGCAGCACGAGCGAGCCGCTTCCGGCCAGCTCGCGGCGCAGGCTGCGCGCCGTCTCCGAATGCTGCGGCTGCGCATCGCCCAGTTCTTCGCCCATCCGCACGATCAGCCCGCGGAACGCCTCGACGACGGCGGCATGCGGAACGCTGCGGTTGTACGGATCGCATTTGCCTTCGGCAAACCGCCCGTTATGGCGGGCGACGGCGGGCCGCAGCTCGCGCACGAACGCCGTTTTGCCCGCGCCCGCTTCGCCCGCGACCAGCACGAGCCTCGGCGGCGCGCCGACAGCGGCGCCGAGCGCCGATTCCGCCAGACGAAGCTCGCTCTGCCTGCCGTACAGACCGCTCGGCAGCTCGAAGCGCTCTGTCCGGTCGCTTGCGCCCGGCTCGAATGTCTCTTCGCCCGCCAGGCAGCGCAGCAGGTCCGCCTTGATGCCGTAAGCGCTCTGATAGCGGTCTTCCGGCGATTTGGCCAGCAGCTTCATGATGATGCCGGACAGCGACCCGGATACGGCCTCCGGCGCGACCTCATGCGGCGCGACGGGCGTCTTCGCCATAAGCGAATACAGATACTCCGGCGCTTCTTCTTCCGGATACGGCTTCGTTCCGGTCGCCAGTTCGTACAGCGTGACGCCGAAAGCGTAATAATCGCTGCGGGCGTCGGGGCCGCGATTCAGCCGGCCCGTCTGTTCCGGCGACATATACGACAAACTGCCTTCCGGGTGTTCGGCCTGCGGCGGAGCCGGTTCGCCCGGCGTCGTCTCGGCCGACAGGCCGAAATCGATCAGCCGGAGCGTATCCGTATCCCGGTTCCAGATCAGGTTGGCCGGCTTGACGTCTTTGTGCAGGACGCCCCGCGTATGCACTTCGCCCAAAATATCGATAAAGCCCGCCATCGCGCGCAGAAAAGAAGCCGGATCGGGCGGGCTTTCGGCCCAAATCCGGTCCAGCGACAAGCCGCCGACGTCTTCCTGCTCCAGCAGCAGCAGCCCGCCGCGCTCTTCCAGACGCAGCGGACGAATGACGCCTTCCACTTCGGCGCTCAGCCGCTCAAGCAGCCGGTATTCCCGCTTGAAGCGGAACACTTCCTGCGAATCGGCCGAGCCGCCCCGCAGCACCTTCAAAATGACCGTCTCGCCGGTCTCGCGGTTTACGGCGCGATAGACCGCCCGGCGGCCATATTCGGAAAAGGTCTCTAGTATGTTGAAATGATCGATTGTTTGCATGTCCGATTCCACCTTTAACCGCACAATTTCATCTGACTTCTAGCATATCCGATAACGCCGGACGTGGGAAGCGTCTCCTGCGCCTGCAGCCTCGCCGCAAACGCAAAAAAAGCCGGCCGCGAACGGCGCGGCCGGCTTTTGATGGGTCTTCTTGCGATGGTTCTTCTTACGATGGTTCTTCTTGCGATAGGTCCACTTGCGATCGGTCTGATTGTCGAACGGTTCCGGTCTTACTTGACGCCGTCGATGACTTCCTTGGGAACTTCGATCGCCTCGATCTCGTTATGCTTGGAAATCGTGCTGTTCATAATCATGTGCATCTGCATATCCATTTCTTGACCTTCGCCCGCCGCGCCGGTCATCGACATGGTCATGTCCACGATCGATTTGGTCGGGTACGACGTTTCTTTGTTCACGGCGTAAGTCAGCTTCATCTCTTCGATGTCCATTTGATCCAGCGCGGCGGCCGTTTGTTCGTCCGTGTTCGCGCCCATCATTTCCGAAGCCATCGATTTGATTTTGTCGCCCGACAGGTCGGCCGTCAGGACGTAATCGTCGCCTTCTTCGGTCACTTTCATGTCCTGGGCTACCGATTTGAACTGTTCGAACGAGCTGTCGAGGTTGGCCGTGTTCTCAAGGCCCGCCATGATCTGCTCGCGGTTCTCTTCGGGCAGCTTCGTCCATTCGTCGTTCATGCCCATGTAGATGGCGTCTTTGGTAATATACTGCTTCACTTCATTGGTCGTATCGCCGGTCTGCGTCGAGATCTCCTGGTACGCGCTCATCGGCTCGACGACCATGTCCGTGTTCAATTTCGTTTTGGAAGCCGTTTCTTCGCCGTTCAGCGTCATCGTCTGGTCCATGTCCGCGACCATATTGTAACTTTTCAGTTCTTTGCTCGCGGCCTGGGCTTTGTTCAGCAGTTCTTCGGCCGTCGGCACGGCAGCCGTCTCGGCAGGTGCCGCGGTCTCCGCTGCCGGTGTCTCGGTCGTCGCCGGCGCGGTCGTCTCCGCTACCGGTGCCGCCGTATTGGCCGCTTCTTCATTGGTGCTGCATGCGGCAAGCGCCGCCATCATCATGACCGACAGTGCGGCCGTTCCCCATTTTCTCATCTTGTTATGCCCCTCTCGATTCTAGTAAAAATCTCTCTAAGATAAGTATGTCTCTTAGCCCTATTAACCCAAACGGCTTTTGCTTTAACGCAATTCCGCAAATTCGCGCCGTAAAAGCGTAAATCAGGACGATTTTCCCTTTTTTGAAAAGAGTGGGGTGCGCGGTCACCGACGCTGCTCCGGCAGCCGGTTCAGCCGCTCCGCCAAAGCTTCGGGCACAGGCTGGCCGCGCAGATACGCAAGCGCCGACGGCTCGGCCCCGTGCTCGTGCAGATAGGCTTCGAGCCGCTCCGCTTTGGCGGTCCGGTCCATCAGCGTGTAGGCCGCGAACCAGATCTCGGGGCTTGCGATGCGCAGATCGCCGCCGCCTGTTCCCGGCAGCGCCGGCAGCCGGCAGATGCCGCGCTGCGTGCGCACGGCGAACCCGCCGATGATCTCCACTTCCGGCTCCGTGCCGTCCAGGCGCAGCTTGTACGCGCTTCGGTACAGATCGCTTGGCCCGTCGGCGTCGATGATCGTGTAAGCCGCGAGCGCCGCCCGGATTTCTTTTTCCGAAGCTTCGGTCATAATGTCCCAGTCGCCTACCGTGTCCGTCAACCCGAGCCCGAGCAGCATGCCGCTGCCGCCGATGACGTAGTCGATGCCGCCAAGTTCCAACTGCCGCGTCACCTCGCGCAGCACGCGCCGCTTATCGCCCGGTTCGGCGGAGCCGCGCTGCGGCGCCTCCGTTCCCGCGTGTTCAACCGGCCGTGCCGGTTTCTTGCCCATGTCCTTCACCATGTCCTTCATCCCCTGTTCCTTCAAGCCTGCCGCCGACCTCCCGGGCCGGCTTTTTCTGCATTGTATCACGAAGAACAGGCGCCGCACGCAAAAAAAGAGCGCAAAAAAGCGGGAAGCGCTTATGCGCCGCCCGCCGCCGTACCTGATCGCCTTGCCTATAGCCCCGACTGTAACCCTATTTGGAAAAGCCGGCCGTTCCGCTCAAAACTTACGCTTCGCGGTCTTCCTTCAGCACCTGGAAGTCCGTCAGCAGCGAGACGACGTTGTCCTGCTCGTCCAGGCCCCAATAAGAAGCGTACACGCCGTCGCCGTACCCGGAAGTGAACAAGATGACGTTCAGCCCGTTCTCTTCGTCTGCGGCGAGATTGCCCCAGACGCCGTCGTGTTCGTCCAGCACGTCTTCAACGAGGTTGTCGTACAGGCTGATGTATTCGTCGCCGAGTTCTTCCTGCAGCCGAAGATCGAGCATCTCGACCGCCCGGATCGCGTCTTCGTCGGCAAAACTGCCCAGTCCGGCATCGACCGGATAGCCGAAGATTTCGTCTTCGCCGAGCGAAGCCGCATCCTGGCCCGGACGCACCGCGAGTTCCCAGCGCACCGGCTTCGTATCGGACAGGCGCATCTCCGCGCCCGCAATCGCGCCTTCCTGCTCGCTGTGCCATGCGTAGACGGGATAAGTGCCCGGCGCGACTTCGTACACGAACGGTTCGACGCGCGAAGTGAGCGGATCGCAGGCTACAACGCGGCCCGACACGATCTTGACCGGTTCCAGCGGCTGCGGACGCAGCGCCCCGCCCGTAGGTTCCAGCAAATCTTGCAGCAATTTCGACATCGTATCTCTTCCTCTCTGTTTCTGGAATTGGCTTTGGAATTGGCTTTGGAAAACGCTTCAATTTAGGTATACCCATTTTCGTTACGTATCCCTCATTTCGCGGATTTCGAACTTGCTTGCGCGCGAAGCGTTCAGCCGAAATCGGCGCGGGAAACGGTCGAAGCCGAAGCGATCGTGCGTCCGCTGCGCTTGTACCAGGCGGAGCAGAACAAGACGATCAGCAGCAGGTCGACCGCGTCGCCGCCGTAATACATCAGCTGCGCGCCCGTATGCGCATCCGCGACCGTCACGCCGGCCGGCGGCGACGCGTACAGATATTTGCCGAGAATGCCGTGCGAAGCAAACGCGGCGATCATGACGCATGTGCGCAGCTTGAAGCCGGTCCGGTGCGGCGCCGGGTCGATCGGCAGAATCGACGCCGCGAACAAGTAGCCGGCCGCGAATACATGCAGATGCACGGCGGCATGCAGCGCCGCCGAATGGTGCATGGCCGTGTACAGGCCGGTCGTATACAGCAGCCACAAGCCGCCGAAGTTTAGCGCGGCCGCCGTGACCGGATGCGTCAAGACGGCGGCCAACCGGCTGCGCAGCAGTGCGGACAATCTCCGCGCCCCGGCTCGCGGCAGCGTGCGCAGCAGCAGCGTCATCGGAGCGGACAAGACGAGCAGCAGCGGTCCGAGCATGCCGAGCAGCAGATGGCCGAGCATGTGGAACGTGAAGCTGCCGTGCGCAAGCCCGGCGAGCGGGCCGGCGACGGCGGCTGCCGACAGCAGCACGCCCGCGCACCAGAGCGCGACGCGATACGCCGGCCAGCGCTTGTACCGGCGGCCGGTCAGCACGGCCGCCGCCGCGTACGCGAGCATGAGCGGCAGCGCGACCGCGAGCAGCGGCAGCAGGTCGTAGGCCCAGCCGGCCAGCAGCCCGGCCGACGATCCATCCGGTGCAGACGCCGGCGTGGGCGCGTGGCCGTGCGAATGCCCGGCATGCCCGCCGGCCGCGGCCGCGTAAGCGAAAGATCCGAATGATCCGTTTTCGAATAATCCGTACGCTAATGATACGCCCATATCAGCGCCGCCCGGTCCGTTCGCCCGAACGGCCCGAAGTTTCGCGGGTCCGGACGATCATGACGACGCCCGCGACCAGCAGGATAACCGCGATGATATTCCAGGTCCAATCGTACGCGGTCAGATCGACGCCGTAACGGATCTGATGCAGCTGCATCAGCTTATGCTGCACGATGCCGTCGTACAGCTGGAAAAATCCGGCGCCCGTCAGCACGCCTGCCCACCAGCGGGCGACGAACCACGACCGTTTGCGGCGCAGGTCGGCCAGCATGAACAGCGAAGCTACCGTGGCGAACCAGCTGAGCGCATGAAACAGTCCGTCCGACACTAGGCCGACGGAAGTCGTCGATTTGTCGTAAAAATGATGCCAGTGCAGCAGTTGGTGGAACACGGCTTCGTCGACGAACGCGACGCAGCCGACCCCGAACAAAATGCCCGACCACAAGCTGCGGGTATGTCCGCTGCCCGAAGCGCTCCGTCCGTTGGCTTCGGCATCGTTCGAAAATGTCGTCATGGCTTTGCCTCCTTTTGGCCGGACCGGATCAAGACTTCGCCGGACCGGCAGTAAAAAGCCCTGTGTATGTTTACCCGTTCCCTTGGCGTTCGAACGCGCGCCGGCGGACATATTCGAAGAGTTCCGCTTCTGCCGGACACGCAAAAAAACCGCCGCATGGAGACGAAAGCGTCTCCTGCGGCGGCTTATGTAGAAGGAAGAGTGTCCGGCATGCCCATAATGGCTTAGGCACGGACGGATGAAGCGGGTGAACGGTTGGAGCGGGTGAGCCGTTGAAACGTCTGACGGAAAGTGCTTGCACAAACGGCTTGCAGCCGAAGCTTAACTGGCTTAACGCGCCTGACCGGCCGTGAACGGCTGGCGTTCGAATTCGGCGCCGGCATGCCGCAGAAATTCGCCGACGAAAGCCAACTGCTCGCCGCTGTAGGCGCCGAGGAAGACGCGGAACCGTTCTTCTTCGTTCTCCAGCAGGCGGCTGTGCGTCTCGAACACTTCGCGGCCTTCCGGGGTGAGGCGATAATAAATTTCTTTGCGGTTGTGGCGCATCCGTTCGCGCTTGACCAATCCTTCGCTGACGAGGCGCGTGCCGATCTTGGTTACGCCCGCGCGGGACAAGCCGATCTTCTCGGCAATCGTCGTGCCGTTGATCGGTTCGTGCCGCCCGATGCATTGAATAGCGTTGACGACGGTGAGATTGCCGACCCGGCTGCCGGTCTCCTCGTCCTGGATCATGGCCCGAAGCCGCGAAGGCTCCGTTTGTCTATGACTTTCGTACCGGTGCAGGAAGTCTAGGATCTGCCCGTATAATTCCCCCGGTGCCGCGTGATGGCGGTAAACGCTCGTTTCCATAGCATTCGCTCCTTGCCGATATAATGGGTGTCGCATGAATGAGAGAAGGAAAGTGAATCTGTCGTTGAGAACAATATATCCTAATTGAGAATGATAATCAACTTGAATTTTAAAAAAAGATTTGCCGCGTATCCGGAAAAGCACGTCGAAAAATGCCGAAAACAAAGGAAAACCGGCCAAACCTTCGCGGTTTAGGCCGGTTTTCCATTCTCAATTAGCTCCATACCTGCTTCCTCAATTAGCTCCCTCGATTAGCTCCATACCCGCTTCAATCGCCGCAGCAGCCCGGCTTCTTCGCCGACCATGCGGTCCAGATCGCGGGACAGGGCGCGCGCCTGCTCCGCCAGCACGCCCGGACCGTCCGTCCCCTGAAGATACCGGGTCAGGAAATGCAGGAACACGTCCACTTTACGCAGCCGCATCAGCAGCGGAATCGCTGCGATCTCGGCCGGTTCAAGCCGTACCCACCGACCGAACCCCGCTCCGAACGCAAGCACCGGATCGGCATTTTCCGCAGCCTCATAAGCGGCGAATTCCGCGCCTCCCGGCCCGCTTTCGGGGCTCGGCGCCTGTTCGGCCGCCGCCGGCAGCCCCGACAAGATGACGGCCGCGTCCATCGCCCGAACGTCGTACGTGCAAAATTCGAAATCGAGCAGCGCTGCGATCCGCTGCGGCGCTGCCGCTTCGACCAGCAGGTTCGATGCGTTCAGGTCGCCGTGCACGAGCTGATGCGGCAGCTTCCGCAGATTCCCGAGCTCCCGCAGCAGCCCCGCGTACTCTTCCGCCAGCCGGCCAAGCTCCGCGCCGACGCCGGCAAGTTCCGCCGGAGGCCGCGCGCAAAATCCGGCCGTCTCCCGCTCTCCGCACAGCGGATACGCCTGTTCCAATTCGTAATAAGGCCGGTACGCCGGCGGCAGCTCTGTCCGCACGCGCGCAAGCGCCCCGGACAATTCGCCCGCCGCTTCGCCGAAAGAACGCAGCGGCCGACGATCGTCTCCGCCGGGCGTGACGCCTTCGATATGCTCGAATACACAGGCGTAACGGCCGCTGCCGTCTGCCAGTCGAACGATCGTCTCCCCGCCTGCCGTTCTTCGCGGCACCGGCGTCCGGAACGTCAGCTCCTCGCCCGCAAGCCGCATCAGCACCTCGTGCTCGAACCGGATCTTGTCGACGTCGCGGTGCGTCTCGTACACCCGCAGCACGTACTTGCGGCCGCCGTGCCGCACGAACCGCGTCGTGTTGTTCCACCCTGCCGCCCCGGCTTCGGGCGTCCCGGAATAATCCGGCCAATACTGCCGGACGACGGCCTCCAATACCCCTTGCGCCGCTTCGCCTGCCGTTCCCGCCATGCCGATCTCCCCCGTTGCTTTTTGGTTTGGTTTTTCCTTTTTACCGTATCGGATTCCATTATACCGGGCCGCTTCGGGCAAAAGAAAGACGAAGACCGAAGTTGGTCTGTACGACTTGCGGTGATTCTGATCGGCCAAGACGGGTAAATTGTGTAAGATTCGGTTTCGCTTCGAGAGCGACGCAACTTTTATTCGGACATCCCAGAAGGAGGAAACGAACATGGCTATTTTTTCGAACAAAAAAACGATCTTTATTACCGGTGCCGGCAGCGGGCTCGGCAAAGGGACAGCTATCGGGCTGGCGCGGGCGGGACACAAAGTCATCGCGACCGTCGAGACGATCTCGCAGGTGCCGGAATTCCGCGAATACGCCAAGTCGGAAGGGTTGGACATCCTCGTGTTCAAGCTGGACGTGAACAATCCGCTTGACCGCGCGCAGGTGGAAGAACACGACTTCGATATCTTCGTCAACAATGCCGCGATCGGCCATACCGGTCCATTCGCCGAAGTGCCGGTGGACAACGTACGGCAGGTGTTCGAGACGAACTTCTTCAGCTCGATCGAGCTGGCCCAGATCGCCGCGCGCAAATTCGTGGCCAAGAAAAAAGGCAAAATCGTCTTCACCAGTTCGATCGCGGGTCTGAGCGTCAATCCGTTTCTCGGCCCTTACTGCGCGTCCAAGCATGCGCTTGAAGCGTTGGCGCAGGCGCTCCAGCAGGAACTCGAAAATTACGGCGTGCAGGTCGCGACGATCAATCCGGGACCGTACAAGACCGGGTTCAACGACATGATGTTCGAGGAAAAAGAAAAATGGTACGACGAAAAAACGAACTTCACCAAACGTTCCGACCTGGCCAAAGGCGAGCAGATGCTGGCGCAGCAGTTTGATCCGCAGGACATGATCGACAAGATGGTCGAGATCATCCCGCAGGACAAGCACGCGTTCCGCACCGTCTGGCCGGAAGCGTCCGAACAGCAGGTCAAAGAGTACCAGGCCAAGCTGTGGGAACAGAAGATTTAACGGCGTAGCTCCAAGACATACCCGAAAAAATACCAAATGCGAAATACAAAAAAGGAAGAAAGCGCGGAGTTCCACTCCCGGCTTTTTTCCTTTTTTTGCGTTTTGGCGTCTTGGATTGGCGTGTCCGTATGTCGGTATGCCGCTGCGCCAACGTTCACGGCTTCGCAGACCGCCGGCACCCGCTCAAGCGCCGAAGCGCGCGCGGAGTTCGCCGGACAGCCGCTTGAGCTCCTGCAGTTCGCCGTTCATATCCAGACTGGCTTCGACCTGATGCTGCGCCGTGCCGCCGAATGAACGCAGCGCTTCCGACGTGCGGCCCGCGACGGCCGATACGCCGTGCATTTCGACGGAGATCCTCCGCGAACGCTCGGCCAGTTCTTCGACCCGTCCGCCGATCGTGTCCACGGAGCCGATCAGTTCCGACGCGCTTCCGTCCGCTTCTTCCAGCAGCCGGATCGCGTCGGTCATCTGCGCCAGCCCGTTCTCCGCCGTCTCCCGGCTGTCTCGCATCCGCAGCGCCGACAGCCGCGTCTCCTCGCGGATACCGCCCAGAATGCCGTTTACTTCTTCCGCGCTGCTGCGGCTCTGCTCCGCCAGCATGCGGATTTCGCCGGCCACGACCGCGAAGCCGCGTCCCTGCTCGCCCGCCCGGGCCGCTTCGATCGAAGCGTTCAGCGACAGCAGATTGGTCCGGTCAGCCACTTCGCGGATTGCCGCCAGAATCCGGTCCGCCTGCTCGGCGGATTCGTCCAGGCCGCGGATCGTCCGCTCCGTATCGCCGACTTTTTGCGCCAACTTGTCCATGCCCGCGTGCAGGCGCTGCATTTCGCCGACCGCCTGCGGCAGCAGCGAGCGCGCATTTTCCGCATAGCTCCCCGCTTCCCGGGAAGCTTCGCGCGTCTCTTCCACAATCGCGTAGATTTCTTCCAGATTGCGCCCTGCGCGCTCGACCGACTGATGCTGAAGTTCAAGCTCCGCCGACACTTCGCCGAAGGAGACCGACAAACCGCGTCCCGATTCGCTGATCGTTTCCGATTTGGCCGCCGCCGATTCGAACGTTCCGCTCAGCCGGGCCGACATGTCGCGCAGCGTGGCGAAAGCCTGTTCCAGCTCCAACCGCTTCGCTTCGCGTTCTTGTTCCACCGCTTGGGCGAACCGCTTTTTGGACACGATCTGCCAGCAGACCGCCCCGCTCGTCAGCAGCAGGAAGACCGCGTGCAGCAGCAGCATCGTGAACGTATACGTCTCGCTGCCGAGATACAGCCCGGTCATCCAGAAAATGGCCGCCACGTGCACGACCGCGAAGATCGCCGTCATCAGCGCGACGAGGGCGACGCTTTCGTAGAAGACCAAAAAAGCGACGACCATAAAAATCGAAAAATGGAATTCGACGTAGCCGCCTCCGCCGGACGTGATCGAGAGGCTCGCGAACGTCAGCGACAGCGTATTGAGCAGCGGCACCGCAGCGTGCTTATCATCCCGCGCATACAGGAGCAGAGCCGCTCCCAGCAGCACGGCGGGCAGAATCAGCAGTACGTTCAGCAGGAGCGTACTGCCGCCCCCATGCGCCGCATGATGCATCGCGCCCATGGCGGAATCCTGCATCAGGCGATCGAAAATGCCGAGCGACCGATTCAAATAGTGGATCAAAGCGGAAAAAAGCAGCGTGCCGGTCGTCAGATACAGCATGAGTCGATTTTGTTTGGCGAGCATGGGTGGGCCTCCGATGTACGTTGTATTTTGCCATATTAAATTGCTTGTGACTTATTATTCGACATTTAACGACAATAAATCAAGAGGTTTTTGTCGAATCGGCAAAATTATTTTCGTGACTTTGTTCGGCATCTTGTTCAAAATCACCCGCAATTCACCCGCCCCAGTCCGGTTTGAGTACCCGCACCAGCGCTTCGAAATAATAATAATCGCCCCAGATCGTGCATTCGTCGACACCGATGCCGCGCGGTTTGTTGTACACGCCGTGCCGAAGCACGCCGTTGGAGCTGCCGCTGCCGACCGTCGTATAACCGGCGTCCAACGCGCTCAGGATCGCTGCCGCCCGGCGCTGCGTCTCCGCCTGTTCCGGGCTGCCCGCCGGCAGCGAGCGCGCCAGCTCCAGCAGGCCGCAGGCGGCAATCGCCGAAGCGGACGAGTCTTTTTCCTGTTCCGTTCCGTTTATAAAAGCCAAATCCCAGTAGACGACGCCGCCCGCCGGCGTACGCGCCGCGAAACGGTCGGCCAGCCGCAGCGCAAGCTGCATCAACTGCGGATCGCGGGTATGACGATAGCTCAGCACAAAGCCGTAGATGCCCCACGCCTGGCCGCGTGACCAGCACGAATCGTCGGCATGCCCTTGATGCGTCGTGCCGAACTTCGGCGCGCCGGTGTCGGCGTCCATGTAATACGTATGATACGTCGTTCCGTCGGGGCGCACGAGATACCGCGCCGACTGCCGGGCATGGTTCGCGGCATACTCCGCATAGCGGGGATCGCCGCTCTGTTCGCTGGCCCAATACAGCAGCGGCAGGTTCAGCAGGCAGTCGATGATCATGCGGCCGCGCTCGGCCGAATCGTTCGGATCGCCCCACGCCTGAATAATGCCCGCCTGCGGCAAATACCGGGCGGCCAGCAGATCCGCCGCGAGCAGTCCGGCTTCCCGCGCCTGCGGATTGCCGGTGATCCGGTATTCGTTTACCGCCGACAGGCTGTATAGAAAGCCCAGGTCGTGCGTATCCGTGCCGAGGCGCCGGTCGAGCCGGTTCCGGTAATCCGGCAGCTGGCTCTCCGCCGCCCGGCGGTATTTGCTCTCGCCGGTCAGCTCGTAGGCGAGCCAGAGCATGCCGGTCCAGAAACCGGACGTCCATTCGAAGTTGGCGATCGCCGGATAGACGCCGCCGACGCTCGACGGCGCGGGATAGGCGCACGGGCCGAACGTGTCCAGCCCGGCGTCGATCTGCTTGAGCGCGTAGGCGGCGGCGCGTTCGAACGCCGAACGTTCCCCGTCGGCGCCTCGGCTCCGGCCTGCCGGAATTTGAGCTTGCATGCGAATCGGCTTCATCGCAATCCCTCTCTTTCTTCGCTATGTGCGTGCGAATCGCTGCCCGTTCTCCCGCTCTCGCCCGGCGAAACGCCCGGCTGCACAGGCCGGTTGAATGCCAGGCGGAAGCCGCTGCGGCCGGAAGCCATCTGCCGTTTCCACAAGCCGGAACAAGCTTCTCGCCGCAGGCCGGCGGCCCGGGCCTCGGCGCTCCCTGCTCCTTCGCTCGCATCGGTCGCCGCGGCCTGTTCGCCTTCGCTTTCATCGGCCGCATGTGCCGCCGCGCCCACGTCCGCCGCCGGCGCTTCCAGCGCAAAATGGCACCACGCTTCGCCCGCAAGCGACGTGTGCGCACTCAGGCCGCCGCGGTAATCGATTACGGCGGCCGCTTTCGACAGCGAGCTGAACAGGCAGCGGCCGCCGAGCTTGAGATAGCTGCCATTATGCAGCGACACCCGCTGCAGCCGCCCGGCCGCGTCGTAAGACAGCGTGCTGAGCAGCGCATCGGTGGACAGCGCCCCGAACGCGGCATGCGCATTGTCGTGCATGACCCGTCCGTCGGCGCGGTTGTTCACGTAAATTTCGATCCGTCCGCCTTCCGGGGACTTCAATACGAGGCCCTGCATGTCCGGACTTTGCCCGCTCGAAAGCGCCGGGTTTTCCGGGTCTTTCGAGTTTCCCGGATTTCCCGCGTTTACCCGTTCTTCCGGGTCTTCCGTCCCATCCACTCCGTCCGCCAGTCGGTTCACCTCAAGCCTGCCCCCGTCTGCGAGAGGCAGCAGGAACACGCCGACGAACTTTATCCGTCCGTCCGCCGAAGCGGAGCGGATCTTGACGTAATCCGCTTCGGGAAACACGTCTTCCGGTCCGCTGCCCCGGGCGTAACCGTTCCGGTAGCCCTTCTCCCTGACGTATTGCTTGTGCACCGGATACGGGTGCATCACATGCAGTTCCCGCTGCCCGTCCGTACTCGACAGGATCGGCTCCGCCGTGCCGCTCTCGATCTTCAAGCCTTCCGGCAGATGCAGCAGCCCTTCGAACAGGCCGCCGCGCTCGGCATGCAAATCGTCGACGAGCACCATCGCCCCGTCGAGGCACAGAAAATGCCGGTAAAACCGCCGGTACAACCCGCTGTACGGCCCGGCGCAGTCGGCCAGCACATATTTGTAGCCCGGCAGGTCGATCCAGTCGGGAATAGAACCGGGGAATTTGGTCCCTTCCTCGATCAGCGCGGGCGGCTGGCCCGCTCCTTCGAACAGCACGACATTGTGCGCGGCGGACTGCCGGTAATATTGATTGTACAGCGGCTTGGAGTAGGCGCAGTGGCCGGAATCGTCGACGAACGCCTGCCCGTCGATGGTCAGGATGAACGTGCCCGCGTCCAGATGGTTATGGTTCCAGCTCTCGCCGGACCGGACGGCCAGCACGATCTGCTGCATGCCGCTGCGCCAGCGGACGAAGGCGGTGCCGGAATGCGCGAACACGGCGACACTTTCCGCCCCGGCGGACAGCGGCGCAAGCGTCTCCAGTCCTTCCGGGTAAAAAGCGAACTCCGCCGCTTCGGACGGATCGCCCTTGAGCGCGGCGAACAGGCCGAGCAGTTCGCCCCGGCGCTGCAGGTCGGCCAGCCGGAGCCAGACGTACGCATGCTTGCTCCGGTCGCCTTCGTCGCCGAAATGGAATGTACCGATGCCGCCGTCCGCCGCGGCGTAGATCGTCTCCAGATAGACGTCCGGCAGTTTGTCCAGCACCGGCAGTTGTCCCAGCGAAGAGTCGCCCGTTCGCCGGCGGTACGCCGCTTCGAACACGAAGAAATTGCCGAGTGCATAATCCAGATAGCCCATCGTCTCGGCATAATCGCCGTCCGGGCCGAAATTCGGCGGCTTGTTCTGCAGCACGCTGCCGGGATACGCAAACCATTCGCGTACGCCTTCCGCGATCGTGTGCAGCGCTTCTTCCGCATGCGGCACGCGGTGTTGAAGCGTCAGCAGCAGCAGGCCGGCCGCCGACACGCAGACGATCCACCAGTTATGGCCCATCGTGTCGAGCGCATGGATCTTGTCGGCCGGATGCAGCCAATCGCCGTACAGCGGCAGATACGCTTTAATGTACAGCGCCGCTTCGATCCGCTCCCGTTCCTCCGGCGCGCACGACGCGCGCACCGCTTCGTACGCCGACGACAGATACGTCCCGATGTCCGCCGTCCACAGGTCGGACTGCCGGCCGCCGCCGCTTTGATACGTCCAGCTCTCTTCTTCGCCGATCAGCGCGATCAATCCGCGCACGAGCGCTTCCACTTGGGCGCTGCCGGTCATCCGGGCGTAGAACGCAAGGTTCTGCGCTTCTTTGGCCAACTGGCGTACTTCGTTGCCGAGCGTAAACCGCTTGCTGCCGCCGTGCGTTCGCCAACGCTGCCGCAGCGTATCTACCCGTTCCCGCGCCGTCGCCAGCCAATCGGCATCCCGCGCGGCCATCCCGGCCGCATACACGGCCCAGCCCCGCCGCATCGCCGGCTCCGCTTCGATCAGCCGCCTCGTCCGTTCAAGCGTGTCTTCGTCGTATACAAGCATACTGGCGTCCTCCCGCAAGCGGCTCCGGCGCGATATTTTCGCCCGGAGCCGTTTTTTGGCCCAAGCTTGCGCTCCGGCCTTATTCGAACTTCATCGTGTACAGCTGCTCCATGAAGATCCACGAATCTTTGTTGTCTTGATACCATTTGGCGTACCAGTCTTCGAGCGCCGGCCCGCCGGATGCGTCCCACGATTTTTTGACGTCTGCCACGCCCTGATCGACGCTGTAGCCGCTGCCGCTGACGACCGCTTTGGCCATCGTGTCGTTCATATTGTTCCAGCCGTCGTTGAACGTCGTCGTCATCGCCTTGTCGAGCGACGGACGGAACTTGGCGTGCGTGAAGCCGGGGTGCGGATGCGCCGGATCGAGGTAGAGCTTGTCCATCTCGGCCGCGATCGCGAGCCATTCCCGGTCGACCGGATCTTTGGAGTCCAGCTGCCGTCCATCGACATTGCCGCTATCGAGAATATATTTGGGCATGAACATCCGGTAATCGTTCAGATAACCCATTTCCGTTTCGTTTTTCTGCTCGTCGATCGGTTTGATCGTGTCGCCTTCCCGGGTGTAATGCTCGCCTTCCACGCCGTTGGTCAGCGTCTCGACGGTAGACGGCGTGACCATGAAATCGATATAGTCCATGACCGCTTCCGGGTTTTTCGCATTCGCGTTGACCGCGCCCGTAATCTGGATCGACGGATTGAAGTCCGGGCCGAACCGGCCGAATGGACTTTCCGGGAATGCCATCGCCGTAATCTTCGCGTTGGGATCGGTATTTTTGAGTGTATCGAAGTTTTTGCTGATGACCGACCGGTACGCCAGATAGATGCCGAGTTTGCCGCTGGCGAAGTCCTGCTCGGCTTTTTGCCCGTTTTTGTCCGAGAGGAAGTCTTTGTCCACGATGCCGTTCTCGAACAGCTTCTTCTTGAAATCGTAAGCCGGCTTGATCCGGTCGAACTGACGCACCAGCTGTCCGTCTTCGATGATAAACATCTCGTTCTGGAACATCGCGTCGACGTAGAACGAAGCGAACTGGCTGAGGTTCATGCCGAACGTGTCTTTGACGCCGTTGCCGTCCGGGTCCCCATTCGCAAAAGCATCGGCGACCGCGTACAGTTCGTCGACCGTCTGCGGCACTTCGAGGCCCAGCTTGTCGAGCCAATCCTGCCGGATCACCATCGCGCCGAGCACTTCCGGCTTCGTCACCATGCCGATTCCGTACAGTTTGCCGTCCGGCTTCGTGCCGAGGGTGCGCAGCGCCGGCACTTTCTCGAGCAGCGCCTTGTATTCGGTACTGCCGCTCTCGATCAGCTCGTCCAGCGGCAGCAGCTGCTTCTGCGTCCAGAGCGAGTTCAGGAAATCGGTGTCGTATTCCAGCACGAGGTCGGGCGCGTCGCCGGAAGCGAACAGCATGCTGTATTTTTGCTGCGACTCGTTGCGCGGAATCGGCACGAACTCGACGTCGACCGGGCCGTTCTCGTCGATCCATTTCGTCCAGCGGTTGTCCGCGTACGTCCCTTCTTCTTTGGGGATCTGGCCCCGGTCGTAGATCGAGACGCTGATGGCGTCTTTGCCTGCGCCCGCCGTGCCTTCCGCCGCCTGTTTCTGGTCCGACCCGCATCCGCTCAGCACCATCGCCAGCGCCGCCGCGGCAGCAAGTCCGCCCCTCATCGTTTTGCCCCGTTTTTTCGCGTTCATGTCTTTGCCCCTCTCTTGTGTAAATTTTCGGATAGAAGGTGTGCGGCCGTTCAGCCTTTGACCGAGCCGATCAGCATCCCTTTGACGAAATATTTTTGCAAAAACGGATACACGAGCAGCATCGGCAGGATCATGACGACTATGCCGGCGGAACGGATCGACTCGGGCGTCAGTTTGCGGAACGCGTCGGGGTCGAGCATCGCCATTTCCGCCATCAGCGATTGGCTCTGGATCATGTTCTGCACGAGCACCGACAGATTGAACCGATCCGGGTCGTTAATATAGATCAGCACGTTAAAAAAGGAATTCCAGTGCGCCACCCCGTAGAACAGCGCGATGGTCGCGATGACCGGAATCGACAGCGGCAGCACAATTTGCAGGATAATGCGCCATTCGCCGCTGCCGTCGATCCGGGCGGCGTCTTCGAGTTCTTCCGGAATATTTTCAAAAAAAGACTTCAGCACGAGCAAATTGTAGACGCTGATCAGCCCCGGCAGCCATAACGCTCCGTAATTGCCGACCAGCCCAAGCGATTTGGCCAGCAGGTAGTTCGGAATCAGTCCCGCCGTAAACAGCATCGTGAACACGATCGCGAGCGTCAGCATCCGCCGGGCGTAGAAATGTTTGCGCGACAGCGGATACGCGGCGAGAATGGTAAACGCCATATTCAGCGCGGTGCCGACGATCGTAATGACCAGACTGTTGCGAAACGCGCCGACGACGTTCGTATCTTCGATCAGCTTGCCGTAAGCGGTCCAGGTAAAGTCCCGCGGCCACAGCCCGACTGTGCCGAGCGTGATCGCTTCGCTGCCGCTGAGCGACAGCGCCACGATATGAATGATCGGCAGCAGGCAGCTCAGTGCGGCTAGCGCCAAAATCAGGTAATTGATACCGTAAAACACTTTTTCGCCGCGAGTGTCTTTCATGGGCCTATTCTCCTCTCGTCTGCACGCTTAAGTCCGCCGGACCCCGCTGCGCCGCTTACCATAATCCGCGTCCCGAACGCCGGGCGATCCCGTTGACGAGCAGGACAAGCGTCAGCCCGATCAGCGATTCGAACAGTCCCATCGCCGTCGCGTAGCTGAACTGCCCGGAGCCGAGGCCGACTTTGTAATTCCAGGTGCTGATCACTTCCGCCACGTTGACGACGACCGCGTTTTGCAGCACGTACACCTGATCAAAACCCACGTCCATCACATTGCCGATATTCAGAATGAACATGAGCACGATCGTCGGCATCAACCCGGGCAGCGTAATATGGCGGATCTGCTTCCATTTGCCCGCCCCGTCCATCCCCGCCGCTTCGTACAGGCTCGGATCGATCGACGTCAGCGCGGCCAGATAGATGATCGCCGACCAGCCCGCCCCTTTCCAGATGCCCGAAGCGACGAAGATCGAGATCCACGAACCTTCATTGAACAGAAACGGATACGTTCGGCCGGTCAGCCGCTCCAGCACGTTGTTGACAAAGCCGGTCTCGATCGAGAACAACATCAGCACGAGCCCGCCCACGATGACCCAGTTGAGAAAATGCGGAAGATACAGCAGCGTCTGCGCCCAACGTTTGAACCACGAGCGCCGCACTTCGTTGAGCAGAATCGCCAGGATGACCGGAAAAGGAAACCCGACAAACACGCTCAGCGCGCTCAGTACGAGCGTGTTGCGGATAATGCCCAGCGTGTCCGGATTTTGGAACAGGTATCTGTAGTTGTCGAAGCCGACCCACGGACTGCCCAGCAGGCCGTCGGCGAAGTTGTAATCCTTGAACGCGATCACGAACCCGAACATGGGCACGTATTTGAAAAGAATAAAAAAAACGACGATCGGCAAAAACATGATCAACAGCGGTTTGTTCATGTTCCAGCGTCTTCGCCGGCCCAGCGCGCTTTGTTCGTTCAGGCGGCTCTTCTTGCCTGCGCCTTTGCGCGCCCCGATGTTCAGGCTGCCCATCTGCTCACCTCCGGTTGGAATGGGATGACGTTTCACGCTTATAGTAAGCGCTTACTTTTTGCTGCACCCCAACTGTACCGAACACGGAAATGTTCGGCAATCGTCAGCTTTCGAGACCGTAACGTTTTTTGCGATTGGGGTGTTGAATTCGAGTATGGACAGTGAGGAAGCTTGCAGCGGCGCGGGATTCACGTTTTTTGACGGGGTTTCGATTTTTGTGGAAGGGGCGGGGAATGGTTTGGGAGAGAGTTATTTGGACATTCTGCCTGCTCAAGTCGAATCTTAACGAATCCTTATATCGCTATTTGCCGGTTTTTCGCCTTTTTGAAAATCTAACGAATCGTCATATTCTTATTAGTCGTTAAAGAGCGATTTGAGTGCGTTTCGAGCCAAATAGCGTGATGACGATTCGTTAATAGGCATAAAATCGAGCTGGAGAGCAAATAGCGTGACTGAGATTCGTTAGCCCGTTTGAATGAACGGTGGAGTTCCGCGCGCCAAAAGCGTTCATCGGTTTCCGCTCCAACCCAAAAAACTGCCCGGGATGCTCATGCATCATCGGACAGTTTTGTAGGATTCGATCTCGATTATTCAATGTTGATGATTCAATCGGCAGGTCTTACGACTTGAACGATTTCACTTCGCTTTTGATGTCGGAAGCTGCGGAAGTCGCTTCGTCTTTGAACTCGCGTACAACGTCCACGGACTCCTGCAGGATGCCTTTGACTTCCTGACCTTTTTCCTTCAGCTCCTGGCTGCGTTCGTTCAGGACTGCGCCCTGCTCTTTGAGCAGATTAACGGTATTCATGAACTTGTCTTTCAGGGAAGCTCCTTCTTGCGCGGCGACGAGTACGGCCAGGCCGGCTCCGATCAATGCTCCGGCTACCGCACCGACGATAATTGCGTTATTTTCCGAGTTTGTAGTTGCCATGGTTTGTTGCTCCTCTCAGCTATTCGAATAGGCTTGCTGCATCGCTTCTCCTTTACGTATTACCCACTCTTCGCCGTTTTGCTCTCCTGTTCGCAATTTTATTCGAGTTCGTTACGTCGCGCGGCTTCGGGTGCGGTACTCGCCGGGGGTGGCGGAGACGATTTTTTTGAACGCCCGGCTAAAAGACATGTAGTTCGCGTAGCCGACCCTCGTCGCGATCTCCCGGATCGGATCTTCCGTATCGCGCAGCAAAGCCTGGGCCGCTTCGACGCGGATGCCCGCCAGATAGTCGACGAAGTTTTGCCCGAACGCGTCTTTGAACAGCCGGCTCAAGTAGCTTGCGCTGAGCCCGAACCGGTCGGCGATCGAAGACAGCGACAGATCGGGATCGTTGAAGTTGGCGTCGATAAACGCGCGCACTTCCTGCAGCGTCACATGGCTGCTCCGGCTCTCGCGCAGCAGCTTCAGCCGGCCGGCGTATTCGCTGAGCAGGCTGCGCACAGACGTCTCCAGTTCGTCCAGCGTATCGAAATGCTCCAGCGCCGTGCCCAGTCTCGGCGCGGCTTCGCCGTGCCACAGCTCTTTCGCTTCGCCGGGCAGCTCCATCATCTCGCGCAGCAGTTGATACGCCAGCACGTTCATGAGGCCGGACAAATCGTCTTTGGACAGCGGAGCGGCGCGCAGCCCGCCGAGCAGCTCTTCCAGGCGATCCCTCCACTGCGGTTCCCCGAGCCGGTAAGCGCGGGCGAGCTCGCGGATCGTGCGCAGCACGCCGTACAATTCGGCGACCGCGCCGCGGTGCAGGTCGCGCCCGACGATGACCCGCGCGCCGCCGAGCGACGATTTGTAGCCGATCGCTTCGACCGCTTCGCGGAAGCCGCGGGCGATGCCGGCCGGCGAGTCGAACGCGCCGCCCAGCGCGACCGTCACCGTGCAGTGCAGATGCGCCGCGATCCAGGCGATCAGCTCTTCCGCGATCGCCGACGCGGCGCCTACGGCGTCGGGCGCTTCGCCGGGGCTCCGCTGCCGCGTCTGCGCCGGCAGGCGCAGCAGCAGACCGAGCCGGCCGCCGGGCAGCCATTCGGCCCAGAGCCAGGCGCCGCTGGCCGCCGCAAGCTCGGCCGCAGCGGCGGCCAGCGCGTAGCGCAGCAGCTTGCGGCTGCGCTCGGAGTAGGCGTCGTTGAACGCCTCCGGCCGGTCGATTTCCAGCAGGCCGACGACGGCGGGGCCGAAGCCGGCCTCATGCGCCGCGCTTGCGTCTGCCCGCGGGACGTCGTCCGCTTCCGCGCCTCCCGGCGGACTGCCATCCGCGCCCACGCCGCCGGCCTCGCGCGCCGCTTCCGCTCTCCCCGGCAGGGCACCGTCCACGTTCAGCCGGCGCGTCTCTTCGTCCCAGTTCCCCGGTTCGATCACCCGGTTCCCCTCGAGCAGTTCGCGGAAAAATTCCCGCCGCCGATACCCGATATCTTCGCTCCGGCGCCGCCGGTCCGCTTCGGCGCGCGCGATCATGGCGCTGAGCGTCGATTCGATCCGCTCGAACTCGTCGGGATGCGGCGCGCGGCGCTCTCTGCGCTCGGCCGGCTCCCCCGAGGCCCCGCGCTCCGCTTCGCGGCCGGCCGTCTGCTCGGCGCCGGAGCGCTCGCCGAGCCGGGCCGCTTCCGTCAGCGCGGCCGCGGCGTCCGCCGTTCCCGGCGGCAGGGCATCCAGACGCTGAAGCAGCCGCACGACCGGCTCGTAATTGCGGCGCGAGACGAGCGCCGCCCAGACGATGCCGAGCATCATAATGAGCAGCGCCGCGCCGAGCCAGGCGTACCAGATGCCGGTCAGGACGCTCGACAGCCCATCGCCGACGATGCCCCCGCGCACTTCCCAGCCGGTATACGGCGAAGTGGCGGCGGACAGTTCCCGGCCGGAGCCCGGCGCGCGAGCTGCTCCCGCCAAAGGTTCGCCGCCGGGCTGCGGCGCGTCCGCGGCAGGCAGATCGGTCTCGGTTCCGAGCATCAGCTCGCCGTCCGCCGTGTACAGATGAATAAAGCTCGTCTCTTCCCCGATCATTTCCCGCAGCAGGCCCCGCACCGAATCGAGCGAGACGTTGACGACCATCAGACCGCGCTCGCCCGTCAGCAGCGGAATGCCGCGCGTCAGCGTCACGACCGTGCGCGGCTGCCCGCCCGGTCCCGCGATCTCTCTCGGCTGCGACCAGCGCGTAGGCAGCGGGCCGGCCTGCGTCCGCTCGACGAACTCCCGATCCGGAAAAGTCGCAAGCTTGCGGATCGACAGATTGTCGAGGACCGTCCCGTCCGACAGCCGGTAGACGTAGAGCGAATCGATCAGCGGATTGGTCAGCTTCAGCCGGGCCAGCCGCGTCGAAGCGTCGTTGGCGGCCAGATACGGATTCGCCGCCGCGGAGAAGAACGAATCGAACTCGCCCGACAGAATCTCCCGGTTCATCATCTCGTTGATGGAGCGAAAAGAATAATCGAGCGACTGGACGGCCTGCCGGGAGAAGACCGCGTTGGCTCTCGCCGTTTCCCGTTTGGACAGCTCCGCCGAGCCGGCGAAAAACAAAATCATAAGAATCGCCGGCACGATCACAAGAATCGGCAGATAAGAAAACGTCAGGCGATTGAACCAGGTTCCGGGCACGTACAGACCCCCTATTTTTATTTTAAAATTACATATACTCTCACTTTAAGCAGACTTTAAGAGTTGTTCAAGCAACCCTGTTCGATATACGCCCTGCACAGCCTTTTTATTTTTCAAACGAAGAAAGCCGCCTAGCGCCTTGTTTTGTTCACAAACAAATATTTATTAAAACTAATCCAAACCTTATTTTTTTGCGTACAATAGGTATACAAAAGTTTTGAAAAGTTTATTTTTGACGTATTCGACGCTCGAACGAACCTATTCCCCCGGAGGTGACGCTTCATTGCCTGCTGAATCCCTATATGTCGGAAGCGTGCTCGCGGCAGGAGTATTGTCCTTCTTCTCGCCCTGCATCTTCCCCATGCTGCCTGTCTATTTCGCCTTTCTCGGCGGTTCGGAAGCGGAGCGCGCCAAGGCCGCGGAGTCCTCTGCCGGATTCCGCGTCGATCCCAAGCTGATCGGGCGCACGCTGCTGTTCATTCTCGGACTGTCCACCGTGTTCCTGCTGCTCGGCTTCGGCGCGGGCGCGCTCGGCGGCGTGATCAACAGTTCATGGTTCATGATCGCGTGCGGCGCCGTCGTCGTCTTGTTCGGCATCCATCAGACCGGCGTGCTCAATCTCATGTTCATGCAAAAAGAAAAACGGCTCACGTTCGACAGCACGAAGCAAAAAGGCTGGTTCGGCGCGTTCCTGCTCGGCTTCACGTTCAGCTTCGGCTGGACGCCGTGTATCGGGCCGGTACTCGCCGCCGTGCTCGGCGTGGCCGCGGGCGGCGGTTCGGCCGGCTACGGCGTGTGGATGATGTTCGTCTACACCGTCGGCATGGCCGTGCCGTTCCTGCTGCTGGCCGTATTCTCCGACCTGCTGCTGCGCCGCCTCAAAAATCTGTACAAGCATATGGGCAAGCTCAAAGTGGTGTCCGGCGTCGTGCTGATCGCGATGGGCATCCTGCTCATGACGAACAATCTGGCCGTGCTCACGTCCGCTTTTCAGATCTGACCGGCTACAATCCGACTTTCATTTTTAACTCAAGGAGATGACTCATTTGAATAACGTCAACGCCCGTCCCCTGCGCCGAAAATGGCTGCCGCTGCTTCTGCTGACGCTCTCGGCCGTTCTGCTGCTGTCCGCCTGCGGACAAAACGGTGCGGCTTCCTCGTCCGGCCAGACCGCAAGCGCCAAGCCGGCTCCGCAGTTCGATCTCAAAGACCTGAGCGGCAGCGAAGTCAAGCTCGCCGATTTCAAAGGCGAAAAAGTCTACATCAAATACTGGGCTTCATGGTGCTCGATCTGCCTCGCCGGCATGGAAGAACTGAACACGCTGGCCGGCCAGGACAACGACTACAAAGTGATCAGCATCGTCGCCCCGAACTTCAAAGGCGAAAAATCCGAAGCCGATTTCAAAAAATGGTACGCCGGTCTCGACGAGAAAAATACGACCGTGCTGCTGGACCAAGACGGCAAATACGCGCAGCAGCTCGGCGTGCGGGCGTATCCGACTTCCTTCTACATCGATTCGAACGGCGGCTTGGCCAAAACGGTGCCGGGTCACAACGCCAACGACGTGATCGCGACGAATATCAACGACATTCCCTAAATCCCGCTAACAGGAGGTTATGCGCATGAACCGCAAAAAACGGCCCGCCGCTTGGCTGCCGCTGCTCTCGATTGCCCTGCTCTCGCTGCTGATCTCGGCCTGTTCGTCCACGGGACTCGGCCTTAGCGCTTCCGGCGCTTCTTCGTACGGAGCCGTGACCGCCGCCAGCATCCCGAATCCGAACGCGGACGTCGATTTCTCCAAGTCCGATCTCAAAAAAGTGTATCTCGCGGGCGGCTGCTTCTGGGGCGTCGAAGCTTACATGGCGCGCATCTACGGCGTGCAGGACGCCGTCTCCGGCTATGCCAACGGCACCGGCGAGAACCCGTCTTACGAAGACGTGATCAAAGGCGATCGCGGCTTCGCGGAAACGGTCGAAGTGACGTACGATCCGGCTCTCGTGCCGCTCGATAAAGTGCTCAAGGAATTTTTCAAAGTCGTCGATCCGACGAGCGTGAACCAGCAGGGCAACGACCGCGGAATTCAATACCGTTCCGGCGTCTACTACACGGCAGACAGCGAGAAAGCGGTCGTCGAAGCCGTGATCGCCAAGGAACAGGAGAAATACAACAAGAAGATCGTGACCGAAGTGCTGCCGCTGCAAAATTTCTATATGGCGGAAGAGTATCATCAGGATTATTTGGAAAAGAACCCGGAAGGCTACTGCCATATCGATATGGGCATTCTGAACGAACAAGAGATTCCGGGTCAGGCGGGAGCCGAAGCCGGCGTCACTTCCGAAAGCCTCAAATCCGCGGCCGCTTCCAAAGCGGCCGGCCAGATCGTGATCGATCCGGCCGATTATCCGAAACGCACCCCGGAACAACTGAAATCGCTGCTGACCGATATCCAGTATCAGGTCGCGGTTGAGCAGGATACCGAACATCCTTACTCCAACGAGTATTGGGATACGTACGATCCGGGCATCTACGTCGACGTGTCGACCGGCGAGCCGCTGTTCGCCAGCGAAGACAAATACGACTCCCAATGCGGTTGGCCAAGCTTCGTGAAGCCGATTCTGCCGGAAGTCGTGACATACGACGAAGACAACGCCTACAATATGGTCCGTACCGAAGTGCGCAGCCGTTCCGGCGATATCCATCTGGGCCACGTATTCGACGACGGTCCGGAAGATCGCGGCGGCAAACGCTACTGCATCAACAGCGCTTCGATCAAGTTCGTACCGCTGGCCGATATGGAAGCGCAAGGTTACGGCTACCTGACCGGCGTGGCGAAATAACGTTTTTTCCATAAAAAAACCGTATCCCATGCCGGGATACGGTTTTTTGCTAGTTTTTGGCGATGATCTTTTCCAGCTTCTTCACGAGCTTCTTGGGCGTCTCCGCCCGCACGATCTCGCCTTTGACGATCGCGAACGGTTCGGTGCGGCACAACCGGCATTCTTTGAGGCAGCCGTCTTTTTTCACTTTCACGTCGTCGTATTTGCTTTTCAGTTCCTTATAGGCCGGCTTCGAGAAGCGGTCGATGTTTTTTTCGCAAAATTTGATCTTCATCCGCGTTCCTCCATCAGGTCTCGCAGCATGCTCCGCACGTTCGTTAATTCTGCGGGCACGCCGCGTTCGATTTTTTTGTGTGTATGGAATCGGTACTGCTTTAGGCGATGCCGGACGTTGCCGCGAATATCATGTTCGTCTGTCGGATGCTGCTCCAGCACGTGCTCGTAAGCCGGCAGCAGCCGTAGGTCGGGCACGCCGTCAAGCGCCTGAATCGCTGTCAGGCGGACATACGTCTCGGGATCGTGCAGCAGAATGTCGACAAAGTCTTCGACGTAATCGGCTTTGCGTCTGGATTTGCCGGCCTGCCAGATCGCGCTTTTGCGGATGTCGGCGGCGGGGCTCCGGAACGCGGGCAGCAGCAGCGGAAGCGGCTCGACGCCGGCCGACTCCAACACGTACGTCCCGAAGCGGAACGTCTCTTCGTCCGTTTCCCACGGAACGGTCGTTTGCAGCGTCTCGGCGAAATTCCGGGCCGCCTGCGCGCGATACCAATGGATCAGCTTCACCGCCGTCCGGCGCTGCTGCGTCTGCTCGCTGCGCAAATGCTGCCGCAGGAGCGGATCGGCATATTCGGGCGCATGGGCAGCCAGCAGCGTCAGCGCCCAGTACCGGACTTGATCCGCTTCATCGTCTACAGCATGCTTCGCGAAGGCGATCGCAGGCTCGCCAAGCTGCGGAAAACGCAGCAGCGCTTTGAGCGCTTCGCTGCGCTGCCGCGCGGGGCCCGGGCTCTGCGCAAGCGTCAGCAGTTCGGCTTCCCCGCCGCCCGGCGTCGTTCCGAACCAATGAATCTTGAAGCCGGCGATCACTTCGTCGAGCCACCGTTCGTACCAGTCGAGCATATTGCTCTCGTATACGAAAAACGGGGTGTACGTTTCGCCGTTCCAGTACACGATACGTCCCCGATGCTCGCCGCAGACGATTAGCAGCAGCTCGCTGCCGCAGCCCATCGTGCCGATCTCAAGCGTCCCGCGCATCAGATCGGCCAGCGCTTCCTCGTAGGCATCGTCGTCCAGATCGTCATCGGGTTCGTATTCGCCCGCCGACTCCGACTCCGACTGCCAATCCTGCGCAGCCGAATTCCATTTGAACCGCGACGGCTGCACCAGCCGGTCCGGGTCCGGCTTCAAGCGTTCGACGTCATAGAGGCCGTAGTATGGACCCGCGCCGCCGTATCGGGCCGGACCGCCGCTGCCCACTCCAACCAGAAAAGCGGCAAAGTCGTCCGGCAGCTCCGTACCCCAAGCTTGCTCCAGCGCAAGCAGCCGATGCAGGGGCAGCGGGGAACCAAGGCGGTAACCGTGGCTGCTTGCACCGAATACGCTGTCTGCGCCCGGAGCTTTCGCGGCGCGCGGCAGCTTGCGGCGGATCCGTTCGATCTGGGCTTCGAACGTTTGCAGCGCCTGTTGTCTGCTGACAAATGCGGCCGTTTGTTGCTGCTCCATTTTGGTTCGCCTCTTTTCCCGTGTGAAAACATTTGACTGTTTTCCACGTTTCCATTGAGTTGTGCGCCGTTACCTTTTATAATGAAACGGAAAAAGTTTAAAAATCGTTCAACCGAAATCTAACAGAAAAAGGTGTCTTTCATTAATGAGTATACTAAATGTAGAACGACTGAGCCACGGTTTCGGCGACCGGGCCATTTTTAAGGATGTATCGTTTCGCCTGCTCAAAGGCGAGCATATCGGCCTGATCGGCGCAAACGGCGAAGGCAAGTCGACGTTCATGAATATCGTGACAGGCAAGCTTCAGCCGGACGAAGGCAAAGTCGAATGGTCCAAACGCGTCCGCGTCGGCTATCTCGATCAGCACGCCGTGCTGGAGAAAGGCATGAGTATCCGCGACGTGCTCAAAAGCGCGTTCCAATACCTGCTCGACATGGAACAGGAAATGAACGACATGTACGGCCGCATGGGCGACGTCACTCCGGAAGAGCTGGAGACGCTGCTGGAGCAGGTCGGCACGATTCAAGATACGCTGACGGCGCAGGACTTTTACCTGATCGACGCCAAGATCGACGAGACGGCGCGCGGACTCGGCCTGACCGACGTCGGTCTCGACAAAGACGTGGACGATCTGTCCGGCGGACAGCGCACCAAAGTGCTGCTGACCAAGCTGCTGCTGGAGAAACCGGACATTCTGCTCCTCGACGAGCCGACCAACTATTTGGACGAAGTGCATATCGCCTGGCTGACGCGCTACCTGCAGGAATACGAGAACGCGTTTATCCTGATCTCCCACGATATTCCGTTCCTGAACAGCGTCGTCAACACCATCTACCATATGGAAAACCAGGAGCTGAACCGTTACGTCGGCGACTACGAATATTTCCAGGAAGTCTACGCGATGAAAAAACAGCAGCTGGAATCGGCGTTCAAGCGCCAGCAGCAGGAAATTTCGCAGCTCAAAGACTTTGTGGCCCGCAACAAAGCGAGCGTCGCGACCCGCAATATGGCAATGTCCCGCCAGAAAAAGCTCGACAAGATGGACGTGATCGAACTGGCGCAGGAACGGCCGAAGCCGCAGTTCAACTTCAAAGTCGGCCGCACGGCCGGCAAGCTGATCTTCGAAGCCAAAAACCTCGTCATCGGATACAGCGAACCGCTGTCCCGTCCGCTCGATCTCAAAATGGAACGCGGACAGAAGATTGCGCTCGTCGGCGCCAACGGCATCGGCAAAACGACGCTGCTGCGCAGCATCCTCGGCGAAATCCAGGCGCTGTCCGGTACGGTCGAACGCGGCGAACACCAGCAGATCGGCTACTTCGAACAGGAGATGAAAGGCGACGGTTCGAAAACGTGCATCGAAGAGATCTGGAGCGAATTCCCTTCGCTCAGCCAGTTCGAAGTGCGCGCGGCGCTGGCCAAATGCGGCTTGACGACGAAGCATATCGAGAGCAAAGTCACCGTCCTCAGCGGCGGCGAGAAAGCCAAAGTGCGTCTGTGCAAACTGATTAACCGCGAAACGAATATCCTCGTACTCGACGAGCCGACGAACCACCTGGACGTCGACGCAAAAAACGAGTTGAAGCGTGCGCTGCAAGCGTACAAAGGCACCATTCTCATGATCTCCCACGAACCGGAATTTTACCGCGATATCGTGACCGAGACGTGGAACTGCGAATCGTGGACGACGAAAGTATTCTAAAATCGTTCGCCGGAAGGCTGCAAAGAACGCGAAACCCGATTCTCCGTTTGGAGGGTCGGGTTTTTTGGCGTTTTTTTGATTTTTTTAAAATCTAACGAATCGTCATACGCTTATTGGCCGAGATCGGGTCATTTGCAGGCACTCTGAGGCGAATAGCATGCTGACGATTCGTTAATGCGGGAAAAAGACCGTTTTGGAGCGAATAGCGTGCTGAGGATTCGTTAGCGGGCGATCGGCGTAAGTGTGCGCTCAAACGGATGCAAAAGCGAAAGGCTTCCGGGCGGGAAGCCCTTCACGCCTACACACTCCGGCGTCCCGATTCCCCGACGCCGGCCGCCTGCGTATGCCCGTACTCGCACGCCGGCTGCCCTGCCTGCCGTGGCCGCGCTTCACTCGCCGACGATATTCGTCAGCTCGCCGAGCCCTTCGATCGAGATCGTCATCTCGTCGCCCGGCTTCAGCCAGACGCGTTCGGCTTCGGGCTTGCCGAGGATGACGCCTTCCGGCGTTCCGGTCAGGATCACGTCGCCGGGGCGCAGCGTAAAATGCCGGGACAGGTACGCGATAATCTCGCGGCAGGAGAAGATCATGTCCGACGTGTTCGATTGCTGCACGGCGACACCGTTGACGCGGGCCGAGATGCGCAGCCGATTCGGATCGGCAATCTCGTCGGCGGTGGCGATAAACGGACCGAGCGGCGCGAAGCCTTCGCCGGTCTTGCCGAGCAGCCACTGCCCCGAGCGCATCTGCAAATCGCGCGCGGACAGATCGTTGGCGCAGCAGTAGCCGAACACATAATCGAGCGCGTCGGCTTCGCTCACATTCGAAGCGGTGCGCCCGATCACGATCGCGAGCTCCGCTTCGTAATCGAGCTGCCGGGTATGGACCGGATACGGCACGGCAGTTCCGTGCGCGGTAACCGAATCCGAGAACTTGCCGAATACGACCGGCTCCGCAGGCAGCGGCATGTTCGTCTCTTCGGCATGCCGCCGGTAATTCAGTCCGATACAGATCAGCTTGCCGGGATTCAGCACGGCGGGCAGATAGCGGACGACCGAAGCGTCCAGGCCGAGCCGGGCTTCCGCTTGAATCGCCCGGGCCCGTGCGGCTTCGATCTGCGCAATTTGTTCCGGCGAGCGCAGCAGTTCGTCCGTCGTTGCCGGCAGGACGCTCCAGCCTTCCAGCCACGGCGCCAATTCGCGCAGCGGGATAACGGTCCCGCCTTCCGCCAGAGCGACTTCCGACAAGCTTCCCCGTTCGATATTGGCAAATTTCATAAGGCTTCCCTCCAGATCGTATTGGATTCCGGCGGCTCCGGCGTGCGGCCGGTCCGCTCCTGTTCATGATACGATAACGCTGCCCTGCCCGCAAAAAAACAAGCACCCGCTCGGCTTCATGCAGAGGCGGGTGCTTCCCGTATGTGTGCGCGGCGCGCTTATTCGGTTCTGGTCTCGTAGGAACCTTCCCGGTGTGCGTTCTCTCGACCCGGCTCCCGGCGCTCCGTCTGGTTGGTAGAATCATTCTTGTTCGGTTCGTTCTTGGCAGGCTCCGAATGCCAGGCTTCGATCTTCTTCCGGCGCTTGCTCTTGAGCCAGCGCTCAATCGGATTGGCGGACTGGCGTTCGGCCAACGTCTTCTTGATTCCCTTCATCATCAGCTTGGAGCGATCTTCGTCGTTACGTTCCAACTCGTGGAGGTCCTTCAGAAATTCATCGTTCATCGTATGCATCTCCATTAACAAGGTCTCCTCTCAGTATATCGAACATATGTTCTTTTGTCGAGTCCGGGAATTTTTTTCACGATTGATCACGCTTAACGGTTCTCTTCGGGCAGCGTTCCGCCTTCTTCCTGGATCTTGACGCGGATTCTCGGAATCAGTTCGCGGTAAGGACCGACTTCGCTGATGTCCGACAGATCGCCGATATCCAAGTTATATTCTTCGCCTCGCGTCTCCAGATCGAGCAGCAGGCGGTATTCCGATTGGTACTCGTATTGTTTCGGTTTGCGGAAATACCCCCACTGCCCGGTAAAATGCTCGACTTCGTGGTAAGCGACCATCCCTTCCCTCAGCCCGAATCCCTGGCGGCGGCAGGCGGCATCGATCCGGTCGCGAAAAGCTTTCGGATTCGTGATAACGACCGCGTAATCGCCGAATTTTTCGTTCCACGGGTGGATCAGCGTTTCTTTTTCGCCTGCGGCATGAAGCCGCAGCGATTCGTTCGTCACCCCGTACAGGCTGAGCGAATACTGCCGCTCCGCTTCGTGTTCCTGCAGCACGATCGGGCCTTCCACGTTTTCCAGCTTTTTGCCGTCGACATACACGTTATAATGACCCGGATTGTAGATCACGGAAGCCGCTTCGAACGGATCGTTGCGCCCCGCTTCGTCTTGTTCCGGGTTTTTGAAAGCGCTCAGGCATTGAAAATGAAGCTGCCCGCGCTGGAATTGTTCCATGAACTGCCGCTCTCCGAATTTGAGCAGCACGTAAATTTTGACTGCATCTGTCATCGTCAGGCTCCCTTCTCTCTCTGTTGGTCAATCGTTGGGCTGTGCGAAGGATACTCCATATTTACCCAAATTCCGTGCAAAACAAAAACGTCTCCTTTTTCAAGGAAACGTTTCGATTCATTCTTTGTATGATCTCTTTCCATGCAGACCGCCCGTTCCGCCGCCCGTCAGACCGCCAGTCTGCCGCGGCGCTCGGACACCGTGATCGAAGCTTCGATGCCGGACCCGAATTCCAGATAATCGCTTTCGACGCCGTCGCTAAAAATGACTCCGCTCTCCGGCATCTGCGACACGATCTTGAGCGGACGGCCTTCGTCGATCCGGCCGAACACGAGATTGGCCGAAGTCGAGCGGCTCGGATACGGTTCGCGCACGCTGAAGTACAAGTACGGAGAATCCCAGCCGAACGAAGGGTCCGGTACGAGCGGCTGCGCCGTTTCCCCGCCGGCGAACGAAGAGATGCCCGCCGCGCCCGCAAGCACGCTGCGCATCCAGCCTGTGGAGCCCATGCCCGTCGACACGATGATGCCGCTCGACGACTGCTGTTCGGCCACGTCGCTTTGGCGCAGTTCGTAGCGCGCCGATACATGCGTGCGGCGGCCGATAAACAGGTCGTTGACGGCGACAAGCATCTGCCCGTCGTTCAGTTCCGCCTGCGCCAGACGCACTTCCTTGAACGGGCGCCGCCCGCGCAGCAGGTCGCGCACGACCGCCTGCAGGTCTTCGACGACGAACGGCAGCAGCGATCCGTCCCAGCGCTGCGGATCGGGATTGACCCCGATCAGCGGCTGCCCGGCGGCGTATTTGAGCGTATTGGCGACCAGTCCGTCCTGGCCGAGCACGACGATCAGGTCTTTTTCCCCGAAAATAAAGTTCGGCACGTATTCCCGGTCCACCTGCTGCACGCGGCCGAGCCGCTCCAGCGTCTCCGTCGCCTGGATCAGCGCCGAACGGTAGATCCGGTCTTCCCGCACGTAATCGCCGAAGTCGGCTCCGAGCCGTTCCACGAAAAACTGCGCCTGCTGGATCGTATTGTAGCGGACGACCAGTTCTTCGAGCCGGGTGCGCCGCTTGACGAGCACGATTTTCGTTTCGCTTTCCGGACCGGCGGCCGGCTGCTCCGCTCCGGGCACCGTTTCCGCTCTTTTTTTGCCGAACAGACTCATCGCTGCCCGCCTCCTCTCGCCGCCTGCGCGGACGGCGCCGACTGCCCGCCCATCAGGCCCTGCAGCAGATCCGGCGTAATGTTCAGCTGGCCGATCTTCTCGGCATTGCCGGCCATGTCCCGGAACGCGATCGCGATCAGCTTGTCCGGCTGCATGTCCATCTGCGCCATCGCTTGCAGCACGGCCGGGCTGACGTTCTCCAGCGATTTCATGACCGCCGTCAGTTCGTACGCTTTGGCATCGGCGGCGACTTTGCGGTTCGACGTCTCCAGACCGATCAGCTCTTTGCGGTCCGATTCCATGCCGATATCGAAGCGCAGCTGCTCTTCTTCCATCTCGTGCCGCTTCTGCTTGACCGCGCGCTCCGCGTTCAGCTGCGTCTCGCGAATCTGCCGTTTCTTCGTCTCGACCGCGATCTCGGTGTTCAGCTCGTTCTCTTTGACCTGGCGTTCCTGCTCGATCGAAGCGTTGCGGCGGCGGTACAGCGCTTCGTCCGCATCCTGCAAAATTTCTTCGCGGGCTTTCGCTTCGAGCGCGCGCATCGTGTCTTTGTTCGGCAAAATGGCGAGGATCGACAGTCCCATCAGCTCCACGCCGAGCGCGGACAGCTCCTCGTCCTGCACCAGCTCGCGCCGCATGCTCTGGGCCAGCGTCTCGCTCGCCTGGATCGCTTCGCGCAGCGGCATCCGGGCCAGCCCCCGCTTGATCCGCACCTTCACGATATTCACGACGCGCTGGCTGAGCAGGGCCGGATCGTCGGACAGATAGCGGTTCTTTTTCAGGTCATACGTATAATTCAGCACGCCGGTCATCCGGCGGTATTCGGCGATGCGGTAGATCAGTTGGCCCTGCACCGTAATCTTCTGGTAATCGCTCGTCATTTCGTCGAACATGAACGGCACGTCGATCGAAGAGACCGGCACGACGACGACCGAAGTGGTCGGCGCGTAATAATGGAAAGCCAGACCGACGCCTTCCTTGACGACTTTGCCGTTCTTGATCTTCATGACATACTCGCTGGGCTGGAATTTGGCAAAACGGAATCCGAACATAAAAGGTTCCCCCGCTTTCTTTTTCGATATTGTCATTTCGACTTTAACGACACTTTAACACATCCAAACGATACTTTCAATATGATAATTACATTTGATTCGATATTTTGGACGCAAAAAAGCTTCGTTTCCTGCGAAACGAAGCTTTGGCGGCCGTACCGCCGGTGCGCGTACAGTGAATATCGACGGCTTGAAACCGATTCCAGACCCGACCCGGATCGGACTTGTATAGGACTCGGATCGGACCCGGACCGAACCCGGACCGGACTTCCAGCCGGTTCAAGACTTGTTGACTTCCATTTCGATCCGTCCCAGCAGATGCTTTGCGTCCGCGCGAACGTCAGGGTCGCCGCCCTGCCCCAGGCGCGCCAGCACGTCGCGCGCACGCGGGCCGTATTCGCCGAGCCGGCTCAGCACCGCGCGGCGAAACTCGCTGTCTGCGTGCGTGTCGTGCAGCAGCGCTTCGTACTTCGGCAGCAGCTCGCCCAGCAGCAGCCCTTCGAGCGCTCCGAGCGCCGCTTTGCGAACGAGAGCGTCGGCGTCGTCCAGCGCGCGGCCGAAGTCCGACGCGTACGCTTCCCGGCCGGGCAGCCGCGCGGCATGGAACACCGCTTCGCGCCGCATGTCGCGATCGGCAAACCCGAAGAACGGTATAAGCAGATTCAGCGGATTGACCGGTCCCTGTTCCAAAATGCGGACGACCTGGCACAGCACGCGGGCATCGTCTTCTTCGGGCAGGCGGCTGGCCAGCACGATCGCAAGCTCCCCGCCGCCGGCTTCTCCGTACGCGTCGATCTGCCTGGCGGCGTTCAGCCGTTCTTCCGCAAGCGGACTGCCGATCGCCCGGATCAGCAGCGGCATCGCTTCGGCATAATTTTTCTGCGCGAGAATCTCCAGCGCCGCCAGGCGTACGGCCGCCGATTCGTCAAGACCCTGCTCAAGCAGGAAAGACACCGCATCCGGCTTCAGCTTCTTCAGCTTGTGCATGCCCTGGATCGCGCTTACTTTGACTCTTTCTTCCAGGCTCGACAAATACAGATCGACCAGCACCACTTCGTCCCCGGCCCGCTCCAGCGCGAACCAATCCGTATCGTAGCCGCCGATGATCTCGTCCAGCCAGCGTTCGTACCATTCGAGGAAATTCACTTCGTACGTAAAAAAAGGGATCTGATGATTCCGGTCCACGTATACGACGCGCCCCCGGCACGGTCCCTGCAGAACCAGCATCATCTCGAACGTCCAGCCCATTTCCCCAATCGCAAGCAGACCGCCGTACAACTCGCTTTCCCGGCTTTTTTTCCCGGCTTCGTCCAGCGAAGGATCGTCCAGAAAAGCGGTGATCTCTTGCCAGCGTTCCGGGGCCATCCCCGGTTCCAGCACGCATTCGCCGCCCGGGTCCCCGAACGAACCGCTCAGGTGCAGAGGCGAAATTCCGTAGTAAGGCCCCGCCCCGCCGTTGCCGACCGTCTGCAGAAACTGCGCGAATTCCGCCGGCAGCGCCGCCTTGATAGAAGCTTCGAACCCGGCGATCTCTTCCGCGGTGATCGGTTCGTTCATCCGGTACCCGTGCCGATTGGCCCCAAACTCCTTGAATCCCGAATCTTTGCGCGCTGCCATTTTGAGCTTCCAAATAATGCGTTCCAATTGAACCTGCTTGTCCACTGCTGTTCCCTCCCCAAGATCTAACCAGGCTGTCGCGTCCCCCGCTGCCGTGTGCTTTGCGTATGCCGTCTTCTATGTAATCCCGAACGAATCGCGGTCCCGCTTGCCCCCGCGCTTCTCGTCCCCGATCTCGCTTGTATGTTATAATCTCCAGTTGTGAAGAGCGGAACGGTTTTCCGCTAGTGCTGTGATTGATTGTAACTCGTTGGATTGATTTGTGCAAAATTCCAAATTACCTATTTTTCTTGATTCCCTCAATCTATCCTAAAAATCCTGTTATGAAAAGAAATTCCAAAAACCTAGCGGGAGGCTCGATCATGGAGCAGACAGTCGAACTTTTTTTGCGGCAGGTGTGGGCGGGGCTCGAAGATATCTACGGCAGGGAGAAACGCCGAATCGACAAGATCTCCGCTTGGAGTCCGCTGCAGGCCGGCATTTTTAATTATGTGAAAATCACCCGCTCGCTGCCGGAACGCGGCCTCTCGCCCCGGCAGCTTGCGATCGACGTGTACGAGCCGCTGCCGTGGAGCGATAGCGCCTACAGATTCGAGCTCGACTTTGATCCGGAACAGAATCCGGAAGCGTGGACCGACGACAAGCTGCGAGGTGAGTTCTGGCCCGCCCTGCAGCAAAAAATCGTCGAACTGCGCAAGTCCGGGCAAATGGGAGCGCGCTTTTTCGATTATCGGCTGGATCTGGAGCTGGAATTCCACCGCGCCGATCGCAAGCAGCCGCTGAAGCTGTCTGCCGCGCTTATCGACGCGGACAAACGGGAACAGCTGCGCCAGACGCTGGACGCTTTTATCGCACGCAAAGTGCTTGCGCCCGGTCCGGCCCGGCCCAAACAAGAAGACCTGTTCTTTTTCGCGGAGCTGCTTTTCAATCCCAATTTTCTGCCGGCAGGACGAGATGCGCCGGACGCCGGCGCGATCGAACCGCTGCTATCGGCAGTCGCCGGCAAATTGCGCGATCAGCCCCAGCGGCTTGCGCAGTGGCGCGGCGAATACAAGCGGGCGCTGCGGAACTGGGCGGAACGGCTGTTTCTTCCGCATTATTTCGAGCCCGCGGGCGACTATTCGCTCTCGTTCACGCCGAAGCCGGAGACGGAGCGGCCGCAGGCCGACGCGGACAGCCTCGACTTTTTCGTCTATGCCGCGCTCAAGATCGGGGAGTCCGAACCGGATCTCCGCCTGCAATATTTGGGCTATGCCGATCTGCTCGGTTCGGATACGGCCCGGCGTTATCTGACTGCCGGCAGCGGGATCGTGGACAGCCGGCGCCGCGGCAGCCTGTTTGTCGGTCAAGCGAACGACGTGCTCCAGTCGATCGAGCTGAAGCTGCTGGCGGAAGAAGAACCGGCTTACCGCGAAGCGCTGGACGATCTCTGCGCCCTGCTGGAGCAAGGATTTCCGAACACCTACGCCCTGAAGCTCAAAAGCGGCGAAAAGCGCTGGCTGCCGCTCAAAACGTTGGCCAAATCGCCGCTGCACCGCTTTTTCGCCAATGCGCTGCATTACCCGGCCCTGTTCCCGGCGATCGCCCGGTACGCGGAGCTGGCGATGGAAGAGTACGCCTGGTACAACGACGTCGAACCCGGCGAAAAGTCGGTCATGCCCGGCACGTACGCCGTGTTCGGGCTGGGGCTGCGCAGCGAAGCGTATTTCCCGCTGCTGCTGCGGTATATGGCGCTCGTCGATACGGAGCACCAGTCGGCGCAGGACGAATATGCGGCCGCGTTCGTCGCGGCCCACGGGCTGAGCGGGCGCACGCTGCCGGTTCTGGTCGCGATTCTGCTGGCGAGCGGCCAGTCGGCCAAACCGATAAAGCCGTGCCCGATCGACACACCGGAACTTGCGCGGCTGCTGCTGACCTCGCTTGAGATGCTGCCGGAACACGAACGGGACACGGTGCGGTACCGGCTGTTCGGCGACGCCGACAAGCTGGCGCGCACAGCCAAAAAAGCGGAGCCGGAACTGCGGGCCGCGCTGGAGCAGATCCGGGCGGCTGCGCCGTAAAGCGGGAGATCCGAAGCGTGTGAACACGCAAAAAAGGCTGACCTGCCGCATCGGACGATGCGGGGTCAGCCTTTTTCGGCAGGACGGGTTGTGATTGTAGGGCTAATGATACGGCTAGTTCTGCGGGCACTTCCGCTTTGACTTCTTTACTTCAATTTACTTCACTTTACTTCAATTTACTTCACTTTACTTCTTCCGACCCGGCTTTTTCTTTGCCCATGAACGCGACGGCCAGGGCGGCCAGCGCGATCGGAACCAGTGCGTACAGGAACATGGCCGTAATCGAATCCGACATCGCGTTTACGATTTTGTCGAGGATCTCCGGCGGAATCTGCGAACGTACGTCGGACTGGAACACCTGGCGCAGATCGCCGCCGAATCCGGCCGCCGCTCCGCCTTCCTGCCCGGCGAACGCTTCCGCCAGCCGGTTCGCCAGCACGCTGCTCTGGATCGCGCCGAATACCGTAATGCCCATCGTCATGCCGAACGAGCGCAGGAACGAGTTGGTCGAGTTGGCCGTTCCGCGGTACCTCGGCTCCAGATTGTGCATCGAAGCGGTCGGCAGCATCGAGAACGAGAATCCGACGCCGAAGCCCGCGAGCACCATGTAGACCGTCAGCAGGACGCGCGACGTGTCCGGCGACATGAACGCCAGCAGCGCCATGCCAGCGAAGAACGAGATAACGGACACCGTCATCAGGCGGCGGAACGAAATCTTCGTCTGGAAAATACCGCCGATCGCGCTGCCCGCCACCGAACCGAGCATCATCGGCGTCAGGATCAATCCGGCGTTCGTCGCGGAACCGCCGTATACCGCCTGGACGAACAGCGGAATATAGACCGTCAAGATGATAAAAGTCGCGCCGTACAAAAAGGCCAGCGCCTGCGAAGACGCGAACAACCGGCGCTTGAACAGCCAGAACGGCAGAATCGGATCGGCCGCTTTGCGTTCCACGAGCACGAACGCGACGAAGAACACGGCGAATGCGGCAAACAGCGCGAGGATCGGCGCCGACGACCAGCCGTAGGAACCGCCCAGTTCCAGCCCGAACATCAAAGCGACGATCGCAACGACCAGCGTAAAAGCGCCGGCCCAGTCGATACGCTGCTTCTGGTGCACGGCCGATTCCTTGTAGAAGCTTAGAATGAGCGCAAGCGCCACAATTCCGATCGGCACGTTGACGTAGAACACCCAGTGCCAGCCGATCGTATCGGTGATGTAGGCGCCAAGCAGCGGTCCGAGCACGCTCGAGAGGCCGAACACCGCTCCCAGCATGCCGGTCATCTTGCCCCGCTTCTCCGGCGGGAACGTATCGAAGATGATCGTGAACGCGATCGGCATCAGCGCCCCGCCGCCGATCCCCTGGATCGCCCGGAAAAGGCTGAGCTGCGTCATCGTCTGCGCCAGCCCGCACAGCGCCGAGCCGATCAGGAAAACGATCAGTCCGAACACGAAAAAGCGTTTGCGGCCGTACATGTCGGACAGCTTGCCGAAGATCGGCATACCGGCCATCGTGGCGACCATGTAGGCGGAAGTGACCCAGACGAACTGGTCCAGCCCGCCGAGATCGGCCACGATCGTGCCCATCGCGGTCGCGACGATCGTATTGTCCATCGCGGCCATCAGGATGCTGAGCAGCAGCCCCGTGACGATCCATTTGGTATTGGTTTGATTCATGATCCGCACACCAGCCTTCTTGTTGAGTTTCGTTGTACATGTTAGATGACCGGCGGGTCAGTGTCAAGTCCATTTTTATGTAAAAACCATCATACTTGAAAAAGAATCGTCTTCCCACGCTTGCGGACGGCGCGCCTGAGCGGCAGACCGGCCCGCAGGCCGATCCGCTGCCCGCTACAGCGCTTTGACGGCTCCTCCGTCGACCAGCAGCGCCTGCCCGGTGACATACGTATTGGCGAACGATCCGTAGAAGACGACGATCCGGCCGAATTCGTCCGGCTGTCCGAGTCGGCCGAGCGGAATTTGCGCTTCGTTCTCCTGCCGGATCTCTTCGATCGGGCGCCCTGTCCGCTCCGCCTTATCTTCGTCCAGCTCCGCGATCCGGTCGGTCGCGATCCGGCCCGGCGCCACCGTATTGATCAAGATGCCGTCCGGCGCAAGTTCGGTCGCAAGCGTCTTCGTCAGCGCGTTCACGCCCGAGCGAAGCACGTTCGACAGAATCAGGCCGTCGATCGGCTGCTTGATGGACGTCGAAGTCAGGTTGACGATCCGTCCGCCGCCCGCTTGGCGCATATGCGGCAGCGCCGCGCGGATCATGCGGATCGTGCCGAGCAGATTGAGCTCGAACGCGCCCTGCCAGTCCGCGTCGTCCATATCGTCGAACCGTCCGCCAGGCGGCCCGCCCGCGTTGACTATCAGCACGTCGAGCCCGCCGAAGCGCCGCGCCGCTTGCTCGATTGCCCGCCGCACGTCGTCTTCGCGGCCCGCATCCATGACGACCGTCGCCACCTCGACGCCGGTCGCTTCGCCGATCGCCCGTTTGGCTTCCGACAACCGCTCTTCGCTGCGGCTCGCGATCGTGACGTTGGCGCCTTCCCTTGCGAATTCGAGCGCCGCCGCCCGCCCCAGCCCTTTGCTCGCCGCGGCGACGAAGACCGATTTTCCTTTGAGTCCCAGATCCATGTTCCCGCCTCCTTCGTTGGTTTCGCTTTCCCTTTTTATATACCCGCTTTGCCTCTTTCCGCCCGGGGCTTTTACCGCGCAAAAGCTGGCAAAAAGAGCCCAAAATTGATAGGATAATGAAACGAAAGACCGACCTGTCCCAGAAAAGGAGCGATACCTATGGATCTCGGTTCCAATATCCGCACCGTTCGGAAGCGCAAAGGCATCACGATCGCTTCGATCTGCGCGGCAACCGGCTTGTCGCAGGGCTTTATGAGCCAGGTGGAGAACAACAAAACGTCGCCGTCCATCTCCACGCTGGAGCAGATCTCCAAAGCGCTGGACGTGCCGCTCGCCTATCTTTTGCTGCAAACGGAAGAACGGATGCAGGTCACCCGCCAAAGCGAGCGGCGCCAGACGTCCGGAGGCACGGAGAACGTCTCTATCTCGCATATCGGACGTACGCCGCATCTGCGCATGACGATCGTCGAACTGTCGCCGGGCGCGTCGTCCGGCGACGTTCCGCACGCGCACGAAGGCGAAGAAGTGCATGTCGTCGTACGCGGAACGGTCATGGCCCAACAGGGCGAAGATCTCTATGAACTCGGCGAAGGCGATGCGTTCAGCTGGAATGCAAGCGTGCCGCACCGGGTCTGGAACGCCGGTTCGGAACCGGCGATCGTGCTCATATCCGTCTATACGGACAGCCGGCGGGAAGTCGATCCTCTGTGAGGACGATCCGCGGCAGCGTCAGCGAACGTAACGGCGGCAGCGAATAACAGCAATGACAGCGACCGCGGCGAAAAAGCCGCTTCTCCGCCGAAGTTACGTCGGCGGGAAGCGGCTTTTTGCGGCTTTTTTCGAAAAAGGCTGTCGGGCTGCGGGAAGTGTTCAGTCCATCCGGCGTTCGCCGCTGCCGGGCAGATCCGCGGAAGCGGCGGCTGCGGGCTGCGGCTCCGGTTCTCTTTTTCGGAAAGGCGGCCATTCCAGATTCGTGCCCGCCCGCCACAGCCACTCGAACGGCCCGTACCGGAACGCGCGCAGCCAATAACGGCTGAGAATCATCTGCAGGGCGAAGAAACCGAGCCCGATCGCGACCGAAGCCGAGAACGGCAGGCTGCCGATCACGCCGATCGAAGCGAAGAAGCCGACGCCCGAACCCGTGAACAGCGTGACGAACACCAGAGACTGCATCAAATAATTCGTGAACGCCATCCGTCCTACCGCGCGGAAAGGCTCTAGCAGCCGGCCGGCTCTCGACCCTTCGGTCCCGGCAAGTCCCACGATCAGCAGAACCGCGCCGAGCGTCACCGCAAAGCAGGCGATCGGATGCAGCGTCGTGATCCACGGATTGTTGCCGGGACCGCCGTACAGGAACTTGCCCGTCCAGCCGAGCAGAAGCAGCAGCGCGCCGAGCCCCGAAGCGAGGCGCGGATGCTTGGGCAGACGTACGAACAGACCGCTGCGGTACGCATACATGCCGAACAGGAAAAAGCTCAGATGTTCGATCGCCAGCACCAGCTCGCTGAACGAGGTGGACAAATACGGATTCATGTAAAAAGCGTCCGGATTCGGCAGCTGCGCGATCCACCCGTACAGCCGCGAAGCCGGCGAGAAGTTCAGCAGGAAGTTCGAGAGCGCCGGGCTCATCGCTGCCTGCAGTTCGTACGAGCCGATCAGGAACAGCAGCAGACCCGAGAGCAGCAGCAGCGGCTTGGGCATCCAGACGAACAGGATCAGCATCAAGCCGTCGAGCGCGTACATGAACAGGATGTCCCCGTCCCAGACGGCGAACACGTGCAGCGCGCCGAACAGCAGCAGCATGCCCATGCGCCGCAGCAGCATCGGGTACGGCCTGCGGCCTTTGCGCACCGCGCCGTCGAAGATCAGCATCATGCTGATGCCGAACATGAACGAGAACAGCGGACGGGCGCTGTTCGCGAACAGCACGTCGATCGCGCGCCACAGCGTGTTGCTGGCGACGTCTCCTTCATTCATCAAGGCTCCCGTAAGATTGGATAAATTGCACAGGAAAATGGCAAACAGGGCGACGCCCCGCAGTTGGTCGAGCACGTTGATCCGGCCGTCCGGCATGCCGCCCGGCGCCTTGGTCTTCGTCGTCGATAAAGTCGTCATCGTGATTCGTCCTTCTTTCGCAATGGATAGGTAGAAGCTTCTTTTCCATTGTAGAGACGGCGGCCGGGCAACTCTTCCTTCGAAAACTACAATCGGATGACAACTTTGTTATGCCTTACTTCCCGATCAGCGCCGACAATTCGCCGCTGAACACCTGCTCGCCGCGCGCATTGAACGTCGACAGCCGCACCGTGACGATGCCGCTGCGCCGCCTCTCTTCCAGAGAAATCACTTCGACTTCCACGTGCAGTTCGTCGTCCGGATAGACCGGCTTGATAAAGCGAACGTCGTTCATCGCCGTGCCGGCCACGACTTCTTCGCCGTACGCGCCCGTCTCCACCCACAGCTTGAACGAGACGGCCATCGTCTGGATACCGGACGCGATCAGCCCTTTGAACCGGCCGGCCGCCGCTTTGGCTTCGTCCAGATGCATATACTGCGGATCGTAGACGGACGCGAATGCCATAATGCTTTCTTTGCTCAGAACCAGGGAAGACGTCGTGAACGTCCGCCCCAGCGTAAATTCTTCGAATTTCATCTCATCTTGCCCTCCCGATTTTTCGACGCCGCTTCAAGAGCGCCCAAGCACTCAAAGTCCCAACGAAACGTATTTGACTTCCAAATATTCTTCGATGCCGTAGCGGCCGCCTTCACGGCCGAGCCCGCTTTCCTTGAAGCCGCCAAACGGCGCCTGCGCGGTGGACGGCAGCGGATCGTTCAAGCCGACGATGCCGAATTCCAGCCGCTCGGCGATCTCCACCGCTTCGCCGATCCGCTCGGTGAACACGTAGGCCGCCAGCCCGTACGGGCTGCGGTTGGCGCGTTCGATCACTTCGTCGATCGTGCGGAACGACGAGACGGGCGCGAGCGGGCCGAACGTTTCTTCGTTCATGCAGACCATGTCGTCCGTCACGTTCGCAAGCAGCGTCGGCTGCACGAAATGGCCGCCGTCCGGAGAGACGGCGCGCGAGCCGCCCGCGAGCACCTTCGCGCCTTTGGCGCGGGCGTCCCCGATCTGCGCCAGCACTTTGTCGACCGCCGCGGCGTTGATCAGCGGTCCGATCTCCGTGCCTTCGTCGAGGCCGTTTCCGACCACAAGCTCCGACACTTTGCGCGCGGCAAGCTCCGAGAAACGTTCAATCAGATGCTCGTGCACGTAGATCCGATTCGTGCAGACGCACGTCTGGCCGCCGTTGCGGAACTTGGAAGCCATCATGCCGTCGACCGCTTTGTCCAGATCCGCATGTTCGGTCACGATAAACGGCGCATGCCCGCCGAGTTCCAGCGACAGCTTTTTCATCGTGCCGGCGGCGCCTTGCATCAGCTGTTTGCCCACGCGGGTCGATCCGGTAAAAGACAGCTTGCGCACGCGCGGGTCGCGCTGCCAGACGCCGCCGATCTCGCCCGGCACGCCTGTCACCATATTGAGGACGCCGTCCGGAATGCCGGCTTCGACCGCAAGTTCCGCCAGGCGCAGCGCCGTGAACGGCGTCTCTTCCGACGGCTTGATCACGACCGTGCAGCCGGCGGCGAGCGCCGGGGCGACTTTGCGCGTAATCATCGAAGCCGGGAAATTCCACGGCGTGATCATCGCCGCCACGCCGACCGGCTGCTTGATGACCCAGATCCGCTTGTTCGGCGACGAGGCGGGAATCGTCTCGCCGTACACCCGTTTGCCTTCTTCGGCATACCATTGGATGAAGCTGTTCGCATAGGCAATCTCGCCGGCGGCTTCCGCCAGCGGCTTGCCCTGCTCCAGCGTCATGATGCGCGCCAGTTCGCTCTGGTGCCGCTCGACGAGCGCATGCCAGTTCAGCAGCAGCCGGCCCCGTTCGATCGCCGGCAGCGCCGACCAGGAAGCCAGCGCGCCGTAAGCCGCATCGACCGCCGCCAGCGCGTCCGCTTCCGTCGCTTTGGCCGCGCGGCCGACAAGTTCTCCGTTGGCCGGATTGGTCACTTCGATCGTCTCGGCCGTGTCGATCCACGAACCTCCGATCAGCAGTTTGCCGCTTTTGTTCATCGTTTCGCCCTTCTTTCCGTGTATGGGTCAAAAAGAAAGGGCCGGCGCAATGCGCCGAACCTCTCTTCTTGCGTGCTCTCTGTTAGTATACACCAGTGCGCATGCCCGGCGCTTCAAGGCGCTGCGCGCCCCTAGCGCAAATACATCGAAGCGAGCTCCGCCGCACGCCGGTTTTTGGCTTCGATCTCGGCGCGTCTTGGCATGGGGCTCCACGACGCGGGATCGTCGAGCCATGTCTCCGGCAGTTCTTCGGGACTTTCCGGTCCCCAGCGTTCCAGCCATTCGCGCGGCAGGCGCAGCTTGGGATCGGCGTCGATCTGCCGCAGCAGCGGATGGCCGCTCATCTCCATCCACAGCAGCGCCCACGCTCTGGGCACCACGCGCCAAATATCGTAGCCGCCTCCGCCGAGCGCCACCCAGCGTCCGCCGCAGTACGCGTGCGCCGCTTCGTGCAGCATCCGGGGCATCTCGCGGTAAATTTTCATCGAGCAGTGCACATGCGCCAGCGGATCGAGCGCGTGCGCGTCGCAGCCGTGCTGGCTGACGATGATGTCGGGCTTCGCTTTGCGCAGCACGTCGTCCAAAACGCTGCCAAAACATTCCAGCCACGAATCGTCTTCCGTATACGGCTCCATCGGCAGGTTGACCGTGCAGCCGAATCCTTCGCCTTCGCCGCGCTGCTCGACCAGTCCCGTGCCGGGAAACAAATATTTGCCCGTCTCGTGAATCGAATACGTATAGACGCCCGGATCGCTGTAGAACGACATCTCCACCCCGTCGCCGTGATGCACGTCCGTATCGACATACAGCACCCGCGCGCCGTACTGTTTGCGGATAAAGGAAATGGCGATCGAAGCGTCGTTGTACACGCAAAAGCCCGAGCCGCGCTGCGGCATGGCGTGATGCAGCCCGCCCGCAAGGTTAACCGCGTGGCGCGCGTCGCCGTCCATGACCAGCTTCGCCGCCGCCACCGAAGCCGCCGCGATGATCTCCGCGCTGCGGTGCATGCCGGGGAAAAACGGCGTGTCGTCGGTATCGAGGCCGTATTTTTGCGCGTCGCCCACGAGGCCGTCGTCGGGCGCCGGCTCGCTGAGCGCTTTGACCCGCTCGACGTATTCGGGTACGTGTACCGCATGCAGCAGTTCTTCGTCCAGCCGGTCGGCCGGCAGGATCGCCCCATCCGTCGGAAAAGCGCCCGCCGTACGCAGCAGGTCGCGGGTCAACGTGATGCGCCGCTGGTCGAACGGGTGATTTTGGCCAAACACGTAATTCAGGCTGTTCGGGTGAAACAAATAAACGGCGTCCCGCATCCCAAGGCTCCTCCTTTGGCTGTCCTGCCTGTTTTCAAACGAATTACTTTGTAAAGATTGTTTATAAAAAGACTTTATAAAGCCTCTTTTTCGTCTGTTCTCCAAAATAGAAGTATTCCCCGCCTGCTCCAGTCCGAGTTTGATACGGGTCTCACTATCCGAATTTTGATACGGGCCTCAATACATGAAGCGCTGCCGGAATCTCAGCCGATCGAAGTCCTCGACCGAATCCTGCGGCACGTGCCGGCCGACCCGCACCATAAGGCAGTTGGCGGGGTGGCTGCAAATTTCCGGGTCGTCCGTCGCGAACCAGACCATGTCGACGTTTTTCATCAGGTCCTCCATCATTTTCCGGTAATCCCAGACGCTGAGGCGCGTGCTCTCCAGATCCCAATGCCAATAATATTCGGTCGTGAACACAATCGCATTGTCGAGCTGACCGCCGGCAAAAGCGATCTCCAGCAGTTTTTTGCTCAATCCTTCGCCTCTGTAATCGTTTGCAACTTCGATTGCACCGAGCTCGATCAGATCGTCCATTTTCCCTTCCGACCAGCGTTCGTATTCGTCGGGATAATGGAACGTGACGTAGCCGACGACCGTGTCGCCTTCGACCGCCGCGATGATCCGCCCTTCCGGCAGCCCGGCGATCTCGACCAGCGCCGCATGCTGTTCGGCGGGGCGCCGAAACGCGTCGAGCTGCGGATGCAGCGTCAGCTTGTCCAGATCCTCCGGCCGCATCGGCCCCTGCACGACCCGGCGCCGCTCCCTTTCCCCGACTGTTTCTTCCCGATAAAGCTTGATATGCTCCATGCGGCCTCCTTGCTTCGAACGGCAGCCTTTTCGAACCGGCAGACGGGCAAAAAAGGCTGCCTTCGGGCGTGCGGTTCCGAATATGATAGGTTTATCATACCCCCTTTATTCGCCGAATGCCATATGGATACCTTTCCCAATGCTAGAGCATGGATGACAACGGCCGCAAAAACAGGTATACTTTCTGCGAAATCGATACGTCCGGCGAATCTGTCGGACGACCGAACATTCGGCGCGTATCTGTCGAGGCAAAACGGCGCCGTCCGCACGATCGGACATCCGCTGTTTTGCGCGCCGAAGCTTTCTTTTTCACCGTTATTTGTAAGCGCTACATTTGTAAGGATTGTCAGGGTCGAAGCTGCAAGGCTTCCCCTCATTCTATTGGCGACTGGAGGCTCTTATGGACAAGGACACGGTAGAAATCATTGGCGCCGAGGCGCAGCGATCCAATCTGGGCGATTACGAACAAGCCCGGCAAAGTTTCGATTGGGTGGACGAAGAGAAGAAGTTCAGTTGGGCCGAGAGCGGCCGGCTCAACCTGGCGCACGAAGCGATCGACCGGCATGCGCGGTCGGGGCTCGGCGACAAGATCGCGCTGCATTACAGCGATCCCGAGCGCGAAGAATCGTATACGTTCGAGCAGCTGCGGCAGGAATCGAACCGGGCGGCGAACATGCTGCGCACCCTGGGCATCGGCAAAGGCGACCGCGTCTTTATCTTCATGCCGCGCACGCCGGAACTTTATTTTACGCTGCTCGGCATTATCAAGATCGGCGCGATCGCCGGTCCCCTGTTCGAGGCGTTTATGGAGACGGCGGTGCGCGACCGGCTGCAGGACAGCGGCGCGGTCGCGATCGTCACGACGCCGAAGCTGGCCGAGCGTATTCCCGCGCACGAGCTGCCGGACCTCAAGCACGTCATATTGGTCGACACCTCCAAGCCGGGCGGCAGCGAAGCGTCGGCCGACGACAGCCTGCTGCCCGGCGACTCGCCGTTTGCCGACTTCCATAAATTGATGGGCGAAGCGTCGACCGAAACGGAGATCGAATGGGTCGACCGCGAGCACGGCCTGATCCTGCATTACACGTCGGGTTCGACCGGCAAGCCCAAAGGCGTCTATCATGTGCACGGCGCCATGGTCCAGCACGGCTATACGGGCCGGATCGTGCTCGATTTGCGGCCAGACGACGTCTACTGGTGCACGGCCGATCCGGGCTGGGTGACGGGAACGTCGTACGGCATCTTCGCTCCGTGGCTGAACGGCGTGACCAACGTGATCCGCGGCGGCCGCTTCAGTCCGCAGGACTGGTACGAGACGATCCGGCGCTACCGGGTCACGGTCTGGTACAGCGCGCCGACGGCGTTCCGCATGCTGATGGGCGCGGGCGACGAAGCGGTCTCAGCGGCCGACCTGTCTTCGCTGCGGCATGTGCTGAGCGTCGGCGAACCGCTGAACCCGGAAGTGATCCGCTGGGGCTACCGCGTGTACAAGCAGCGTATTCACGATACGTGGTGGATGACGGAGACGGGCGCGCAGCTGATCTGCAACTATCCGTCGATGGACATGCGTCCCGGTTCGATGGGCAAGCCGATCCCGGGCGTCGAAGCGGCGATTATCGACGATCAGGGCCAGGTGCTGCCGCCGCTGCGGATGGGCAATCTGGCGATCCGTACGCCGTGGCCGTCGATCATGCGCCAAATTTGGAACAATCCGGCCAAATTCGAAGAATACACGCGCATCGAAGGCTGGTACATTTCGGGCGATTCCGCCTACATGGACGAAGACGGCTATTTCTGGTTCCAGGGCCGGATCGACGACGTGATCAATACGTCGGGCGAACGCGTCGGCCCGTTCGAAGTCGAGAGCAAGCTGGTCGAGCATCCGGCCGTGGCCGAAGCGGGCGTGATCGGCAAGCCGGACCCGGTCCGGGGCGAAGTGATCAAAGCGTTCATCTCGCTGCGCGAAGGCTACGAAGCGAGCGACGAACTCAAAGCCGAAATTACGAAATTCGTCAAAGAAGGCTTGTCCGCCCACGCGGCTCCGCGCGAGATCGAGTTCAAGGACAAACTGCCCAAAACGCGCAGCGGCAAAATCATGCGCCGCGTGCTCAAAGCATGGGAGCTGAAGCTTCCGGCCGGCGATTTGTCGACGATCGAAGATTGAGGGTTGAGCATGCAGGCCCGAAGATCAATGATTTTGCGGTTCAACGTTAAAAAAAGCCCGGATCCGGCAGCGGATCCGGGCTTTTCGGCATGATTCTGTCCGCCGCGTGCCGCAGTGCCGTCTGCAAGCCGTTTGGCTGAACGGACGTGAAATTTTCCGTTCCGTCGATTTTGCCGTTTGGATAAAAAGCCCCCTGTGTATTAACGCAGTGAATCCCTATTCGAAGGAGGCCTGTTCCATTGAATCGTCGCAGAAAAAGAACGCTCCCGGGCTTGGCCGCCGCCGCTCTGGCCGTGCCGTTATGGCTCGCCCCGCTCCCGCCCTCTTTTTCCGACCCTGCCGTTCATGCCGCTTCGGCTTTCCCCCCCGCCCCGATGGACGATCCCGCGCGCAAGCAGCTGCTGTACGAAATTTCCGTGTTCAAGCAGGGCGCGGAACTGATGACGCCTTCCTCTCTGCACGGCAGCCTGTCCGACCTGTTCGCCGTCACGTACAAAGACCGGATCGTGACCGAGACGACCGCCGTCGCGCAAAATCCGAATGGCACGCCGGCCCAACTATTACGGGCGCTGCGCTACGTCGATTTCTCTTTCCACGATTTTTTTGAAAAAGGCCGGCCTTCCACTTCGTATATCCTCGACAAAATGTCCGCTTATTTCATTATGCATTATCCGAGAAGCGACGCGCCCGGCGGATATTCGGACGCCAAAGTCCAGGCGCTGATCGACAAAATGGCCGTGTTGAGCAGCCGGCTCGCTGGCGGAGAAGACGGTTTTAACGTTTACAAAACGTATATGGAAACGCTGCTGGACTTTTATGCCCACCCCAATCCGTCATAAGGGAGGTCCTGATCTTGGCCTTTTTCGATCGTCGAACTTTCGCGCGGCTTCCGCTGTCGGCGCTTGCCGCGCTCCTTCTGTTCGGCTCCGTGCCCGCGCTTGCCCAACAACCGGCCGATTTGACTTCGGCTTCCGTGTCTCCTTCGCCGGTATCCGGCGTCCGGCCGCCTTCCGGGATCGGACTGCAGGACGAAGACCGTGTCCGCCTGCTGCGGGAAGCGAGAGCGCTGTACGCATTCAACGAATTCCCCGATCGTCCTTCCGATTACGATCAATTTTACGAATCATTCAAAATGGCCGGCTTTGCCGCTTTTCGCGCCGCGTTCGATCCCGCTTCGAAGCGCGAAGAGTTGACGGCCGCCGCGCAGTCTGTGCACGATTTTCCGCAGTACGAGCTGTACGCCGGCGTCTATAACGTCCCGGTCGATACGATCCTGTTCGAACAGGAACTCCAGCTTCGCCTGTACGAAGAGTTCGGCAGCGAACCCGGCCAGCGCACCGAAGCGGATGCCGAGCGCTTCATGCAGCACATCGCGCTGATGCGCGATCAGCTCTATCCGCTCGTGTCCCGGGATTATTGGAATCCGGACGTGTGGCCGATCTTCTGGACGTATCTGAACGTCAAAGCGGACTTCGAAGATCTGCGCAGCGGCCGGGCCGACCTGTTCGCCCAAACGTTCCGCTACCGGACCGACGTGCTGAACCGGACGGTCGACGGGCGGCTGTCCCCGGCGCAAACGGCCGGCTTCGACGCCGCCGTGCGGGAGCTGGAGACGCGACTCGCCACCTTCGGCGCGCCGGAAGCGATCGAAGCCGCATTAGCCGGGGTCCGGGCGGCCTACGCAAGCCTGCCGGCTTCCGGCACTCCGGCGGCCGGACTGTCCGCCGACCTCGCCGCCGCGCGTGCGCTGCTCGACCTGCCGCGGGGCATCCGCTCCGGCCAATATCCGGCTTCCGCTTTCGGCGCGCTGCGCCGGGCGATCAACGAAGCGCAGCGCGCGCTGGAACAAGGCGGCCCCGACGCCCGGCTCGCTCAGGCGCGCAGCGCCCTCGCTTCCGCCGTCTCGGCCTTCCGCGCCAAGCAGAAACCTTGACCGTCACGCTCTCCTGCCCGACCCAAAAAGCCCGCAGCGTTGTTCGCTGCGGGCTTTTTCATATACGCTCGATCAGTTCCGTCTCAACTTCGACAGCAGTTTCAACACTTCCAGATACAGCCATACGAGCGTCACCATCAAGCCGAACGCGCCGTACCATTCCATATATTTCGGAGCGCCCTGACGGGTGCCCTGCTCGATAAAATCGAAGTCCAGCAGCAGGTTCAGCGACGCGATCACGACGACGAACAAGCTGATTCCGATGCCGATCAGGCCGGATTCGTGGATAAACGGGACGTTGATTCCGAAAAAGCCGAGCACGAAATCGAACAGGTACACGAGCATGATCGAGAACGTCGCTACGATGATGCCGGTGCGAAGACCCGGCGTCACTTTGATGATCCGCGTCACGTAGAGCAGCAGCATCGCAAACAGCGTGCCGACCGTGATCAGTACCGCGTTGATGACGATGCCGGGATACTGGCTGTCGAACGAAGCCGAGATCGCGCCAAGCGCCAATCCCTGAAAGATCGCGTACAGCGGAGCGGTAATAAAAGCGATTTTCGGCACGAAGCTCGTGACGAGCGCCGCGATCAAGCCCAGCACGACGCCCGCGATCATGATGCCGTAGACGTCCATGCCCTGATCGAACCGGTACCAGGTGTAAGCCGCGCCTCCGATCAGCAGAAGCAGCAGCACGAACGTCTTGTGCACCGTTCCGCCCAGCGTCATCGCGCCCGAGCCGATCAGGTCTTCCCTCGCACGATCAAATATTTTTCTGCCCAAAACCGGGTTTCTCGATTCCATCCCCATCATCCTTTTTCCGTAAAATGTCTCTCCAGACTCTTTCTACGGCCAAAGTCGGTCGGGGTTCCGTCAATCTTCCGATCCGTGCCGGCGGGCATACTCTTCCATCGCCGCGCCCATGAATGCCGCCAATCCGGCGCCGTACCGGTCGAGATGGGCCGTAAAGCGTTCGTCTTCCGTGTACAGTCGTCCCAGCCCGGCCAGCGCTTCGGGCGAATACGTGCCGAAGTGGTGCAAAAAGTCGCACCAGCGCCCGATTTCCTGCTGCGCGATCGGCGAGGCGGGCTGCTCGTGCCGAATACCGGCCAGCGTTTGCACCCGCTCTTCCCATTCCCGCTGCAGCTCCGCGCTCAAGCCCGGCGTACGCGTCGCTTCGGCCAGCTTCTTCTTCGATTCTTCGATCTTCGCCTCTCCCCACCGCTCGCGGGCTTCCTGTTCGTACGGATCATTCGTAAACTCGATTCCTTCGAACCGCTGTTCGTCGGTCATCTCCATCTCTCCTTTGGCATGTCGGATCGTGCTGTCGATATTGTCGATCATGCGGCGCGTCTGCTCCAGCTTGCGCTCAAGCAGGCGCCGCTGCAGCTCCAGCGCTTCCAATCGGTCAAAAGCGGGATCGTCCAGCATCCCGCGTATTTCCAGCAGCGTGAAGCCCAGTTCGCGGAAAAACAAAATCTGCTGCAATCGCTCCAGATCTCGTTCGGCGTACAGCCGGTATCCGGCTTCCGCGGTCCGCTCCGGCCTCAGCAGCCCGATCTCGTCGTAATGATGCAGCGTGCGGACGCTGATGCCGGCGAGCTGCGACACTTCTTTGACTTTCAAAGCGATTTTCCCCACCTCCCCGGTCTTTGACCTCAGCATAAAGGATCACGCGGCGTGAGGGTCAATGCTTTTTTGCGACGATTTCGCGGCGGGCAAGGCAAAAAACTTCCCGCCCGCGCATCGGCATGCGCGAACGGGAAGTGTGCCGTATCGTGTGCGGTTATCGGAACGGGCGCAGGGGTCAGCTCCCGGCGTAGACCAGCTCCGCGACCAGCGGGTAATGGTCGGACGGGTATTTGCCCGCGAACTCGCGCCGTTCGATAAAGCTGCGCCGCACTTCAAGCGGAGCGGTCGCGAAAATGTAATCGATCGGTTCGCCTTCGAGTCCCCCGAGGAAATCGTGGAACGTGCGTCCGATCTCGCCTTCAAGCTTGGCATAGGCATCCTGCAGCGCCGGAACCGGCCCTTCCGCCGGCAGTTCGCCGCGCAGATAGCGCAGCGGGGCGTCGGACGGGAAGCCGTTCATGTCGCCCATCAGGACGGACGCGCCGCCCGGAAATTCCGCTTCGTGCGAACGCATGACCGAAGCGACCAGCTTCGCCCCTTCGATCCGCGCCGCTTCGCCGATATGGTCGAAATGCGTGTTGTACACGCGCACTTCCTGCCCGGAAGCCCGGAAGCGGAAGCGTCCCCAGGTGCAGATCCGCGGGTAATCGCTGTCCCAGCCGAGCGAACCGACCGTCTCCGGCGTCTCCGACAGCCAGAACTGGCCTTGTCCGAGCAGCTCGAACAGGTCCCGCCGATAGAAAATGGCGCACGCTTCGTCGTCCGCTTCGCCCCGGCGCCCCATGCCGATCCGGTCGTACTCCGGCAGTTCCCGCTGCAAATCGTCCAGCATGAGCGGATACGCTTCCTGCACGCCGACCACAGCCGGCGCAAGATCCGCGATCGTCCGCGCCGCCCACGGCGCCCGCTGCGTCCATTCGTTGCCGGCGTCGTTCGCCGTGTGGGTGCGCAGATTGAACGTCATGACGGTCCATGCGCCGAGACGTTCCGTTTGCGAATCGTTATTTCGTTGCCGATTCATATAAAGTCCTCCCGTTTGCTTCGATCCGGCCAGCCGCAGCCGCGAGAGGCTTAAGCTGGGATCGAAACGTTTTGATTAAATGCTTCTACGGTCTATCATACTGCATTTTCACCCGATGGGGAGCAAAAAAAAGCGCATTCTTCTTCTCTCTGCCGCTTGCAAGCGTCGGCAGCCGAGGCGAAGAATGCGCATGGCCGGTCTACAGGACCGGCAGTTCGCTCAACCGTTTATGGATATAAGACCGCAGATACGCGGCCAGTTCGTCTTCCCGCCCTTCGGTGCAGACCGTCTGAATGTAGAAGCGGTCTCCGTTCCACACGATGCCGGTCGCGAACGGATCGAAACGTTCCGTATCGTCGGCCCTTGCGGCGGAACGTTCCGCTTCTTCCCGCAGGAACGGTTCCGCGTCCACATCGTGCGCGTCAAAGATCGACAAGTCGTTGTAGACCGGAATATCGAGCTGCTCGGGCCGAATATCGGCCAACAAAGCCGACAGTCCCGGATAACGGCCGCGCAGTTCTTCGTCGACCAGCAGCGCGGACATATTGATATTGTGGCGGCTCATAAACTCCAGTTTGTCCGCGATGTCCGCTCCGTAGTCCGCCTGGGCCGAAGGATCGACGACGCACGGCACGAAATCGATAAATTCGCCCAAATAGTCGTGGTAGCGCCGATCTGTGTACGTTCGACCCGTATGCACGTTCAAGATCGGAATAGACGCGTCGGGGAACAGGAACAGCAGAACGGCCCGGTACAATTCGCCCGGCAGTTCCGGCAGCGCTTCGATCCGCCCTTGCGACTGCGTGCCTTCCACTTCGCATACGGTGCGGAACGCATGCAGCGGAGCGAGAGATAGTCGTTTACGGTACCGGACGACCGAGTCCCGGAACCGGTTCAGATCGAGACGCTCGACGATCTCCGCTTCGGTGACGCCGACAGGCCCGCTCAGGATCTGGTCGACGTAATGCTGGTAATCGTACACTTCGGCGCCGTGTTCGCCGGAACCGGGGTGCCGGCCGTATTCGTCCGACAGCCGGTCGCAGAACGCCTGGCTGCTCATTCCGTCGAAGATCAGATGCGTGCAGGTCATAAGGAACAAATAATCGTTCCGGCTTCGCTTGATCAGGATCATGCGATGCGCAAGCGACGTCCCGTCATAGCGAGATTCGTCGTCGAACTCCGCATACGACGAACGGATTGCACCGATTGCCGCTTCTTGCTCCGCTTCCGGCTTGGCAGACCAGTCCAGCAGCGGCACATCGATACGCGCCGGGCACGCCAACTCCCGTCTCTCCCACGTTTCGCCGCCAATCACGAACGTCGACCGCAGCAGCGGATGCCGGCGGAACATGCCCTGCATGACGACTTCGAACGTCTCCGGATTCACGTCGCGGTTCAGCGCGCGTTCCGCGTAGCTGGACCTGACGCCCATCCGGTAAGACAGCCGCTGCACCGGAGACAGCGGACGAACCGCTTCCGCGGACGCAGCCGCGAGGCTCCGAGCCCGGCTCTCCATGAGCGCGAGCGCCGCTTGGGCCGTCTCTGCGCCCGCAGACGCGCTGTTCGCCGGATGCCCGGCGTCGGCCGCGGCCGGTTCGGCTTCGTTCGCAGCCGGATTGGCTTCGTTCGCGGAAGCACTCTGGCGGCCGAATTCGGCCTGTTCGTCCAGGAAAACGGCAAGCGCGCCCGGCGTCGGATGCTTGAACAAATGCACGATCGACAGCGAGTGCCCGAGTCTGCGCAGACCGGCGATCAATTTGATCGCTTTGATCGAATTGCCTCCCCGCTCGAAAAAGTGGTCTGTGCGGCCGATCCGCGGTACGCCGAGCGTCTGCTCGAACAGCAGCGTCAACTCCGTCTCCAGCTCCGTCGCCGGAGCCGCGTAAGGTTCCGTCTGCGCCCAGACGGGATCGGGCAGTTTTTTGCGGTCCAACTTGCCGTTGGCCGACACGTCCAGCGCGCCGATCGCCATGATCCGTTCGGGAATCATGTAGTCCGGCAGACTTGTCCGGAGCCGGTCGGCAATAGCGGCCAGATGCGACGCCTCATACGGACGTTCTCCTACGACGTAGGCGCACAGCACCGGCTCGCCGGCAGGATCGCGCTTGATCGCCAGCGCGGCGTCGGCTACACCCGGAGCGGATTTGATGACTTCCTCGATTTCGCCAAGCTCGATGCGGAAGCCCCGAATCTTGACCTGTTCGTCGATACGTCCCAGATACTCGATCTGCCCGTCCGGCAGCCACCGCGCCAGATCGCCTGTGCGATACAGCAGCCGGCCCGGCGAATAAGGATCGGGCACGAACGTCTCGGCGCTGCGTTCCGGCAGGTTCAAGTAGCCCCGGCCGACGCCGCTGCCGCCGATACACAGCTCGCCCGGCATGCCGATTCCGCACAGGCTTCCGCCTTCGCCGATGATCCACGTCTGCGTATTGGCGATCGGCCGGCCGATCAGCACCGCCCGGCGGTCCGAACGGGGATCGAACACGTAATCGCAGCAGCCGACCGTCGTCTCTGTCGGGCCGTACTCGTTATGGATCTCGATCTGCGCCCCGAACGTCCGCAGCGCTTCGCGCGCCGTTCTCGATTCCAGTTCTTCGCCGCCCACGATCAGGCATTCCAATCCGGGCAGCGGCATCGCTTCGGGCGAGCCGGCGGCCAGCTTGAGATGCGAAGGCGTCAGCTTGATGATCGTCAGCTCCGTATCGCGGAACACGGCGAACAGATCGTGCTCGATCCCGTCTCTGTACACGTGTATCCGGCCGCCGGCCAGCAGCGGCAGGAACAGCGAAGTGAGCGTGAGATCGAAGCAGATGCTCGTAAAGAGCGGCATGACGGGCGCCGACTTCACGTAAGACTCGCGGGCGTGCAGCACATAGTTCATCAGATTGCCGTGGGACAGCTGGGCGCCCTTGGGCGTTCCCGTCGAACCCGACGTATAGATGCAGTAGCCGAGGTCGGAAGGCAGCGGCCGAACGGCAGGCGCTTCGGATTCGCCTCCGCTCAGCAGCACGTCGACCGGCACCTGCTTGCAGTGCCGGAATACGAGCGCATAAGCGGATTGCTCGGTCATGATCACTTTGGCCCGGCTGTCTTCGACCATGAACCGGATACGGTCTTCCGGGTAATCCGGTTCGATCGGCAGGAACGCGGCTCCGCTTTTTAAAATGCCCAGCACGGCCGCCACGAGCGGAAGCCCTCTCGGCAGCGCGAAAGCGACCACGTCTCCGGGCGAGATGCCCCAGGAGATCAAGGCGTTGGCGATCCGGTTCGCTTTCTGTTCCAGTTCGCCGTACGTATGGCGGTCCGCCCCGCAGACGACGGCCGTGCGATCCGGGAACGCCGCGGCCTGCTCGGCCCACCGGTCGACGAACGTGTCTTCCGGCGCGGCCCGGACCGCGCCCTGGCTGAACGTCTCGCGAATCAATTCGCTCTCCGCCGCGTTCAGACTGTCGATCTGGCCGATCCGCTGCGAAGAACGAAGCGTCATCGCTTCGAGAATGCGCAGGAAATGTTCCGCATAACGGCGAACCGTCGCTTCGCCGAGCAGGTCGGTGCAGTATTCCCAGTGGATACGATGGTCGCGGCCGTCGCCGTCCACCGTCAGCGTCATATCGAACTTGGCCGATCCGGCGTCTCCTTCGACGTCGCCGAACGATACGTGGCGTGCGGCCAATTCTTCCTGTTCGTTATTCTGGTGCACGAACATGACGTCGAACAGCGGGTTGCGCGACAAATCCCGGTTGAACGAAACGCGGTCAATCAACGTCTCGAACGGGAACTCCTGATAGTCGAAGCCGGTCAGGCACAGATCTTTGATCTCCCGCAAAAAATCGACGATCCGCTTATCCGATTCGGGCCGCGCCCGCATCGCCAGCGTATTGACGAACATGCCGACCATGGTTTCGGTATCCCGATGCGTCCGGCCCGCGACCGGCGTGCCGACGACGAGGTCGGCCTGCCGGCTATACCGGCTCAGCAAAATAAAATACGCGGACAAAAACACCATGTATTCGGTCGTGCCGGTATCGCGGCATAACCGCCGGACCCGCTCGGACAACTCCGCCGGAGCGACGGCGTGGAAGCTGGCGCCGGCGAAGCTCTGCATTTGCCCGCGCGGATAATCAAGCGGCAGATCCAGCACCGGCGCCGCTTGTTCGAACTGCTTCAGCCAGTACTCTTCCGCCGCTCCCTGGTCGCGCAGGCGCATCCATTCGCTGTAGTCTTTGTACTGCCGCTCCGGCCTCGGCAGGCTCTCGCCCGCGTACAGCCGGGAAAACTCCCGCGTGATCACGTTCATCGACGCCCCGTCGGCAATCAGATGATGCAGATCGAACAGCAGCGCGCCCCGGTCCCCTCCGGTCCGGATCACTTTGAGCCGTATGAGCGGCGCCGTGTCCAGCTCGAACGGACGCACGAAGCGGCTCAGCCAGACTTCCCGGTCTTCGTCCGCTTCGCCTTCTTCGAACTCCACCACCGCTTCGACCTGCGGCTCGATCCGCTGCACCAGCTCGCCGTCTTCCAGATGGAAGCTCGTCCGCAGGCTCTCGTGCCGCTCCGTCAACTGCGCAAAAGCCGAGCGGATCCGCAGCAGATCCAAATCGCCTTCCAGCTCAAGCAGCCCCGGCAGGTTATAGGCCGTGCCGGCTCCTTCCAGCTGCTGGATCAGATACAGCCGCTTCTGCGCCGACGACATCGGATACGCCGCCTGCACCGGCGCGGCCGGAATCGGCACATACACGCGGTGTTCCGCTTCGTGCAGCCGCAGCGCCAGCGCCGCTGGCGTCGGCGCTTCGAAGATCGCCGTCAGCGGCAGCCGCACGCCCGTGCGCGCTTCCAGCCGGTTGATCGCCCGCGTCGCGCGCAGCGAATGGCCGCCGAGTTCGAAGAACGAAGCGTCCCGGCCCAGGCCCCGTACGCCCAAAATATCTTCGAACACTTCGATCACAGCCGCTTCGCGTTCATTCTGCGGCGCGGCGTATTCCGCCGCCTGCGGCGCCGCCGGTTCCGGCAGCGCCGAGCGGTCCAGTTTGCCGTTGACCGTCATCGGCAGCCGCTCCAGCCGCGTAATCGACGCCGGCACCAGATAACCCGGCAGCCGCCGGCCCAGCTCGCGCCGGATCTCGTCGACGTCTACCGAGTCGTCGGCGGCCGCATACCCGTACAGATACGCCGCGCCGTATTCGTCTTCGCGTACCGTCACCGCCGCGTCGCGCACGCCGCTGACGCTCCGCAGTTCGTGCTCGATCTCGCCCGGTTCGACCCGGTAGCCCCGGATCTTCACCTGCGTGTCGGTCCGGCCCAAATAATCGACCGTGCCGTCCGGCCGCCAGCGGGCCAGATCGCCCGTACGGTACCAGATGCCGCCCGCTGCGTACGGATCTTCGCCGAACACCTCCGCCGTCTGCTCCGGGCGGTTGAGGTAGCCGATCGCCACCCCGTCGCCGCCGACGACCAGTTCGCCGGGCTGCCCGATGCCGCAGAGCCGGCCGCCGGGATCAAGAATATACGCCGTGCTGTTCGCGATCGGACGTCCGATCGGCAGCGGACCGTTCACGTCTTCGATCACGTGCATGAGCGAAAACGTCGTGTTTTCGGTCGGGCCGTAGCCGTTAATGAGGCGCGGCCGCTGCGGTTGTTCGAGCAGCTTGGACACGTGACGCTGCGACAACCGTTCGCCGCCGATCAGCAGATCGTCAAGTCCCGCGACAGACGCCGGGTCATCGTCCATATAATGGTTGAACAGCTGCGCCGTCATCCACATCGTGTTGATGTCATGCTCCCGCAGCTTGCTCGCAAATGCGCAGCGTCCGGCACTTCGGCCGGTTCGCTCAGGTAGACGGAGCCGCCGCTGAGCAGCGGTCCCCAGATCTCGAACGTCGAGGCGTCGAACGCCAGCGCGCCGGTCTGCAGCACGCGCGCCTGCGCGAAATCGAGCAGGCCGGTGCCCTGCACGAGCCGGGTCACGCTGCGATGGCGCACGCGGACGCCTTTGGGCCGTCCGGTCGTGCCGGACGTGAACAGCACGTACGCTTCGTCTTCGCCGCTGCCGGGGTGGGGCGGTACGGATGCGGCGTTGGAATCCGCATTGGACGCCGAGTGCGCGTGCGGCGGATCGTCGGCCGCCGGATGTACAGCGACGCCGATGTATCCGGCGATCCCGCGGTTTCCGCCGCCGACCCATCATTCGCATCTTGCGCAGAGCCCGGCATTGCCGCCGACACGTCCAGCTCGACCAGCGGACGCCCGCCCGCAACGCTGCGGGCGATATCACGCTGCCCGGCAGGTGCAGCAGCGCCGACACGTCGGCGTCGCCGAGCAGCGCCGCCAGACGCTCGGCCGGATCGCCGCTCGTCAGCGGCACGTACGCGCAGCCCGCTTTGAGAATCGCCAGCAGGCCGGCGACGTACACGGCGCTTTTGTCGGTCAGAATGCCGACCCGCCGCCCGCCTGGACGCCGGCGCGGCGCAGCGCGCTCAGCAGCGCGTCCGAACCGCGTCCAGTTCGGCGTACGTCAGCGCGTCGCGGCGGCTGAGCACCGCTTGGGCGTGCGGCGTGCGCAGCGCCTGCGCCGCGAACAGCGTCTGCAGCGAAGAGTCCCGCGCATACGGACGCCGCGTGTCGTTGAAGATCTGCACGATGAGGCCCTGTTCGTCCGGGCCGACCAGTGCGATCTCGCCGAGCCGGATAGAAGCATCGGCTGTGATACTGCGCAATATGCGCTCGAAAGCGGCGGAGAACGCGCTCACCGTCGCTTCCGCAAACAGGTCGGTGCCGTATTCCCAGTCGACGGCGTATCCGTCCGCTTCTTCGCCGACGCTCAGCGTCAGATCGAATTTGGACGACTGCGTTCGCACCTGAATCGGTTCAAACGTGAGACCGCGCAGCGTTTGGCGTTCGCTTTTGCGATTCTGCATCACGAACATGACGTCGAACAGCGGATTGCGCGCCGGATCGCGCGGCAGGCCGAGCGCTTCGACGAGCGATTCGAACGGATACTGCTGATGCTCGTACGCCGATACGGCGAACGTCTTGATCTCGCCGAGGAAATCGGAATACGTCTTGCCGCGCTCCGGCCGGCCGCGCATCGCGAGCGTATTGACGAACATGCCGGCCATCTTCTCCGTATCCCGGTGCGTCCGGCCCGCGGCGGGACTGCCGACGATCACGTCTTCCTGCCGGGAAAAAGCGGCCAGCAGAATCTGCAGGGCGGACAGCAGCACCATGTATTCCG